>CAMBHR010000007.1:0-61785 GCA_945867195.1 uncultured bacterium | reverse complement strand
AGATAAAATGAAAATCCTTTGGCTTTTCATTTTTCTCTGCGCTCGCCTTGCACTACTTTGCTTCGCGAAGATAGGCTGCGGCTCGGCAGATAAAATGAAAATCCTTTGGCTTTTCATTTTTCTCTGCGCTCGCCTTGCACTATCTTTGCATAGGTATAGCAGATTCCTTTACACCCTTCGCCATGCAACATATCAAATATTGGTTCATCCTCATCGTTTACAGTCTGTTCGCCGCATGTATCGGACGGGTACAGGGCTGCGTGACGACAGAGATGCCCGACACGCTGACACTTCCCGCCACCTACGGCCACCACATGGTGCTGCAACGCCAAACGCCCCTCGTGATGGAGGGACGCGCCAAACCAGGCACCACCGTGCGCATTGTGCTGGGAAACCAACAGACAACGACCCGGACCGACGATGAAGGCACGTTCCGCGCCACCCTGAAACCCATGGAAGCCGGCGGACCCTATGAACTGCGCTTCGAGAGCGAAGCCGGCAGCCGTACCTTCACCGATGTCTACGTAGGGGAAGTGTGGATCTGCTCAGGGCAATCGAACATGGAGCTGCGCGTAAGCGAATGCAGCACCGCCGAAAAAGACCTCAAATTGGCCGGACTCCTATCCCGTGTCCACTTCTACAATATGGAAAGCTGCTGGCCGCTCTATGCCGAGGTATGGAACGAAGAGCGCATGGACTCCGTGGACCAAGGGCTCTTCATCCGCCGCGCCGAGTGGACGAAATGTGCTGCCGAAACGGCGCGCAACTTCTCCGCCATCGGTTTCCATTTTGCCAAGATGCTGTCCGACAGCCTGAAATGCCACGTGGGCATCATCAGCAACGCCGTGGGCGGTTCCACCACCGAGGGCTGGATTGACGAAACCACCCTTCGGGCACAGGCTCCCCAAGTGCTGGCCGGCAACTGGATGGAAAACCGCCACATCATGGCATGGGCACGCAACCGCGCCAAGCTGAACCTGCAAGCCGCCAAGAAGAAAAACCACCACCATCCCTTCGAGCCCACTTACCTCTTCAACGCCGCCATCCAACCCATTGCCGGCTATGCCGTGCGTGGCGTGCTGTGGTACCAAGGGGAGTCGAACGCCGATTTGGTGGAGATGCACAAGAAACTTTTCCCCGCCCTGGAAACCTCCTGGCGCAAGGCATGGAACAACCCCCGGTTGCCGTTCTACTTCGTGCAACTCTCGAGCATTTCCACCCGCCCCTCATGGCCCGAGTTCCGCGACAGCCAACGTCGCCTGGCCGACAGCCTGGACCATACCTACATGGTGGTATCGAGCGATGTGGGAGATTCGCTCGACGTGCATCCCCGGCGCAAGAATGTGGTGGGCCGCCGCCTCGCCTCCTCTGTGCTCCACCACACCTACGGCTTCGCCCACATCGAACCCTGCGGCCCGCAGCCCCTCAGTGCCGAGGCCGAGGGTTATGGCACGGTGCGCATCCGTTTCTCCCACGCCGAAAAGCTGCGCTTCGCCGGTCCCTTGAAACCGGAATACTTCGAGATGTGCAGCCGCAACGGCATCTTCTTTCCTGCCCATGAAGCACGCATCGAAGGCTCCGACATCGTGCTGCGCCTGCCCCGTGTGGCCATCCCCACGCAGGTGCGCTACGCCTGGAAACCCTTCACCCCTGCCTGCCTCATCAATGCCGGCGGAATGCCCTGCTCCACCTTCCGGCTCGACGTGAAACCGGCACAAAAGAAGTAGATGCAGGACAAGAAAAGGGACATAATGACCACACTGTCCGAAGCACGCGGAAAGGCCGCCGCTAACTTTCACGGAAATTTATGGGGTGCGAAGCAAGAATAATCCCCAAGTTTTGTACTTTTGCATAAAAGCTCACGCGAGCTCCGGAAAAACCTTCCGACATCATTCTCTTAAATTCAAATACACTATGGCTTTTTTAACTGACGAAAAACTCGTGATTGTTGGTGCCGCCGGTATGATCGGCTCCAATATGGTACAAACTGCCCTGATGATGGGTCTGACGAGCAACATCTGCCTCTACGACGTATTCTCGCCCGAAGGTGTGGCCGAGGAAATGCGCCAGAGCGGTTTCGGCGACGTGAACATCGTGGCAACCACCGATGTGGCCGAAGCCTTCAAGGATGCCAAATATATCATCTCCTCCGGCGGTGCTCCGCGCAAGGAGGGCATGACCCGCGAGGACTTGCTGAAGGGCAACTGCGAGATAGCCGAACAGCTGGGCAAGAACATCAAGACTTACTGCCCCGATGTGAAGCACGTGGTCATCATCTTCAACCCCGCCGACCTCACCGGTCTGGTAACGCTCCTTTACAGCGGTCTGAAACCCTCGCAGGTTACCACGCTGGCTGCCCTCGACTCCACCCGTCTGCAAAGCGCGCTGGCCAAGAAGTTCGGCGTGATGCAGAGCGAAGTGAAGGGCTGCGCCACCTACGGCGGCCACGGCGAACAGATGGCCGTATTCGGCAGCAAGGTGACCATCGACGGACGCAAGCTCTCCGACCTCATCGGCACAGCCGAATTCCCCGAAGAGGAATGGGCACAGATGCGCAAGGACGTTATCCAGGGTGGTGCCAAGATCATCGAGCTGCGTCGCCGTTCCTCGTTCCAGAGCCCGGCATACCTCTCTGTGGAAATGATCCGTTCCGTGATGGGCGGCGAAGCCTTCCGTTTCCCCGCAGGTACTTTCGTGAACAACGAAAAGTATAACCACATCATGATGGCCATGGACACCACGCTAGACAAGACGGGCTGCCACTACCAGATGCCCGAAGGCACGGCCGAGGAACTCGCTTCGCTCGATGCCAGTTACGCCCACCTCTGCAAGATGCGCGACGAGCTGGTTACGCTGAACATCGTGCCCGAAATCGAAAAGTGGGGCGAAATCAACCCGAACCTGAAGTAATCGGAAACACCCACATCGTTTTCCCGAAAACAAGAGGAGAGACCATCGCGGCCTCTCCTCTTTCTGTTTCCAAAGCGACAAAAAGAAATTCAAAAGCCATCATTTTTGTTTCATTTGATTGACAAAAACCATCTTTTTGACTTAAAAAACTGTCACATCTTACAAAAAGTAGGTACAAACTCTTGCATTTTTGCGTTCAGGCCGTATCTTTGCATCGTGTTTTTCATAGTATTAGATTTAAGGTTAACAAGGTTGGGATACAGTGGTATCCCTTTTTTTGTGCCCGCAGGGTTGGGAAGGTCCAAGTGGGCTCTCGCCTTGCACTACTTTGCTTTGCGAAGATAGGCTGCGGCTCGGCAAAGAAAAGAAAATCCTTCGGCTTTCTTTTCTTTGCTCTCGCCTTGCACTACTTTGCTTTGCGAAGATAGGCTGCGGCTCGGCAAAGAAAATAAAATCCTGCGGCTTTTCTTTTCTTTGCTCTCGCCTTGCACTATCTTTGCCACCAATATGAAGCATCTTTGGATTGAAACCTACGGCTGCCAGATGAATGTGGCTGACAGCGAAGTTGTGGCCTCCGTGATGCGGATGGCCGGCTACGAACCTTGCGATCATATCGACGAGGCGGATGCCGTGTTCCTTAACACGTGCTCCGTACGCGATAATGCGGAACAGAAAATCATTCACCGGTTGGAAGCACTCAACGCCTTGCGACGCAAAGGACGGAAACTCATCGTGGGGGTGCTGGGATGTATGGCCGAACGGGTGAAGGAGGGATTGCTTAACGAACACGGTGCCGACCTCGTGGCGGGACCGGACGCTTACCTCTCCCTGCCCGACCTCATCGCACAGGCCGAAGCCGGACAGAAGGCTATCAACATCGAACTGAGCACGACGGAAACGTACCGCGATGTGGTGCCGGAACGCTACTGCGGCAGCCGCATCTCGGGTTTCGTGAGTATCATGCGCGGATGCAACAACTTCTGCCATTACTGCATCGTGCCCTATACCCGGGGCCGCGAACGCTCGCGCGATGTGGAGAGCATCCTGCGCGAGGTGGCCGACCTCCAGGCCCGGGGCTACAAGGAGGTGACGCTGCTGGGACAGAATGTGAACTCTTACCGCTGGGAACCGGCCACGGCGGGCGAAGCGGCCATCACCTTCCCGGAACTGCTGCGCCGCGTGGCGCGGGCGGTGCCCGATATGCGCATCCGCTTCAGCACATCGCACCCGAAGGACATGAGCGACGATACGCTCCGCGTGATTGCCGAGGAGCCGAACGTGTGCCGCCATATCCACCTGCCCGTACAAAGCGGCTCGAACCGCATTCTCAAACTCATGAACCGCAAATATACCCGCGAGTGGTACTTGGACCGCGTGGCGGCCATCCGGCGCATTGTGCCCGATTGCGGCCTGTCCACGGACATCTTTGCCGGCTACTGCTCGGAAACGGAGGAGGACCACCGGCTTTCGCTCTCGCTCATGCGCGAATGCGGGTACGACTCGGCCTTCATGTTCAAGTACAGCGAACGGCCTGGCACTTATGCCTCGCGCCACCTGACGGATGACGTGCCGGAGGAGGTGAAGGTGCGGCGGCTGGAGGAACTGATTGCCTTGCAGAACGAGCTGAGCGCGGAGAGCAACGCGCGGTGCATCGGAAAAACTTACGAGGTGCTGGTGGAAGGGGTGAGCAAACGCTCGCGCGAACAGCTCTTCGGACGCACGGAGCAGAACAAGGTGGTGGTGTTCGACCGGGGCAACCACCGACCGGGCGAACGGGTGTGGCTGCGCATCATCGAAGCCTCCAGCGCCACGCTCAAGGGTGTGGAGACCGCACCGGAAGCATAGCTCCCAACGCCAACTGACATAGCCGGGAGCACGCATTGGCCACTCGCACAGGCTTCTCTTCCTGTGGGTTTCCCATGCGTGCCCCCGGCTTTTTCGTGCCTTTTCATATTGTAATTTCCATACCCCACTATCATACAACAAAAAAGGACAGCGCGAATTACTTCGAACTGTCCTAACAATGAAAAAAATGACGTTAAGTACTCGCGGGCTACCTACTTCCCGCAGATGGGGTAAAGGGTTGGAGCGGAACAAGATCCGTCCCAACCCTTTTATTTAAACATTCAGACTTTCAACCAGGGGATTAGTCCTCTTCGGAGTTCCAATCGACGGAGTTCCATATGTTGTTCTTGTTGGAGAGTTGCTCCGTGCCTTCCTTTTCGCTTATTTTCATGGAAAGGGCCAAGCAATTCTCGGTGTGGAGGCAAAGCACCTCCGAAACGGGGATGATATATGCTTTTTTCATGATTTCAATGTGGGTTTAGAGGTTGATAACTTTCTTGTTGCCTACAATGATGATGCCCTTGGTGTTCTTGTTCACGCGGCGTCCGGTGAGGTCGTAAGCAGGCGCGTCTTCCGGCAGTTCGGTAGCCACATTGTCCAGACCGGTGGCAGCACCGAAGTCGAAGCTCAGGCCGTTGGCCTGTGAGGAGGTCAGTGAGAGGTAAGCCTTGAAGCCACCCAGGTTAGCACCGGTGTACTTGTAGAAGCCGATGCCTTCTGAGGGGTTCTGCAGGGTATAGATGCTCAGCTCAGCGGGTTTGGCGATGGCCTTGTAAGTACCAACCAAGTCGTTTCCGCTGACTTTCTTAGCACCGGAAGTTACCGGCAGGTAGATGCAGTTGGTGTTTTCATCGCGTTCAGCACCGTTGTCCTTGAGGATGACAGCCGTACCGGCGGGAATTTTATCCTCAACGGGCTTCAGGGTCAGGTAAGAACCATTAACCTTAGCTGTATATGCTTCTACACGTTCGCGGATGATGAGGTCAACGGGAGCATAGAGTGTACCGTACTGAACCGTGCTGCTTACGGCTACGGGCAGATAAGTCACTTCTTCGATGGTCCAGCGGTAGTTGTTGCCGGCTGCATTGTCACCACAGTCGATATAGGTGGTTCCGTCATACAGGTTGCGGTTTTCTCCCATACGGATGTAGTAAGTACCTTCAGTATGGCCTTCGCCGAAGCTGACTGCACCGGCAGTGCCACCAACGGGAACACATTGCCAGCTATTCGTATTATTTGTAGCGAAAGCACCCACGCAAAGACCGTTGGCATAAGCCACGAGGTTCGTGCCATCGTAGTAGAACACGCTTTCACGGGTGTTGTTGGCAGCGTTCATGCCCAGCTGGTTGGTCTTGCCTCCCGTTTCGGACAGGGTAGAAACCATGTAGTTGCTGCTGCTTGTTCCCTTGAAGCGATAGAGCTTGCCCGCTGTAGGCATGTTCAGCGTGGTGGTGGCAGAAGCCAGCGGGGTTACTGCATCTTTCTGTGCGGTGATGTCGGCAACGGGGGTTTCGTTGGTAATGCTGTTGTAGAAGGTATGGGCAGCAGTGCTGATGCTGGCGTAATTTGCATTGTCGGTCGTATACTGGCCCAGGCCCGAACCAATCAGTTCGCCACTCTTCACGCCAGACAGGGCGGCCTTCAGCTCCTGACATGCAATGATGAAGTCTGATAAACCATCGGGAGTGAATTCGCCTACAGGCGAGATGCGCATACGGTTACCGCCGTCAATGTTATTCCAACCAGTAATAGCGCAACCACCATCGCCGTAACCAGTAGAAACATTCAGGAAGTTGCTTCCGTTAAACTTGATAATGAAATATTCTTCCTTGTCGGAGGCTTCGATGGTCACATAATCGGCAGGTGTATAGTTGATTTTGGCCTTGCTGCTGTTATTGGTAACGAACTTCTTTTCGCTGACACTGTACAGGTAATACTTCTCGTTTGCCTGAACAAAGGCGAACTGCTGGGCTGGGCTGTGTATATCGACTGCCACACCTTGATTGGCTGCATTGCCTGCAGAACCACCACAGGCAGTCAACTGAGAAGCACCGGCAGGAGCGTAGAGCACACCGCGAGTGGAATACTCTTCGGGGGCAATGGTGTACACCTTGGCACTGCTCAGTTCAGACGCTGAAGAAATGGGCTGAGGACCAACCAGCGAGATCAGTGTTCCCTTGATGTTGGCAGGCGTTACGTTGACAATGCTTAAAAGTTTGGTCGTTTCCTCGTTGATGGGGAGCACGTAGAATTCAGATGCAGTGAAGAACTGTGTGCCGGTGTTGGTGGCTGTCACTACAAAACGCAAGTACTGGTAGCTACCGCCCAAATCAATCTCGGGCGAATAGTAAGAGGCTACAGAGCTGCTTCCTTCCAAATTTTCAAGTGTGGCTACAGGCTCAGCGGAGAAATTCGTACCATCCGTACTTGTATATACCTTGATGGTCTTCGGGCGGTTGTTGTTATTGCGGCGGCTCATGTAGAACATCACCTTGTTCTTTGCCTCGCTCAGTTTTACCTGTATATAATGCGGGTCAGAACCTGCATCACTTCCATAAGAAGAATGCACATAAGTGCTTGCATTGCCGTCCAACAAGTTGGAAGAAGGCTGGTTGTCACCACCACTGGAATGGTTGACTACGACTGCAATATCGTCGCCGCTCTTTACCAAACCATAGTTTGCCTGATAGTAGCTGTGAGCGCGGTTCTTTTCCGTAGTGTAAAGCGCATTGAGGTCGTTCCACATACGCTCGTTCACGTTTCCCGACAACGTGGCTGCTTCCATCTTCCACCAGGAGGCATCGTCACCTTGATCATGGTTTATGTAGCCAAAAACGCCATAGTTTGTTTGGTGCAAGATGCCACCGTTCGCATCTTTCAGCTTGAAAACGCCATTAGTAGCATCCGTAACCACGAACGAATAGTTGACACCACTGGTGCTGCCTACGCTCAGAGGTGCGCCAGAGCCAGCTGCGCCCAGACATACATTCCAAGCCACATTGTAAAGCTTGAATGTTCCGTCGTTGTTGAATTTGAGCGTCCATTTGGTTTCATCACCTTCATTTCTTGTACCAATCGCATTTACATTTGATGCATTGATAGGACGCTGTGCGGTAATCTTCAGCCCGTTACGATTAGCAGCATCGTCCTGATTGAGGAACGTAACCACGTGCTTGCCTGTTTGGAGCACACGCTTGATGTTATTGACAGCGGTGGTGGCCAAATCAAAGATGGTGGTTTCGTATGCTTCATCATCCGTCGTTACTGTGTTGATGGCATTGACAGCATTGGTGTAATAGTCTTCAGTAAAGCCCAGTGCGGTCAGCGAAGAATAGTTCTTGAAATTTTCCATCTTCTGAACGCCCAGATACTTTACCATGTCTAACTTGCTGCCATAGAGGTAGAACTCAGCACAGGTAAAGTAAGAACCACTTGTGGATTCATCGGACACAACCAGCACATAGCGACCGGATTGTGCTTCAGAAAAGTCAAAGTACTTGTAGTCAGTGGTATTTCCGTACTCAAATGTTGCTTCGGCTGCGAGGGTGTATCCTGTCAAGTCAGAAGCTCTAACGCCACCCGACAGGTCAAATGCGGTGTTGGAGAAATACACACGCATTTTCTTGGAAGTACCATTGCCATTGTTGGGGCGGGGCAGATAGGCAAAACCATTGATGCCAGAAACACCGCTTTCGCCCGTGTCAATAATGAAATACTGCGGAAGGCTTTCTCCAACTTTAGAGCCAGTCCAGTCCGAATGATAATAAGTGGATTCCTTACCATCAATGGCAGCAGCGATACGTCCGTCGCCGTCGCCGGCTCCTTCAATGGCAGAACTCGGAGCTGCAGGCGAGCTGAGACGCCAGCCGTCGCGACTCACTACGCCCTGCGTGATTTGCGCAGAAGCAATCCCTGTCCAGCAGAATAGTGCCAGACAAAGGGTCAGAAAGAATGTAGCTTTTTTCATTCTGTGTGAAATGGATTAATGAATAGAAAGAATTTATTAAATATTAAATAAAGAATATACCGATAAAGTGCGCTAACGTGCCGGAACATGGAGCAGGGTGTAGGCTTCCCTTTCCACGTTTCAAACCTCAACCGTCATTGCTTTCATTTCTAATGTCTGCAATATCGTATCAGGATTTAACAGGTTAAACGTAGGGTTCTACATTATTGAATCTGAAAATTTTGCCGCAAAAGTAGGATAAACTTGTATATAAACCAAACCGGGGGCGGTAAAATTAGTTAAATAAAAAAATTCCGGATTTTTCTGCCGGCGAAGGCGGTTTTTAGAGAGGTAGAAGGGGCAGAAAGGGGGTGCGGAAGGCGGAAAAGAGGGATGGGAAGCGGCGGGAGGGGAGGTAAAAGGGCGGAAAAGAAAAACAGTCCGGAACTGTTGGCGTACAGGTTCCGGACTGTTTGAGATATGGGGAAAAATATGTTTTCCGAAGAAAGGATAAGATGCGCTGCGCCGTGGTGACGGCGGTCAGGAACGGCAGAACGTCAGTCCCTGCCGGCGCGCTTGCGGGCCAGGTGGTCGAGGATGATTTTGCGCATACGCATGGACTTGGGGGTAACCTCCACGTATTCGTCTTCCTTGATGTACTCCAATGCCTCTTCGAGGGAGAAGATGACGGGGGGCACGATGCGTGCCTTGTCGTCGGCACCGGAAGCGCGCATATTGGTGAGCTGCTTGGCCTTGGTTACGTTCACCACGAGGTCGTTGTCGTGAACGTGTTCGCCTACCACCTGTCCGGCATAGACCTCGTCCTGCGGATTGATGAAGAAGCGGCCACGGTCCTGCAGGTGGTCAATGGCATAGGCAAAGGCCGTGCCGGCTTCGAGCGAAATCATGGAGCCGTTCTGCCGGCGGGTGATGTCGCCCTTGTAAGGCTGGTAGTTCTTGAAGCGGTGGGCCATGATGGCTTCGCCCTGCGAGGCGGTGAGCACGTTGGTACGCAGCCCGATGATGCCGCGCGAAGGGATGTCGAACTCGATGTCCACCCTTTCGCCCAGGCTCTGCATGGAGGTCATCTCGCCCTTGCGGCGCGTGACCATGTCAATCATCTTTGACGCAAATTCTTCGGGTACATTGATGGTGAGTTCTTCGATGGGTTCGCACTTCTGGCCGTCGATTTCCTTGTAAATCACCTGCGGCTGTCCCACTTGCAGCTCGTAGCCTTCGCGCCGCATGGTTTCCACGAGGATAGAGAGGTGCAGCACGCCGCGTCCGCTGACAATCCAGCTGTCGCCCGTTTCCGTGCGTTCCACTCTCAGGGCGAGGTCCTTTTCCAGCTCCTTCTCCAACCGGTCGTTGATGTGGCGTGAGGTGCAGTACTTGCCTTCTTTTCCGAAGAAGGGCGAGTCGTTGATGGCGAAGAGCATGGACATGGTGGGCTCGTCAATGGCGATGGTGGGGAGCGGTTCGGGCTGTTCGAGGTCGCAGATGGTGTCGCCGATTTCAAAGTTCTCCAGTCCCACCACGGCACAGATGTCGCCGGAGCTTACTGCTTCCGCTTTTTGGCGCCCCATGCCTTCGAAGGTGTGTACCTCTTTGATTTGTGTTTTCTCAAACGTGCCGTCGCGGTGGGCGATGGTGCATTTCATGCCTTCGGTGATGGTGCCCCGGTGGACACGTCCCACGGCGATGCGTCCGGTATAGTTGGAGTAGTCGAGCGAGGTGATGAGCATCTGGGGCGTTCCCTCCAGCTGTTCGGGGGCGGGGATCACCTCGATGATTTTGTCGAGCAGATAGTCGATGGAGTCCGTGGGTTTGTCGTAGTCCGGTCCCATCCATCCGTTCTTTGCCGAACCGTAGACCACGGGGAAGTCGAGCTGATCCTCGGTGGCGTTGAGGTCGCACATGAGGTCGAACACCATTTCGTAGACCTCTTCGGGGCGGCAGTTGGGTTTGTCCACCTTGTTGACCACCACGATGGGTTTCAGTCCGATTTGCAAAGCCTTCTGCAAGACAAAGCGGGTTTGGGGCATAGGGCCTTCAAAGGCATCGACGAGCAGGATACAGCCGTCTGCCATATTGAGCACACGTTCCACCTCTCCGCCAAAATCGGAGTGGCCCGGTGTGTCAATGATATTGATTTTGGTGTTTTTGTATCTGATGGAAACGTTTTTCGACAGGATGGTGATACCCCTTTCCCTTTCCAGGTCGTTATTGTCGAGAATAAGTTCTCCGGCGTTTTGGTTTTTTCTGAACAGATTGCCCGCCAGCAGCATTTTGTCGACGAGTGTGGTTTTGCCGTGGTCGACGTGGGCAATGATCGCAATGTTTCTTATGTCTTGCATATAGGAAAATAATACCTTAATTCGGGGTGCAAAGTTAGTGCAAGGCGAGTGCCATGCAAAATAAAAAGCCACAGGATTTTTATTTTGCATGGCCGAGCCACCTAACTTCGCGAAACAGCTTACCTTCCCCCCTTCCGCCTTCCGCCGCTGCCGCGCTTACGTTTCTTGGAGGGCGACATACCCGGTGCAGCCTGCTTCGGTTCCTCTGGCATCGGCACACCGTTGGTGCTCACCAAGGCGAAGTCGAGCTGGCGGCGGTCCAGGTTGGCACGCTCCACCCGGATGCGCACCTTGTCGCCCAGACTGTAGCGGCGACGGTAACGGCGGCCTACCAGGCAGAAGTTGCGCTCGTCGAACTCGTAATAGTCATCGAGCAAGAGGCGGAGCGGCACCATGCCCTCGCACTTGCTCTCGTCCACCTCGACATACAGGCCGAACTCCGTCACCCCGCTGACTGTACCGTCGAACTCCTGTCCCAAACGGTCGGCCATGAACTCTACTTGTTTGTACTTGATGCTGGCGCGTTCCGCCGTCTGTGCCAACTGCTCCATGTTCGAGGCGTGTTCACACAGCTCCTCGTACTTCGGCCCGTTGACCGAGCGGCCACCCTCGCCGTAGCGTGTGAGCAAACGGTGGACCAGGGTGTCGGGATAGCGGCGAATGGGCGATGTGAAGTGCGTGTAGTACTGGAACATCAGGCCGTAGTGCCCAATGTTGTGGATGCTGTAACGCGCTTTCATCATGGCACGCAGTGCCACCAATTCCACCACATTCTCCTCCTTTTTCCCCTTCACGTCGGCGAGGAGCCGGTTCAGGCTCTTGCTGATTTCCAGTTTCGACCCGTCGGTACGCACCTTGTAGCCGAAGCGTGCGATGAAGGCACTGAGCTTCTCCATCTTCTCCGGGTCGGGCACATCGTGGATACGGTAGGGAAAAACCTTCGGCTTTCGGCCTTTGGGCACTTTGGCCATCATCTCCGCCACGCTGCGGTTGGCCAGGAGCATGAACTCCTCCACCAGTTTGTTGGCATCCTTGGCCACCTTGACATAGGTGGACACGGGGTGTCCCTTCTCGTCCACTTCAAACCGCACCTCGGCACGGTCGAAACCGATGGAGCCGTTCTTGAACCGCTTTTCGCGGAGCAGCTTGGCCAGGCGGTTGAGCGTGATGAGCTCGGCGGCATATTCCCCCTCCGGGGCAGCGCCTTCGGGCAGCGGATCGGGGTGTTCGCCCGGCAGTGCCAGGTCCTCGGCCGAAGCCTCGCCGTTGCGCTCCAGTGTCTGTTGCACCTCTTCGTAGGTGAAGCGGCGGTCGGAGCAGATGACGGTGTGCGCCAGGTGCCAGTCGAGCACTTCGCCCTTCGCGTTCATCGTGAAGATGGTGGAGTAGGTGAGCTTCTCCTCGTTGGGGCGGAGCGAGCAGATGAAGTTGCAAAGCCGTTCGGGCAACATGGGGATGGTGCGGTCCACGAGATAGACGCTGGTGGCCCGTTTCTGCGCCTCGCGGTCAATGATGTCGCCCTCTTTCACATAGTGGCTCACGTCGGCAATGTGAACGCCCACCTCCCACAGCCCCTCGCCGAGCGTGCGGATGGAGAGCGCGTCGTCGAAGTCCTTGGCATCATGCGGGTCGATGGTAAAGGTGGTCACGGCGCGGAAGTCCTCGCGGCGGGCTATCTCTTCGGGATTGATGTCGGGCTGCAACGCCTCGGCGGCTTTCTCCACCTTCTCCGGGTAGGCGTAGGGCAGGCCGTACTGCGCCAGGATGGCGTGCATCTCGGCGTTGTTCTCCCCCTGACGGCCCAGGATGTCGACCACCTTGCCCACGGGGCTTTTGGAGTCGGTGGGCCACTCCACGATTTTCACCACGGCCTTGTCGCCGTTCTTTCCGCCCTTGAGTTTGTCCTTGGGGATGAAGATGTCCGTGGCCAGCGAGCGGCTCTCGGTGATGAGGAAGCCATAGCCTCCCTCCACCTGCAGCTGTCCGACGAATGTGTCGTTGGCGCGCTCCAGGATGTCGGTGACCTCCGCTTCGCGGGTATGGCCGGTGCGGCGTGCCAGCATCGTCACCCGCACCCGGTCGCCGTCGAGGGCATGGAGCGAGTTGCGTTCGCACACGAGGATGCTCTTTCCTCCGTCGTCGGGCAGGAAGGCGTTGTGGCCGTTGCGCTTGCGCACGAAGGTGCCCTCCATCACGTTGGAGCGCACGGTGTTGCGGTAGTGCCCCCGTCCGTCGGTGGCGATATAGTCGTCGAGCACCAGTTCCGACAGGGCGTCGAGCACCACCATCTTGGCGGGATGGTTCGACGCACGCAGTTCGGCAAAGAGCTCCTTTACGTCAAAATCTTTCTCGGGCTGATTGTTGAACAAGTCAGCGAGCTTCTGCAAAACGGCCTTCTTCTTCAGCCGGCTGCCTGACTTGTCTTTTTCTTTCTTAGCCATAGGTCAGATGATTATATGTAGGGAAAAGGATATGCAAATAAAGAACTTTTTCCGCGAAGAGGACACTCCTTTAATATATAATAACGCAGCATGAAAGAGTTTCTTGCTACTTTTGCGCCCGAATTTCGTATTTCACGAAACCACTTACCGTTTACAGCTCATGAAGCCTATTTGTTTGTTCCTCTCCCTTTTCTTTCTCGCCCTGTCGCAGGCTCCGGCGCAATTGGTCGCCGAAGCCTCGGAGCCGGACACCGTGGAGGTGCAGGAAACGGAGATGCCCATCATGACGCAAACGGGCACCACGGAATACAAGGGGCAGACAATCACGCACATCATCTTTCCCACGCTGCCGAAGTACGCGCCCATGGAGTTCAAGAACGAGAAGGAACGCGAGAAGTACAACCGCCTGGTTTACAACATCAAGAAGGTGCTGCCATGGGCCAAGCTGGCGAAACTGACGATTATCGAGACGTACGACTTCCTGGAAACATTGCCCGACAAGAAGTCACGAGACGAACACATGAAGCGCGTGGAGGCAGGACTAAAGCGTCAGTATGGTCCGGCACTGAAGAAACTTTCCCGTTCGCAGGGCCGCCTGCTGCTCAAGCTGATTGACCGCGAATGTAACCAGACGGGCTATGCCATCGCCAAGGCTTTCATGGGCTCGTTCAAGGCCAATCTTTACCAGGGCGTGGCGGTGCTGTTCGGCAACAGCCTGAGCAAAAAGTATGACCCGGAGGGCGACGACCGCTACACCGAGCGCGTGGTGCGCATGGTGGAGGCGGGACTGCTGTGACGGGGCGGATCGAATTTTCCGGTTAGTCCGGATAATTCGGATTATCCAAAAAATCCAGATAATCCGGCAAAGCATTCGGCGGGCCGCTCATTGAGCGGCCCGCCGAATGCTTAATAAGTGAACGTGCTGCCGCCGAGGAACTCGCGCAGGAGCGAGGTGGGAGGCAGGCCATGGATGGAGATGGGCTTGAGGTAAGTCAGGAACTTGCGCAGGCGGTAAGCCTCGGAATACTCCGGCGCATTTTCGGGCACCTGCTCCAACAGGGGCAACGCCTGCTCGCGCAGCGCAGCCAGCTCGAAGAGCAGGGCCGTGTTCATCATCTCGTCGGCCTGCTCCTGGAAGGGGAAAATCCACCGCTCCTCGCCCCGTCGCACCGAAGGCCACTGGCGGATGGTTTCTTGTGCCGAACGGGCACGGTACTTGTAGTCGCGCACGATGCGGCGAAGCAGACGGTTGTCCGTGGTGGGGATATAATTGTGGTCGTCCAGCAGGATGGTTGTCAGTGCGGAAGCATAAATCTTGAACTTACGCTCGTCGGGCACGCCGGCCGTGAGCCGGGGGTTCAGGGCGTGTATTCCCTCCAGCACCAGCACGTCGTTCGGCGCGAGGCGGTAACGCTTGCCGCTCGGGCGGCTGCATCCCGTGGTAAAGTCGTAGTAGGGCGTTTCCACCTCCTCGCCTGCCAGCAACGCATTGATTTGCTCGGTGAGCAACTCCGTGTTCATGGCATCGATGTGCTCAAAGTCGTACTCCCCGTGCTCGTCGCGCGGCGTGTTCACGCGGTCCACGAAATAGTCGTCGGTCGAAATGGGGAAGGGACGCAGGCCGCAGGCCAGCAACTGCACGCTCAGTCGTTTGCTGAAGGTGGTTTTGCCGCTCGACGACGGACCCGCAATCAATATCAACTTCAACTCCGGCCTCGAAGAAATCCGGTCGGCCATGCGGGCTATCTTCTTTTCCTGAAGGGCCTCGCTCACGTTGATGAGCTGGTTGGTATATCCTTTTTGGCACATCTCGTTGAACTCGCCGATGGTGGTCACGCCCAAAATCTCGTTCCACCGGTGCTGCTCGCGGAACACCTCAAACATTTTGGGCTGCTCCCTCATGGGCCGCAGCAAGTCCGGATTTTGCGGGTCCGGCAGGCGGAGCAGCAGCCCGTCGCCGTAGGGCATGAGGTCGAAGAGGTAGAGCTGCGACGTTTTGATGAGCAGCGAGCCATAGAAATAGTCCGCCGTATCGTCGAGCGTATAGTAGGTGGTATAGAGCGAACCCAACCCCTCCAGCAGCTTGGCCTTGCTCTCCAGTCCGTCGGCGCGGAAGCGGGCCACCGCCTCGTCCGTGGGGCAGGTGATGCGGTGGAAGGGGAGGTCGAGCGCCACCAGCTCGTCCATGCGTGTTTTCAGCCGCCGCGCCATGTCGGCCATGTCGGCACCGGGCGTTTCGAGGCGGCAGTAGTAACCGTTCGACACCGGCGTGTCAATGCGCAGCCGGGCCTCCTTGCCCAGCACGTCGCGCACGGCCTTGTAAAGCACGAAGAAGAGCGAGCGCGTGTAGGTGCGCAGTCCTGAGGGCGACGTGATGTCCAGGAACTCCACGTCCTTGTCATTGAAAAACATGAAGTGGAGTCCCTCCACCTTGTTGTTCACCTTGGCGCTCGTGGCTCCGTGGGGCAGCTGGAGGTCCAGCATCTCGTAAACCTCCTCCAGGGTGAAACCGATGGGCACGCGGTGGGAGCGACCCGTATTCTTGCAACGGATAGTGATGTTCTTGCTCATGATGATACATAATTTGAGGGTCGCGGCAAATGTAAGCATTTTGTTCATACACAAGGTGCGACTGAGCCATTTTAAGCCTTCATAACCAACCGAAGAACCCATAAAAAGGCATTTCAGAAGCTTTTTTCATGAAAATAACGGCAAAAAGCTTGGTTTTCAGTTGGATAGCCAAACAAAAATCGTACTTTTGCACCCGCTACGCCCACAAGGGCGGGCAAAACATCCAAATATCTTTTATACAATGTACTTAAATCCTGAAATTAAGAAAGAGATCTTTGGCAAGTACGGACAGTCTAATTCGGACACCGGCTCGGTTGAAAGCCAGGTGGCCTTGTTTTCTTACCGTATTGCCCACTTGACGGAGCACATGAAGGCAAACCGTAAAGATCATACGACTGAGCGTTCACTCGTTAAGCTGGTAGGTAAGCGCCGCGCGCTGCTCAACTACCTGAAGCGCAATGACATCGAACGCTATCGTAACCTCGTGAAAGCACTCGGCCTCCGCAAGTAATCACCTTGCCGGACGGACAGCTTTCCCGAAGCCTTCCACCATTTCCTGCCCCTGCTGCAACCACTTTTTGCAGCAGGGGCAGATGCGTTCAGGGGAGTTCTCTCTGATGCATTCCCGGCGTGCAGCCCATCGCCCACTGCCATGGAACGCCACGCCCTGGCTGCGGGAAACATGCCGCACCGCCTGCGCTTTCCGCCAGCCCGGTTTCCCGCAACTCCCCCTATCGACGGAGTATCCCTTAGGGAGTACTGGAGTATCCCTTAGGGAGTACTGGGGTATTCCGGCAAGGGGTACTGGAGTATTCCGGCAGGGGTACTCGGAAGAATAGGGGAGGGGCGAAACCGGTTCTCCTGACTTCATCACTTTTTTGCGCCATCATATAGCGTACAATGATAATCAGCGAGTTACGTAAAATCGTTGGGTGGTTTTGGGTGGCGCATTGATGAAGTCAGGAGCCGTTTCAAAGCGTGTGTTTCGGTTCTGCCAATTAAACACAAAGGGGGGCGGCCTCTTCAGGTTAGCCCAGACAAGACGGGAAATCAGCTTGTTCCATTCTCGGCCGAAAGCTGTCCGAGGGCAGCAACCTGGCTTTCAAAGTTTTCGCGGTCCAGAGCCTTGGCACGCACGGCGCTGCGGTGGTTGTAGATGGTCTGGGGTGACAGAAAAAGGAGTGTGGCCATCTTGGAACTGTCTGTGATGCCCATGCGCAGAAGGGCGAAGATACGGAGTTCGGTGTTAAGGAGTTCGCCACGACGCGGCACAATCTGAGCATCGGCGCGGAGCAAACGGTTGAACTGTCCGATGAAATCGGGATAAAGCTTGAGGAAGGAGGCATCGAAGTTCTGGAAAAATTCTTTGGCATCACCCTCGCTCAAGCGGGCCACGTTGGTCTGTTTGAGCAAATCATCAGCCTGTCCTGCCTTAACCTTTCGGCTCACGAGCGTCTGGAACTGCTTGAGCTTGGTAATGTAAGCCGCGCAGAGTTCCATGAAAAGTGCCACGTATTGCTCGCGCAGCATACTGGTTTCGGAGAGGGCGCGGTTCAGTGTGTTCAGATGCTCGTTTTGTTGCTGTGAGACTTCGCGGGCAGCGCGAACCTGACGGATTTGGCGGGCAATCAGCACGACTGCTGCGAGCAGGGCTAGAAGAAGCAGGCTGATGAAGAACAGAGCCCAGCACAGGAGGTTATTTTGCCGCTCATTCTCCTGCTGATAGGAAAGGGTGATGTCAGGAAACTTGCGCGAAATTTCCAGCAAGCGCAGGCGGTTGTTGTAGAAGGCGGCATCTTCGAGCGCAATGTTCAGGTAGCGGTTGGCTCGGGCCGTTTCGTCGTTGTGGTGATGATAGATGAAGAAGGCGAGTTGCTGCAGGGCGAGGTTCTCCTTGAGCGGGCACGATTGGTCAGAGATTGCTGCCAACATGAGGTAGCGTTCATACTCTTCCCACCGTTTGAAGCGCTCGCTCACCATGGCTATGCCGTAGGTACACATGGCGTAAAGACGTACGTTGACGGGCAGCCCTTCCAGTGCCTTGCGGTAGTAAGCTTCAGCCTCGGCATAACGTCCCTGCCGGTAGCAATTCTCGGCTTGCCAGTAGGTGTGGTAGGGCGATCCGGACGGGAGTGTCTGGATGAGGGAATCCTGATAAGCCATTTCCTTTTTATAATAAGCGGGAGCGTAGACATTGTCGTCAGAATATTCTGCCCACATGCTGTACAACCATTCGAATGCCGCATAATACCCCACAAGTTGTTCGGCTGGAAGGCTTTGGCGCGGCACTTCGCGCAACGTAAGTTCGGCTTCGCGAAAATAGCCGCCCGTAGTGAGGAGGTATGCACGCTGGATGGAGGTCTGCGACTTCCATGATTCCCTGCCTTCTTTTTCGGCTAACAAGGCGGCTTGGTTGACGTAGTGCATGGCCGAGTCGAAACGGTAGATATAGTATTCACGGTAGATGGCGGTGAGCAATGCGAACTGCCGTTCTGCGGGATTTCGCTCGGAGAGCTGCACTCTCAGGCTGTCGATGCGGTGCTCCTTCTGTTGGTTGAACTGGGGGCGGTGATCAAGGGCCACTTCGAGCTGTTTGCGCACTTCGGAAAGGGGCTGGGCCTTCAAGGGCAGGCTTACCAAGCCAACGCAAAGGAGGAGAAACAAGAGGATACGTACCATGGAAATAGAATTATGATGGGGGCAAAGGTAAACAATAAATCTACCTGATGACCTACTCAGACAACTTGTTTTAGCCTGATTTCCAATATTTTTCCATTTTATGCCGTCTACCTGTACCCTACCTGCCGTCTACCGCATCTTGACAGGGGGCAGGCGTGGCTATTAGTTTTGCCATCGAAATCTAATACCGTTCACAATGAGCCAAAAAAACATGATGCTTACGGCCATCGGTACTATGGTGGCCTTGGGAGCCTGGGCCATAACGCCCGCTCCTGTAGAACCGAGCGACACGCTCGCGAAAAAGAAAAAAGGTGAAGAGCGCAACGTGATGCTCAACGCCTCCGATGCGAACAAACCACGCGAAATTCAGATTGGTTTGCCCTCGGAAGACGTGAATGTTTACGAAAACGGGCTGCCTGCAGTCTACTCTTCATCGGTACACAAGCTGTCTGCCCACTGGCGCAGTGATGCGAGTTTGGGTGAGGTCGGCCTGATGACACCTTCGGAGTCGGCCATCCTCACGGGCAATGTGGCTTATTCGGTAAGTTCATTCTCCAAGCTGGGACAAAAAGACTTCTGCGGTGTGCTGAACTACAAGACCAACCACTTCGGCTGGCAAAATTTCGACCTGAACATTTCGGGTGGTATCGGCGACAAGTGGCTATACACTGCGAGTATGTACCAAAACTTTGACCCGGGGAGCTTCGACCCGCAGTTTACCGACTACAGCGACCGCACGCAGCTCTACCACGCAGGACTGACACGACTCTTCAACAAGGGAAAACTGACGCTGAAGTACAAATTCGCCAAGAGCCAGGCTCTTGGATCGATGGTTAATGCGGCACCCTTTATCTACGTGGGCGACGGCAGCGTGAAAGAACTTCCCGGCTTCAAGCTGGGCACGTCAAGCTATGCACCGGCTGGAGGAAGCTTCACCTACATGGATATTCTCGACGGACGGATGAAGACCGGACGCTTCGGCGACTTTACGGGCAACAAGAGCCACGAGCTGGCCTTGCTCTACGACTACCGCTTCGACAATGGCATGGAATGGTCTGTTAATGCCAAGTACATGAATGCCCCCGAAGCCAATTACGTGGACTTTGGCGGCAGCACCATCACTCGGGTCACGGCTGCAGACAATCTCCTGCGGGAGGACGGAACGACCTACGAAGGGCTCGTGGAGGGCCGCCGCACCTGGCTTCATTTCGGCAAGGTGCAGAACGCGCTCCTCACCACCGAACTCAAAAAGCAGTTGGGAAATCACGGAGTGCGCCTCGGACTGAACGAGTGGTTCTACCACCTTGACTACCACTCCTCTTCTTTTCAGTGGACTGCCACGGCTACAGAGACGCCCGAAATCCTGACCCGCTCTGAGGCCACAGGCAACACGACCTATCACGGGTTCAACGAACTGAGTCCGGAATACACCAAGGGCTACGAGAACAAACTCGCACTGTACTTTACCGACAATTGGCAGATATCCCCCAAATTCCGCCTGCTCTACGGTGGCCGATTGGAGTACTACCGCATGTGTGCCGACCAAATACCCTATGCACGTTATGCCGGCTTCCACATTGGCGACACGCACACTTATACCGACGGAGAAGGGAACCAGCAGACCGTAGCCATTGAGCCGCATCGCGTGGTGAAGGACAAGCTCAACTATGCCGCCACCGTACAGGCCACCTACAACCTGACCTCCAGCTTCGGACTGACAGCAGATGCCACTGTAGCCACGCGTTTCCCGAAAATCAGCGACTATGCAGGTACCGGCCCTACAGAAGAACAGTACAAGCGCGTCACCATCCCCCTCTTGCGCGGCGGAGTGTTCTATAAAAACAACTGGCTCGATGTGACCTCGATGATTACGTATATCTCCAAGTCGAATAACATTGACCAGCAGAACGTGACGAAGCCGGGCACGACGCAATCGAAGACAACCCTTCTCATTTATAACATTCACACCTTGGGCTGGACGACCTCGGCCGAGATTGACCCCTTCAAGGGTTTTCACCTCCATGCCCTTTTCACCTACCAGAAACCGACTTATGACAACTATTTCATTAAGTCGCCCTTCGAAGGCGTGCCCGACCTGAACGCCAACGGCAACATCGTGAAGGAAATTCCCCAAATTCTGGCCGAAATAGACCCGAGCTACCAAATAACCCCCGACCTGCGGCTCTGGCTGAGTTTCCGCTACTTCGGAAAGACCTATGCCAACCTCACGGACGCACTCTATTTCAAGGGACGCTGGGAAACCTTTGGTGGCGTGAACTGGACGGTCAACAAGCACCTCACCCTTGGCGCTTCGGTCGTGAACTTCCTCAACCAGAAGGGTGCCAGCGGCACCATCAACGGCACGGAGCTGCTCGGTAAGGACGAGGCTGCCAAATACAACAACTATACCATGAGCGGCAACTACCTCCGTCCTTTCACCTTCGAACTCAGCGCAAGTATCAAATTCTAACCTAAATCAATTATTGTCATGAAAAAGACTTTGCTTTTCCTTCTCACGCTCCTCGTCTTTGCCGGGGCACAGGCGGACAACAAGAAGAAAGTAATCCGCATCGGTACGGAACAGACCGACCTGCTCCTGCAAGTGGGCGACAATGGTCGGCTCTATCAAACTTATCTCGGCCCCAAACTGGTTCACGAGGCAGACCTTCAGAATTTTGAATGGTACGTCCACGCCGGCTCCGACGGCAGCGTCAGCCGACGCGGATGGGAGGTCTATGCGGGTGGCGGCGGAGAGGACTACTTTGACCCTGCACTGACCGTGCTCCATAACGACGGAAATCCTTCCACACAGCTTTTCTACGTTTCCCATCAGACAGAAACGGTTGAAGGCGGAGTACACACATCGGTGCTGCTGCGCGACAACCAATACCCGCTTGAAGTGGTGCTGCACTATGTAGCTTACACGAAGGAAAACGTCATCAAGACCTGGACGGAAATAGTTCATCACGAAAAGAAACCCGTTACGCTCTCGACCTATGCTTCTGCCATGCTCTATTTCAACCGCAACACTTACTTCCTCACGGAATTTAGCAGCGACTGGGCACGCGAGGCGCAGATGAGCAGCCAGCAGTTGCAGTTTGGCAAGAAAGTCATTGACACGACGCTGGGCAGCCGTGCGGCCATGCAGACCCACCCGTTCTTCGAGGTCGGACTGGACCAGCCCGTAAACGAGCAACAGGGTGAGGTGCTGATGGGCACGCTGGGATGGACAGGCAACTTCCGCTTCACCTTCGAGGTGGACAACGTGGGCAACCTGCGCGTGATTCCGGGCATCAACCCTTATGCCTCAAACTATGAGCTGGAGGCCGGACGCACCTTCACGACACCAGAATTTATCTTCACCCTGAGTCAGCAAGGTGCGGCTGAAGGCAGTAGATGCCTGCACGAGTGGGCACGACGCTACAGCCTGAAGGACGGCATGGGCACGAGGCTGACATTGCTCAACAACTGGGAAAACACAGGCTTCGACTTCAACCAGCAAATCCTGGCCGACCTGATGAAGGATGCCAAGAACCTCGGCGTAGACATGTTCCTGCTTGACGACGGATGGTTCGGCAACAAGTATCCGCGCAAGGACGACCATGCCGGTCTGGGCGACTGGGATGCCACGCGCTCGAAACTGCCCGACGGAATACCCGCACTGGTCCAGGCGGCCAAGGAGGCTGGCGTGAAGTTCGGCATCTGGATTGAGCCCGAAATGGTGAACCCCAAAAGCGAACTCTTCGAGAAACATCCCGACTGGGCCATCAAGTTGCCCAACCGTACCACCTACTACTACCGCAACCAGCTTGTGCTTGACCTTAGTAACCCGAAGGTGCAGGACTACGTTTACGGCGTGGTGGAGAAAATCATGAAAGAAAACCCCGAGGTGGCTTTCTTCAAGTGGGACTGCAACAGTCCTATTACCAATGCCTATTCGCCTTATCTCAAAACGAAGCAGAGCCAGCTCTACATTGACCACGTCAGAGGCGTGTACAACGTGATGCGCCGCGTGAAGGAGCATTATCCGCAAGTGCCCATGATGCTTTGTTCGGGCGGTGGTGCCCGCTGCGACTACGAGGCACTGAAGTACTTCACCGAATTTTGGTGCAGCGACGATACGGACCCCATCGAGCGACTCTACATACAATGGGGCTTCTCTCAGTTCTTCCCTGCCAAGGCCATGTGTGCCCATGTGACGAGTTGGAACAAAAAGACTTCGGTGAAGTTCCGCACCGACGTGGCTTCGATGTGCAAGTTGGGCTTCGACATCGGTCTGCAGGACCTTACGTCCGATGAACTGGCCTACTGCCGTCAGGCCGTGGCCAACTGGAAACGTCTGCAAGGGGTCATTCTCGACGGCACGCAGTATCGTCTCGTTTCGCCCTACGAAAGCAATCACATGGCTCTCAACTACGTCAGCAAGGACGCGGCCAAGGCTATCCTCTTTGCCTACGACATTCATCCGCGTTTCCAAGAGAAACTGCACCGCGTGAAACTGCAGGGACTTGACCCCGATCGCACTTACCGCGTGGAAGAAATCAACCTCATGCCCGGCGCGAAACCCACGCTGAAGGCCCACGGACAGTCGTTTAGCGGCGACTACCTGATGAAGGTGGGGCTTGAGGTGTTCAGCCAGGAAGAGGCGCAGAGCCACGTAGTTGAACTCACTGCTGACTGACAAGACACGACTTTTCGATAGGTTTGTTTATATGCACGAACGCCAATTGCGGATTTGATGTCCGGCAATTGGCGTTTATTTTTGAGAAATAGGAGGGTGCTCCCGTCATGACGGAGCCTGTCAAGCCAAGGGTTGTGTGGTGGCTACCGGCAATGCGGAGAAACCACCTCATGACAGGTTCATTACCTGGAAAACCAAATCAGGTTCGAAGCCCCGTCCGATGGCTGCGCGGGCCACTTTCTGGCGCAGTGCGAAGGGGGTGGCGGCCCGGGTGGTGCGCAGTTTCCCCTTCAGGAACGCTTCCAGCGTTTCGGCGTATGCCGTTTCGTCAATCTGCTGCAAGGCTTCTTCCACCACGTTGTCGGCCACGCCCTTGAGGTGGAGCATGTAGCGTATCTTGATGCGTCCCCAGTGGTCGAAGCGGAATTTGTCCGCCACGAAGGCTGCGGCAAAGCGGGCATCGTCCACATACCGTTCGTTCACCAGCCTTTCGGTGAGGGCGCGGGCTTCTTCGGCCGAGGCACCTTTCGCCATCAGTTTGGAGCAGATGTCGGCGCGGCTGAATTCCTGTTTGGCACAGCGGGCTGTGGCCCAGGTGTACAAATCGGTTGTCATGCGGTTATTTTTTCGTGATGCTGCGCAGGGCGAACCATGCGTGGAGTGTGAGTGTGGGCAGGAGGCCGTAGTGGCTGCACATGATGCGGAAGCGTTCGCGCAGCGATGCCTTGTGGTTCTGCGTGGTCATCCCTTCGTTCAGGTAGTCTGCCGCCACGGCCTGTAGGTTGACCATCGGCAGCCGCTTGCGTTCGGCCTCGCGCATGATGCGTACACACCAGTCGAAGTCCGCCGAGAAGCGGTAGCGGCAATTGTAGCGGCACTTGCGGGCCAGGTCTGTGCGGGCGTAGAAGGCTTGGTGGCATACGAGCATGCCTTGTTTGAAGGAACGCCAATTGAGGCGTTCGGGGGGGGTGAGCCGGCGGCGGCGCACGAAGCGGCCTGCATCGTCCACGAGGTTGGTGTCGCCATAGATGACAGCCGGCAGGCAGGAGGCGGACTGGGCTGCGCGGGCCACACGTTCCAGCGTGTCGGGGCCATGGAGGCGGTCGCCGGCGTTGAGGAACACGATGTAATGGCCGGTGGCCAGGTCAAGGGCCTTGTTCATGGCATCGTAGAGGCCGTGGTCCGGCTCGCTGAGGCAGGCTATTTCGTGGGGAATGCCGGCCACGGAGTTACGCTCCTGGTAATGATGGATTTGTTCTAAGGTGTCGTCCTGCGAGTTCCCATCGACAATCACGTGTTCCACGTGGGGGTAAGTTTGCTCTTCGACGCTGCGGATGGTGCGTCCGATGAGTTTTCCGGCGTGGTAGGTGACGGTGGCGACGGTGATTTTGAGCGGAGGCATGGAATAGGGATATGAATGGTTAAGTGTTAGTGTTCGTTGAAAGGCCGGCGTACAGCTGTATGTACTTTTCGGCCACTGTTTTTTCGGCATAGGCCGTTACGGCTTTGGCGCGTGCGTTGCGGCAGAGCGCGGCGTAGCTTTGAGAGGACATCACGCGGTAGATGCCTTGGGCAAAGTCGAGGCTGTTGCGGTATTCGGCCAGGTAGCCGTTCACGCCGGGGTCGACCATCTGCGGCGTGCCGCCTACGCGGAAACTCACGCAGGGTATGCCGCAGGCCATGGCTTCGGCTATGGTGTTGGGCAGGTTGTCCATGAGGGTGGGCATGAGCAGGAGGTCCGAGGCGCGGTAGATGTTGCGCATCTGTTCTTCTTGGCTGATGTAGCCCAGGGGATAGGCCGGCACGGGGAAGGCATCGCGCAGTTCTTCGGCCCCTTGGCCGGCAAGGACTATGCCCAGCTGGTCGCGCAGTTCGGGATGTTCGCCGCAAAGCAGGGCCATGCTTTCCATGAGGTAGTCTATGCCTTTCTTCGGGTCGGTCAGTTTGAAGGCGGTGAAGAGCAGCAGCCGCTTGTCGGCTGGCAGGGAGAGCGTGCGGCGTATTTCGGCCTTGGAGTTCTGGCCTTCGGCTTCGGCGGGCGAGTAGAAGGTGGTGTCGAGCGGGTTGGGGATGCTCGCCACCTGCTGTGTGCTGAGCAACGGGGCTTGGGCGGCCAGTCCGGCCAGCCATTGGCTGCACCCTACGGCGGTGAAACGTCCGGCGGCATAAGCTGCCTTTTTCCGGGCGTAGGTCTGTGCCGAGAGGTCGCGGCGTGAGGGTTTCCGCAGCTGCGGACATTGGCCGCAGGAGGCGAGCCAGCGAGTGCAGTCGTCGCTGTTGTGGCATACGCCGGTGAAGGGCCACATGTCGTGCATGGTCCATACCACCCGTTTGCCGCTCTGCAGGATGCGCCGCAGGCCGGCGAGCGAGAGCATGGCCTGGTTGGTCCAGTGGAGGTGGATGACATCGGCCTGCTTGAACTCCGGCAGTTGCGTGATGTCGTTGCCCAGCCGCGCGGTGTCGACGGCGAACAAGCCCTCCCGGCTGCATCCGTTGCGGAGGAAGATTTCGAGCCTTTCGAGTGCGAATTTCACTTTGAGCCACGGCGATGGCTTGAGCCGGACCACGTCGGTGCGTTCGGGCGGCAGGCTGCGGTCGCGGCAGAGCAGGGTGGCGTCGATGCCTTCCTGCCTCAGGGCTTTGAGCAGGCGCAGGGCGGCGATGGCTGCCCCGCCGGTGTGGTCGGATGTGTTGACAAGGAGTACTTTCAAGGGACTGGAAGGTTAGTGGGGGGGATGGCAGGCCGGAATGGCCGGTGCGGGAGGCTGTGGCTTTACGGTTTGGTTTTCCGGTTGTCCTGGCGTTGTCGCCGATGTGGTGTCGGGCGGTCTCGCCGGCTTGCGGAGTGCTTCTTTTCCGGTGGACCGGAGGGAGGTACTGTAGGATAGGGTTACGCCCGTCCTCGGGCTGCTGCTCGGGGACGGGCGGTAAGTTTTCCCATCAAAGGGTGGCCAAAGCCTCAAGGGCGGCGTTCATGCGGCAGAGGGTTTCCTCTTTGCCCAGGAAGGCGGCCAGTTCGTACATGTCGGGGCCTTTGCCTGTGCCGACCAGGCATACGCGCCAGGGGTTCCAGGGTTTTTTGTTGCCTTCGGCGGCCCAGGCGTCGACGGCCGCTTTCTGGCTCTCAACGGAGAAGTCGTCGAGGCCGGCGAGCAGGTCGGCCAGTTCGCGCATCTCGGCTGCCGTACCTTCTTTCCAGTTCTTGCGCGTGAACTTGTCGTCGGTCTGGTAGGTGGGGCGGATGAAGAAGAAGTCGCACAGGGGCCAGAGTTCCTTGATGAAGTTGATTTTTTTCATCTTCATCATGCCTACCACGGCTTCGACGCGCTCGATGGGCTGCTCGATGCCGTTTTCGCGCAGTATGCGGTCAAGGGTGGGAGCAAGCAGGGCGTTGTCGGTGCGTTGGATGTATTCGCGGTTGAACCACTGGCCTTTGATGTAGTCGAACTTGGCGCCGCTCTTGGAACACTTCGTGAGGTCGAACTGCTCGATGAGTTCCTGCATGGAAAGCAGCTCCTGGTCCGTGCCGGGGTTCCACCCGAGGAGGGCGAGGAAGTTGATGACGGCGTGGGGCAGGTAGCCGTTTTCGCGGTAGCCGGACGAGATGTTGCCGCTCTTCGGGTCGTGCCACTCCAAGGGGAACACGGGGAAGCCGAGGCGGTCGCCGTCGCGCTTGGAGAGCTTTCCTTTGCCGTCGGGCTTGAGCAGCAGGGGCAGGTGGGCGAAGGCGGGCATGGTGTCGGCCCAGCCGAAAGCGCGGTAGAGGAGCACGTGGAGCGGGGCCGAGGGCAGCCACTCTTCACCCCGGATGACGTGGGTGATTTCCATGAGGTGGTCGTCGACAATGTTCGCCAGATGGTAGGTGGGCAGGTCGTCGGCACTTTTATAGAGCACCTTGTCGTCGAGGATGTCCGACATGATGCGCACGTCGCCCCGGATGATGTCCTGCACGTGGATTTCTTCGCCGGGCTCTACCTTGAAACGCACCACGTACTTCTCGCCGGCATCAATGAGGCGTTGTGTTTCTTCCGCCCCGAGCACCAGGGAGTTGCGCATCTGCATCCGGGTGCGGGCATCGTACTGGAAGTTGGCCACTTCCTTGCGCTTGGCATCCAGTTCCTCGGGGGTGTCGAACGCGATGTAGGCTTTTCCGTTGTCGAGCAGCTGCCGCACGTATTGACGGTAGATGTCGCGCCGTTCGCTCTGGCGGTAGGGGCCGTGGTTGCCGCCGAAACTCACGCCTTCGTCGAACTCAATGCCCAGCCACTGGAAAGCTTCGATGATATATTGCTCTGCGCCCGGCACGAGGCGGGTGGAGTCGGTGTCTTCAATGCGGAAAACGAGGTCGCCGCCGTGCTGGCGGGCGAAAAGGTAGTTGTAAAGTGCGGTACGTACGCCGCCGATATGCAGTGGCCCGGTGGGGCTGGGTGCAAAGCGCACCCTGACTTTTCTTTCGGTCATATATTTGTAAATAGGTAGGGAACCGGGAAGTTTGGCCCGGTAGTGGTGTTGTTTTCAGCTCATTTTAAGCCTCGCAAAGGTAAGGCTTTTCTATAAATAACAAGAGATAGCACTATTTTTTCTTACTTTGGCCATCCGTCAGCCCTATATGCACGGCGGGGACGCGGACCGGTTGCGGTCTGCGTCCCCGCCGTGTGGGATAAGGAAGGTTTCCGGATGGCCGTGTCTCAGGCCAGGAGCTGTTTGACCAGGGCTGAGATGGCTTTGCCGTCGGCGCGGCCTGCCAGTTTCTTGGTGGCGGCTCCCATCACCTTGCCCATATCCTTGGGAGAGGTGGCTCCTTGTTCGGCGATGATGGCTTTTAGTTCAGCCTCCAGCTCTTCGGGCGTGAGGGGCTGGGGCAGGAATTCCTCGATGACCTTCACTTGTGCCATTTCGGCTTCTGCCAGGTCGGGGCGTTGCTGCTGGTTGAAGAGGGTTGCGGCATCGCGTCCCTGTTTGGCCAGCTTGGCCAGGATTTTCAGGGCTGCGTCGTCGGTGAGCGTATCGTTGGCTCCGGGAGCGGTTTTGGCTTCAATAAAGTACTTCTTGATGTTGCGCAGGGCTTCCAGACGCACTTTGTCCTTGGCCTTCATGGCCGCAGTGATGTTAGAGTTGATGGTTTCAAAAAGCATCTTTTTTGTGTGTTATGTTGGTTTGGATGAAAAAAGTTCCGTTGTCAGCTGAACGAGATGGTCTCTCCCACTTCGGGTGCGGTTTCCGGATGCGGCAGTGCCGTTCCGGCGCATTGCTGTATGGCTTTCAGCTGTTCGTTGGTGCGCCGCCAGGTAGGTGTCTGTTCCACGAGGTTCAGCAGTTCGGTGTTTTCGAGGTCGGCCTCGGTGAAGAGGTAGCAGCGTGGCTTCGACCGTATGGGGCGTGCCTGTTTGGTGTAGAAGCGGTTGCGGCGTTCCTGCTGCTCGGGCGTTTCCTCTAATTGTGGTAGGGGGTTGCCGTTTTTCCTGTCGGAGTAGAGTCCGAAACCGGCGGCGAGGATGGTGATTTTGATTTTCGCTCCCAGCGTTTCGTCCTGTTTCAGTCCCCATTTGGTGTGGATGTCGTTGGGGAAGCGTTCCATGAATTCCGAGATTTCGTTCATTTCGTTCATGGTCAGCTCATATTCGGGGTTCGTGCCCATCGTCACGGCGAGGAGGATGCGGTTTGCGCGGTACACGTCGTTGTTGTTGAGCAACGGCGAGTTGAGTGCTTCCGCGATGGCTCTTGTCACACGTCTTTCCCCTTCGGCAAATCCGGTGGACATGACGGCCACGCCGCCCTTCGTGAGCACCGTCTTCACGTCCTCGAAGTCGAGGTTCACCCGTCCGTGCATGGAAATGATTTCGGTGATGGATCTCACGGCTGTCGAGAGCGTTTTGTCGGCCTGTTTGAAGGCTTGGATGATAGACATGTCGCCATAGATGTCAATGAGCCGCTGGTTGTTGATGACCAGCAGTGCATCCACTTCCTTGGCCAGCATATCGAGACCGTCGAGTGCCTTGTTGATTTGCCTTTCCCTTTCAAAGAGGAAAGGAATGGTGACGATGCCGACGGTGAGAATGCCTTTTTTC
Source organism: uncultured bacterium (assembly GCA_945867195.1). Lineage (GTDB taxonomy): Bacteria > Bacteroidota > Bacteroidia > Bacteroidales > Bacteroidaceae > Alloprevotella. Next base: position 32,287 of record CAMBHR010000007.1, on the reverse strand, counting down.
TGTGCTTCGCGTGCAATGATGGGCGAGGCTCCCGTTCCGGTTCCGCCGCCCATGCCTGCCGTGATGAACACCATGTGTGTGTCCTTGTCCAGTGCTTCCCTGATTTTCTCCACACTTTCTTCGGCATAGGCTTTGCCCTTTTTGGGGTCTCCGCCCGCCCCCAGTCCGGGGCCGAGCCGCAGTTGGTCGGGCACGACGTTGGTTTCTAACGCCTTGGTGTCGGTGTTGGTCACCATGTAACGCACTTCGGGGATGTTGTCGTGGTACATTTGTGCCACGGCATTTCCTCCTCCTCCTCCCACACCTATGACTTTGATAATGTGTGGTGTGGAGGGAATGGCCAGCTCTATCAGGTTGTCGCTCATGCGTGTGTTTTTGGTGATGGGTGGGGAAAGTTGTTGCAAATGTCGCTGGTGGTGAAAGAAAGGGAGGGCAAGTGTTGTGTGAACACCTCACCCTCCATTGTATGCAGCTTGCGTGGTACGCTTCAGGTTGTCAGAACGAGATGACGGAGCCGGGCGTTGCGGCGGGACTCTGTGCGCTTTCCGGTTCGATGGCCACGTTGCCGTAGGCTTTGGCTTTGATGTCGGAGAGCACCTCCTTGGAGCGTTTGTAGGTAGGGGTGAGTTCTACCATGGAGATGATTTCCTCGTTGTCCAGGTCGTCGAGTCCGAAGAGGAAGAACTTGGGCCGTTTGCGTAGCGTACCTTTCTTGTCTCCCCCATAGAAGCCTTCTCGTCGTTCCTCGTACTCTTCCTGTTTCTCCACATCGCGTTGCCTGCGCTGTTCCTCCTCCGCATCGATCTTGTTCTTGATGCCCGGCACATTGCTGATGCCGAAGCCGGTGGCGAGGATGGTGATTTTCACCTGCTTGCCGAGTGAGGGGTCGGTGGAGAGGCCCCATTTCGTTTCCACGTCGTCGTGGAATTTCGACATGAAGTCGTGAACCTCGTTCATCTCCTCCATCATCAGCGTGTCGCCTTCCTTTTCGGCGCAGAAAGAGATGGAGAGGAGCACCTTCTTCGAGTTGAAGATATCGTTGTTGTTCAGCAACGGCGAGTGGAGGGCAGCCTCAATGGCCTTGCTGACACGGCTGTCGCCCTCGCCGAATCCGGTCGACATGATGGCCACGCCGCCGTCCTTGAGCACGGTGCAGACATCGCGGAAGTCAAGGTTGATGATGCCGTGCATGGTGATGATTTCGGCGATGGAGCGTGCTGCCACGCTGAGCGTGTTGTCCGCCATCTCGAATGCCGAGAGCACGTTCAGTTCGGGGTAGATTTCGCGCAGGCGTTCGTTGTTGATGACCAGGAGTGCGTCGACGTGTTTGGAAATCTCCTCCACGCCGTCGAGAGCCTGGTCGATCTTCTTGTTGCCCTCGAACCGGAACGGGATGGTGACGATGCCCACGGTCAGGATGCCCATGGCCTTGGCCTCACGGGCGATGACGGGAGCTGCGCCCGTACCGGTACCGCCGCCCATACCTGCCGTGATGAACACCATCTTGGTGCCATCGTTGAGCATTTTCTTGATTTCCTCCACGCTCTCTTCGGCCGCCTGACGTGCCCTTTCGGGCCGGTTGCCGGCTCCCAGACCCTCGTGGCCCAGTTGCAGCCTGGCGGGCACGGGCGAGTCGGTGAGTGCTTTGCTGTCGGTGTTGCACACCACGAAGTTCACGTCGTGTATGCCTTCGCGGTACATGTGGTTCACCGCGTTGCCGCCGCCGCCGCCGACCCCTATCACCTTGATGATGGAAGGCGTGGTGGTGGGTATGCCCATATCTATAAGAAGTTCGTTATTGTCTTCTGCCATTGGAATATGCTTTGTTGGTTCGTTGTGAGTAATCCTGCAAAGGAGAGTTCGCCGTTGTCGGATGTTTTCTCGTCCGTTTCCGACTCAAGCTTTCCGTCAGTGACGCTGCTTGGCAGACTTGGTGAAAACATCCGGCGGGTTTTAGTCATCCTTTTCGTTGACCAGTCCGGAGAAGAAGGAACTGATGCGCTTCATGCCCTTGGTGAAAACGGCCTTGCGTTCCTTCCGCTTTCTTTCGGTTTCTTCTTTTCTTCTTTGTGCTTCGGCTGCTTCGGCTGCCGCTCTTTCTTCAGCCTCCCTTTGCAGTCTTTCCTCCTCCTCTTGCGCCTTTCTTCTTTCTTCTTCGGCGATTTCTTCGGGAGTGGGCACGTGTTCTTCCTCCTCTGCCGGTTCTTCGAACAATCCCGGCTGTCCGAGCGGTCCACCGCAGCAGTTCATTTCTCCCTTGTCGATGAGCGCGATGGCAGCGTTGCAGTCGCCGTCGGCGTTGAAGTTGCTGTATTCGCCCGATCGGAGCGGAATGCGTATGTTGCGTACGAAGCGTATTTTCTCAAACTGCGTGTTGCGCACGAAAGCCTTGTCGATATCCTTCATGTGCGAAGCCCCTCCGGTGATGATGAGACCTCCGATGAGTTGTCCCTTGTCATATTTCGACAGGGCAATCTGGTTTTTCACGTTGAGGATGATTTCCTCCACGCGTGCCTCCACCAGTCCGCTGAAATCGTCGTAGTCCACGTGCCGTCCGTCGCGCAGGGGGATGGGTGCGTGTTTTTCGCCCGAGTTGTCGGCGATGGCGGCACCGTATTTCAGTTTCAGCTCTTCCGCCTCGTCGTCCTCGATTTGCAGCGACATGATGTCGCGGTTCACGTTAGCCCCTCCGAGCGGAATGACGGCGAGGTGGCGCAAGCGGTTGTTTTTGTAGACAGCCACCGAGGTCGTTTCCGAGCCCATGTCGACGAACACGCATCCCGAACGCTTTTCCGGTTCCGTCAGCATGGCGTCGGCCAGAGCCTGCACGGTGATGGGCAGGTCGGCGATGGCCACCCCTGCCGTGCGGAAGCAGTTTCTGATTTCCTCGCGTACGGACGAGTTGGCCACGATGTTGAGGAAATGTCCTTCGATGCTGTCGGCCAGGATGCCCACGGGGTCGGTCTGTATTTGCGTGCCGAGCCGGTATTCATGTGGCACCGATTCCAGTATGTCGCGGTCGGGGCTGGTGGAATTGCGGTTTTCGTCGCACATGTTATCCACCATGTCCTGGGTGATTTCCACCTTAGAGTCGAAATGCCGTATCACGCTGTTGGCCACGGTGTGCATTCCCATGCCTCCGATGCCCACGTAGACACGGCTGATGCTTTTCTGCATTTTCTGCTCCAGCTTTTCCTTCATGTTCAGGATGCACTGCGTCATTTTGTTCACATTGTTGATGCGTCCTTTGCGTATGAAGGTGGTTGAGGGCTCTTGAGCGAAGGCAAGGATTTGGGTGGCGCCGTCGGGCTGTTTGCGGCCTGCAATGCCGGTCACCTTAGAGGACCCCAGCTCGATAGCTACGATAAATTTGTCTTCTGTTGCCATTATTTTGTTCGTTTGTTGTTTCTTAGGGAAGATAGGTTGATGGTTTCGTTTTGCCCTTACCGTCCGGTTGCGGGTCGGTTTTTCATCCTTTCCGTCCCACGATTTGCGTGACGTGTTCCACGGAGATTTCCTTGTACTTGTTCCATCCTGCCTGGGGCATTACTTTTTCGTAGAACATGTACAGGTTGCGGAACTTTTGTGAGATGCTGTCGGGCGTTCCGAAGTCAATGATGTGTGCGCCCACGCGCGGCACCATTTTCAGGTGTTGGTTGGGCATCACGTGTATTTGTTCTATTTGAGCGTTCCAGAAAGGGTCGTCGTGCAGGAAGCGTCCGATTTTCACCAGTTCCTGCCGTGCGAATTTCCGGTCGATGTTTCCGGTGGCCACCACGAGGTCGGCGGCATAGTTCAGCGGGTTCATCATGTTCCCCCGGCTGTCGATGTAGTAGTCATCGCCGTTTTCCGCTTTGATGCGCATGAGCGGCAGGCGTTGTGCGATGAGCACGTTCACGGTGCCGTTGGGCGATTTGTAGCACGACACCGAGTCAATGAAGTTGTTCTTTTTCAGCGTCCTTTCAATGGCAGTCACGTCGATGTCCTTCACCTGCCGTCCCACGGGGTAGCTTCCCGAGGCCTGCAGCAGGCGGTCCGCCTCGTCGGCTGTGATAAATCCGGCGTGCGAGCTGTCCGCGATGGTATAGTTCACCTGTTGGCAAACGGTATTGTCGGTATGTTTGGTAAAGCTACCGAAGGCAAAGACCAGGTAGACGATGAGACCGACGAGCAGCACGAGTTTGAGAAACGTCTTCATGTCCGTGGGGCGTTGTAGGTTGAAAGAAGCGTTGTCATTTGCTTTCCATGGCAGCCTTCAGTTGCGGCATGAAGTCCACCACGTCGCCTGCCCCCAGCACCATCAGCACGTCGAAGTCCCGTTGCCGGGCCAGTTCGGGCAGGTCCTTCTTTTCAATCAGCAGTTTCGGCATACCGCTTCTCAGGTTGTCGAAGATGAGCCGGCTGCTCACCCCTTCGATAGGCTTTTCGCGTGCCGGGTAGATTTCTGTCAGTATCACCTCGTCGAGCAGCGAGAGGCTGTCGGCGAACTCCTTATAAAAATCGCGCGTGCGCGTGAAGAGATGAGGCTGGAACACGCCGGTGATTTTCCGTCCCGTGAACACCTCGCGCACGGAGAGGATACTTTGGCGTATCTCTTCCGGATGGTGGGCATAGTCGGATAGCAGCACGTGGCGGTCCGTTTTCAGGGTGAAGTCAAAGCGGCGGTCCACCCCGGCGAACGAAGCCATGGCCTGCCGGATTTCCGTTTCCGTGGCACCGGCCAGCTGAGCCAGTGCCATGGCGGCGATGCCGTTATCGATGTTGATGCTCACCGGCACGCCCAGTTCCACATCGGCGATGTTGCCCAAGGGCGAGACGAAGTCAAACACGATGTGTCCGCCGCCGATGCGTATGTTTTCAGCGTGGAAGTCGCCTTCCGTGCGGCTGTAGTCGTAGCGTCTGACCCCCGGTTGCAGGTTCTCCTGCATCTTCAGTCCCCGGTGGACAATCAGCGCGCCTCCGGGTTGCACCAGCGAGGTGTAGTGGCGAAAGCTCTCCAGATAAGCCTCCTCCGTGCCGTAGATGTCCAGGTGGTCGGCATCCGTGGCCGTGATCACCGTGGCATAGGGCCGCAGGTGGTGGAAGGAGCGGTCAAACTCGTCCGCTTCGATGACCACGTACGGGCTGTCCTTGCTGAGCAGGTAGTTCGTGCCGTAATTCTTCGTGATGCCGCCGAGGAAAGCGTTGCATCCCACGTGGCTTTCGTGGAGCAGGTGGGCACACATCGAGGTGGTGGTGGTTTTGCCGTGCGTGCCCGCCACGCATAGCCCCTTCATGGAGCGTGTGAGCGTGCCCAGCACCTCCGCCCGTTTCTGGATGTCGAATCCCCCTTCGCGGAAGTAGGCCAGTTCGCGGTGGTCGGCGGGGATGGCCGGTGTGTAGACCACCAGCGTGTGCGCCTTGTCGCGGCAGCATTCGGGTATGAGTTCCGGATTGTCCTCATAATGGATGTCGGCCCCTTCGGCCCTCAGTTCTTCGGTCAGTGCGCAGGGCGTGCGGTCGTATCCGGCCACTGCGAGACCTTGTGACAGGAAATAGCGTTCCAGCGCACTCATGCCGATGCCGCCGGCACCGATGAAATATACAGCTTTCATGTAGAATATCGTTTATACGTAACAGGCCGTTTGCAGTAGTGTGCCCGCCCTTTGCCGGCATCGAACCGAGCCGTGTCCTTCCGTTGGTGGCGGGTAGGCTTCCCCTTGGCCTGTTCTTGGAATAGTAATGGTTGGTGGTGAGGTAAGAAATCCGTTGCCACGTCGGTGCGTGGCTTGCGGTCAGTTGCGTTTTTCTTCAGCCAGCCTGATGACCTCGTCGGCAATGTCCGATGCGGCGTTGGGTTTGGCCAGTTGCAGTATGTTTTGGCTCAGGGAGTCAAGTTTCTCGTGGTTCATCACCGTGTTGATGGCCAGCGGCAGCAGTGTGCGCCGGGCTTCAGCGTCGGGCACGTAGAGAGCCGCCTCTTTCTGCACCAGCGCCAGTGCGTTTTTCGTCTGGTGGTCTTCGGCCACGTTGGGCGACGGCACCAGAATGGCCGGTTTTCCCAGCAGGCAGAATTCCGAGATGCTTCCGGCACCGGCCCTGGAAATCACGAGGTCCGCTGCGGCATAAGCCTGGGCCATGTCAGCGATGAAGTCCGTCACCACGAGGTTGGCCGGGCAGTCCCTACGTTCCAGCTTCGCATGGATTTCCTCGCTGTAGTATTTTCCGGTCTGCCATACGAACTGCACCTGCTGTTGCTGTTTGATGAGAGGCAGGTTGCCCAGTATGCTGTCGTTGATGGTGCGTGCTCCGAGTGACCCTCCGACAATCAGGATGGTGCGTTTGCCCGGCACGAGGCCCAGTGCCCTGACGGCCTCCTCTTTGGTGAGTGAGGGGTTGATAAGGTTCTGCCGGACCGGGTTTCCCGTGAGCATGATTTTGCCGGCGGGGAAGAAGCGTTCCATGCCGTCGTAGGCCACGCAGATGCGTCGGGCTTTTTTGGCCAGCAGCTTGTTGGTCACGCCGGCGTAGGAGTTCTGTTCCTGCAGCAGGGTGGGAATGCCCATGTCCTCGCACACGTTGAGCGTCGGGCCGCTGGCATATCCGCCCACGCCCACGGCCACTTGCGGCGCGAACTCCCTGACGATTTGCCGGGCCATGTTGCGGCTTTTGAGTATTTTGAACAGTACGGGAATGTTTTTCAGTAAGTTCTTGCGGTTGAAGCCCGCGATGGGCAGTCCTTTGATGGGGTAGCCCGCAGCGGGCACACGTTGCATCTCCATGCGTCCTTCGGCTCCCACGAAAAGGATTTCCGCGTCGGGACGTTTGGCGCGTATTTCGTTGGCGATGGATACAGCCGGGAAAATGTGGCCTCCGGTGCCTCCGCCGCTGATGATTACTTTCAAAACTTCGTTCATATCACTCCTCTGTATAGTACACGCGCAAAAGTACGCATAATTGTTGGGAGTGCGTAAGTTTGTCAGGTGCTTTTTGATAAAATTTGTTTAGGTACCCTGTGGTTTCCGGGTGCGGAAAGTGTGCTTTTTGCGCTGCTTCATGGCCTTGTTCCGCAAAGTCCGCCACTTGTGTTGAACAAGTCCTGGACTATTTTTTCCTACTCGGCGATTAGAAAAAAATAGTCCAGGACTTTTTGTCGCGAAATGCAGGACATGTTTTCCGGGTGTGCGTGATGCTTCCGGAAAGTCCTCATTCCCAGTGTGTTTCGTGGTGTTTTCCGCCTTTTCCGCAGCGTTGGCCGCAGCGGGTTCCGGACGGTTCGTGTGGCCGTGGGCGAGTGTCGGGGTGAACCGGTGTTTCAGAGCAGGCGTTCCAGCTCCTCGATGTTGGCCGCCACGAAGTAATAATCATCGGGCTTGCCGCTGATCAGTCCTTGGCGGAACAGGTCGTCGAGTGCCGCCAGCAGGGCGTTCCAGCAGCCGTCCACGTTGTAGAACACGAGCGGCTGGCGGCGGATGCCGATGCCCGTGTTGGCCAGTACGGTAAACACCTCGTCGAGCGTGCCGATGCCGCCCGGCAGGGCCACCAGCACGTCGCTCTCGCGGTTCATCATGTCCTTGCGGTCGCTCAGTGCGGCACAGCGGAAGGTCACGTCGACGGCCTCGCTTTCCAGCCCTCGTTCCACGATGATGTCCGGCACCATGCCGTAGACCCTTCCGCCGTGTTGTTTCACGTTTTGCGCCAGCACCTCCATGAGCCCTTTCCGCGCTCCGCCGTAAACCAGCGTGCGCCCCGTGCGTCCGATGAGCTCACCCACTTCGCGGGCCGCCTTGACGTAGCTTTCGGGCAGGTTGTCCTTGGAGGAGAGATAAACTCCTATCTTCCGGTATTTCATGGGCATGGGCGGTCAGCGCACGGCGATGCACTCGATTTCCACACGGGCACCCTTGGGCAGCGTCTTCACCGCCACGGCCGAGCGGGCCGGGAAGGGAGCCTGGAAGAATTGGGCATACACCTCGTTCATCTCGGCAAAGTCGGCCATGTCGGCCAGAAAGACGCTCGTCTTCACCACGTTGTCAAGGCTCAGGCCGGCCTCTTCCAGGATGTGCTTCATGTTGGTGAGCGACTGGGCGGTTAGTTCTTTGATGCCACCTTCGGCAAATGCGCCCGTGGCGGGGTCGATGGGCAGCTGGCCCGACACGTACACCGTGCCGCCGGCTTCGATAGCCTGGCTGTAGGGGCCGATGGCAGCCGGAGCCAGAGGAGTTGCAATAGCTTGTTTCATGATAAAAATATTGGGAAATTTAAAAATGGGAAAGTCGGTGAGGACGAAGGCTTATTCGCTCAGGATGAAGAGGATGGCCAGCCAGTGGGCCACGGAGCCGAGGAGCACGAAGATGTGCCACACGCCGTGGAAATAAGGCTTGCTGTCGTGGGCGAAGAACCACGTGCCCGAGGTGTAGAACAGTCCCTCGGCCAGGATGGTGCAGAGCGCGCGGGCCGGCAAATGCCTGCACACCGGTTCAGCCATGAAGATGAAGCTCCAGCCCATGAGCAGGTACAGGAAAAGCGACAGGCGCGGGTAGCGGTCCATGGCTGTCAGCTTGTACACCGCGCCGCCCAATGCCACGCCCCACAGGATGCCGAACACCGTCCAGCCCAATGCGCCGCCCACCACGCCGATGCAGATGGGCGTGTAGGAGGCCGCTATCATCACGTAGATGCTGATGTGGTCGAAAATGCGCAACCGGCGTTTTGCCTTGCCCGGCATGGCCCAGTGGTAGAGCGTCGAGGCGGCATACATCAGCAGCATTCCGCAGGTGAAGAAGGTGGTGCCGAAGGCATTCTTCCAGTTGCTCCCGTAGCCCAGCTTCAGGATGAACCAGGCTGCCGCCAGCGTGAACACCACGCCGGCGAGGTGCGTCAGGGTGTTGAACCGCTCTTCGCCGGAGCGGCGTTTGATTGCATTCATGGCGCGAAGGTAGTGCAACGTGGGGAATGCCCGAAGAAAAGCCCCTCGTTTTTTCCCACTCACGGGCGCACAGTCCGGCGGCAAAGGTGAAAAACGCCGTCGGCGGCGTAAGCTACCAAAACTTTTCTATAATTTTGCCGTCCTGAGCGGACTTCCGCTTCACGGTACGCTCCTGCCGGGTGGCAGGGGCGGCGTTTAACCCTACCAGAATAAGGCTATCATCATGCTGGAAATAAAGAATTTGCATGCCTCTGTCGAAGGCAAGGAAATATTGTGCGGAGTGAACCTCACCATCCGCGATGGCGAGGTACATGTGCTCATGGGACCTAATGGGTCGGGCAAGAGCACCCTCAGCAACGTGCTCGTGGGCAATCCCAAATACGAAGTGACCGAAGGTTCCATCACCTTCAACGGAAAAGACCTGTTGGCACTGCCGCCCGAGGACAGGGCGCACGAGGGCATCTTCATGTCCTTTCAGGCACCCACCGAGATACCCGGCGTGTCGATGACCAACTTCATGCGTGCCGCCCTCAACGCCAAAAGGAAATACTTCGGGCAGGAACCGATGCCTGCCGGCGAGTTCCTCAAGCTGCTCAAGGAAAAGCGCAAGCTCGTGGGGCTCGATGCCCACTTCATGAGCCGGGGCGTGAACGAGGGATTTTCGGGCGGCGAGCGCAAGCGCAACGAGATTTTCCAGATGGCGGTGCTCGAACCCACCTTTTCCATCCTCGACGAAACCGACTCGGGGCTTGATGTCGATGCTCTGCGCATCGTGGCCGAGGGTTTCAACATGCTGCGCAGCCAGCACACCTCTGCCATGGTCATCACCCATTACCAGCGTATGCTCGACTATCTGAAGCCCGACTTCGTACACGTGCTGGTCAAGGGACGCATTGTGCGTGAGGGCGATGCCTCGCTGGGCTACGAGATTGAGGAAAAAGGCTTCGACTGGATCAAGGAACAGTTGGCCGGATAGCCTGCCACGCCCCAACCTGCAAAGCCACCAAACCAAGATGGAAGCCATGAACAGTCATCAGCAATACATAGACCTTTACCGCTCCCACCGCCAACTGCTCGACGGGGGCAGCTGCTCCGTGCTCAACGCCTGCCGCGATGAGGCCGCCCGCCTGCTCTCCGCACAGGGACTGCCCGACACGCGGGAGGAACGGTACAAATATACCGATGCGCAGGCCGCCTTCGCCCCCGACATGGGGCTCAACCTGCGCCGCACGCTGCCCACCCCCGACCCGTACGCCGCCTTCAAGTGTAACGTGCCCAACCTCAGCACATCGCTCTTTTTCGTGGTGAATGACGTGCCCTATCCCGCGCCCGACAGTTCGCGGGCTCTGCTCCCCGAGGGAGTCGTCGTGGAATCCTTTGCGCAGGCCGCCGTCCACCATGCCCCGTTGCTCGAACGCTACTACAACCGCGCCGCCCGGACTGACCGCGACTTCCGCCACGGCCACGACGGCGTGACCTTGCTCAATACACTCCTGGCCCAGGACGGCCTGTTCGTTTACCTGCCTGCTGGTGTCCGCCTCAAGGCCCCCCTGCAGGTGGTCAACGTGTCGTCGGCCCGTACGGCCTGCCTCAGTGTGCGCCGCGTGATTGTGGTGGCCGAGGAAGAGGCTTGCGGAGCCGTGCTCTTCTGCGACCACGCCGAGGGCGACCAAGCCTATCTCACCACCCAGGTGGTAGAGGTGTACGCCGCCGCCGGGGCACACGTCGATGTGTACAGCATCGAGGAGACCAACCGGCAAAACACCCGCTTCGCCACACTCTATGCCGAACTCCAGGCCGGCAGCCGCCTGAGCTACGACGGCGTGACCCTGACCGGCGGACACACACGCAACCGCCTCGACGTGCGCCTCCTCGGACCGGGAGCACAGGCCGAGCTTTATGGAGCCGTGGTGGCCGATGCCACGCAACGGGTGGACAACAACATCCTCGTGGAGCACCTCTCGCCGCAATGCACCAGCGATATGCTCTATAAATATGTGCTCGACGGCCAAAGCCTCGGTGCCTTTGCCGGCAAGGTGTACGTGGCACCGGGCGCAGACCGCACCGCCTCGCAGCAGACCAACGCCAACCTGTGCGCCGGGCCGGAGGCAAGGGCTTTGTCGCAGCCCATGCTCGAAATCTATGCCGACGACGTGAAGTGCAACCACGGTTCCACCATCGGAAAGCTGGACGAGGGCGCGCTCTTCTATATGCGCCAGCGCGGCATCCCCGAGGCCGAGGCACGCTTGCTGCTCCAGCACGCCTTTATCAACGACGTGCTGCGCCATGTGCAGATAGACCACCTCTACGACCGCCTGGCTCACCTCGTAGACCTCCGTTTCAGGGGCGAGCTGGGCAAGTGCCGGGGCTGCAACCTGTGTAAGTAGGGACTTGTCCCATGAACGGTCCGCCGGCCTTTACCCTCTGTTCCCTGCCATCTTACCATATCCCTTCATCATGTACAATCTTTCCACCGTCCGCAGCGACTTCCCCATCCTGAGCCGCGAGGTTTACAACCGGCCGTTGGTTTATCTCGACAATGCCGCGACAACGCAAAAGCCCAAGTGCGTGGTCGAGGCCATCGCCAACCAGTACTATGCCGTCAATGCCAATGTGCATCGGGGAGTCCACTTCCTTTCGCAGCAGGCCACCGACCTCCACGAGGCAGCCCGCGAGCGTGTGCGCCGCTTCATCCATGCGCGCAGCACAGCAGAGGTGGTGTTCACCCGTGGCACCACCGAGAGCCTCAACCTCGTGGCTGCGTCCTACGGCGAGGCGTTTCTCCACGAAGGCGACGAGGTGATACTCACCGTGATGGAGCACCACAGCGACATCGTGCCTTGGCAGTTGCTGCGTGACCGCAAGGGCATCGTGCTCAAGGTGGTGCCCATGACCGACAGCGGCGAGCTGGACCAAGAGGCTTACCGACAGCTCTTCACACCCCGCACCCGGCTGGTGTGCTGTGCCCATGTGAGCAATGTGTTGGGCACGGTGAACCCCGTGAAGCAGATGGCCGCCACAGCACATGCCCATGACGCGCACTTCCTCGTCGACGGGGCGCAGAGCGTGCCCCATTTCCCGGTCGACGTGCAGGACCTCGGCTGCGACTTCTTTGTCTTCTCCGGCCACAAGGTGTATGGACCGACCGGCATCGGCGTGCTCTATGGCCGTGAGGAACTGCTTGAGCGTATGCCCCCCTATCAGGGAGGCGGAGAGATGATAGCGCGGGTCAGCTTCGAGCATACCACCTACGAAAGGCTGCCTTTCAAGTTCGAGGCCGGCACTCCCGACTACGTGGGCTCCCATGCGCTGGCGGCAGCCCTGGATTATGTGGATGCGCTGGGCATGGAAAACATCCACGCCCACGAAAGCGCAGTCACACGCTACGCCATGGAGCAGATGGCCCTCATTCCCGATATGCACCTCTACGGTACGTCGGCCGGGAAGGACGCTGTGGTGGCCTTCAACGTGGGCAACATCCATCCCCTTGACCTCGGCACCCTGCTCGACCGCCTCGGCATCGCCATCCGCACGGGCCATCACTGCGCACAGCCCCTGATGGAGCGTTGCGGCGTGGAGGGCATGGCCCGGGCCTCCTTCGCGCTCTACACCACCCGTGAGGAAGTCGACGCACTCGTGGCCGGCATCGATCGCGTCAGAAAAATGTTTTAACCCGTTGCCGCCTTGCGGGTTCCCGAGCCGTAACCGAAGGGCGGGGAACGCAAGGCGGCAAAATGTATCACCCATCAGTAGGTGCAGAAAAGAGTTTCTGTCTGAAAACACCTACCTAATAATTCTTCACCATGCTTCTTTCCACCACTCCCACCCTTGAAGGACATCCTGTCCGCCAATACCTTGGTATCGTTACCGCCGAAACCATCATCGGAGCCAACTTCCTGCGCGACTTAGCCGCCAACGTGCGCGACTTCTTCGGCGGCCGTAGCCAGAGCTACGAGGACGTGCTCATCGAGGCTAAACACACTGCGCTCAAAGAGCTGGAGGAGCGTGCTGCCCGCATGGGTGCCAACGCCGTGGTAGGCGTTGACCTCGACTACGAAACGGTGGGTGCCAACGGTTCCATGCTCATGGTCGTGGCCAGCGGCACAGCCGTCGTCATCTGAGGCGTTTGCGTCGTACAGGCAACTTCTAAAAATCATGTTGGCTACTATATATAATAAGGAGGGGCTGTTGGAGGCCGGCTGCGATGAGGCCGGGCGCGGTTGTCTGGCCGGCAGCGTGTTCGCCGCCGCCGTGATTTTCCCGCCCGACTACTCCAACAGCGAGCTGAACGATTCCAAGCAGCTCACGGCCCGCAAGCGTTACGCCCTGCGCGACATCATCTGCCGCGATGCCCTGGCTTGGGCCGTGGCCTCCGTCGAGCCGGAAGAGATAGACCGCATCAACATCCTCAATGCCTCCATCCTGGCCATGCACCGCGCCTTGGACCGCCTCACCCTGCGGCCCGGCTACGTCATTGTGGACGGCAACCGCTTCAAGCCCTACGGCGACGTGCCCCACACCACCATCGTGAAAGGCGACGGCAAGTACCTTTCCATTGCCGCCGCCTCCATCCTTGCCAAGACCTGCCGCGACGACTACATGCTCCGCCTTCACGAGCAATACCCCTGGTACGGCTGGGACCGCAACGCCGGCTATCCCACCAAGCTCCACCGCGAAGGCATCCTTTCCCACGGACTCACCCCCTACCATCGCCGCAGTTTCGGCGGACTGGGCGAAGCGCAGCTGCCATTTGCCGAAGATTGACGCGGTAAACCGGGCCATTTGCACTTTTTCGGGCATTTCCATCGTTTTTGTTTTTTTTTCCTACTTTTGCAGCCAAATTTTTGAAACCCTATGCAAAAGAACTTAGTCATAGTAGAGTCTCCCGCCAAAGCAAAGACCATCGAGAAATTCCTTGGTGCCGACTTCAAGGTGATGTCCAGCTACGGGCACATCCGGGACCTGAAGAAAAAGAACTTTGGCGTGGACCTCGACACGTTCGAACCCCAATATGAAATTCCGGCCGACAAGAAGCACGTGGTGAGCGAGCTCCGGACCCATGCCCGGAAAGCGGAGGCCGTATGGCTCGCGTCCGATGAAGACCGTGAGGGAGAAGCCATCTCCTGGCACCTGGCCGAGGTGCTCGGGCTCGACCCCAAGGAAACACGGCGCATCGTGTTCCACGAAATCACCAAGCCCGCCATTCAGGCAGCCATAGCCCATCCGCGCCACATCGACCTCAACCTCGTCGATGCCCAGCAGGCCCGCCGCGTGCTCGACCGTCTGGTGGGTTTCAAACTCTCTCCCGTACTGTGGCGCAAGGTGCGGCCCAATCTTTCGGCAGGCCGCGTGCAGAGCGTTGCCGTAAGGCTGATAGTAGAGCGTGAGAGAGAAATACAGAACTTCAAGACAGAGGAAAGCTACCGCGTCACCGCCCAATTTGATGTGCCCCAGGCATCGGGGAACGCCCGGCTGAAGGCAGAATTGGGCAAGCGTTTCGCCACACAGGCCGAGGCCGAGGCATTCCTGGCCGACTGTCAGGAAGCCACCTTCAGCATAGACCACATCACCACACGTCCCACGCGCCGTACCCCGGCTCCCCCCTTCACCACATCCACCCTCCAGCAGGAGGCCGCCCGCAAATTGGGATTTCCCGTGGCACTCACCATGCGCGTGGCCCAGAGTCTGTACGAATCGGGATTGATAACCTATATGCGTACCGACTCCATGAACCTTTCGGACCTGTGCCTGAACAGCTGCGGCCCCGTCATTGAGAAATTGATGGGCGGCAACTATCACCACCGCCGCACCTACCACACCCATACCAAAGGAGCGCAGGAGGCACACGAGGCCATACGTCCCACCGACATGGCCCGGCAGCACATCAACGGCACCCCGCAGGAGCAACGCCTTTACGAGCTGATATGGAAGCGCACCCTGGCCTGCCAGATGGCCGATGCCCAGCTCGAGCGCACCACGGTGGCCATCGCCGTGAGCACCCGTCCCGAACAGTTCCAGGCCACTGGCGAAGTGGTCCGCTTCGACGGTTTCCTGCGCGTCTACAGCGAGAGCCGTGGCGACGAACAGGCCGAGCCCAACGGCCAGGCCGAAAGCAGCCTGTTGCCCCCGCTGACCGAGGGGCAGGAACTGGCCCGTCCCGAACTGACCGCCCGCCAACGCTTCACCGCCGCCCCGCCGCGTTACACCGAGGCATCCCTCGTCCACAAGCTGGAGGAGCTGGGCATAGGCCGTCCCTCCACCTACGCCCCCACCATCTCCACCATACAGCAGCGGCAGTATGTCGAGAAAGGCGACAAGGAGGGAACACCCCGTCCCTATCGGCAGCTCACCCTCACGCCGCAGGGCGTACGCACCGAAGAGCACACCGAGACGGTGGGCAGCGACAAGGGAAAGCTCATCCCCACCGACACCGGTCTGGTGGTGAACGATTTCCTCATGGAATATTTTCCCGAAATCATGGACTACAACTTCACGGCCAACGTGGAGAAGGAATTTGACGAGGTGGCCGAAGGAAAGAAGAACTGGACGCTCATGCTGAGCAAGTTCTACCATGATTTCGAGCCGCAGGTGGAGCGCACGCTCAACGAACGCACCGAACGCCGTGTGGGCGAACGCGAACTCGGCACCGACCCCAAGACCGGCAAGACGGTGAGCGTGAAGATAGGCCGCTTCGGCCCCATGGTGCAGATGGGACAGCCCTCCGACACGGAGAAACCCCTCTTCGCCAATCTGGCTCCCGGCCAGAGCATCGAAACCATCACGCTCGATGAGGCACTCGACCTCTTCAAACTGCCCCGTACGCTCGGCGAAATCGACGGGCAGCCCGTCAAGGCCAATGCCGGACGCTTCGGACCGTACGTGCAGGTGGGCAAGCTCTTCGTTTCCATACCCAAAGGCGAGGACCCCATGGAAATCACCCTCGAACGTGCCGCCGAACTCATCCGCGAAAAGCGCGAGGCCGAGGAGAAGAGCCATCTCAAACAGTTTGCCGAAGAGCCCAAACTCGAAATTCGCGCCGGACGCTGGGGACCCTACATCGCCTACGACGGCAAGAACTACAAGATACCCAAGAAGGATGCCGACAGGGCAGCCGAACTCACCCTGGAGGAATGCCTCAAGATGGTGGAAGAAGAACAGAAAAAACCGGCCAAGCCCCGCAAAGGGCGGAAAGCCTGAAACAACTTGACGAAAAGGAGATGCGCACATCGGGACGCTACCGTTCCCGGCACATCACGAAGAAACAAACCGCCAAACTGACAACAACGTGCAAAGTATCACCCTTATAGGTTACATGTGTGTGGGGAAAACCACCGTGGGCAAAGCCCTGGCCAAAGAGCTGGGCATGACCTTCTACGACCTCGACTGGTATATCGAAGAACGCTTCCACACGAAAGTCAGCCGCATCTTCGCCGAAGAAGGAGAGGAGCGGTTCCGCGACCTGGAGCGGCGTATGCTCCACGAGGTGGCGGAGTTTGAAAACGTCGTGGTGTCCTGTGGCGGCGGAACGCCCTGCCACTTCGATAACATGGACTACCTCAACAACGTGTCGCATACCTGCTACCTCCAGGCCTCGGTCGAAACCATCCTGCAACACCTCGCCATGAGCCGGGGCGAGCGGCCCTTGCTCAAAGGCAAATCGGCGGAAGAGCTGAGAACCTTCGTCACGGATCAGCTCGCGGAGCGCACACCTTTCTACGAGAAGGCACACCACACCATCGGCGTGGACATTCTCGACTCCTTCGACAAAATCAACATCGTTACCGCCCACGTGCGTCAGGCACTGGGCATCTGATCCCGAACAAAGCCCTTTTCCTTTCATTTCAAAGGCCATCGGACACAAGTCCGCCACTTGTGCTTCACAAGTCCGGGCTTAGAAAAAAATAGTCCAGGCTTAGAAAAAACAAGTCCAGGACTTGTGGCCAACCCTTCGGCGACGCTTTTCCGCCTCCCCTTAACTCATCCATCCACAG
Organism: uncultured bacterium; assembly: GCA_945867195.1. Lineage (GTDB taxonomy): Bacteria > Bacteroidota > Bacteroidia > Bacteroidales > Bacteroidaceae > Alloprevotella. The sequence goes on along the minus strand of CAMBHR010000007.1, from coordinate 15,388 downwards.
CCCGCAACCCCAGGCCAGAGCGACGGCCGGACGGCAGCAGGCAACAGTCAAAACAGCATAATCATAAGAACCAAAGGCAGCCATGCGAAAATGGAGAATTGAAGATTCCGAGGAACTCTACAACATCAAAGGTTGGGGAGTCAACTACTTCGGCATAAACGAGAAAGGCCACGTCTACGTGTCGCCCCGTAAGGACAGCGTGCGCGTTGACCTCAAAGAAGTGGTCGACGAGCTCAACTCGCGCGATATAACAGCTCCCGTGCTTCTGCGCTTCCCCGACATCCTCGACAACCGCATCGAAAAAACTTCCGACTGCTTTACCCGCGCCGCAGCGGAGTACGACTACAAGGCCGAGCACTTCATCATCTATCCCATCAAGGTGAACCAGATGCGCCCCGTGGTGGAGGAAATCATTAGCCACGGCAAGAAGTACAACCTGGGCCTGGAGGCCGGCTCCAAACCCGAGCTCCACGCCGTGCTGGCCACCAACATGGACAGCGACAGCCTCATCGTGTGCAACGGCCACAAGGACCAGAACTTCATCGAGCTGGCCCTGCTGGGACAGAAGATGGGCAAGCGCGTGTTCCTCGTGGTGGAAAAGCTGCCCGAGCTGTACACCATCGCCCAGACCGCCGAGAAGCTCGGCGTGCGCCCCAACCTGGGCATCCGCATCAAGCTGGCCGCCTCCGGCACGGGCAAGTGGCAGGAGAGCGGCGGCGACGCCTCCAAGTTCGGCCTCAACTCCTCCGAACTGCTCGAAGCTCTGAAAATGCTCGACGAGATGGGCATGCACGACTGCCTCAAGCTCATCCACTTCCACATCGGTTCGCAAATCACCAAAATACGCCGCATCTCCACCGCCCTGCGCGAGGCGGCACAGTTCTACGTGCAGCTCCACGCACTGGGCTTCAACATCGAATTTGTCGACTGCGGCGGCGGCCTCGGCGTGGACTACGACGGCACACGCTCCAGCAACTCCGAAAGTTCCGTGAACTATTCCATCCAGGAGTACGTCAACGACTGCGTGTACACCTTCGTTGACGCTGCCAACAAGAACCACATACCCCATCCCAACCTCATCACCGAAGGGGGCCGCTCGCTCACCGCACACCACTCCGTGCTCATCGTCGATGTAATGGAGAGCGTCAGCATGCCCCACATGGACGAGGATTTCCATCCCACGGAGCAAGACCACCAGCTCGTTCACGACCTCACGGAGATATGGGACAAACTCTCCACCCGTTCCATGCTTGAGGACTGGCACGACGCGCAGGACATACGCGATGAGGCCCTCGACCTTTTCCGCCACGGCATCATCGACCTCAAGACCCGCGCCCAGATCGAAAGCCTCTACTGGAGCATATCCCACGAAATCAGTGAACTGGTACACCATCAGAAACACGTGCCCGACGAGCTGCGCAAGCTCGACAAGATGATGTCCGACAAATACTTCTGCAATTTCTCCCTCTTCCAGTCGCTGCCCGACTCCTGGGGCATCGACCAACTCTTCCCCATCATGCCCATCGAGCGGCTTGACGAGAAACCCGTGCGGTCGGCCACCATCCAGGACATCACGTGCGACTCCGACGGCAAAATCTCCGCCTACGTCAACTACAACCAGCAAACCTCCTACCTGCCCCTGCACCCCATCCGCGAGGGCGAGCATTACTACATCGGTGTGTTCCTCGTGGGAGCCTATCAGGAGATATTGGGCAATATGCACAACCTCTTCGGCGACACCAACGCCGTACACGTGACGGTCGACTCCGACGGCTACAGCATAGACAAGACCATCGACGGCGAGACCGTGGCCGACGTGCTCGAATACGTGCAGTACGACCCCAAACGCTTGGTGCGCCGCCTCGAAACCTGGGTGAGCAAGGCCGTGAAGGAAGGACGCATCACCGTGGAGGAGGGCAAGGAGTTCATTTCCAACTACCGTTCCGGCCTGTACGGCTACACATATTTGGAATAAGCCTTAACCCGATGCAAATACTCCTGGCCAACGCAAAAATTATGTACGACAGGGCGGACAGGGCCGCCCTGACCACGCCGCTCTTCCAGCAGGTGGCGGACGAACTGGCTGCCGAGATGGCGCGGATGGAGGTGGACGAACTCGCCGACCAGCTGGAATGCAGCCGGAAGCTGGCAGCAGAGAACCTGTTGCGCTACCGGCAGTTCCAAGGCGCACCGACGATGCCCGCCATCCTGGCCTACAACGGACAGGCATACAAACACCTGAAGGCAAACACCCTTCCGGACCGCGCCTTGCAGTTCGCCCAGCAGCATTTGTGGATTACCTGTTTCCTCTACGGCCTGCTCCGTCCTATGGATGCCATCGTCCCCTACCGCATGGAGCACTGCGTCACGCTGGAGCGGACTCACGACAAACCCGTCCACCAGTTCTGGAAGGACAAGCTCACCGACCTGCTCATCCGGCAGGTGCAGGAAGACGACGGCGTGCTGCTCCACCTCTCGACGGAGGAGTACGAACATCTGTTCCACTGGAAACGCGTCGTGGAGTCCGTTCGGGTGGTCCATCCTCTGTTCTACGTGCGGCAGCCGGACGGGAGGCTCAGGATGCAGGCCGTGTGGGCGAAAGCGTGTCGCGGAGCCATGGTGAGGTACGTGTTGGAAAATGAAATCACCCGGCCAGAGCAACTCCAAGCCTTCTCCTATCAGGGTTTCCGCTATTCGCCCGTCCACGGAGAAGCACTCTTCCCCCATTTTATCCGGGAAAACAGCTGACGAAGTATATAGAGATACAGTAGCTTTTACCACCATGACATCATCAATCGCAATCTTTTCAAGATAAAACAGCACTTCTGTCTTGAAAGAATGTGTCCTGTTGCCATCTTCCGGCAGGTGCCTATATGGCTCCTTACGGTGACGGATGGCGACGGCGACTTGTCGGCCTCGTCGGGAAGGTCGGCACGTGTAAACCGCCGCCCCTCATCGCTCCGCCCGGGCTTTTCACCTGACTTTCAAGACCCTTGTATCGTTTACCTGAATTTATACTACGGATGGACGGGAAGTTTTCTGAAAAATATTCGCTGGAATTGTTTTTCGGGAAACTTTCTTTGCTCTATCTTTGCCCATGTTTTCCAAAAGGAACGCTCCGATTACCTGTTTCGGAGTCCGAAGCAGGGAAACAAGAACTGATGGCTTCATGTCCTCCAGAAGGAACGTAAACCGCTGATAATCAAAGAAAAACAGGTGGTTTCAAAACCCCTTGGCCGTTCTCCGCACTTCAGGAAAGGCATTCCGCTTGAAACTCTCGGCAGACAGACGGAAACGAAGCAAAGTTTTCCAAAACGGACAACTTTTTGTTTTCCAAAATGAAAAAAGTTGTCCAAAACAAGCTCCCGCACCATGCCTCAAAAAACGCTTGGAACCCTCTGTTACAGGGCTTCGGCAGGCACTTCGTGCGGGTTTTCCGCCCCCTCCCGTTGGCAGGGCCTTTCACCTCAAGCAAATCATACCGGAAAATATGTGTACCGACAATTTCTTCATCACCAAACGCGACGGCTCAAAGGAGTCGTTCTCCGTTGAGAAAATTAAAACCGCGCTGCTCAAGGCTTTCCGTTCGCAGAACAAGGCCATTGACGCCGAGGCCCTGAACCGCATCATGCAACGGTTGCGCTTCTGCAACGGTATGAGCGTGGAGGACATCCAGAACCAGGTGGAGGTGGCACTCATGGCCGAACGCCATTTCCAAGTGGCCAAGGCTTTCATGCTCTACCGCAAGCAGCACGAGGACGACCGCGAAACGGCCGACAAGGTGCGCTTCCTCGTGAACTACTGCAACTCCGCCAATCCCGCCACCGGCTCCAAATACGACGCCAACGCCAATGTGGAGAACAAGAACATCGCCACGCTCATCGGCGAGTTGCCCAAGCAGAGTTTCATCCGCCTGAACCGCCGCCTGCTCACCGACCGCATCAAGCAGATGTACGGCAAGGAGCTGAGCGACCGCTATATGTACCTGCTCAAACACCATTATATATATAAGAACGACGAAACCTCGCTCGCCAACTACTGCGCGTCGATCACGATGTACCCCTGGCTGCTCAACGGCACGAAGGACATCGGCGGCAACTCCACCGCGCCCTCCAACCTCAAGTCGTTCTGCGGCGGCTTCGTCAACATGGTGTTCATCGTTTCGTCCATGCTCTCCGGAGCCTGCGCCACGCCGGAATTCCTCATGTACATGAGCCACTTCATTGCCCTGGAGTACGGCGACGACTACTATCTCGAACCCGACCGCGTGGTGGATCTCTCGTTGCGCCGCCGCACCATCGACAAGGTCATCACGGACTGTTTCGAGCAGATTGTCTATTCCATCAACCAGCCCACCGGGGCACGCAACTTCCAGAGCGTGTTCTGGAATATCTCCTACTACGACAAATATTACTTTGAGAGCATCTTCGGCGAGTTCCGTTTCCCCGACGGCAGCCGCCCTTCATGGCCCGCGCTCGACTGGCTGCAACGCCGCTTCATGCGCTGGTTCAACCAGGAACGCACCAAGGCCGTGCTGACCTTCCCCGTGGAAACTATGGCCCTGCTCTCCGAAAACGGCGACGTGCGCGACAAGGAATATGCCGACTTCACGGCACAGATGTATGCCGAAGGACACAGCTTCTTCACCTATATGAGCGACAACGCCGACAGCCTGGCCTCCTGCTGCCGCCTGCGCAACGAAATCCAGGACAACGGCTTCAGCTACACCCTGGGCGCAGGGGGCGTGAGCACAGGGTCGAAGTCGGTGCTCACGGTGAACCTCAACCGCTGCGTGCAGCAGGCCACGCGCGAGGGACGTTCCTACGTGGAATTCCTCGACGAGGTGGTCGACCTCATGCACAAGGTGCAGCTGGCGTACAACGAAAACCTGAAGGAGATGCTGGCCAAGGGGATGCTGCCGCTGTTCGACGCGGGCTACGTGAACATCAAGCGCCAGTACCTCACCATCGGCGTGAACGGTATGGTGGAGGCCGCCGAGAGCCTGGGCATCACCATCAGCGACAACCCGGAGTATGAACACTTCGTGGGCCAGGTGCTCGGACTCGTGGAGAAACTCAACCGGCAGTACCGCACGAAGGACGTGATGTTCAACTGCGAGATGATTCCGGCCGAGAACGTGGGCGTGAAACACGCACGCTGGGACCGCGAGGACGGTTACTATGTGCCGCGCGAGTGTTACAACTCTTACTTTTACGTGGTGGAGGACCCGCAGACGGACATCATCGAGAAGTTCCGCCTGCATGGCCGCCGATACATCGAACACCTCACGGGCGGCTCGGCCTTGCACATGAACCTCGACGAGCACCTTTCGGCACCGCAGTACCGGCAACTGCTGCGCGTGGCGGCGAAGGAGGGATGTAACTATTTCACCTTCAACATCCCCAACACGCTCTGCAACGAATGCGGACACATCACGAAGCAGCATCTGCGCGAATGTCCGCACTGCCACTCGAAGAACGTGGACTACCTGACGCGCATTATCGGTTACCTGAAGCGGGTGTCGAACTTCTCGCTCGACCGTCAGAAGGAGGCCGCACGCCGCTACTACCAGCGGGTGGAGGCATGACTTCGCCGGCCTGACTAATTTGTTGCGGTTTATGCTGAAATATACTACGCACGACATCGTGTTCCAGGAGTTCCCCGACGAGGTGACGCTGGCCGTCAACCTCAGCCGCTGCCCCAATGCCTGTCCGGGTTGCCACAGCGCGGCGTTGCAGGGCGACATTGGCGAGGTGCTGACGGAGGAACGGCTCTTGGCCCTGGCCGACAGTTACGAGGGGAGCATTACCTGCGTGGCGCTGATGGGGGGCGACAACGACCCGCAGGAGGTTTTGCGGCTCCTGACGGCGGTCAGGCAGCGCAGCGGCGGAAGCCTGCGCACGGGGTGGTACAGCGGACGCACCCTGGTGCCCGACAGGCAGCAGTTGGTGGCCGCACTGAGTTACCTGAAGCTGGGACCGTATGTGGCGAAGCTGGGGCCGCTCAACTCGCCCGAGACGAACCAACGCTTTTACCGCGTGGAGCCTGACGGCACGCTGACGGACCTCACCCACCGCTTCCGGCGCAAAGGCTGACTTTTTGATGCAAAGACGACAACGCGGACAACGAAAACAACTTTTTCCTGTCGCCCGTTGCCCGTTGCCTCATGAATACACAATAACGGCTCCCTCAAGTCGAGCAGGCCGTTATTGTGTTTTTTCTTTCTATGCAAGGCAGGCAAGCTTCGCGAAGTGAGGCTGCGGCTCAGCAGTGGAAAGAAAAAACCGGGCTTTTTCTTTCCATTGCGCTCACCTTGCACTACTTTTGCCTGCGAAAAATAAGAAATTCACTTCCATGGAATATAATTTTAGAGAAATCGAGAAGAAATGGCAAGCCCGTTGGGCGGCAGAACAAACTTACCACGTAGAACCCAATGCTGACAAGAAAAAGTTCTATGTGCTGAATATGTTTCCGTATCCCTCTGGAGCCGGTCTGCACGTGGGGCATCCCCTCGGCTACATCGCTTCAGACATCTACGCCCGTTACAAACGCTCGCAGGGGTTCAATGTGCTCAACCCCATGGGCTACGATGCCTATGGCTTGCCTGCCGAACAATATGCCATACAGACAGGGCAGCATCCCGCCGTTACCACTGAACAGAACATTGCCCGCTACCGCGAACAGCTGGACAAGATAGGTTTCTGCTTCGACTGGCAACGCGAGGTGCGCACCTGCGACCCGAAATACTACCATTGGACGCAATGGGCCTTCGCCCGGATGTTCAACTCCTTCTACTGCAACCGCTGCGGACAGGCCAAGCCCATCGAACACCTGGAGAAAAGGCTGGCGCAGAAGGGTACGGAAGGACTGGACGTGGCCCAGAGCGAAGAACTCCACTTCACTGCCGACGAATGGAACGCCATGACGCGCACAGAGCAGCTGCAGGTGCTCATGAACTACCGTATCGCTTACCTGGGCGAAACGATGGTGAACTGGTGCTCGCAACTCGGGACCGTGCTGGCCAACGACGAGGTGGTGGACGGTGTGAGCGAACGCGGAGGCTACCCCGTGGTGCAAAAGAAGATGAAACAGTGGTGCCTGCGCGTGTCGGCCTATGCGCAACGCCTGCTCGACGGACTGGAAAACATCGACTGGACGGACTCACTCAAGGAAACGCAACGCAACTGGATTGGACGCTCCGAAGGAACCGAGATGGAGTTTTCCGTGAAGGACAGCGATGTGAAATTTACCATCTTCACCACGCGCGCAGATACCATTTTCGGCGTAACCTTCATGGTTCTCGCACCGGAAAGCGAGCTGGTGGCCCGTCTGACCACCGAAGCTCAGCGTGCCGAGGTGGAAGCCTATCTCGAAGCCACCAAGAAACGTACCGAACGTGAGCGCATCGCCGACCGCCGCGTTACGGGCGTGTTCACAGGCTCCTATGCCGTCAACCCCTTCACGGGCGATGCCATCCCCGTCTGGGTGTCCGACTACGTACTCGCCGGTTACGGAACGGGAGCCATCATGGCCGTGCCCGCACACGACTCGCGCGACTACGCCTTTGCACGCCATTTCAACCTGCCCGTCATTCCCCTGATCGAAGGAGCCGACGTGAGCGAGGAGAGCTTTGATGCCAAGGAAGGCACGGTGATGAACAGCCCGCGCGAAGGCGTACAGGCACTCCACGGCTTCAGCCTGAACGGCCTGAGCGTGACTGAAGCCATCGCCGCCACCAAGAAATTTGTCACAGAGCACAACCTGGGCCGCGTAAAGGTGAACTTCCGCCTGCGCGACGCCATCTTCAGCCGCCAACGCTACTGGGGAGAGCCTTTCCCCGTATATTATAAGGACGGACAGCCCCATCTCATTCCCGAGGACTGCCTGCCGCTGCAACTGCCCGAGGTAACCAAGTTCCTGCCCACCGAAACGGGCGAACCTCCCTTGGGCAACGCCACGCGATGGGCATGGAACGAAGAAACACGCACCGTGGTCGACAATGCCGACATCGACGGCGTGAAAGTGTTCCCCCTCGAGCTCTCCACCATGCCTGGTTTCGCCGGTTCGAGTGCCTACTATCTGCGCTACATGGACCCCCACAACAATCAGGCCCTGGTGAGCAGTGAGGCCAACGCCTACTGGCAGCAAGTGGACCTCTACATCGGCGGTTCGGAGCACGCCACGGGACACCTTATCTACTCCCGCTTCTGGAACAAGTTCCTTTTCGACCTCGGCGTGGCCTGCAAGGATGAACCCTTCCAGAAGCTCGTGAACCAAGGCATGATCCAGGGACGTTCCAACTTCGTGTACCGCATCAAGAACACCAACACCTTCGTCAGCCTCGGGCTGAAGGACCAATATGACGTCACGCCGCTTCACGTCGACGTCAACATCGTGCAGAACGACCGCCTCGACCTCGAAGCTTTCAAGGCATGGCGGCCTGAGTATGCCGATGCCGAATTTGTGTTGGAGAACGGCGAGTACGTCTGCGGCTGGGCCATCGAAAAGATGAGCAAGTCGATGTACAACGTGGTCAATCCCGACATGATTGTCGAAAAGTACGGAGCCGACACCCTGCGTCTGTACGAAATGTTCCTCGGTCCCATCAACCAGAGCAAGCCCTGGGACAGCAACGGCATTGATGGCTGTTTCCGCTTCCTGCGCAAGGCATGGGCACTCTTCTATCCCAAAAACGGCGACTGGGCCGTTACCGATGAGGCTCCGACCAAGGAAAACCTCAAGACGCTCCACAAACTCATCCGCAAGGTGACGGACGACATCGAGGAGTTCTCTTACAACACAGCCGTGCCCGCCTTCATGATTGCCGTGGGCGAGTTGGCACAGCAGAAGTGCGCGAGCCGTGCAGTGCTCGAACCGCTGGTCATCCTCCTGGCTCCCTTCGCTCCCCATATTGCCGAGGAACTTTGGCACGCCTTGGGCCACGAGGGAACTGTGTGCGACGCGCCCTGGCCCGTCTTTGACGAGCAATATCTCAAGGAGGACACCGTTACGCTCTCCGTTTCCTTCAACGGCAAGACACGCTTCACCCTTGACTTCGCCGTCGACGCTTCCAAGGCCGACATCGAGGCCGCCACACTGGCTTCACCCCAGGCACAGAAGTACCTGGAGGGAAAACAAGTGGTCAAGGTCATCGTGGTGCCCGGCCGCATTGTCAATATTGTGGTGAAGGGCTGACACCGCTCGCGGTCTGCCTTTCCCGCCATCAGAACATCCGTTACACATTATAATATAGAATCATGGCCTTCAAGCTCTCTATTTTTCAGGATGTGCGCGACTATGTAGTCATCACCCTGGGTTTGCTCATGTATGCGGTGGGTTTCACCTGCTTCCAGTTACCCTATGAAATCACCACGGGCGGCTTGGCCGGTGCCGGAGCCGTTATTTTCTACGCCACGGGCTTTCCGGTGCAGTACACCTTCTTTATGGTCAACATCATCCTGCTGGCCATTGCCGTGAGGGTGTTGGGCTGGCGTTTCTGCGTCAAGACCATCTACGCCGTCTTCATGCTCACGTTCCTGCTCGGTGCGGTGCAGGAAGTGATGATATACCTCGCGAGCCACAAGCCCGACATGTTCGTCAACGTCAACCCCCGCAGCGGACTGCCGCAGGTGGTGACCGACAACATCACCATGTCCACCATCATCGGTGCGGCCATCGAGGGCCTGGGCATCGGCATGGTGTTCCTGAGCAACGGTTCCACCGGCGGTACCGATATCATCGCTGCCATCATCAACAAGTACAAGGACGTTACCTTGGGCCAGATGATGATGCTCTGCGATCTGGTGATCATCACCTCCTCGCTCGTCACCCCGACGGGCAGCCTCGACAAACTGCTCTACGGCTACACCACGCTCATCATCACCAACCTGCTGCTTGACTACGTGGTGGACCGTGGCCGCCAGTCGGTGCAGTTCCTCATCTTCTCGCGCCGTTACGACGAGATAGCCTCGGCCATCAGTGCCACCCATCGCGGCGTGACAGTGCTGGAGGGTCAGGGATGGTACACCAAGGAAGAGCGCAAGGTGCTCGTGGTGCTGGCCAAGAAGCGTGAGAGCACCAACATCTTCCGCATCATTCAGAGCATAGACCCGGCGGCATTCGTGTCGCAGTCGAAGGTCATCGGCGTGTTCGGCGAAGGCTTCGACCGCATCAAGGTCAAGGCCGAAAAGAAATAGGACAACCATTCAGGAGGAGAGCAGGCTGGCGCGGCAAGTGCCTTGGCTTGCCTCCTCCGTTTGCTTTCGGAAAAGACGGAGCCGCCGTTTCGCCGTCCGGAGCTGCGGCAAATCATAGCTTCAGCGCAGAGCCGGGTTAGGTTTCCTCTTTCCCACATTCCCCTTCCCCAGACACTTCATGTTAACCCTTGTTCCCCAAGGCGGTTTGTGCAACCGCCTGCGCGTACTCCTGTCCGCCCTTCAGGCACGCACCGAAGGAGCCGGATCCATCACGGTGGAGTGGGAGCGCAACGCCGAGTGCAAAGCCTGGTTCGAGGACCTTTTCGTGCCCATCGACATGGGCAATTTTCGCGTGGTGCACCGCCGGTGGTGGGCACGTCCCATCACGCGGCGCAATCTGTGGCTTCCGGCACTCGTCCGCCTCTTTCTCGGCTACCGTGTGCAACACGCCAACTACGCTCCTGCCACTCCCGCCGATTTTCTCCGTCTGGCCACGTCGAACAGGCGCGTCTACCTTTCCACCTGCTCCACCCTGTGCCGCTACACCCCCGACTGTCTGGCGCGCTTGCAGCCCCGTCCCGAACTCATGCAGCGCATCGAGCGCATCAAGGCACGCTTCACGCGCAACACCGTCGGCGTACACATCCGCCGCACGGACAATGCGGTCAGCATGTCGCGCAGCACCCCCGAAGGCTTCCGCCGTGCCATGGACCGCGAAATCAAGCGCGACTTCAAGGTGCGTTTCTTCCTTGCCACCGACGACGAAGCCCTCAAGGCCACCCTGGTGCAGGAATACCCCGACCGCATCATCACGCAGCGCACACAGGTGCGGCGCGACACCCTCGACGGTATGCGTGAGGCCGTGGTCGACCTTTGGTGTCTTGCCGCCACGCAGCGCATCATAGGCTCCTACTGGAGCTCTTTCACCGATACGGCAGCCGAATTGCGCCAAATACCGCTCGAAATCGTTCAAGAGTAACAAATAATCCATATTTTCGCCATGCAAATTGTCTTTGCCACCAACAACGCCCACAAACTTTCTGAAATACGCGCCATTCTCGGCTGCCAGATGGACATTCTCTCGCTCGCCGACATCGGTTGCCACGACGACATTCCCGAAACGGCCGACACACTGGAGGGAAACGCCCTCATCAAGGCACGTTGGGTGAAGGAACGCTACGGCTTCGACTGCTTTGCCGACGATACCGGCCTCGAAGTGGAGGCTCTCGGCGGCGGGCCCGGCGTGCATACGGCGCGCTATGCCTACCCCGACCGCCACGACCCCGTGGCCAACACTCGCAAACTCCTGGCCGAGCTGCATGACAAGGACAACCGCGCTGCACGCTTCCGCACCGTCATCGCCCTCATCCAGGGCACCGACGAACACCTCTTCGAGGGCATCGTTGAAGGGCATATCACCACCGAGGAGCGCGGAACGGAAGGTTTCGGCTACGACCCCGTCTTTGCCCCCGAAGGTGGGGAAAAAACCTTTGCCGAACTCGGCGTGGAGGCCAAGAACAACATTTCCCACCGCGCCCGTGCCGTGAGGAAACTGGCCGATTTCCTGCTGGCAAAGTAGACCGCAACACCGGAACAGCTGAACAGTAGAATACCCCTTTATTCCTTTATTCATGAAAACTTTCCTCCTTACCCTCTGCCTTTGCTGTTGCACGTGGCTGACGGGGCGTGCCGTAACCGACCCCTCGCTTTGGACACTCCATCTGGCCTACCACGATGCCACCAAGGTTGTCAGTACCGGGCAGACCCTTTACGTGCTGATGAACGGCAACCTCTTCGCCTACCATCCCGAGGACCAGTCGGTGGACTTCATCGACAAGCTCGGCGGACTTTCCGACAAGGGCATCAGCTACATAGGGTGGAGCGACACGGAGCAATGCCTCGTCATCCTGTACCAGAACAACAACATCGACCTTTACTATCCCGACGGGACGGTGGTCAATATGCCGCAGGTGAAAAACTACACCGAGAGCACCATCAAGGTGCAAGGCCTCACCGTGAACGGCAACTGGGCCACTGCCACCACGACGGACGGCGTCATTGTGCTCAATCTGTCGGAGGCGGAGGTGAAAGGCTTTTATCGTCTGGGGCAGAACGTGAAAAGTGCCGTGGTCATGGACCGCGAAGTGTACGTGAGCCTGGACCGCAGCATCCTTTGCGGCCAATTGGCCGACAACCTCTACGACCCCTCGCAGTGGACCAAGGCGTACGATCTCACGGCCAATGGCTTTGTGCCCTATGGAGAGGGGACTTTCGTCTTGGTGCCCAATGTGGCGGGACTGACCGACAATTATTCCGGGATCTGCTACATGGGTCCGCGTCAGGACGACGGCACCCGCAGTTTCGACCGCGTGAGCTACGTCGCCGTGTCCGATGGCTCCGTCACGGGCAACCACATCCAGTTTGTAGGCAGTGCCCTCTTCCTGACCGTTTCTCCCGACAATCTCCTCAAGGAGCAAAGCCGCATCCCGACGGATGGTATCTGCAAGTCAGTGGCATATACCTCCGACGGTACCTATTGGCTCGTCAATTCCTCGAAGGAGCTGCTCAATGTGAAAGCCGACCTCGAAAACAAACTGCTGGAGGACACGGGCACGAAAGTCGGGGGCTACGGGCCGCGACGCGACTACTGCTACAAACTCAGCTTTGCAGGCAACCGCCTGCTCGTGGCCGGCGGACGCATGGACTATACGGCAGGGAAGAACTTTGAGCCTACGGCCATGATTTATGAGGACGGGAAATGGATTTTCTTGCCCGAAAAGGGATTTACAATGAATGACAACACGACATACCGCAACGTCATGTCGTTCGTCCAGGACCCCGACGACCCTTCTCACCACTTCGTTTCATGCACATCGGGCCTCCTCGAATTCCGCAACTTCGAGTTCGTGAAGCATTATAACCCCTCAAACTCGCCCATCGAAATAGCCCCCGGAGGAAGAAACAATCCCAACTACGCCATCGTCGACGGACTCGCGTTCGACAAGCAGGGAAATCTCTGGATGACAAACTATGAAATGGAAAAGGTACTCAAGGTGCTGAAGAAGGACGGGACATGGGCTTCGGTCTTTGATGTCAATTTTTCCGAAATATCCACGCCCGAACGCATCATGGTTGACAAGGACAACCGCATCTGGGTCACTTCCCGACGGTCCACTTCCATCCAGTCCGGACTCTTTGCCCTCGACTATGCCGGAACCGTTGACGATACCGCCGACGACCTTAGTGTGTTCCGCAGTGCCGCCTACAACGAAGATGGTACCAACTGCAGCATCATCGAAGTGAAGGATATATGCCAGGACCTCACGGGGCAAATTTGGTTCGGATGCTCCTCGGGGGTATATGCCGTCGAAAATCCCGGGAATTGGTTCAACACGACAGACTTTTTCATCTATCAGCCGAAAGTGCCCCGAAACGACGGCACCAACTATGCCGACTACCTGCTCACGGGCATCAACGTCACCGCGCTGGCCGTGGACCAAGGCAACCGGAAGTGGCTCGGCACGCTCGGATCGGGCGTTTACCTCGTCAGCCCCGACGGCTCTGAAGTGATAGAACATTTCACGGCACAGGATTCGCCCCTCCTTTCCGACAATATCTACTCGCTGGCCATCCACCCCGAAACGGGTGAACTGATGATCGGTACCGATGCCGGACTCTGCGCCTACCGCACACGCATCACACCGACACAAACGCAACTCTCCAAGGACAACATCAAGGTGTACCCCAATCCCGTACGCCCCGGTTATTCCGGCAGCGTCACCATCGCCGGACTCACCGCAGAGGCCGAGGTGAAGATTGTCAGCGCGGCATCCCAGCTCGTGGCAAGGGGTACGGCCACCGGAGGATCCTTCCTCTGGGATGTGAAAAGCCAAACCACAGGAAAAAGGGTGGCACCTGGTGTCTACTTCATCCTGGTGGCCAATGCCGATGGCTCGGAGAGCGTCGCATCCAAGGTCGTTGTCATCTGATTTTTAGGCTTTTATCCAACCGGAAAAAGCTGATAAGTCATTTGAAACAGGACTTCAGAATACAAAAATTCCTTTTTTGAGGCTTGTGGGTGAAAAAAGTAAAAAAACATTTTGCTAAACCCACAGCCTTACTTTATATTTGCCGCTGAAACTGCGCGTAAAAACTCTTGTTTAGCGGGGCTTATGCACTGAATGGTATGGCTCTGCCGTGTATCCCAATCCGTACATATTTCATATCTAATATACTATACAATGAACAAAACTGATCTCGTTAATGCCATTGCTGCCACCGGTCTCAGCAAGGCTGATTCCAAGCAAGCTCTTGACGCTGTGATTGATGCCATTTCCGGTGCACTCAAAGAAGGAGATAAAGTAGCAATCCTCGGATTCGGCACTTTCGCCGTAACGGAGCGTCCCGCACGCACCGGTATCAATCCCGCCACCAAAGAGAAAATCCAGATCGAAGCCAAGAAGGTGATCAAGTTCAAGCCCGGTGCAGAATTGGCCGGTGTCGTGAAATAATCTTTCTTTGGCTCACCCCTTGTGCCCCGTTTGTCCTCACCAGGCAGCGGGGTTTTTTCGTGTCCCGAAACAGCCCCCGGAAGGCACACACAGGCGGCACACCGGACGGCACAGTGTGACACACGCATGACACACACCCGAAACACATACCAAACGCTATGAAAACCAGGCATTTCACAACCCCTCCGTAACACCCTTGCACACACACCTTGGCACACCGCGCTACACACCAAACGACACAAAGAAGAAACAAAGAAGAAGAAAAAAGAATAAAGAAGAAAAATTTCTTTTTTATCAAAAAGAAAAGGAGCGCGTACGCGTACGCGAAGGGCAAAAGGAAAAGAAGTTTTTCTTTGTTCCACATCCTCCGTTTTCCTTTCACAAGTCCGGGACTATTTTTTTCTAATCCTAGACTAGAAAAAACAAGTCCAGGACTTGTTACGCCCAAGTCGCCGACTTGCTGCGCCCCACCTTTCCCGCCTTCTCCGCCATTTCCTATCGCCTCCTATAGCAATCTATAGTAATCTATAGTAATCTATAGCTCCCTATAGATATCTATCGCCCTCTATAACCCTCCTTTCTGCCACCTCCTCCTCTCAAAACCGCCACCTTGTTAATTTTTTTTGAAAAAAATGCCGCAAAGGCTTGGCCGTTCCGAAACCCTGCCGTACTTTTGCACTC
>CAMBHR010000006.1:0-69802 GCA_945867195.1 uncultured bacterium | reverse complement strand
AAATGGTAGTGGAATCGATAATGCGCAACCGTTTTATCCATTCTTCCGTCCCGCCCCGGCGGCTGTCCGAAGAAATTACTACTTTTACTCATGGTTATTCATGGATTGTTTGACGACACCCAAATAACCATTTGGGGCTGACTCCTGCAAATGGAATCAGCCCTATTTTTTCAAATATCATCTAAAGTTTAGCGGACAGTAATACTTACGAACAAGTCCTGGACTATTTTTCCTAATCGCCGAGTAGGAAAAATAGTCCAGGACTTGTTCGTAAGGGGTCGCCGACTTGCGCTCCGGCTGTGGTCAGGCACATGGCGAGTGCAGCCCTGCATGGGGCGTGCGTGCGGTGGGGTGGTGACATGTCAGCGTTCCGCCCGCATGGGGTTGTGGAGGAAGTCCGCGTAGGCCAGGGCTATGCCCTCGTCCAGCGGCGTGCGGGCCTCCCATCCCAGGGCGCGTGCTTTCGACACGTCGAGCAGCTTGCGCGGTGTGCCGTTCGGCTTCGAGGTGTCCCAAAGGATTTCGCCCTCGTAGCCCACGACGCGTGCCACCCGTTCCGTCAGTTCGCGGATGGTCAGTTCGCGTCCTGTGCCCGCGTTGACCGTTTCGTTGCCGCTGTAGTGGTTCATGAGGAACACGCAGAGGTTCGCCAGGTCGTCCACGTAGAGGAACTCGCGCAGCGGGCTGCCGTCGCCCCAGCACGTCACTGCGGGCAGTCCCTCCAGCTTCGCTTCGTGGAAACGCCGGATGAGGGCCGGCAGCACGTGGCTGTGCGTCGGGTGGTAGTTGTCGTTAGGGCCGTAGAGGTTCGTGGGCATCACGCTGATGAAGTCCGTGCCGTATTGTCGGTTCAGGTATTCGCAGTATTTCAGGCCCGATATTTTGGCCAGTGCATACGCCTCGTTCGTCCGTTCGAGCGCGGAAGTCAGCAGGCAGTCCTCGCGCATGGGTTGCGGTGCCAGTCGCGGGTAGATGCACGACGAGCCGAGAAATTCCAGTTTGCGGCAGCCGTTTTTCCATGCCGCGTGAATCACGTTCATCTCCAGCATCATGTTGTCGTACATGAAGTCAGCCGGCGCGCTTTCGTTGGCCACGATGCCGCCCACCTTGGCCGCAGCCAGGAACACGTAAGCGGGTTTTTCGGCGGCGAAGAACGCCTCCACGTCGGCCTGCCGCGTGAGGTCCAGTTCGTGGTGCGTGCGAGTCAGGATATTGTCGTAGCCCTGCCGTTGCAGTTCGCGCACGATGGCCGAGCCCACCATGCCCCGGTGGCCGGCCACGTAAATCTTGTCGTGTCTTTCCATTTTTCTGATATTTCCAAACAGATAGTTGGGGAGCGTCCTATTTCACGATACCCTTTTCGAGGTATTCGGCCAGGTTGGTGCGGATGTGGTCCGAGGCGCGTTCCACCGCCACCTTTTCCATGTCCGCGTCGACCATGATTTTCACGAGTTTCTCGAAGGGCGTTTTTCCCGGATTCCATCCCAGTTCCGCCTTCGCCTTCGACGGGTCGCCCCAGAGGTTCACCACGTCCGTGGGGCGGTAGAAGTCCGGCGACACCTCCACGAGCACGCGTCCCGTGGCCTTGTCGATGCCCTTTTCCTCAGCCCCTTCGCCTTGGAACTCCAGTTCTATGCCCACGTGGTGGAACGCCAGTTGGCAAAATTCGCGCACCGAGTGCTGCACACCCGTGGCGATGACGAAGTCCTCCGGCTTGTCGTGTTGCAGGATGAGCCACATACACTCCACGTAGTCCTTGGCATACCCCCAGTCGCGGAGCGAGGAGAGGTTACCCAGGTAGAGCTTGTCCTGTTTCCCCTGTTTGATGCGTGCTGCCGCCAGGGTGATTTTGCGTGTCACGAAAGTTTCGCCGCGCCTTTCGCTCTCGTGGTTGAAGAGGATGCCCGAGCAGCAGAACATGCCGTAGGCTTCGCGGTACTCGCGCACGATCCAGTAGCCGTAGAGTTTCGCCACGGCGTAGGGGCTGTAGGGGTGGAAGGGCGTCAGTTCGTTTTGCGGCACCTCCTCCACTTTTCCGTAGAGTTCTGAGGTCGATGCTTGGTAAATGCGGCACGTCTGCGCCAGTCCGCACTGCCGCACCGCCTCGAGGATGCGCAGTACGCCGGTGGCATCGACGTTGGCCGTATATTCCGGCGAGTCGAACGACACCTGCACGTGGCTCTGTGCCGCCAGGTTGTACACCTCGTCGGGGCGCACCTTCGACATGACCTGCGTGATGCTCATCGAGTCGCCCATGTCGGCGTAGTGGAGGTGGAAATGCGGTCGCCCTTCCAGGTGGGCGATGCGTTCGCGGAAGTCGACCGACGAACGGCGGATGGTGCCGTGAACGTCGTAGCCTTTCTCCAGCAGGAATTCGGCGAGGAAGGAGCCGTCCTGTCCGGTGATGCCTGTAATGAGTGCTTTCTTCATGTTGTGAAATGCTATGGGAAGATGTGGGGCCGCAGTCCCGCGTCCTGTCGGTTCGGCCCGTACACTTCAGGTAACAGATTGCAAATGTAAGGTTTTTTTCCGTTCATCCTCATTCCCGGTGCCGGATAATTCCCTGCCGCTCCTGGGGGCTTTTCGGGCAAAAATGCGGGGAATGTTTGGAGGTTAACGTCAGAGTGCCTACTTTTGAGAGCGCAATGAAGGCCGCGCCCTGCGTCGGCTCCGTGCCGCAGGGCAGGAAATCCCGCCCTGCAAGTTCATCATTTCTCATCTGTCAAATCTCTTTTTCCATGTCCGCCCCCGACCACATCTACCCCATATTCGACCGTATGCTCACGCGCGCCGACAAGGAGCGTCTGCTGGGCCAGCGCGGCGTGATGCTCTGGTTCACCGGTCTGAGCGGTTCCGGCAAGAGCACCCTGGCCGTGGCCCTGGAGCGCGAGCTGCACCGCCGTGGCCTCCTGTGCCGCCTGCTCGACGGCGACAACATCCGTACCGGCATCAACTCCAACCTCGGCTTCAGCGCGGAGGACCGCCGGGAAAACATCCGCCGCATTGCCGAGGTGGCCAAGCTCTTCGTCGACACCGGCGTCATCACCCTGGCCGCCTTTATCAGCCCCACCGAGGAGCTGCGCCGGCTCGCGCGCCACATCATCGGCCCCGACGACTTCAAGGAAATCTACGTGGCCACCCCCCTCGAGGTGTGCGAGGCGCGCGATGTCAAGGGTCTCTATGCCAAGGCGCGCCGTGGCGAGGTGAGCCACTTCACCGGCATCTCCGCCCCCTTCGAGGTGCCCGCCGACCCCGCCCTCACCCTCGACACCTCGCAGCTCAGCGTGGAGCAGGGCGTAGAGCAGTTGCTCCAGCTCCTCCGCTTGCCATAGCCGGAAGCGGCAAGTGATGTCCGCTTCGAGCAACCTGATAACCTGATAACCCCATCACCTCATAACCTGAAAATCCCCATATTCCCCATGCAAATCCAAGCAGCCACCCCCGAAGCCCTGCCCGAGGCCGCCCGCACCTTTGTCCGCGCCATCGACCAGTCCACCGTCTTTGCCTTCTACGGCAAGATGGGAGCCGGAAAGACCACCTTCATCAAAGCCGTCTGCGAGGCACTCGGCGTGACCGACGTGGTCAATTCGCCCACCTTCAGCATTGTCAACGAATACCGCTCCGACACCACGGGCGAGCTCATCTACCACTTCGACTTTTACCGCATACAACGCCTGGAAGAAGTCTACGACATGGGCTACGAGGACTACTTCTACAGCGGCGCGCTCTGCTTCATCGAGTGGCCCGAACTGGTGGAAGACCTCCTGCCCGGCGATGCCGTGAAGGTGCAGATAGAAGAGCAGCCCGACGGCTCGCGCACCATCACCTTCTGACAAGCCGCCGCGCCCCGGAGCCCGGCCTTTGTGCTGCGAAGCCCGGCGCGTGCCATCCGGTTATTCATCTCCTTTACCTTTACCAGCCATGAAAATACGTCTTACCCTGACAGCCTTTGCCCTGTCCCTTCTGGGCATGGCCCAGACCGCCGAGCGCATGGACCAGCTCCAGCCCCGGCAGAAAGCCGATGCCGAGCGCATCACCCTCACCGGCCGCCTTTCCGTGGAGGGCAATTCCGACTTCCGCCAGCTGCGCGACCTCTGCTGGCAGCTCCGCGAGGTCAATCTCGCCGAAGCCGACTGCCCCCTCATCCCCGACAACGCCTTCCATTCGCGCAGCCGCCTCGAGCGCGTCGTGCTGCCCCGCAACCTGCAGACCATCGGTTCGCAAGCCTTCTATGCCTGCCGTGCGCTGCGCACCCTCGTCCTGCCCGCCACGGTGGCGCAGGTGGGCAGCGGTGCCTTCTCCGCCTGCAGCGGACTCGAGGAGCTGACCATCGAAGGGCAGCCCGAGCTGGGTGAGTTCGCCTTTGCCGGGCTAAGCTCCCTGCGCACCGTGCGCCTGCTCTCCGCCACGCCCCCGCCGGCCTGCGCCTCCACCTTCGAGGGTCTGGACCGCCGGCGCGTGAAGCTTGAAGTGCCCAAGGGCAGCGAGCGCAAATACCGCCGTGCCCCGGGGTGGAGCCGTTTCTTCGCAGAGCCGGAAAACCCCAACACCCTGTGCCGTCCCGCCGAGGTGCTCGTGCCCATGCCCGCCGCCCTGCGCCTCACCGGGGGCGAGCCGCTCGTCCTGGGCCGCCAGTGGCGCGTGGATGCAGGGCCGCAACTCGAAAACGAGATGGGCCATGCCCTGCGCATCGTGGCCAAGCGGCTGTTCACGCTGCCCCGGCAGAAAGGCTGCCCCGAGGCCGTGATGAAACTCTCCGCAGACCCTTCGCTGCCCGACCCTGAAGCTTACCGCCTGGAGGTCAAGGCCGACAGCGTGGTCATCCGGGGCGGCAGTGCGGCCGGCGTGTTCTACGGCCTCATGACCTTCGACCAACTGCTGCGCGCCGACGGTTCCTCGGCCTGTTGCCAGTCCGTGCCGCAGCTCGTCATTGACGACGCGCCGCGCACCCACATCCGCGAACTGATGGTCGACCCCTGCCGCACCTTCATCCCCTTTGACCGCCTGAAAGCCTTCATCCCCGAAATGGCGCGTTACAAGCTCAACGCACTCCACCTCCACCTCGTCGACGACCAGGCATGGCGCATCGAGATCAAGACTTATCCGCGCCTCACTGCCGAGGCTTCGAGCCGCGTGGGCATGGACGATATGCTCCGGCCCGACAGCGGCTACTATACCCAGGAGCAGATGCGCGAGCTGGTCGAATTTGCCGCGCAGTACCACGTGCAAGTGGTGCCGGAGATAGAGATGCCCGGCCACGAGGTCGCCGCCATCCACGTTTATCCTGAACTCACCTGCCACGCGCGTCAGGTTCCCCTGCGCACCACCTGCGGCGTGTCCGACGAGCTGCTGTGCCCCGGCAACGAGTTTACCTACGAATTTCTCGGCAACGTGTTCCGCGAGCTGGCCGGCGTGTTCCCCTCGCCCTACGTCCACTTAGGGGGCGACGAGGCCGGCAACCCTGCGCTCGACTGCTGGACTTCCTGCCCCAACTGCCAGAAGCTGAAGCAGCGGCTCGGCATCACCACCACCGACCGCTCCGAAAACTGGCGGTTGCAGGAGCACCTTTTCAACCGCATCATCGACACGCTGCGCACGAAGTACGGCAAAACGCCCATGTTCTGGTACGAAACGGACTTCAAGCGCATACCCTCGGGCTGCGTCACCTTTGCCTGGCGGCACGGCCTGACGCGGGCGGCTGCCGAGGCGGCTGTGGCGAACAATGCGCGCATCATGCTCTGCCCCGGCGAGCATTGTTACCTCGACTATCCCATGGCTCCCGGTGACATGCCCGAGGTGAACTGGGGCATGCCCGTCACGTCGCTCCAGAGCACCTATTCGCTCGACCCTTCGTGGGGCATGGGCGAGGAGTTTGAGCGCAACAACCTTTTCGGCGTGGCCGGCACGCTGTGGAGCGAGTGCATCAACTCGCCCGAGCGCATCTATTACCAAGCCTATCCGCGCGCTATGGCCTTGGCCGAGGTGGGGTGGAGCCCTGCCGCCGTCCGCTCGTGGGACGGCTTCCTCCTGCGCCTCGCCCCCACGCTCCGGGATATGCAGCGGCGCGGCCTGACCTTCTCCATGAAGTATTGAGCAGGGGGTAAAAAATGCACAGACAACGGGGACAATCTCCGGCAACTTCTCAAGTGTTGTCCGAGGTTGTCCCCGTTGTCGCTGTTTATGGGGCATTCTTTGATTTAAGTTTCGGAGGTTATGAGGGATAAGGTTATGAGGTTATAAGATAACTATTTGAGTGGATGGTATTCAGGCGTTACAGCAGTAACTTTATAACCTCATAACCTTATTCCTCATAACCTTTACACTTTTTTGGGGGAAGGGAAAGTTCCGGGAAACCTACCGGCACAGCTCGCGGCACAGGCGGTCCTGGAAGCGGCGGCCCGTCGACGTGTGGCGAATGCCCTGGTTCATGATGCTGAAGCACAGACGGTTGCCATTCGCCGCCGTGCAATATCCCGAGAGGGTGCTGACCCCCTCCACCGTTCCCGTCTTCGCCTGCACGTTTCCCGCCGCTTCCGTGCCGCGCATCCGTTTGCGCAGCGTGCCGTCCTCGCCCGCCACGGGCAGGGTGGGGAGCAGGTGGCGGTACACGGGCTCGTGGGCGTAGGCATAGCGCAGCAGGCGGCCCAGCAGCTGCGGCGTGAGGTAATTGTAGAGCGAGAGGCCCGAGCCGTCGGCAAACTGGTAGTGGTCAGGCTCCAGCCCCACCTCGCGCACCAGCCTTTCGATGTGGCGCACCGCCTGTTTGCGTCCCGCATGGCGTTGTCCCCCGTGCGCCGCCAGCTGGTAGAACACCGACTCCGCCATCGAGTTGTCGCTCTGCTTCATCATGGGCAGCAGCACCGCGTCCAGCGTGTGGCGTCGCACGCAGAGCGTCGTCAGCCCCTGGGGTGCCGTGCCGTCCTGCACCGTGCCGTCCCATGCGATGCCCTTTTCGGCGAACACCTGCCGCAGGCGATCCGCGAAGTCCGCCCGGTTATGGCACAGCAGCGGGTCCAGTGGCACCTCCTTGTCGTCCCAGCACCATCCCCATCCCCATTGCTTGTCGTCCTTCATCGAACGGTCCAGCCACACCGCCCCTGCCAGCTGGCGCACGCCGAGCGCGAGGAGAGAGTCAGCCATGGCGCGCAGGTCGTCGCGGTCCAGCAGCGGGTCGTAGCCTCCCCGGACGTACAGCCGTCCCGTGAAGACCGAGTCGGCCGGCGCAGCGTCCGCCAGCAGCCTTGTTTCATATTCGTAGTCTGTGCCCAGCGTGGAGAGAGCCGTGATGGCCGTCACCAGTTTCTCGTTCGATGCCGGGCGCATACACTGCCTTTCGTGGTAGGCCAGGACGAGCGTGTCCGCCGTCAGGTCGTACACATACAGCCCCACCTGCGTGCGGTCGAAGATGTCGTTGTCGAGCAGCGAGCGTAGTCGTTCGCTGAGCGGCCGGTGGTCTTCGGGAAAGGGTTCCGCCACCTCCGCGTCAGCGGTGTCGGGCACGGCGATGGAGTCCGGCACTTGGGGCAGCGGCCGGGCGTGCGTGCGGGCCGTGGCCCAGGAAGTGGCGAGCAGCAGGAGCAGGGTGGCGATACAGGTTTTCATGCGGTACATACGGTGATGCTTTTATTTCTAACGCGAAAGTAACAAACATTTCTTGAAATCGGCCTTGTTGCCGCCAAAACGAGCCACCGGCCATGCGAAACGCGTTCGCATGGCCGGTGGTGATATTCAGGAGAGCCTTATCGGCAGGTTTATTCTTCGCTCCATTCATCGCTGCTCCATCCTTTGCTTTCGGTGAAGGCGGCGTCGGTGGTATCGTCCATATTGATGGTCATGGAGCTGAGGCTGAGGATAGCGTCCTCTGTCTGCAGTGCCACGGCGATGGCAACAGGCTGCATATATGTCTTTTTCATGATTTCTGAAGTTTGGTAGGTGATGGATTACTTAACGATGAATTTCTTTCCGTTCTGGATGTAGAGGCCACCCTTCACGGTCTGCATCACGCGGCGGCCGCTGAGGTCGAACACGGGAGCGTTGCTCTGGATGCCGTTCTCGGTGATGACAGTGCCAACACCGGTAGCTTCGCCGCCGAAGTTCATGGCGATGGCGCGCGATGAGCTGGGCACTTCGCTGACAAGGAGGTAAGCCTTGTTGGCGTCGATGGTGGTGAGGCTTTCGCTGGGAGTGAAGAAGCCGAGGCTGCGGGTGGTGTTGCCCATGCCGAGTACGAGGTAGCTCGTGAGGTCTCCGGTCAGAGCGGTGAGCGAACCCTTGAGGCTGTTGTCGGTAACGTCAGCGTCAGCCGTGCCGCCGATGGTGAGGGTAGCTGTCGTATTGGCGCTCTTGATGACGATACCCGTTTCTGCGGGCACTACGCCAGTCTGTGCAGTCATGTCGAGCGAAGAGCCGTTGCCGTTGATGGTACCCGTGTAGATACCTTCGCCTTGTACGGGGAAGGGCAGGTAAGCCGAAGCGTAGGAAGCGCCATCCACGGTGTTGAGGGCCACTTCGAGTTCGGTGGCGGGGATGATGTACCATGCTGATGCACTGTTGGTACTACCGCCCCAGTTGACCAAGTTGCTGCCTGTGCCTGAGCCGCCTCCGTGATTGTTGGCGTGCATCGTACCGTTGCCGAATACCAGGTTGTATTGTGCGTTGCCCAGAGCAGTTACTGTGATGCCCGAGTTTTCGCCGGCAGCATTGTCCAGCGCACCGGCCACGCCTTGCATATACTTTTGGGCATTGCAGGCATAGAGGTAGTATTTGCCTTCATCAGCGGCTTCCATTTTCACGATGTTGTTCACATTCTGCTTGGTCACTTCGTTCCAGCACATGTTGCCACTGTTGCTGTCGTAAATCAAACCACGGTTGTTGGCGTAAAGACCCGGCTGGGCGGAGTAGATGCGATAGTAACCCGGAGCCATTTCGACGAACGAACCGTTGGCCACGTTGGTGGCTACTCCGGCCAAGGTCTGTGCTGCGGTGAAGTCAAATTCGTCAGCCTGAGCTGCAGCGATTTTGGTCAAGGCATCAGCTTTGGTTTCTTCGTTGAAGTAGGTGCTGCTGCCCACGGCGTTGGCCGGAATATTGATGTAGCTTTCAAGATAGTTTACGGGGAAGGAAGCTGGGGTGTAGAAGAGAACGGAAGAGCCTTCGTCGGTTGAGGTCCAGTATTTCAGACCGCCTTGACGGTTGATGTAGTTCGTCGTGCCATGAGCGGCGAAGCAGACGGAGTTGGCAATGGAGCTGGTGCTCTTTACCAAGTCCCAAAGGTCGTTGTTGTCAGCGGTACCTACATGAGCCTCATCGGAGGTGCTGTTCAGTGTGTACGAAGTTCCGGCTTTCTTGTTGTAGATTTTGAAGCCGTCGATCAAGCTACCCGTGAAGCACCAGAAGTAGGCATCATCGCTGGGCACCGTGTAGTCAGAAGCACCAAGGGTGGGTATGGTGGCATCAACCAACGCATCGTTGGCTGCGTAGTGCCACAGGTAGAAAGCCTGGTTGGTGTGGATAGATACGGCATACCACTTGGGGTCGTTCAGGTCAGTGGTTTTCTGGAAAGGCAGGTTTTCGTGGCCGCTTACGGTGATGGTCAGCGTCTCGCCGCTGCCGGTGTTGACGGCACTCTGCGAGTCGGCTACGAAGAAGTCAACAGCCGGTGCGGTGCAGGCGGTGTTGGCAGCCAGATTTTGGGTAACGGTCTTGTATGTCTGGTCGCCAATTTGATAATTCCAGGTCACTTCCACCAAAGCGTCGGGCACTTCGGTAATCGTCACCTTGTTACCGGCGTCGGCATAGTTCCATCCGTTAACGACCATCTGATTGCCACCGCCCAGGTTGATGCAGTGGTCGGTATCGAATTTTACGACGAAGGTGCCATCGTCTTGTTTGTTGAAGGTCAGCGCATGGGTGGCAGTTGTAGAAAGCGAACAGTCATTGTTCACGTACTTGTTGGCATATACGCTGAAGAGATAGATGGTAGTGCCGCCATCATTAGACAAGAACTGGAATTGGCATTGGGCGTTCTTCATGTTGTCGGCGGTAAGGGTCGTACCAAGTCCTACGTCGTTGCTGGACTTGAACTCGGTGCCTTCTGCATTTACGGCCCATCCACCACGAGCGGTCCACACCGTGTACTTTTTGTCATTGCTCAGCTCACTGATGTCTGTAATCTGAGCCATCGCCGTTCCTATCACGCAAAGGAACAGCGCGAGTAAACATGTAATTTTTTTCATTGTAAGTAGTTATAAAAAAGTAAAAGTAATTTTTTTCAAGGCTTTAGGTAGGCACAGAACTACAGGACGTATGCCTTATAAGTTCTGTTTGGTGCTGCAAAACTATGTATTTTGTGGCACAGAATCATGAATGTCAGACGGAAATCTTCAAAAATCTAAAAGATTTAAGAAATATTAAGTAATTCAACTTTCGGAAGTACCGAAAGTTGAAGGTTATGAGGTTATGGTCGCTTCGCTCCCAGGTTATGAGGTTATAAAGTTACTGCTGTAACGCCTGAATACCATCCACTCAAATAGTAATCTTATAACCTCATAACCTCATAACCTCCGATACTTGAATTGCGTATCATTGATGTCCGGTAAAATGGTTTCTTTATACGAATAATATACGTTCTGTTTATGCGTTTAAGGCCGTCAGCGTACCCCCTTAGGAGTACTGGAGTACCCCCGGCAGGAATACAGGAGTACCCCCGACGGGGTACCGGAGTACTCCGCCGGGGGTACAATGACCAAACGCCCCGGGTGTCTGTCCGTTGGGCCGCTATGGGGGGGCTATGACGCTCTCTCCGGCTCATGCACACCAAGGGCGCGAGCCGGGGAGCGTGAGGGTCAGAAGCTGTACTTCATGCCGGCCGAAAGTGTGATTTGCCCTTCGGCGGGGTGAGAGCTGTGGGGGATGATGTTCTTGCTCGTCACCGTGGCGCCGGGTTCGAGGTAGACGGCCCACTGCTTGTCGATGCGGTAGCCCATCTGCATTCCGAAGCGCAGGCCGGGCGCGTAGTCCGTGCCGTAATTCTTGCGCGAGGAGATGTTGAACGATGCTCCGGCGTAGGCCGTGAGGAGCCAGGGGCTTTCCAGCTGGCGTGCGCCGCCCGTGAGGGTGAGCACATTGAGCAGGTAGTTGGCGTTGAGCGCGGTGATTTTTCGGTTGCCCGGCGCGTGCTGCTGCAGTACGGTGTAGGCCAGTCCGGCACTCCATCCCGACACCGCCGTGAGCCACTGGCCGTAGCTTGCGTCGAGGTTGAAGATGTATTTGCGGCGGAAGGGGTGCATGGCCGTCACCGTGGCCGTGTGCGCACCCGTTCCGAGCGACAGGCTCACGAACTGCTTGCGGTCCGCCGCCCCGCCAGTTTGTTCCGCACGCGGCGTCGTGGTGAGGTGGCAGTTCACGCCCAGGAGCACGCGGGGCTGGAAGCGTGCCGAGCGGCTGCTTGGTGCGCTGCCGCCGACGAGGTAGCCCACCTGCGGTTCGGCATACACCTCAAGTTCGGGTGTGGCCTTGACTCCCAGCTGGAAACCACCGTGGGCTTCGGCCAGTGCGTGGAGCTTGCCGTGGCGCACGAAGTCGCAGCCCAGGTCGGCCCCCACCACGCCGCGCAGCGTCACGCTGCGGTCCGGGTTGTAGTCCATGCCCATGGCCGAGAAGTCGAGCAGGTAGTCGGCACCGACGGTTCCACGGGCGTAGCGTCCGTCCTTGGTGAGGCGTTCGAAGCCTTGGAGGTTGAGCCTCCAGGCCGACAGGGGCGAGTAGGTGCAGCCGTAGCTCACGCGTCCCAGGGTGCCCCAGCCGTTCCAGTGGCGCAGGCTGTTGGCATAGGTTCCCGTACCGCCGGCCAGTGAGACGAAAGCCTGCTTGCCGTTGTCCTCGAAGAGGGCGTTGGCGCGCTTCGCGTCGTAGTGGCGCAGCGACACCTGCACACCGGCCATGACGGCTGCCGTCACGTCCATCTTGATGTCCGGGAAGAAGTTGCCCGGCAGGAAACTGTTGCCGTAGATGCGCGTCTGCGGTTCGAGGTACAGCCCCCACATGGGGTTGACGTTCCACACGCCGCGCAGGGCGAGGTTGGCGCCGGGGTAGAGCCGTTTCGTTTCGCGGCGCACCGCCACGTTGCCGCCCACGGCGGTAATCAGCTCGCAGCGGCGTGAGGGGAGGTAGCCGTGCAGGGCGTTGGTGACGTTCCAGAGGTAGTCCACGCCGAGGGCGACGCTCTTGTAGCTGCCCGTGCCCTTCACCTTATACTGCGTGCCTTCGGCCCAGAGGCGTGCGCCCGAGGTGGCGGTGTACCATTTTCCCACTGCGGCAAACATCTTGAAGAGGGGGTGGATGTTCAGGCTGCCGTGCTGCTGGCGGCCCACGGCGGTGGCGGCACCCATCGAGGTCTCGAAGAAGATGTTGGCCGCCGGTCCCTGCTGCCCGAAGTCAGCGTTGCGCTGCTGCTGGCGGCGCGTGTCGGGACCCTGTGCCAGCGTCACACCGGCCAGGAGCGAGGCCGCCACGTCCCAGTTGCCCGTGCTGGTGATGTCCTGTGCGAAATCGTCCTGCATATAGTCCACGCGCGGTTCGAGGAAGAAGGAAACGCCGTCTGCCAGTCGGAAGTGCGTCTGCAGGCCTGCGCCGAGACCCGCCGTGACTTTCTTGCCCCGGCTGCCCGAGGTGTAGTTCGCGCTCGCGTCGGCCACGGCGTTGAGCCAGAAGTTGCGCTGCGGGTCGTAGCCACCGAGCAGGTTGTGCAGGTTCAGCAGATAGCCGGCCTGCACAGTGACCGTCTTGGCCCGGCCTTCCGGCTTCTGGCGGTAGCCGGCAAAGATGCCGGTGAGGCGCAGGGCGGAGTGGGGTGCGAACCATTTCCCGACGCTCACCTGCGCGCGGGTTCCCATGCGGTCGTTCCACGTGGAGGGATCACTGTTGGCCACCGCCGTGGGGCCTGCAGCCACCTGGATGAAGGTGTTGCTGAGGAAATGGCCGTCGGAGGTCATCGTCGAGTCGGCGGGGTGCAGGTCAGAGCGGAGCCGGTAGCCCACGCCTGCGGTGAGGCGGGCGGTGAAGCGCGTCTTGCGCCAGTTGTCGGCGTGGTACAGGTTGTCGTCGGCGATGAGCAGCTGGGGTTCGGCAAAGAGGTAGGTGTTGTCCGTGATGGCCGTCTGCCCGTGGAGGCCCAGGCGCATTCCGAGGGCGTAGCGCGTGGTGCGGTTGTTGTAGACGCTGGCCAGTTCGAGGCCGGCCACGCCGTAGAGTTCCGACTTCTTGGGCGCGTCGTAGGTGGGCGATGCGAGGGCGGTGATGTTGAGCAGCCAGTCGCCCGATAGGCTGACGGCCTTCGTGAGCGTCTGCTCCAGGGCGTAGGTGCCGCCGCGCAGTCCGGCGCGCCAGCCGTGGACGGGGGTAATCCAGTCGCCGATGGCCACGGAGGCTTCCAGTCCGGGACGTTCCAGGTAGAGGAAGTCGGAGGTGTGGGTCAGCGTGGTGTTGAGTCCCACGCCGCCTTCGATGAACATGTGGTCGCCAAACTTCTTCTGCTTGAAATGTTTGGCCACGGGGGGCTTTTGCAGCAGGTGGCTGAACGCGCTGCCCTGCATGTGGTTGAGCAGGCTGTCCATGTAGAGTTGCGTGGCCTCGTCGTAGTAACTCTGCGCCTTGAGTCCCGTCGTGGCGGCGGGCGCGAGGGTCAGGAGCAGGAGGAGCCGTGAGGCGCGGAGAGCCCGGAGGGGCTTATGTAAGGTATTTCGGTTATTCATGTCTATAAGCTGATAATGGAAACGATGCGGACCGTGGTTATTCCGTAGGGTGGTGTGCGTGGTTTACCTGAACTTTCTGAATTTGGGCAGTAGTCCGTTCACGTCGGCATCCCTTTCGGCATATTTTTCCAGCGTGGGGTCTTTCTTGATGGCCTCCATCAGCGTTTTCTGTGCGTGAATGCTTTCCTCGGGGTCCTCGCTGCGGTTCATGCAGATGGCTTTGAGGTAGAGGTGTTCGGCCTTGCTGTCGTCGAGTTGCTTGGACTTCTGGAGCGCCTCCTTGTTGCGCTTCATGGCCAGGAGCATGACGATATCATTGCGCAGCTCCGTCTGGGAGATGATGGGGTAGGCTTCTTCGTAGTGTCCGTTGTACGCCTGCACGAGTGCCTTGACGAAGCGCATCTTGGCATCGTCGGGCAGGAGGTACACGGCCAGGGTGTCGGCATCGGAGTAGCAGTCCTCGTTGAGCAGGGCGCAGATGTGGTTCATGTTGACCTCGGGGGGCACCTTGAGGCCACGGTACTTCGCGCCCACGAAGCGAGCCAGGAGGTTCACGTCGGGTTCGTGGCGGTTGATGAGCAGCACCTGCAGATCGTTGGCCGCTACCATGAACTGCGGGTAGACCTCGAGCGCCTGGCGCAGGTAGATTTCCTTCTGCTTGAGGTCCTTTTCGGCGCGGTACAGGCGGAAGAACTCGTCGTCCATGAGGTTCTGGTAGCCATTGTTCTTGTAGAGTTGGCGTATCTCTTCTACGGTGAGGTTGCGGTAGATGCTGTACTCAATCTTATACTCCACCTTGCGCAGTCGGGGCAGGTAGGTTTCGAGCAGGAGTGAGCGGTAGAAGGGCAGCTGTCGCATCAGCCGTCCCTGCACGTCGATGTTGGAGTTGCGGGCGATGATGCGCTCCACGGCCTCGGCCTCGGCGATGAGCGAGTCCTGACGCAGGAGGGCGGCCACTTCGTCCCATCCGGCCACGCGGGCGTGGCTCTGCGACTCGATGTGCTGGCGCATATCGGCGGGCAGGATCTGCATGATGCCGGCCAGCGCGCTCTTCATGCGTTCGTTGGCCAGGCGCACGTTGGAGCTGTAGATGCCTTCGGGCGATGCGGTGCCGGTGACGCTGAGTCCGTAGATGGAGGCGTTGGGTTCCTGACGGATGGAGGCGAGTCGTGCCTGCATCCGCTCCAGCTCGGCGCGGTTCTGCGGGTTGTCGGGGTCGAGGCGGCTCTTGCCCACGGGGAAGACGAGGTTCACCTCGTCGTTGGTGTTCTTCAGCTGCGGTTCACCCTTGGGGAAGTAGGTGCTGTCGCTCACCTCGCTGCCCGTGATGGCGTAGTCGAGGAAGTGGAGGGGGTTGAGCACGCCGCGTGCGATGTTTACGGTGTCGCGGTAGACGATGCGGTCGTAGTTTTCGATGATGGTGTAGAAGTCGCACCAGTACATGTCGCGCT
This sequence comes from uncultured bacterium, assembly GCA_945867195.1. Lineage (GTDB taxonomy): Bacteria > Bacteroidota > Bacteroidia > Bacteroidales > Bacteroidaceae > Alloprevotella. The sequence goes on along the minus strand of CAMBHR010000006.1, from coordinate 54,600 downwards.
TGTTCTTCATGATGGCGTATTCGCGGTACTGAATGCGGTCGGCGGTAGCCTTTTCCTTCTTTCCTTTGGCACTGTCCGGGCTTTTCTTGAACCACCTGTAGGCAGCGTCCTGCCTCCTGACGTAGGGACCCATGGGGTCGCCGTTGCGTAGGTCGAAGTCGTACATGCGTTCCTGCGTGTCGTTGTATTCGTAGCCGTCGTAGACGAGGGGTTTGAGGGGTGTCAGTTCGCGGCGTGTGGAGTTGTGGATGATGGCCTGTCCGGTCACGCGCATGTTCTTCTTGAAGAGCGAGTCGGGCACCTGCAGCTGGGTGTTGACGATGAAGGTGTCGCCCCGGATTTCAATCTGTGTCTGCTCCACGGTGATTTTCTTATTGCTTTTGTGTACCACTTTTTCGGCCTCGCCAAGTTCGGTGCTGATGTCGGTGAGCTGTACCTCTATGTAAGTCCTGTTCTTCACTTTCACCAGTTTGGGTTCTGCGCCGACCATGGTGAAGCGCAGGGTGCCGTTGGGGTGTACGTTGATGGCAAAGGAGCCGTCGGGGGTGGTGGTGGCGAGTTTTTTGCCGGAGCGTCCTTCGAGCACGTTGACGCCCATGAGGAGTTCGCCCTTCGTGTTGGTCACCTTGCCGGTGATGCGTATTTCTTGTGCCGGGGCGGTGGCGCACGCGAAGGTGAGCATCCACAGCATGAGGAGCCGCAGGGCGATGCGGCCGAGGCCCGGTAGGTTGCGTGATGGGTTGTTTTTCATCATTTCTGGCTTCAGGATGGTGTTGCTACTTCAGGATATAGGCCACGCTGAGTCCCAGCTTGAGGGGTGCGAGGCGCGTTTTGCTGTTGTTGGGTTCGGCGGGTTGGGGCGCGTCGGCGGCGAATTTGCGGTCGCGCTGGCGCAGCAGTCCGGCACCGGCGGTGGCTTCGATGCTCCAGCGGCGGTCCAGCACGAGGCAGTAGCCGTAGGTGATGCCGGCACCGAGGGCGTCGCCCTTGTGGCAGGTGTCCTTCAGCCGCCAGTCGTAGTCAGCACCGATGGCCATCAATCCCACGAAGTGGCGGGTCTGCGGACGGGCCGAGAACCAGTAGCGCACTTCGGGCGCGAAGGCGATGTGGTTGGTTTTGTACTTGCCCAGTTTCAGGAGGCCGACGGACGCATCGAGGTTGAGGGTGTAGTGGCGCGACATACGCAGCTCGGCCGCCATGTTGGGCGAGAGCGTGAGCCACCCCAGGGCGTTCGTCTTGAGCGATACGCGTTGGGCTGATGCCCATACGGGCAACAGGGCAAAAACCGCCAGCAGCAGTTTTCTTGTCAGCTTGTTGGGTGAAGTCATTGTATCAGGTTGTTTTTGGATGATCTTGTCATGAAAACTTACAACGATGACGTTGGCAGATAAGGACGTGGTTCGTGACCGTTCATCTCTCGGTTCTGCAATGAATGCTTCTTTGTTCGTGGGCAAAATTACGAATTATTGGATTTTTATAGGTTTTCAGGACACTTTTTTATGGAAATTCGGACACTTTTTCCTTGAAAATCCTGTCAAATCCGTGAATTTATCCCCCGAAATAGGGGAAAAACGGGCGGTGCGGCGGAAAATCCGATGCACTCCGGTGACGGTCGGTGCGGTGCTTTATGGGCGGCGCACGGGTCCTGGAACCGGGGTTCACAAGTCCAGGCTTGGAAAAAACAAGTCCAGGCTTAGAAAAAAATAGTCCAGGCTTAGGAAAAACAAGTCCGGGACTTGTGGGGTACTGTCCGTGGGGTCGGTGCGTGGCGGTCGTGCCCTGTGGCTGGCGGCGGTGTCGCGCCGGTAGCGAAGCCTTGGCCGGGGGCTGCCGCCGGAATGCGGCAACCGCCGCCCATGACGCTGAACGCATGAGCGGCGGTTGCTGATAAAAGATGTATGGTGCGCGGCGGCGGGCCGCACGGCGCAGGGGATTACTTGGCGTAGCACTTCACCTTCGTGCCGTCGTAGCCTACGGCCATGATGTAGCTGGCATCTTCGGCTGAGGGGAAGAGTACGTAGGTGTAGCGCGAGGACATCTGCGAATCGCCCAGACCGAATACGGTGATGCGGATGAGCTCGCCCTTGCTGTTGTAGGTTTCATAGCCCACGGCACCGGCCCACACGTCGTTGTCCACCTTGACGCGGTTGTTATTCGGCGCGGAGCAGCCTTGGTTCTGGCCAGCATCGGTGAGCGCCACTTTGTCGCGGAAGCGCGGGTAGTTGTAGGCGTTGATGAAGTTGAGCGCGGCGGGGGCCTCGGGATAGTTCTTGCTCTCCACTTCCTTCTTCAGCTTGTCGAGCATTTCCTGGGTGATGATGTTCCAGCCCGGTCCGTAGTCCTCGATGTATGCCTTGATGGGTTTGTTGAGTCCGGCCTTTTCGAGGAAGGGCAGGAGGTTGTACTGGGCTGCATCGCAGAGGCGGCGCATCATTTCCACCTGCTGCTTGCCGTTGGTGTTGAACTTGGTGAAGTCGAAGCCTTCGCGGTAGGAGCCGATGAGGCGGCCCATGGTGCCGGGGTTGCCTCCGGCATCTTCGCTCCAGAGGGTGATTTGCCAGAAGGGGATGACCTTCACGAAGTGGTCAAAGTTGCGGGTCGGTGTGTTCACCGTTCCGAGGGGCTTGCCGTTCTCGTCCACTTCGGTAACGTCTTTGTAGTTGAATTCGTTGCCGTAGTAGTCGGGTCCGTCCTGCAGCTGCCAGCTCTTGCCCATGCGCACGGCTTGTTCCATGTATGCCTCGAAGCGTCCGCCGCGCGTCCAGCTGTAGTCGTCGATACCTGTTTGCTCGTCCTCCAGGTTGTGGTACCCCTTGCCGAAGGTTCCGGTGCTGCCGGTGCGGTGGGCCACCCATGCGGAGTAGATGTTGTTGGTGGTTTCGCCGCAGCCGCTCCACTTGAAGCCGGCGATTTGGTTCACGTGGCCCAGCTCATGGGCGAAGCCCCAGAAGCCGAAGTCGCTGGCTTTCACCCATCCGTCGAAGCCGCCGAACCAGGCTGCTGCACCGATGCCGTCGGCGAACATGCCGCTCTTGACGGGACGGGAAAACTGGTGGTTGGCGGGCTCGATGCCGGCTTGCGGCAGACCCATCACTTCGCGTTCGCGGTAGATGACGTCGTCGTAGATGGCGGCGAGGCGTTCACCGTCCTTCGGGGTTTGCTTCTTCAGGTTGGCGATGGGGGCGGCCACGTGCATACGCTGGGTCAGGATGTCGAAAATGTCGCTCTTGGCGTTGGCCAGCAGGCGCACCCAGTCGTCATTGTTGTGGCGCGAAGCGTCGAAGTAGCCGGTTTCGGTAGCCATGGCGAAGTGGAGCTTGATTTTCGGCGCGTTGGTGTAGTCGTCGGAGTAGTAGGAAACGTAGCCGTTGCCACGGTTGACGGCCTTGATGACGTTGGGGCCGTTCTGGAGCATGTACCAGCTGCCGGACTGGCCTTCCTTCTCGATGTCCTTCTCGTTGCTGAAGTTGGCGATGCAGAGGCTCACGGGATGGGCCTCGTCAATGCCCTCGGCAAACACCACGATGTTGTCGCCCTTGTTGAAGTAGATGCCCGTGGGGTTCTCATACATGTCGTAGGCGCTGCTTGTCTTGAGTCTCTGCTGGAGTGTGGTGCGCGTTTCGTAGCAGCCGAACTCGCCCACGCGGAACTCCGTGGAGTAGTTGCCGTCGAGCATGCAGAGGGCGAGCTGGCGGAGGTAGGGGTTGGCGATGTTCTTGGCCGTGGTCTGGTCGATTCCGGGCTTCAGCTCGTTGCAGAGGGGCGAGGTGAACGCGTCGTCGATGGCTTCGGCCAGCGAGTTGTCGATTTCGTAGAAGCCGATTTCGGCGCACGAGGCGAAGTTGTTGCCGGCTGTCTTGATGGTGACTTTCACGATGTAGACATCATCGATGCCGCCCTCGCCGAAGTCCACGCGGGTGGGGCTGGAACTCATTTCGCAGTCGGCATCGGTCACTTTGACGAATTTCGTGGGCGCGGACTTGGTGGCGTAGTACACGGTTATCTCGCCCCAGCGTCCGTTGTTGCTGTCGGTGCGCGGGGTGTAGAGCATGTAGTCCACGTGGCCGGGAGCCTTGAAGGTGAACTGCACGTTGGTGGGCATGGTGCAGCCTCCCCAGCTGGAGTGCCAGATGGTGGAGGTGTTGTCGTCGAAGCTGTTGGCTATGCCTTCGCCGTTCTGTTCGGAGTCGGCCTTTCCGGAGGCGATGACGTGCTTCACGTCGCCCAGGTCCTCGGCTGAGGTGTTGGGGTTCTGCTTCACGGTGAGCCGGCGGCTGTAGCTGCCGTCGGGGGTGGTGAGGGTGATGCTGCCGAAGCGGGGCTGCATGGCGTCGTAGTAGTAGTCGGCAAAGACGGTGAGGTTGCCGTTGCTCTCTTTGCGGTAGCTGATCCATTCGGCGTCGGTTTCAGACTTGCTGACGGTGTAGTCGCTCACGTTGCCGAGCACGGGCACGGTGGTGAAGCCGGCGTGGTAGGCCAGGGTCACGGTGTCCTGTGATGTCATGAGGTAGGGAGCTTTCGTTTCGTCGGCATCCAACTGCAACGACTGCGCTCCTGCCGTTTGTGTGGCCAGGGCGAGGGCCGCCAGGGCTAATTTATATAGTTTCATGTGGGGATAAGATTAAATGGTAAGGTGTAACAATCCGAGAGGTTCGGGCCTGCGGCGCATGGCTTCCGGCCTTTTGCCGCCGGTGGCCCGCCGGGGTATCAGGGAACAAGCACTTTGGTGCCGTTGGCCACGTAGATTCCGGAGGGGAGCTGCCAGCTGTGGTTGCCGGCTGCCACACGGCTGTTGACCACGCATACGCCGGCGGCATTATATACCGTCACGGCGGTGGCGGCATCGGCCTGGAGGCTCAGGGTGCCGCGTGTGGTGCGGAAGGTGGCGGGGGTGGTGCCGGAGGTGACGGCCTCGATGCCTTCAATCACGCCCACGTTGAACGGGGTGGTGCTGAAGGTGTAGTATTTCGTGGTGGCGGTGAGCACCACGCCGGCGTGGGCGGTGGTGAACTTGAACTTCTTGCTCGTTTCGCTGAAGTCGGTGCCCTTGGCGAGCTGGTAGCCGTCACGGTCGGTAAGGGTGTAGGTGGCACCGGAGGAGAGTCCCCAGCCGTTCTTGGCGATCAGCGTGCTCCAGTCGTAGATTGTGCTGAGTTCATACTGGGATTCCATTTCGTAGGGCTCCATCGGTTCGCAGTTGATTTGGATGGTGCGCGAACCCACGGCTCCCGGGGGCATGGAGTTGATGAAGAGGGCGTTGTCGTTGAGGTAGGCCCGGGCGAAGGTGGTGCGGCACTGTGCGTCCCACAGCACTTCTTTCAGCTGGTTGTGGTCGGCAGCGAGGCTGACGAGGGCGGGTGAGCCCTTGCTGAGGTCGAGGGACTTGAGCTGGTTGTTTTGCACCCACACGTCGGCGAGCAGCGGCGCTTCGGCCAGGGTGAGGGTCTTGAGCTGGTTGTCGGAGAGGCAGAGCGACCGCAGGTCGGTGCTCTGGGCGAGCGAGGCGGTGGTCAGCGCGTTGTGCTGTGCCCAGAGGGTCTGGGTCTGGCTCAGCACGGCGGCGGTGGGGAGCGAGGTGATGGCGTTGTGGGCCACGATGAGCTGCTCCGGACGGGCCGAGGTGTTGAGTTTCAGCGAGGTGCCCTCGATGTTGTTGCCGGCCACGTTGAGCGACCGCAGCTCGCTGAGCTGGTTGGTGTTGAGCGCGGTGAGGAGGTTGTCCTGCGCGTCGATGACCTGTAGCGTGGTGACGGTGTTGACGGTGAGCTTCTCGAGCTGGTTGTCGGCGGCGTAGAGCTCGCGCAGGTGGGGCACGTCGGTGAGTTCGAGCGCGGTGAGTTTGTTACCTTGCACGTAGAGTGCGGTGAGCTTGCCCTGGGTGGTGGCGATGGTGAGGCCGGCATCTTTCACGTCGATGGCTTGGAGTGAGCCGTCGGACACGAAGGAGTCCACCGAGCCGTTGTCCCAGGTGAGGGTAACGGCCACGTCGGCGTTGAGGGCGAGGGAGAGTTTCTCACCCACGGCGAGGCCGGTGGTGAGCTTCACCTCATCGGCGCAGAGTTGCACCGAGCCTAACGCCAGCAGGGCTGATGTCAGAAGTAAAGAGCGTTTTTGCATAATAGATATGGGGTTAAAAAATGAATAAGTTCCTTTTGGGTCGTGAGGGACTTCCGGGCCGCGTGTGCGGCGGCGGAAGGGGCGGCTGAGGAGGGGTCAGTTGACGATGACCACACAGTCGTTGGCGTAGCTGATGCGGTAACGCAGCAGGCGGCGGTTGCCTTCGCCGCTGGTGGGCAGTCCGCCGTTGGACAGGTCGTAGGTGCGCCGGCAACGGGGGCAGCGCAGGGTTTCGGCGGAGGCGAACTCGAGGGATTTGGTGATGAGCGCGTCTTCGTAGCAGGCGGGACAGGCCAGGTCGTAGGCCACGGGGGCGTACTGAATCTGCATGTCGGGCACGGAAGGCGTGCCCACCACGAAGCCGGCCACGAATGTGGGCTTGCCGTACACCTCGGTGGCCAACCGCTGTACGGGGGTGGAGGAGCCGTCGGGGGCGGTGAAGCTGACGGTCTGCGTGCTGAAGGTGATGCGGCAGAACATCCCGGGGTTGTTCACCGCCGTGTGGAGCTGGTGGACGGAAACCACGGGGCTGTACTTGAAGAAGGCGCGCTCGTGGGCGTAGAGGTCCTCGGCATCGGAGGAACAGCCGCAGAGGGCCGGCATCACGGCTGCCGCCGCGAGGGCGGTGCGGAACAGGTGCCGCAGGAACGGGGTGGGGGTACGGTGCATGGGCGGAGCGGTGTGTGGGTTCGGCCTCAGGCCAGCAGGGCTTGCTCGGCGGCCTCGACGCGGTCGAATCCGAACTCTTGCCACAGCTGTTCCATGCGCCGGGCGGTGCAGTCGTTGCACAGGTTGCCCAGGCTGCCGGCGTGGGTGTGGCGCACCTGCTTGTCGGGGCGGAAGGTGCCGGCCTCGATGGCGAGGCCCACCTGCTTGTAGGCATCGCGGAAGGGGGTGCCGGCGGCGGCCAGGCGGTTGACTTCCTCAACGGAGAACATGGCGTCGTAGCGCGGGTCGTCAAGGATGTGCTCGTTCACGCTGATGCGCTCCACGATGTAGCAGGCCATGTCCAGGCAGTCGGTCAGCTGGTCGAAGGCCGGCAGATAGGCTTCTTTCAGTTCCTGAAGGTCGCGGAAGTAGCCGCAGGGCAGGTTGTTGGATATGAGGAGCAGCTCCTGCGGCAGTGACTGGAGGCGGTTCATGCGGGCACGTATCAGCTCGAACACGTCGGGGTTTTTCTTGTGGGGCATGATGGAACTGCCGGTGGTGCATTCTGCGGGCAGGGAGATGAAGCCGAAGTTTTGCGAATTGAAGAGGCAGGCGTCGAATGCCAGCTTGGCCACGGTGCCGGCCACGCCGGCAAGGGCGGCGGCCACGGTGCGTTCCAGTTTCCCGCGACCCATCTGGGCATAGACCACGTTGTAGTTGAGCCCTTCAAAGCCGAGCAGGCGGGTGGTCATTTCGCGGTCGAGGGGGAAGGAGGAGCCGTAGCCGGCAGCGGAGCCGAGGGGGTTGCGGTTGGCCATGCGGTAGGCGGCCTGCAGGAGCAGGAGGTCGTCGGCCAGGCTCTCGGCGTAGGCACCGAACCACAGGCCGAAGGAGGAGGGCATGGCCACTTGCAGGTGGGTGTAGCCGGGCATGAGAACGTGGCGGTAACGCTCGCTCTGCTGCTGCAGGGTGCGGAACAGGCGGCGCACGGCCTCGGCCACGCGGCGCAGGCGGTCGCGGGTGAAGAGCTTGAGGTCGAGCAGCACCTGGTCGTTGCGCGAACGGCCAGCATGGATTTTCTTGCCCATATCGCCGAGGCGGCGGGTGAGCAGCAGCTCTACCTGGGAATGGACATCTTCTATGCCGTCTTCGATGACGAAATTCCCTTCCTTGGCCTGCCGGTAGATGTCCTTGAGTTCGCGCAGCAGCTGCGGTAGTTCGTCGTCGGCAATGAGGCCGATGCTGTGGAGCATGGTGATGTGTGCCATGGAACCCATGACATCGTAGGGCGCAAGATAGAGGTCAAGCTCACGGTCGTGGCCCACGGTAAAACGGTCTATCTCATCGGTCACCTGTACCGACTTTTCCCATAGTTTCATGTTGGCTGTTGGCTGGTTCTGATTGCTGTGTGCGTTCGCGATAAGGTTTTTCACGCGATACTGACGGGCGTGAAGGGAGGTGCGAACGCACGCGTGCGTTTGTATTTGCGGACAAAGGTAAGGCTTTTAGTCGGTGATTTACAAGTCCAGGCTTTGAAAATTCTAAGCCTGGACTTGAAAAATCAAAGCCCGGACTTGTGAAGCACAAGTCCGGGACTTTAGAAACGGGATTGTACGGCCTGTTCGCGGGGCTGCCGGCAACGGGCGGCCACATGGGGGCAACTGGCTGTGCGCAGCCCCGGACCGTCTGCTTTGTATGTGGTATCAGTGGCGCAGGTTTTCCACCAGGGGGATCAACTTCTTGCTGATGGGGCTTTTCCACAGGCGTTCCATCATTCCGATGCGGTGGATGTCCGTGCCGCACAGGCCGTACCAACCTTGTTGCAGGAATTTGGCGGCCTTGGACTGCACTTGCTTGCCGTACATGCCGACCAGCGAACTCAGGTTGAGCTGGAAGATGATGGGCTCTTCCTTCAGCCGCACGTAGTCGTCGTGGCACATGTAGGCGTAGCGTTCGGGATGGGCCAGCACGGGCATGTAGCCTGCGGAACGGATGGCGCGCAGCATCTCGTGCAGCCGCATGGGTGGGCGGAAGTAGGAGGTTTCCACCAGGAGGTGGTTGCCCTGCGGCCCGATGGGCAGCAGCTCGCGGGCTTCCAGACGCTGCATGAAGAGGTTGTCGAGCATGTACTCTGCCGCCAGGTGCAGGCGGAGCGGACCCTTGTAGGCGGCTTGCAGTTCGCCGAAACGCTGGGTGAGGCGGGCGTTGGTGTTCGGGAAGTCCTCCATGATGTGGGGCGTGAACCATACTTCGCGCACGCCGGCCTGCTCGTAGCGTTGCAGGATGGCAAGGCTCTCGTCGGGGGTCTGCACGCCGTCGTCCACGCCGGGGAGGATGTGGCAGTGCCAGTCGGTGAAATGTTGCAGCACGCCGCTGCGTTCGGTCTTGGGGTTGGTTGAGAATGGCCACATGGGGTTGGGTGAGGAATAAGGGTGGGGTAATGGTGGGGTGTGAAGCGCCGGGGGCTGGTTTGCCGAGCGGAGGGAGGATGGCGTGGCAGGCGAAATCCGGCGGTGCGCCGAAAGGGGCGAAAAAGAACAGCGGAAGCTGTGGGGCTTCCGCTGTGTACCGGTGTTACGGGAACTTATTTCTTGTCGCTTCCGTAGTTGTATCCGTAGCCGTAACCGTAGCCATATCCGTAGCGGTAGCGGTGTCCCTGGCTGTCTCCGGGGCCTTTCGAGCCGTTGAGGAGGAGCGACATGTTGGGGTACTTGTTGCTGATGTAGAGCTTGTCGAGTTCCTTGATCATGGACCTCTCAAGCAGGCCTACGCGGATGACGAAGATGGTGCGGTCGGCGTATTGTGCCAGTATCTGTGTGTCGGCCACCACTTCGATGGGCGGACAGTCGATGATGATGTAGTCGTACTCGCTGCGCGCTTCCTGGATGAACTGTGCCAGTTTTTCGTTCTGCAGCAGCTCGGTGGGGTTGGGCGGTATGGAGCCGATGGGCAGCACGTAGAGCGAGGGGTTGTTGTAGTCCTGCACGATGAGGCTCCGCACGTCGTTGGTCTGTCCGCTGAGGAATTGGGTGAGGCCCTTCTCGGGTGAGCCTACATACTTCGAGGTTGAGCCGTGGCGCAGGTCGCCGTCGATGACGAGCACGCGCTGTTCCTTCAGGGCGAAGCTGCTGGCCATGTTCATCGAAACGTACGATTTTCCGCTGCCGGGGTTGAAGGAGGTGATGACCACCACCTTGCCGCCGTCGGAGTTGAGCATGAACTCGAGGTTGGTGCGGACTATGCGGAAGGCTTCGTTGACGACGTTGCGCGCACCGGCTTTTACCACGAGGTGGCGGCCTTCTTCGCCCTTCTTGCCCCAGCGCATCAGGCTGCGGCGGGCGTGGCGGTTGCGGTTGAAGGGCACTTCGCCGACGAAGGGCACCTTGAGGTTTTCCAGGTCTTTGCGTCCGCGCAGCTTCGAGTTGAGGCTTTCACGCAGGTAGATGAGTCCGATGGGGATGGCCAGGCCGAGGGCGAAGGCGATGAGGAGGATGTTGCGTCGTACGGGCGACACGGGGTAGATGCTGCCGCTCGGGGGCGAGATGATGCGGGTGTTGTAGGCCGTGAAGGCTTGTGAAAGCTCGTTCTCCTCGCGTTTTTGCAGCAGGAACAGGTAGAGGGCTTCCTTTACCTTTTGTTCGCGACCCACGGCCTGGAGGTATTTGGCCTGTTCGGGGTTCGAGGCGATTTGTTCCGAGGTGCGGTTTTCGCTCTGCTCCCAGTGTTTTATCTGGGTGTTGAGGCTTACGATGAGGTTGTTGATGCCGGTGAGCAATGAGGTGCGGAGCGATTCGAGCTTCTGGTCGTAGGTGGCGATGAGCGGGTTCTTGTCGCTCGAGTTGGCTACGAGGTTGTTGCGTTCGAGCAGTGTGCCGTTGTACTCGCCTATCTGGACTTCGATGCCCCCGTTTTCGATGCCTGTGTTGACGGGCAGGAGTTGGTTGTTCTTGACATTTTCCTTCAGGAAGGACTGCACGTAGGTGGCGATGGCCTTCTGCGTGTTGAGCTTCATGATTTCGCTGGCGTTCTCCTGGGCCATCTGCATGTAGATGCCCGATGCGGCCTTCACGTCGGGGAGGAGGTGGGAGCTTTTGTAGGAGGAGATGTTCTGGTCCACGTCGCCGAGCTCGCGTTCGATGACTCCGAGACGCTCGGTGATGAAGCGTGAGGTGGCGATGGTGAGTTGGTTCTTGTCCTCCACCCATTTTTCCTTGTAAACGTCGAGCAGGGTGTTGATGACATCCTCTGCGCGCTGCGGGAGCACATCGCAGAAGGTGATAGAGATGAGTGTGCCTTTCGTTTCGGCCAGACTGGCACTGAGGTTGGCGGCTATGCAGTTCGTCATGCTGTAGTAGTCGCTGCGGCTGACGAACACGGGGCGGTTGTCCTGCAGGTAGTTTCGCAGGCCGGCGGTGGGAAGCACGGTGATCTTGCCCAGCGGGGTGTTGAGTATGGCGTTGAAGCGTCCTTTGAGGGTGCGCTCGTGCGGGTCTTCCTCGCCGTTGAACATGAAGCCGGACATTTCAAAGGTGTTGGCATCCTTGATGTCGAGGGTGAAGGACCCGAAGTCCTCGGGGGTGAGGCTGTGGAAGATGACCTTGACGGGCAGCCGTTCGCCGTAGAGGGGGATGTTGTGGAAGGTGCCGGGCTTTTCGTAGTTCACGTTGTAGTCCAGCCGTTTGCCGGTTTCGGTGAGCAGGGAGGGGGCCTGGATGGCGAGCATCTCGTTGTAGACGTTGCTTTCCGCACCGCCGACTCCCATATCGGAGAAGACGGCACCCACGCTGCCGTTGATCATGCTGGAGTTGCTGTCGTCCTTGATCATGATGGTGGCCGTGCGTTGGTAGGTGGGCTGGGTGCGGAGGATGTGCCAGAGGGCGATTCCGCAGCAAAGTACAATGGAGAGCAGGATCCAACGCCAATGAGAAAGGCAGAGGTACAGATGATCCTGTAGGGTCATGTATTCTATTTCCTGCGGTGACTGTGAATTTTCAACTTGCGGTGTGGAGTTCATGTGAGTAAGGGTTATGATTTTGCTTGGATGGTCGGTGAACACCGTATGGGTGCTCTTTTCTGAATCAGGTCTGACGGACATTTCCGGGGTTTGTCCTGCCGATGCGGACGATAGCTTCAGAAATCTGTGATTTGCTGGCAAAGGTAAAGGATTTAGTTTGGATTTTTTTTCTGTTGCAAGAAAATTTTAGTTCCAGATGTCTCTTTTTTACAAAAAGGGAATGTTGGGATGGGGTGGACAGCAAAAAAAATGGCAACTACGCGTTTCCCAACGCACAGTTGCCTCACAGAACTTATATAGAGATGAAAAAACTATCTTTTGGTGAAGTCATCCGGCAGGTGCCGGACTTCTTTCTTGAAGACGATGCAAAAGTAGGGGCTTTTCCAAAAGTAACCAAGCCACATCCCATTTTTTTTATTATTTGCTTCGCATTTTCGCGTTAATCTTCGTTAATCAGCGTAATTTTGTCAGGGCTGATTAGCAATTCTCCGTTTTTGTAGAGTGTGCCGACTGCCCTTTTGAAAGTTTTCTTGCTCACGCCGAAGCGTTGTTGGAGTTCTTCGGGGGATGAATGGTCGGACACGGGCAGTGAGCCTCCGGCCTGCTGGAGTGCTTCGCGGAGCTGTTCGGCGAAGTCGCGGAAGCGTCCTTTTCCGATGCGTTGCAGGGAGAGGTCGAGCTTGCCGTCGGGCCTGACGTTGACGACGGTGGCGGTGAACACGTCGCCGGCTTGGGGCTGCACGTCGAAGATCTGGTTGTCGTAGAGCTGTCCGGGGCAGCGGTTGTCGGCAATGCACTTGAAGCCGAGGGGTGTTTTCTGCTGGATGACGATTTCCACCTCCTGTCCCCGGTGGTAGCGTCCGGTGGTGGCGCGCTGGAGGTAGCGTTCCACCTTGGCGGATGCCACGATGCGCTGTGTCTCGGGGTCGATGTGGATGTGAACGAGGTACGAGCGTCCTTGCTGCATGGGCATCTTCTGTTCGCGGAAGGGCACGAAGAGGTCCTTCATGAGTCCCCAGTCGAGGAATGCGCCGAACTCGTTGACCCATGCCACGCGCAGGAAGGCGAAGTCGCCGACGCGGGCCAGGGGCGTTTCGAGGGTGCCTACCAGGCGTTCGCCCTGGTCCAGGTAGACGAACACTTCGACTTTGTCGCCGATGCGCATCCTTGGGTTGAGGTACTTTTGGGGCATGAGTATTTCGCCGACGTTTCCGCCGTCGAGGTAGGCACCGTGTTGGGTGAAGCGGGTGATGCGCAGGGTATTGTAGTTGCCGAGTGAGATCATGGGTTGGGTTTGTTTCGGGGGTGGTGAGGTTGTCGTGGTGGGGTGTCAGGCGTTTTCTTCGGGTTGCGCCACGAGTCCGTCGATGAGGTGGATGGTGCGGTCGGTAAGTGAGGCGAGGGTTTCGTCGTGTGTGACGATGGCGAAGGTCTGCCCCATTTCGTCGCGCAGCTTGAAGAAGAGTTTGTGGAGTTCCTCTTTGTTGTGGCTGTCGAGGCTGCCTGAGGGTTCGTCGGCCAGGATGATGTCGGGCCGGTTCATGAGTGCGCGTGCCACGGCGGTGCGCTGTTTTTCGCCACCGGAGAGTTGTGCGGGTTTGTGGCCGGCGCGGTCGGCGAGTCCGAGGAAGTCGAGTAGTTCCATGGCGCGCCGTTTGTTTTCGGCCTGGTTGCGGCGTGCTATCATGCCGGGTATCATCACGTTTTCGAGGGCCGAAAATTCGGGCAGCAGCTGGTGGAACTGGAAGACGAAGCCGATGTGTTCGCAGCGGAAGCGCGCGAGCTTGTTGCCGGAGAGCCGCAGCACGTTCTCGCCGGCAATTTCCACTGTCCCGGCGTCGGGTTTGTAGAGTGTTCCCATGATTTGCAGCAGGGTGGTTTTTCCTGCTCCGCTGGGTCCGACGATGCTGACTACCTCGTGGGCTTGGATGTCGAGGTCTATGCCTTTGAGCACTTCGAGCGTGCCGAAGGATTTGTGGATGTTGCGTAGGGTGATCATGTGGCGGTTAAGGGGTGTTCTATCAATTGGTTTTCGGGGAACTGTTCTATGATTGGCTTGGTTGCTTCTGCGTCTCTCGTCTTGTATCTGACAGTTTTTCATTCAGTCACGTAGCCCGCTACGCTCCTTCATTCATCCCAGCCATCTACTGCGCGATAGCCGCATCATCATCTCAAGCTAATTGACAGAACACCCCTTTATTAAAAACGGCACATGGGCTTCACAGCCAATGTGCCGGTCGATGCATCTTAATCTTATTGAATAGAGGAAAATGAATACAAGAGTCTTCTTTCAGGGTTACTTGCCTGTTGCTGCGGCTGGCTTGGCTGCTGATGCCGTGATGCCGAGCTTTTTCATGATGGTCGAAGTAACGTCGGTGCTGAGCGTTTCGTTGATGACGATGCCTGCGCCCTGTGCACCGTTTTTGTCGATGATGTAAACGTAGCTTCCTTCTTGTGCCACGGCATTGACAGCGTCCATGATTTTCTGTGTGACAGGCTGCATTTTCTTCTGCTGTTCCTGCTGGAAGTTTTCGGAGTTGTCCTGCTGTGCCTGTTGCAGGCGCTGGTACATTTCCTGAAGTTCCTGGTTGTGGCGTTCGCGGATGTTAGCGGGAGTGGCGTCGGTGTCCTCCTTCTGGTATTTTTCCATTTTGGTCTGGAATTCCTTTTGCATGTTCTCCAGTTCCGTCTGGTACTGCTTGTAGAGCGTTTCGAGCTCGGCCTGAACGGCTTTGGCTTCGGGCATGGACTGGATGATGGAAGCGTAGTCGAAGTGCGCGAACTTCTGTGCGCACATACTGAGGGGTGCTGCGAGGAGCACGATGAGCAATAATTTCTTGAACATTCAGTGTCTGTTTTTAATTTTGGCGGCAAAGATAGTGCAAGGCGAGAGCATAGCAAAATGAAAATCGAAAATTCTGCGGCTTTACTTTTTGCTCTGCCCCGTGCTGTGGGCTTTTTCCCCTCCGGGGCGCAGCCTAACGGCCTTGAACTTTTTTCTGGACAGCCATCATATGCTTTAGACTTCTCAACTCCCTACTATTGAAACCAGCCCCGAGGCCGACAGAATGCAGGCTTCGGGGCTGGTTTCACAAGTCCTGGACTATTTTTCACAAGTCCTGGACTATTTTTTTCTAATCCTAGACTATTTTTTACAAGTCCCGGACTTTTTCGTTACAAGTCCCGGACTATGTGAGGCGGTGCGTCCGCTTCGGGTTTTCAGTTGCCGAGGGGGTTATTTCGCGTAGCCGAGTTTGGCGAGCACTTCGTTGCTGATGTCGATGCTGGGCGAGGCGAAGATGATGCCGCTGTCCGACGCGCGATCCAGGATGAGCTGGAAGCCTTTGGCGTTGGCGATGCCCTTGATGGCGTTGTAGATTTCGTCCTGGATGGGCTCCACCAGACTTTGACGCTTCTTGAACAGTTCGCCTTCGGGGCCGAAGTATTTTTTCTTCAGGTCGGCGGCTTCCTTCTCCTTGTCGACGATGGCCTTTTCGCGCTCCTTCTTTTGCGCCTCGCTCAGGAAGACGCTTTCGTTCTGGTAGTTCTTGTAGAGCGTCTGTGCGGTGGTGTTGAGTGCTTCCACCTCAGCCTGCCATGCTTTGGAGGTTTGGTTCAGCTGTTCGTTGGCACGCTCGTAGGCGGGTATGTTGCTGAGGATATACTCCATGTCGACGAGGGCGAATTTTTGTGCCCCGGCCTGGAAGGCCGTTGTGAGGGCGATGACTAAGAGGAATAACAGTCGTTTCATTGCCTTTAGGTTTGAAGTGTTAGAATTCTTGGCCTATGATAAAGTGGAACTGCGAGCCGCCGGCTGTGCCGCTGTAGCCGCTGATGGTCTTCTGGAAACCGTAGGCCCAGTCGATACCCATCAGGCCCACCATGGGGAGGAGGATGCGCACGCCAAGGCCGGCTGAACGCTTCATGTCGAAGGGGTTGAAGTCCTTCACGTTTTCCCAGGCGTTACCCCCTTCGACGAAGGCCAGGGCGTAGATGGACGTTGAGTTCTCGAGCATGAGCGGATAGCGCAGCTCCAGCGTCATGCGGCTGTAGGCGTAGGCTCCCCATGAGGAGTTGCCGGAGAGCGAGCCGTTGTCGTAACCGCGAAGTCCGATGGTTTCCGTGGCATAGCCCGTGGAGTAGCCCGACATGCCGTCGCCGCCCACGTAGTAGGTTTCAAAGGGCGACTTGTTGTGGCGGTTGTAGGCACCGAGTATGCCGCATTCCACGCGGGTCATGAGCACGGGTGCTTTCACGGCACCCGTGAGGGCGGTGAAGGTGCGGAGTTTGAATTTCCACTTGTGGTATTCGATGAAGCGGTACTTCTCCTGTGCCTCGCGCTGGTAGTTCGCGCTCTGGTAGTTGGCGGCCAGGTTCTTGTAGTCCTTCTTGTCCCAGAGCGAGTAGGGCGGTGTCAGCGTCACGGAGAAGAGGAAGTCAGAACCCTTGCGCGGATAGAAGGGGTGGTCCGTGGAGTTGCGCATCAGCGAGAGCGAGAGGTTGATGTTGTTGCAGTTGCCGTCGGTGATGAGGAAGTACTGCCAGGCCTTCAGCATGTAGCGCGTGTAGGAAAGCTCGGCCATGAAGGTGAAGTAGTCGTCGGGCCAGCGCAGACGTTTGCCGAAGCCCAGGCTCACGCCGAGGAGTTTCACGTACTTGTCCGGGTCGTAAGCGTCGGTGTAGTAGTTCGAGCTGGACCCGTAGCCGTACATATAATTATAGTAGTTGTTGTAATAATTCTGGTTGACGTAGTTCGAGTTGATGTCGCTCTGTTTACTGTATGAGATGGAGAGCGAGAGCTGGTTGGGGCGTTTGCCGCCGAACCAGGGTTCGAGGAAGGAAAGTCCGTAGCTCTGGTAATACGTACCGTTGCTTTGCACCTGGAGCGAGAGGGTCTGTCCGTCGCCCTGCGGGATAAATCCGGCGCGTTTACGGCCCTTGTCGAACAGGCTCTGGATGGAGAAGTTGGTGAACTTGAGTCCGACGCGTCCCAGGATGCCGGTCTGTCCCCATCCCGCCGAGAGTTCGATTTGGTCGCCTCCTTTGTGGACGAGGGGGTAGGTGATGTCCACCGTTCCCGTGGTCTGGTCCGGCTTGATGTTCTGGAACAGTTGGCTTTGGAGTGCCTCGGGGTCGAACTGGTTCATCTGTGCCAGATCCTGCACGGAGCGTTTGATGCTCTCCATAGAGAAGAGGTCGCCCGGCTTGGTGCGGAGCTCGCGTCGGATGACGTTTTCGAACACGCGGTCGTTTCCTGCAATGCGCACGCGGTTGAAGGTAGCCTGCTGCCCCTCCTGGATGCGCATTTCGAGGTCGATGCTGTCGCCCTCGATGTTGATTTCCACGGGGTTGAGGTTGTAGAACACGTAGCCGTTGTTATAGTACAGGTTGCCAATGGCGTCTTCGTCCTCGCGCAGGCGTTCGTTCATCAGCTTCTGGTTGTACACGTCGCCGGACTTCATCTGCAGCAGGTGTTGCAGGAGGTCGGAGTTGTAGACCGTGTTGCCCACCCACGAGATGTTGCGCAGGTAGTACTTCTTGCCCTCGTAGATGTCGAGGTACACGTCCACGTGCTTCTCGTCCACCGTCACCACGCTGTCGCTCTTGAGCAGTGCGTCGCGGTAGCCCCATGAGTTCAGCCTTTCGATGACCAGGTCCTTGTCCTCCTCGTATTTTTCAGGCAGGAACTTCTTGGAGCGGAAAAAGTTCTTGATACCCTTTTCGTGCGTCTTCTTCATGGCCCGCTTGAGCTTGTTCTCGTGTTTTGGGTCGATGCCTGAGATGTAGATGCGGTTGACCTTGATTTTCTCGTTTTTGTCGATGTTGATGTCGACGAGCACGCGGTTGTCGCCCGTCACGTCCTCGCGCTGCACGATGTTCACCTCGCAGTTTTTGAATCCCTTTTCCTCAAAATGCTTCTTGATGTAGTGCTTCGCGCGGTTCACCATGTCGGTGGTGATTTGGTTGCCGGGCTGCAGTCCGATGAGTTTTTCGCAGTCCTCGCGCTCGCTTTTCTTCACGCCCGTATAGTTGATGCTGGAGATGCGGGGTTGTGCGGTGAGTTTCACGTGGAGGTATATTTTTCCTGCCACGATGCTGTCCGCTTCGATTTGCACGTTGGAGAAGAGTTTCTGGCTCCAGTATTTCCTGACGGCTTCGCTGATGTCCGGCCCGGGCACTTCGTAGGTTTCGCCCACGGTCAGTCCGGAGATGTGCTTCAGGAGTTCTTCGTCGTAGTTCTTCACCCCGCTCACGGTGAGTCCTCCCAGGACGTAGCGCGGGTGGTTGGCCGTATAGGTGATGTTGGGCGTGAGGTCGTCGGTCTTTTCGTTTTGGGCCGTTGCCGTGAGCCAGGCAAAGGACGCAATGATACAGAGCAGAAAGCGTAGGCTGTTCATGTGCTTGTTGATGAGAGTAAGGGACTTGGGGTGAGAGGTTTTATTCTGCCACTTGTTCGCTGGTTTTTCCGTAGCGTCGTTCGCGGTTGTTGTACCATTCGATGGCCTTCATGAGGTCAGCCTCGTGGAAGTCGGGCCAGAAGGTGTCGCAGAAGTATAGTTCGGTGTAGGCGCATTGCCAGAGCAGGTAGTTGCTGAGGCGCAGTTCGCCTCCGGTGCGTATGAGCAAGTCCGGGTCGGGCATGAAGTGCGTGGCCAGGTGGCGGGAGATGTAGTCCTCGTCGATGTCTTTCGGAGTGACCTTCCCTTCCGCAGCTTCGCTGGCCAGCTTCCGCGCCATTTCGGTAATTTCCCAGCGTGCGCTGTAGCTCAATGCGATGACCATGGTCAGTCCCGTGTTGGCCGCCGTCCGTTCCTGCAATCCGAGGATGGACTCCCGCACCACGTCGGGTATGCGGCTCAGGTCGCCGATGAGGCGCATCCGCACGTTGTTTTTCATGAACAGTTCTTCTTCGAGCGACGTGAGGATGAGCGACATGAGCGCTGCCACCTCGTCGGCGGGCCTGTTCCAGTTCTCTGTGGAGAACGTGTAGAGCGTGAGGAATTTCACCCCCAGGTTCGAGCAGGCCGTGGTGATTTCCCTGACGGCCACCACGCCCTGTTGGTGTCCCATGCTGCGGTTGAGTCCCCGGGCCTTGGCCCATCGTCCGTTGCCGTCCATGATGATGGCGATATGATCGGGAATGCGGTGAGTTTCTGTTTGCATAAGCTGCGAGAGGTCTTGTCTGTTGAATGTAAAAGCGGCGTGTGGGCGCGTGGGGTCCGTCAGTCGCGGTTGCAGGTGGGGCATCGCGGGTTCAGGTCGTAGGTCAGCGTCAGCGAGAGTGCCGAATAGTGGTCCTTGTTCCTGAAGCCGGAGGAACTGATGCCGAGGGGAGCTTCCAGTCCGTCGAGCTTGTCGCTCAGTGTGAAGTGGACCAGCCAGTCGAGGCCCAGGTTCAGCCTTTCGGCCACCTTGTATTTCACGCCCACCCCCAGGGGGATGTTGGCCGTGAACGCCTTTCCCGCCTTGCCGTAGGTCAGTCCGAAGCCCATTTGCAGGTAGGGCACCAGACGGCAGTGGCCTTTGTAGTCGCGCAGGTAGCCGTAGGGCAGGAAGTGGAGTTCGTAGAGCGCGGAAGCGTCGATGACGGCATCGCTCACGCTGTAGGCGAGGCGGTCCTTGCCCGGCGTGTCGGGCAGGGTGGGGTAGAAGTTCTTTTGTCCTTCGGTGGAGCCTTTCAGGTTGAGGTAAGAGAGCTGCGTCTTCACCGCCATGCGCGGGTTGAGCGGGAAGCGGGCGATGGCGGCCATGTCGGCGGCCCATTTCCCTTTCAGGTCGGTGTGTCCGGTGCCGAAGCCGATGCCTCCGCCCAGTTCCAGGCGGTACAGCGTTTCGTCGTTCTGGCCCGAGGCCGTGAGCGCGAAGAGCGGCAGCAGCAGAAGGAGTAGACGTTTCATGTCAGGCACTGTCGGGAGGGTGATTGCAAGTTCGTTTCGCCGTCAGGGTTATTGGGCAGCCTGTTGTCCTTCAAAACGCTTCGGGTCTTCCTTCCAGCCCAGGCGGTTGATGCGGCCTTTGTACACGGTTCCCTTGCCGCTGCACACGATCCAGAGGTACTGGTCCGCGTCCACGGCGGCCGACACTGCCGTCACGCCCTTCAGGTCCGGCCTTTTCCATTCGCCGGCCTTCCAGGTGCGTCCGTAGTCGCGGCTCACGTAGAACGGGGCCAGCTCCTGCGCGTCGGTCACGCCGGTCAGCACCACGGCATTGTCGTAGGCTGCGAGTGCCGTGCTGTGGAGCAGCGGACAGGCGTAGTCGCCCAGCTCCTCCGTTTGGGGAAGGTTGATCCAGGGGTAGACGAAGCTGCCCGGAAGGTCCAGGTCGTGGCGCCATACCACGGGTTCGCCGTCGCGTTGTCCTGTGAGGATGAGGCTCACCGTTTGCGGGTCGGTGCGTTGGCTTTGTGCCGCTGCTGCCATCTGCGTCTGCGGCAGTGCGTCCGGCGTGTCGGTGATGCAGCGCGTCCATTGCGTGCCGTTGGCCGTGGCGTAGAGCTTGCCGTCGGCCAGTGCGTAAAGGCTATCGCCGTGGACAGCCGCCAGGGCGTCGATGGCCAGTGGCGAGCCCACCTCGCTCCAGTTGTCAGTGCCGGTGGCGGAGCGCACCAGGCTGTTGCCGGCCAAGGCATAGAAGGCGTTGCGGAAATACTGCACCGAGCGTGCGTTGACGGGCCTGCCCGCCACGAGGGGCAGGTTGGTGGCCGTGGTGAAGTCCGGCTGTTGCGTCCGGGTGGCCACCACCTGCGCGTTGCCGTCGGAGAGCTGTCCGAACACGTAGATGCTGCCGTCGTGGCAGAAGGTGCGGCTCTCGACGAAGGATGCCAGCGGCAGTGCTGCGCCCTCCGCCATCCGTTGCCAGGCAAAGGTGTCGGCCTCCTCGTTGTGGACGCGCAGCTCCATGGTGTACTCCCTGCTGGACAGCAGGTCCTCGCTGTACACCTTGAACGTGCGTTCGCGGCTGAAGTCCGTGCTGTCGGTGGCCGAGAACAGCGTGTCGTTTCCCGTGGCGAGGCTCTTGATGACCACGGAGTTCTTCACGTTGAACGTGGTGAAAGCCACCTTTTCCACGTTCGTGCCTACGGGCAGCGAGTCGGCGTTGTAGATGCGGTTTTCCACCTGGTCGATGTAGATGGGGTAGAGTGCGCCGTTTACGGAAACGGTGTAGGTGCTGTCCTGTCCCTGCGAGCCTTTCGTGTGGAGGGTGCGTTTGAGCGTTCCCATGGTCACGGAAGTGATGAGGCAGTCGCGCGAGGGAATGTATTCCGCGTCACTGCTTGGGTCGCAGGCCGTCATCGTCAGCGAGGCGATGATGAGAGCCACGAGGCATTGTATGTTGTTTTTCTTCATGTCCGATTGGCGTGTACGTTCCTAATCAAGTGGCAAAAGTACGTACAAAATCTTGAAACTGCGGATTTTGCCCTTTGTTTTATTGAGTTTTAAGTTTTGCGCCCGTGGCTTTCGGTGTTCCGGTCGACGGTTGCGGCCGGTGTGTCGCCGAAAGCCTTTTGCCGGTTCGCCGGTCGTGTTTTCCAAACTCATACTTGAAAAAACAAGTCCTGGACTTGAAAAAACAAGTCCTGGACTTAAAAAAACAAGTCCTGGACTTGTGAGGGCAGGGTCTGGGAAGTGGGTGGCGGATAAGTTGTTTCAGTCTGTGGGGAGCGTGGTTTGCAGCATCTGTTCGAGGATGCGCAGTGCTTTTTTGCGCTTGCTTATGATGATGCCCATATCAATGTTCGCGATGAGTTCGCGTGTGGCAAAGCCCTTCTGGTATGTTTTATGAGCCTTGGCGTACAGGTCCGTCAATTTTTCAAATCCGTTGTTCCCTTTCGGCGTTTTCGGCATTTCTTTCAGTTTCAGAAAGCGGCAGATACCTTGCAGGTCGTCGAGGATCCAATCCTCTATGGCATGTTCCACGCCGATTTGCACGAAATGTTCGATGCCCAGTTTCCTGACGTTCTTTTCGAGTTGCTTCCAGTCCACTATCGACGGATGTTTCAGCTCGAATACGTCCGTGTCGTACGAGCAGCAAACGGCCTGTATGCGATAGTTCTTTTTGCGTGCTTCCGGAAGGAAATCGTTCTTCAGTTTGGCCAGTAGCTTGCCGGAATACCTGGTAACTCCCTTCAGGTTGCACACTTGACACGGTAACAATGGCGTTTGGCTTGCCTTTTTGTAATGTTCAACCAAGGCTTTGAAGAACAGTTCGTCGGTGTCGCCCTCCACAAATATCACGATGTGCCGCGAGATATCCTTGTTGTTCTTTTTCATGCCGGGAGTTCAAAAAGGTTTTTCATTTTTTCGGTATCGTTTTCGAGGTCGAGCATGAAATCAAACATGAATTCGCCGATGGTCAGCTCCATGTCGGCTGCATAGCGGTAGAGATAGGCCAGTTTTGCGGGGTTGATTTTTGCGAATTGAGCCAATCCGTCGGGAGAAGGCAGTCCGAAGTACATCTGTTCCGGCTGCATATAGCGCATGAGGTAGGGCGAGTGGCTTGTCATCAGTATTTTGGTTTGTGAGGCATAGCTCCGCAGTGTGTACACCAGGTTTTCCATCAGTCGTGGGTGGACTGAATTTTCCGGCTCTTCCATCATGATCAAGGGGATTTCTTGTTTTTGCGCCGCGATGCACAATGTGAACAGGCATATCATTCGTTTGCTTCCGCTCGACAGTTGGCGAATGCTGGTGGCCGTGATGTTCTGTGCTTCCTTCACCCGGATGTCGTAGAGTCGGCTTTGTCCGTCGGCCAGGGTGATGGCTTCCGCCGACAGCTCCTCCACTCCGGGTAGCAGCTGCATCAGTCCGTCGGTCAGGATGTCATAGCTTTTCCTGTCGTGCAGTTTCAGATGGTACAGGTATTCGCTGATGGTTCTGCCTCCCAGGATGTCGATGCCTTTGTTCCCGTCCGCTGAAAAATAGTTTTCCGGATTGTCCAATGTTTCGAGGTTGGGGATGGCTATTTGGGTGATTTGCCGGGCCAGGTCCTGAAAGAATATCTGGTTGTTCATGGCAAAGAAATGCAGGGCCGGCTGTAGGCTTGACACTTCTAGTGGTTTGGTACACCGTCCTTTGGCCGAGGGCGCGTATAGGCACGTGTTGTTATTTTGCCGCAAGAGCAGTTGCCGGAAACGCGGTTTCTGCGTTTCTTTCATTTGTAACCATTCCTCGCGTATGCACCCTTCGCTTTGCGTCGTGTGCCACGCGGTCCTGAAGCCGTAGCGGAAATCGGTTGGAATGCCGCCCGACAGGGTGCTTCCCTTGATTTCCATGGCAAAGTCCTGGTGTACGATCAACTTGTTGAGCGGCGAATAATTTTCTCCCAGCATCTGCCGCCTTTTGTTCTCATTGGCTGCCAGAAACCGTACGCCAAATTCTATGGCGCGCAGCACATTGCTCTTGCCATAGCCGTTGGGGGCGATGAGCACGTTCATCCCGCTGAAATCTAACCGCACTTTCCCAATATTGGCAAAGCCTTCGATGGTAATTCCTCGGATTTGCATATTTGATGTCGAAAAATTTGCGTGAAAACTGATGAAATGCTGCAAATTAAGCCAGAAAGGTTGGTTCGCGCAAATATTTTTGCGCGAAAGATGCTTGGAAGTGGGTTGGGAAGACGGCGAGGCGGAGGTTTTCCGGTGGGTGTTTCCCGTCAGGCACGAAGGTCCGGGTGGCAGTTCTGTGAAGTCCGGCGAGCAGTTCTGCACTTCGCGCGTGCGCGTGTATATATTATATGTGTAGAAAAGCTGTTCCGGAAAATTCGGGCTACCTCACCTTGAGCGGCACGCCCGAGCGGATGGTCGACGTGCTCAACGCTTCGGCCGCCGGCTGGTGCGGGTAGAGCAGCATGATGCTGCGGGCGGAGAAGTACCGCTCGATCTGGTCCGGCAGGCGGTCCATGTAGCTGTGGTGCGAGATGGTGCCGCGCCGTGCGCAGACGAAAATCACCAGGTCGTCGGGGCGCGAGTCGTGGGCCAAGGGCAGGAAGTCCGTCCACGAAACATATTCGCGGTAGCCCACGTTGACGCTGCGCTGGCGGCTACTGCGGTACGTTTGGAGCGCGGCCAGCGTTTCCTTTCCGCTGTACACGTCCATGTCGCGCCCTATCCTGTGCGCCAACATGGCGATGCGGTCCATGCAGTGGGCAAATCCCGGTTCAAACTCCGCCTTTCGCGGCAGCAGCACCAGCAGGTGGCGCACCGTGTTGAGCGGTATGGTGGCGCGGTATATCATGATTTGGCGGTCCACCGCCGCCAGGAGGTCCGTGCTCAGCTTTCCGTAGAACGACTCCGTGAGGCGCGCCTTCTGATGCAGTCCCATGACGAGGTCCGACACGGCGTTTTCCTTCATCGTGTGCGATATGCCGCTCACCACGTTGACCGACCACCGGCTGTGCGTCTGGATGCGCACGTTGGCCGCCGCTGCCATGCGTGTGGCCTGCTCCAGGAGTTCCAGCCCCTGCTGTCGTGCCGCCGGTTCGTCCTCCAGCACCACGTTGAGTGCGGTGATGGGTGCCGGCATGTGCGGTGTGCGCAGCATGAGCGAGAGGTTGACGAGCGCAGGCATCGTTTCCGGGTTGTTCAGCGCGAGCAGGATGCGGTTCGGCGCGTCGGCGGCGTTAGCGTCCTCCGCCGTGTCCGTGCGCCGCTTCATGGCCAGCTTGCGCGCCGTGCGTTCCGTCACCAGGGAGCTGACGATGCACGTGGCCAGGATGAGCATCATCGCCCCGTTGAGCACGTCCTCTCCCAGCAGGTGCGAGCCGTCGGGCAGGATGATGCGGTAGCCCACCAGCACCACGGCCAGCGTGGCGGCGGCGCGTGCTCCCGTGAGGCCGAACATCAGGTTGCGCTCGTCGGCCGACATCCGGAAAATCTTCTGCGTGGCGAAAGCCGCCAGCCATTTGCCCGCCAGTCCCACGGCCACCATGACGGCGGCCATCATGACGGCACCCTCATGGCTGACCAGTGCGCCCAGGTTGATGATCATGCCCACCCCAATCAGGAAATAAGGGATGAAGAGCGCGTTGCCCACGAACTCGATGTGCGACATCAGGGGCGAGCCGGGCGGGATGAGGCGGTTGAGCACGATGCCCACGAGGAACGCGCCCAGGATGCCCTCCATCCCCACCAGTTCCATCAGTCCGGCACCGAGGAACACGAGTACCAGCACGAACACGTACTGCACCACGCTCTCGTCGTAGCGGCGGAAGAACCATCGTCCCAACGGCGGGAAAGTATAGATGATGATGAGGCCCAGGATGACGACTTTCACCACGAGCCACAGCGAGTGAAATCCCGTGACCTGCTCCTTGAACGTGCCGCCCACCACGGCGAGCACCAGGAGCGTGAGCGTGTCCGCCACGATCGTGCCCCCCACGGCGATGCTCACGCTGTTGAGCCGCGAGAGGCCGTAGCGCAGCACGATGGGGTAGGTCACGAGCGTGTGCGAGGCATACATGGCCGCCATCAGCAGGCCTGCCGCCACGCCGAAGCCCATCAGCCACACGTTGGCCGCGTAGCCCAGCAGCATGGGTATGGCAAACCCCAGCAAGCCCAGTACTGCGGCGCGCCCCTTGATGCGCTGCACGTTCTGCAGGTCCATCTCCAGGCTCGCCAGGAACATGATGTAGTACAGGCCCACCTTGCCGAAAAGCTCGAAGCTCCCGTCGCGTTCCAGCACGCCGAAGCCGTGCGGCCCGATGAGGATGCCCGCAAAAATCATCCCCACAATCGAGGGGATGTGCAGGCGTTCCAGCAGCATCGGCGCAAACAAAATCATGGCCAGCACCGTGAAGAAAATCCAGGTAGGGTCAGTAATCGGCACGTTGTAGCGTTTGGTTGGTGAAAAAAGGCGTTGCTGTTCCGGAAGTCCGGCTCTGTGGGCAGGACTGCGCCGTGTGGAAAGGCAGAAGGCATGACACACGGAGGGAAGAGCACGATTATGCGGGCAAAATTGCAAAAAAACTGACAAATGGCCGTGCCGGCCGTTCACATTTCTAAACAGCGTATTTTGTTTCTCGAAATTAGTTGTACTTTTGCGCCGGAAATGTGGCCGGTTCCGCCCGTTTTTCCTAAAGGAAAGGCAGCCGGAAATGCCGGTCCGGAAACTGACACAAAATCATTACAGCTAACAAACAAATCATTATATATCACATGAACGTAGCTATCGTTGGCGCCAGCGGCGCCGTAGGCCAAGAATTTCTCCGCGTGTTGGCCGAGCGCGATTTCCCCATTGACAACTTGCTGCTCTTCGGTTCCAAACGCAGTGCAGGCACCTCATACACCTTCCGTGGCAAGGAGTACACCGTGAAGGAACTTCAGCACAACGACGACTTCAAGGACGTGGACATCGCCTTCACCTCGGCCGGTGCCGGCACGTCGAAGGAGTTCGCCGCCGACATCACCAAGTACGGTGCCGTGATGATTGACAATTCCTCCGCCTTCCGCATGGACAACGACGTGCCCCTCGTGGTGCCCGAGTGCAACGCCGCCGACGCGCTGAACCGTCCGCGCGGCATCATCGCCAACCCCAACTGCACCACCATCATGATGGTCGTTGCCCTTCAGGCCATCGAGCGGCTCAGCCACATCAAGAGCGTACACGTAGCTTCCTACCAGGCCGCCAGCGGCGCGGGGCAGGCAGCGATGGACGAGCTGATGGAGCAGTACCGCCAGGTGTTGGCCGGCGAGGAGGTCACCGTCAACAAGTTCGCCTACCAGCTCGCCTTCAACGTCATTCCGCAGATTGACGTCTTCCAGGACAACGGTTACACCAAGGAGGAGATGAAGATGTACCACGAGACGAAGAAAATCATGCACACCGACTGCCTCACCTCCGCCACCTGCGTGCGTGTGCCCTCGCTCCGTTCCCACTCCGAGGCCATCTGGCTCGAAACGGAGGAGCCCGTCAGCGTGGAGGAAGCCCGTCAGGCCATCGCAGGCGGCGAAGGGCTCGTGCTGGTGGACAATCCCGAGAAAAAGGAATACCCCATGCCCCTCTTCCTCGCCGGCAAGGACCCCGTCTACGTGGGCCGCGTGCGCAAGGACCTGGCCAACCCCAACGGACTCGTGCTCTGGCTCGTCAGCGACCAGATACGCAAGGGCGCAGCCCTCAACGCCGTACAGATTGCCGAGTATCTCATCAAAGTGGGCAACGTACAATAAAACCTGAACAACCTTATGGCACCCGGAAAGCGCGTCGCAGCATTTCCGGGTGCCGGCTTTTTGCAGACCGGCCGGCCATGTGGCGGTCAGGACGTACCCCTTCATCCCCAAACATGGCTGTCCTGTAAAAGTTCAAGGCCGTCAGGCTGCGTCCCGAAGGGGCAAAAAGCTCGCAGCACTCATTCAAAAAACACCCTAAACTATGCAACGCAAATTCAGACACTTGTGGCAGGCCGCACTGGCCGTTGCCCTGACGGTTGCTCCGATGGCAACCGGATGTTCCGACGACGAGGACAGCATCCTGCCGCCCGCCGACGATGATGCCGTGACCGACACCACCGCCATCCCCGAACAGCCGGCCGAAGCCGTGCTCGACAGCACCGAACTCTGGTGCATGAACGGCAACCAGCGCATCTACGGCCTGCTCTACACCAAGGCGCGGCCCGGCGAGCGCGTGCCCGCCGTCATCCTCTCCCACAGCTATTCCCTCTCCCACGCCGCGATGCGCGGCTACGCCCGTTCGTTGGCCGAGAAAGGCATGGCCGCCTACTGCTTCGACTTTTGCGGCGGCGGCAGCGAGAGCCAGAGCGACGGCAGCACCGACAGCATGACCGTGTTCACCGAGGTGAACGACCTGAAGGCCGTGCTCGCCACCGTGCGGGGGCTCGACGTGGTCCATCCCGACAGCGTCTACCTGCTCGGCTCCAGCTTGGGCGGCATGGTGTCGGCCCTGGTGGCCGAGGACGAGCCTGACCAGGTGGCCGGCCTCATCCTCTTCTATCCCGCCTTCAACATGGCCGACCTCGTGCGCCAGTTCGGCGACCTGATGAACGGTTGGGGCGG
Source organism: uncultured bacterium (assembly GCA_945867195.1). Lineage (GTDB taxonomy): Bacteria > Bacteroidota > Bacteroidia > Bacteroidales > Bacteroidaceae > Alloprevotella. The sequence goes on along the minus strand of CAMBHR010000006.1, from coordinate 26,815 downwards.
CGGCATGGGCGGTTCTTGGGGAGGTTCTTGGGGCGACATGGGCGGCTCGTGGGGCGACATGGGCGGCATGTTCAGCATGAGCCAAGTGTTCATCGACGCGCTGAAGGACTACGACGTGTGGCAGCACATCGGCACCTTTCCGCGCCCCGTCACCATCCTCCACGGCTCGAAGGACTGGCTTGTGCCCGTCAGCAACTCCAAGAAGGCCGTCGGTCTCTACCCCGACGCCACCCTCCACGTCATCGAAGGAGCCAACCACGGCTTCAACGCCGCCAACCTCGGCAGCATGGGCAGCATGATGGGCGGTGCCGCCGACTACGACAGCATCGTCATGCCCATCGTCTACGACTTTCTGGGCCGGTAACGGCTCAGTCTGCCGTCGCGCCGCCGCTTCCCTCCGCCGCGCCGCTCCTTACAGTCGCCGCGCCGCCGCTTTCAGCCCAGCGTGCAGAACTTGGCGCGCAGGCGTGCCGTTTCGGCGGTGTCGATGGTGAAAGTTCGCGCGCCGGCATCGCCCTCCAGCCGTCCCTTCACCGTGCCGTCCGGCCCGACCAGGGCCGAGCCGCCGTTGTATGTGCAGACGGGGTCGCAGCCCGTGCGGTTCACGCCGGCGCAATAGGCCTGGTTCTCCACCGCCCGGGCGCGCAGCAGCACGTCCCATGCCGTGCGGCGCGAGGCCGGCCAGCTGGCCGCGTACACCAGCACGTCGTAAGCGTCGGCCCCCTTGTTGCGTCCGCTCTCGGGGAAGCGCAGGTCGAAGCACGTCTGCAACTTGAAGCGCACCCCACGCCATGCCACCACTTTACTCCCGCAGCCCGCCCTGTAGAGCAGGTCTTCCCGGGCAGGGGTAAAGAGGTGGCATTTGTCGTAATGCGCCGCGATGCCTTCGGGGGTGACAAAATAAAAACGGTTGCGCCACGTGAGGTCCGCATCGTCCGTCACGGCCAGTGTGCCGCCGATGGCCACGCTGCGTTCGCGGGCCGTCAGCAGCATCCATTCCAGTGCGCGCCTCGAAGCCCGCAGCGTGTCGTCGCAGGGCTGTGTGTCGAAACCCGTGGCCCACATTTCGGGCAGCAGCACCACGTCCGTGGAGCCCGCCCCGTCGAGCAGTCGCGCCGCTTCGTCGATGTTGTGGCCGGCATCGCGCCACTGCGGATTGGTTTGCAGAAGAGTGATTTTCATGAGAGGAAAGTGTTGGTGGGGAAGTGACATGATCCAGGCCGCAGTCCGGCATTTTGGCCGTTTTGTCGCGCACGTCTTGCGCTGGCTTTCACGGTGTGCGGCAAGCAATCAACCCCAAACAACCGCCGCGCCGGAGCCGCCCGGTGTGCGCCAGCCCGTTGCAAATGTAGTGCAAGCCTTGTCCCTGCAAAAGGAAAAGTCAGCAAAATCGGGGCCGTCCGCCGCGTTTTTCCACGCCCGAAGGCTTTCCCGAAATGTTAAAATCGGAAATCCCGATTTGCCGTTTTGCGAAACAATGCTTACCTTTGTGATAACAGCAGGAGGAAGTCCCACACCGGGGCTGGCCTCCTTTTTTTCTGTCCCGGCTTCCGGCAAAACAAGTCCCGGATTAGCGTTTACAAGTCCCAGATTAGTAAAAACAAGTCCTGGATTAGTCAAAACAAGTCCCAGTGTAGAAAATTCTACTCCCAGTGTAGAAAATTTCACACCGGGATTCGTGATTCCGGCCCGCCGTGTTGACACTCCAAGCCCCGGAGGCGTAGTCGGAATTGGCACAAAAACCGTGACTGAAGGTTAAATATGTTAATCTAAATCCGGGCTCCAGCTCCCCGTTCTGGCCTTTCGTCCGACGGTTCTGCCAGCGTTCCGTCCGTCGTCCAGCCCCCTGTTCCCCAACCCTTTTTCGCCATTCCACGAGCCGCGCCGCCCGTTTGCGGAGCGCATCCGGGAGGCAAAAGCGTACGATTTTTAACAAAGTTGCCCCGGATATAAGGCCCAATCTCCCAAAAGAATATAAATTTGCCCTTCACAAGCCATCGCCCCTCGCCGAAGAGCGACGACGGAGAGAGGCGCAAATTCCATACGGCGGGGCCCGGCCCCGGCTTTTCAAACCATGGGACGAGATAATACTTTTGACTTTTTGCCGTACATCAACTCACCGGCCGACCTGCGCAAGCTCTCCATCGACGACTTGCCCAAGGTGTGCGACGAGCTGAGACGCAACATCATCAACGAGCTGGCTGACAATCCCGGACACTTCGCTTCGAGCCTGGGCACGGTGGAGATTACCGTGGCCATGCACTATGTGTTCAACACGCCCTACGACCGCATTGTCTGGGACGTGGGGCATCAAGCCTATGGCCACAAGATACTGACGGGACGGCGCGATGCTTTCCACACCAACCGCAAGTTGCACGGCGTGCGACCCTTCCCCTCGCCCGAAGAGAGCGAGTACGACACCTTTGCCTGCGGCCACGCCTCCAACTCCATCTCCGCCGCCCTCGGTATGTCGCTCGCCGCCGTGAAGAAGGGCGAGAACGACCGCCACGTCGTGGCACTCATCGGCGACGGCTCGATGAGCGGCGGACTGGCCTTCGAGGGACTCAACAACGTGTCCGACACGCCGAACAATATGCTCATCATCCTCAACGACAACAACATGAGCATTGACCGCGCCGTGGGCGGCATGAACAGCTACCTGATGCACCTGCACACTTCGGACTGGTACAACCGCCTGCGCTTCAGCATCTCTCAACGCCTCAGCGGCTGGGGACTCCTGGGCGAGGACCGGCGGCGCGCCATTCTGAGGTTCAACAATTCCGTGAAGTCCTTGCTGGCCAACCAGCAGAATATTTTCGAGGGGATGAACATCCGCTACTTCGGGCCCACCGACGGGCACAACGTGGTGGAGCTCGTGCGCGTGCTGCGCGAAATCAAGGACATGAAAGGCCCCAAACTGCTCCACATCCACACCGTGAAGGGCAAGGGCTACAAGCCCGCCGAAGAGGAGGCCACCATCTGGCACGCACCGGGCAAGTTCGACATCGAGAGCGGCGAGCGCATCGTGGAAGAACCCGACAAACCCATGCCCCCGAAGTTCCAGGACGTGTTCGGACATACCCTCCTCGAACTGGCGCGCGCCGACGGGCGCGTGGTGGGCGTGACACCGGCCATGCCCACGGGATGCTCCATGAACATCCTCATGAAGGCCATGCCCGACCGCGCCTTCGACGTGGGCATTGCCGAGGGGCACGCCGTGACCTTCGCTGCCGGCATGGCGAAGGAGGGGCTGCTGCCTTTCTGCAACATCTACTCCGCCTTTGCCCAGCGGGCCTACGACAACGTGATCCACGACGCGGCGTTGCTGCGTCTGCCCATGGTGCTCTGCCTGGACCGTGCGGGACTGGTGGGCGAGGACGGACCGACGCATCACGGCGCGTTCGACCTGGCAGCCCTGCGCCCCGTGCCCAACCTCACCATCTGTTCGCCCTACGACGAGGCGGAGCTGCGCCGCATGATGTGTACGGCCACGCAGCCCGGCGTGGGCACCTTCGTCATCCGCTATCCGCGCGGCAGCGGTTCGCTGGTGGACTGGCGCGTGCCGCTCGAACCCATCGCCGTGGGCAAGGGCCGATGCCTGAAGCCAGGCCGGCAGCTCGCCGTGCTCACCCTCGGACCCATCGGCACGGAGGCGGCTGAGGCCATCCGCCGGGCCGAGGAGGAAAATCCCGCGTGGCAGGTGGCACACTACGACCTGCGTTTCCTCAAACCGCTCGACGAGGAGATGCTCCACGAGGTGGGCCGCGACTTCCAATGCCTCATCACCGTGGAGGACGGCGTGCGCGCCGGGGGCATGGGCAGCGCGGTGCTGGAGTGGATGGAGGACCACGGCTACGGCCTCCGCATCACGCGCCTGGGACTGCCCGACGAATTTGTGGAGCACGGCAAGGTGAGCGAGCTGCGCGCCATCACGGGCCTCGACGCGGCGCATATTCTGTCAGTCATCCGGAAGGAGCAAGCCGCCCTGAAGGCATAGCCGGGGGCTTTGCCGCTGGTTGCGCTGCGGGCTGGCGGGGCTGAGCGTCCCGACCCTGTCCTGTGAGGCTGCGGGCTGACAGACCTGATGGCCAAATCCTGTCCTGCCAGTCTGCTTTTGCCCCTTCGGGGCGACAAGGTCGGCGGTCTTGGTAACTCAGGGTGTCGCTCCCGTTGGTCGCTCTACCCTGGGCTGTGTGCTTGCAACCCCTTCGGGGTTTTCCTGCGGCGGATATATCTATGTACATCATCTCATAGGCTTAGGCTATCCATATCCAGCGAAAGTTGCATTTCTCATTGTCCTTGACATTATGAAAATCATTATTGCCGGTGCGGGCGCCGTGGGCACCCATCTGGCCAAACTCCTCTCGAAGGAACAACACGACATTACCCTGATGGACGAAACGCCCGAGAAACTCGAGGATCTTTCGTCAAACTTTGACATACTCACCCTTCCGCTTTCACCCTCGTCCATCTCGGCACTCAAGGAGGCCGACGTGGCCGACGCTGACCTGTTCATCGGCGTGATGCCCGACGAGGCGCACAACATGACGGCCTGTATGCTGGCCTCCAAACTGGGGGCGAAGAAAACGGTGGCGCGCGTGGACAACTATGAGTACACGCTGCCCGAACACCGCGACTTCTTCCGCACCGTGGGCATCGACTCCATCATTTACCCAGAGATGCTGGCCGGCGAGGAAATTCTCCACAACATCAAACGTACCTGGATCCGGCAATGGTGGGAGGTGCAGGACGGCGCACTCATCCTCCTGGCCGTGAAGGTGAGGGGTAATGCGCAAATTCTCGACCAGCCGCTCAAAGACCTCTGCGGACCGGATTCGCCCTACCACATCGTGGCGGTGAAACGCGACGACGAAACGGTCATTCCGCACGGCAGCGACTGCCTGCGCGACGGCGACATCGTTTACTTCATGACCACACCGAAATATGTGAGCTATATCCGCGACCTGGCGGGCAAGGAGGATTATCCCGACGTGCAGACCGTGTTCATCATGGGAGGGGGCAGCACGGCGGTTCACCTGGTCAACGCCATGCCCGACTATATGCGCGCCAAAATCATCGAACAGGACGCGCGGAGGGCGGAACGGCTCAACGAGGTGGTGCGCAACCGGCATACGCTCATCATTCACGGCGACGGCCGCGACCTGTCACTGCTCGAGGAGGAGGGCATCCGGAAGGCGCAGGCCTTTGCCGCTCTGACGGAGAACTCGGAAACGAACATCCTGGCCTGCCTCGCGGCGAAAAGGCTCGGCGTGCGGAAAACCGTGGCCATGGTGGAAAACACGGACTATATCGGCATGGCGGAGAGTCTGGAAATCGGCACCATCATCAACAAGAAGACTTTTGCCGCCAGCCACATCTACCAAATGATGCTCAGGGCGGACATCACGTCGGTGAAGAGCTCGACGGTGGCGAACGCCGACGTGGCGGAGTTTTCCGTGTCGCCCGAGGCGAAGGTGGTGCGCCATCCCGTGAAGGACCTCCACCTGCCGTCGTCGGTCACGCTCGGCGGACTGGTGCGCGACGGGGAGGGGCTGCTCATCAACGGTTCCACGCAAATCATGCCGGGCGATACGGTCGTGGCCTTCTGTCTGGCGGGGGGAATCAAGAAACTGGAAAGATTTTTCAAATAAGCCTTTTTCCAAGAAATGCTTAATCTGCCTATTATCTACAAAGCATTGGGCACACTGCTCTACCTCGAAGCCCTGCTCATGGGCTGCTGCCTGGGGCTCGGCCTGTGGTTCGGCGAGCGGAACCCGGAGGCGTTCGGGTCGGCCATCGCTACGGCGGTGGTGGCGGGCATGGTGCTGCGCTGGGCGGGCCGGCACGCCGAAAACCGCATGGGGCGGCGCGACGGCTTCCTCATCGTGTCGCTCTGCTGGGTGGTGTTCACCCTCATCGGTATGCTGCCCCTCATCGTGGGGGGCTACGAGCCGAGGGTGGCGGCTGCCTTCTTTGAAATCATGTCCGGATTTACCACCACGGGGGCCACGGTTATCGACGACCTGGACGCGCTGCCGCGCTCCATCCTGATGTGGCGCAGCATGACGCACTGGATTGGCGGCATGGGTATCGTGTTCTTCACCATCGCCATCCTGCCCAACATGGGGGGAGGCGACCTCAAACTGTTCTCGGCTGAGTCCACGGGGGTCAAGATGGGGAAGCTGCATCCGCGCATCAGTACCACGGCACGCTGGATTTGGAGCATCTATCTCCTGCTCACGGTAGTCTTCACCGCCGGCTATTACTGGGGGGGCATGGGGTGGTTCGACGCGCTGAACCACGCGATGTCCACCATCGCCACCGGCGGCTTTTCCACGCACACGGCGAGCATCGCTTTCTTCCAGTCGGACCGGCTGGAGTGGATTTCCACCGTGTTCATGTTCCTCGCGGGCATCAATTACACGCTGCTCTATCTTTTTTTCATCAAACGGCGTTTCCGCGATGCCGTGCAGGACGAGGAGCTGCACCTTTTCGTGGCACTTTTCCTGCTGACGGCACTCAGCGTGGCGGGCATCTTGCATTATGTGGACGGCCTGACCTTCACGGATGCCCTGCGCGGCGGTTTCTTCAACACGGTTTCGCTGCAGACCACGACGGGCTTCACGGATGAGGATTTCATGAGCTGGCATCCCACGGTGTGGCTGCTCCTGACCTTCGTGAGCATTTTCGGCGCGTGCTCCGGCTCGACCAGCGGCGGCCTGAAGCTGGTGCGCCTCCTGATGGTGTGGAAACTGACGCGGGCGGAGTTCCGCCAGATGCTCCACCCGCACGCCGTGCTCCCGGCCCGCATCAGCGGAACGACGGTGACGGCGCAGATGGGGCGCACGCTGCTCGTGTTTTTCGTGGTCTATTTCCTCCTCATCGTGCTGAGCTGTTTGGCGATGGTGGCGATGGGGCTTTCGCTACTCGATGCGTTCGGACTGGCCATCACTTCGTTCAGCAATGTGGGGCCGAGCGTGGGGCATTTCATCGGGCCGCTCAGCTCGTGGAGCCCCTTGAACGACGCTACGCTGTGGCTTAACTCTTTCCTCATGCTGGCAGGCCGTCTGGAGATATTTTCCCTGCTGCTGCCGCTCACCCCGGCCTTCTGGCGCGACGAGTAGGGGGTGACGGCCGGGCACTTTTCCGGCATATTCATGGATCGGGATACAAAAACGGTTGGTTTTGACGCGGCACTCCGAGGGGAGGCACGGCAAAACCAACCGTTGTTTGTAGAGTGTTTAGAGGTGGCAGGTCGGAGGCAGGACTCGTGGAATCTGGGGGCAGCCCTGTGCGGTCAGAGGGCGGACTTGTTGGGCGATGGGCTACTTGCGTCCGCCGTAGCTCACCTTGCCGCAGCGTTCTTCGTCGTAGACGCACGCCTTCAGCTCTTCAGCCGACATGGGCACGGCGTCGCGCGTCAGTTCGGGCACGTTGTAGCTCTTCGTGAGCAGCAGGTTCTGCTCCGGGTCGCGCTGCGGCAGCACGAAGGCCTTGTGCCCTTGGCCGTTGCGGTCGAAGTAGGCGATGTAGGGGCGGGTGTAAGAGCCGTCGTCGCGGCGTGAACTGAACACCATCCAGCGTCCGTTGGAGCTCCAGCCGTGGTAACTCTCCACGCCCGGGCTGTTGGTGGCCTGAAGGGGGCGTACCTCGCCCGTCTGCAGGTCCTTCACGTAGAGGTCCGCCGAGGAGTGCCAGATGTGGAACTGTCCGAAGTCGGCCAGGGTGAAGAGCACATAGCGGCCGTCGGGGCTGACACGCGGCACGGCGCAGCTGCGCTCCAAGGCGGCACAGTCGTACTCCGTCTGCGGCTGGCCGAAACGGCCCGTGGCGGGGTCGAAGGTGAGGCTCATGAGGTTGTAGCGCACCTCGCGGCAAATGCGCGTGATGATGTCCTGCCGCTGCTCCGAAGTGGTGCCCACAAATTCCGGAACATGGGCCGAACAGTAGTACAGCTTCAGGCCGTCGGGCGACCAGCAGGGGAAGGTTTCCAGATAGTCCTCCGTTTTCAGCACATTGAAGATTTGCTGCTTGTCAGCATCGTAGAATACGAGGTCCGAGCCGTAGTCCACCACTTCTATCTTGTCGCGGTCGATCATGTGGAAGGCTTGGCCCGTCTGGTTGGAGGAGAAGACCACCCAGTTGCGCGTGGGGTGCCACGAGGGGTAGACAGAGTTGGACAGCACGGAGTCACATTTCATGTTCATCTTCTTTGCTTTTCCGTTCTCCACGAACACGGTGCCGCCGTGCTTGGCGCGGACGTGGAAGAGCATGTGCTTGGTGCTGTAGTTCTGGTAGTTGTGGCAGTTGATGCAGTGGTTTTCGTCCTCACTGTACTCCCGGTTGTTCTCATAGATGGTCTGCACGTTGAAATTCTCCAAGTCGCGCTGGTAAAGTCCGAGCTGGCGGTAGAGTTCGTAGGAGGGCTCGATGAGACGGTAGGAGAGATAGCGGTCGATGGGCTCCTCGGCCACGGAGAGGCGGTAGGCGGGGAACTTCACCCAGCCTCCGTCGCGCAGGGCGTAGAGGGTGACGGTGAGGTCGCGGCCTTTGGCGGCCTCGAGCAGGCCGCGCCACTCCAAGGAGTCGAAGCAGAGTTTGCCGTCGCGGCCCGCTGCCGCCAGGACCTGACGGCCACCGCCTTCCACGCTGCCCACAAATTCCGAACCTTCGGACTGCACCTGGATGTTGAGCGGGGCGATGTTGGGCGGTATGACAATGTCGCGGTAGTCCGGGTAGATGCGTGCCGCCTCCTTTACCGCTGTGCTTTGTTCGGGGATGCGGGCTTCCGGTCCGGCGCAGGCTGCAAAGAGAACCGGCAGCAGGAGCGCCGCAAAGAGAAATAGCTGTTTCATGTTGTGCAAAAGTTTTGGTTGAGGGCTGAACCGTCGGCTTTTCCGGTGCCGGTGGTCAGTTCACGCCGCTCTTCTCGCCCGTCTGAGGCTTCATCACCTGGTCGGGGTCGTTGTTTTCCGTGTAATAATAGTAGACGTAGGTGCCCAGCCAGCGGTCGCGCAGCTCGTGGCGCAGGGCCAGTCGGTCGCCTACGTAGGGCTTGGCATCCATCAGGAAGGAACGTATCTCGTCGGGCACGAAGCGTCCCACCTGCGGGAAGGCCTGGAGGAGCTCCGGCTTCTTGAGTGCGAGGATGGCCACGGCCTGCTGTACGCAGGCCGGGAAGGGCATGCCTTTCTGCGCCATGATCTGTGCGCGGGGGAGGAATGATTGCAAATCCTTGGAGTACAGGCAGGCCGCCACCGAGGTCTGCAGCACGGCATCCGAACCTTCGTGCAAGCCCATGTTGTAGCCGAGGAAGGTGGGCGGCTGGTAATTTTGCTCGAAGCGCGTCTCGCGGGGGTAGCGCGACAGGATGTCGTGGAACATCGGCTCCGCATCGATGCGCTGCTTGTTGCCGATGAGCGGTTCGTAGCGGTCGGTGAAATCCTGCGTGAAAGGCATGGCCTTGATGAGGTGCATGTATTTGCGGCACAGGGCTTCTTCGCCGTTGAGCAGGGAGCAGAGTGCCAACTGCTTGAGGGTGAAGAGGCGGGGGCCGTCCATCACCAGCTTGTCCATGGCGTTGCGGTAGCCAGCGTTGAGCAGGCCGGCGTGGAGGCTGCAGTCGGCCAGGAAAAGACCGTATTCCTCACTGCCGTCGTGCTTCTCCAGCCGTACTTCGGGATATTCGTAAGGAATGTCGAACACGCCGTCCAGCAGCTGTCCCTTCTGGAGCAGGGCAATGGCGTGGTAGGCCGCCACGGCACGGCTCGGCTGCCGCGCACTGCGCGCCTGTTCTATCATCTCGTCCCACCGTTCTTCGGCGCAGAGGTTCTGCAGGCGTGCCGTCAGGATTTCGTTCTCGTTGAAGCGGAGTGCGGCCCACGAGGTGGCGGCCATTACCGCCAGCACCACAGCCAGACCGTAAGGGCGCACGGCCTCGGCTGTCCGGGCGGCGGCTTTGCGGCGCAAGAGCCATGCCACGCCGGCCAGGACCGCCGTGAGGAGCAGGCAGACAAGGGCTATCAGCAAGAAGCGCGACGGTTCGTTCTTGTAGTACAGGTTCGTGCCCTGCCACAGCATCCATCCGATTTGCGCCACGGGCAGCAGGAAGCCCAGTCCCTCCCATGAGCGCGGCAGCCGCAGGGCATAGTCGGCGAAGCGTGCCGTCAGCGTGTAGACGGCGGCGAGCAGCAGTCCGCCTACGGCAGTCCATTTGAACAGCAGCAGCGGCCAGCGCATCACCCACCACAGCCGGCCCCAGGGTTGGCTGAGCAGGTAGTACATCGTGTCGGACGAGGTGGAGACATAGTTGTCCTCGGCGGTGCGGACCAGTACGTCGCCGTAGATTAAGGTGAGGAAGGCGAACAGTGCCGCGAGTCCCACCCCGTAGGTGAGCCACCTGGCGGTTCGCGGCGAGAGTGCGAACCGTTGTCCGGCGGCTTTGGCGGGCGCGGAGTGGGGTGCGTTCAGTCCCTTCCCTCCTTTCGGCCCATCGTTGGTTTTGTGCGATTTTTTCACGTTCTTAATGTTTATATAATATATTTTGGCGACAAAGTTAGTGCAAGGCGAGAGCAATGAAAAAGAAAAGCCGCAGGTTTTTCGTTTTTCATTGCCGAGCCGCCGCCTAAGTTGGCGAAAACAAAGAGGCTGCGCCGTAAACAGCAATTACGACACAGCCTCTATATATAAGGGAGATGAAGTCAAATTATATTGGTTACAAATTATGTTGTTTGACAGTGGCTATACCTTTTGTCGGTTGTTCCACAGAGGATCATCCTGCCAGTTCCCGGATGGGAATCCCATGGCACGGATGTCAACCATAGGAAATTCAGCAAGGAGCGACTGAAGGTGCTCAAGCATATCGTTGTTGGGTGATATTACATCAATGAACCACTTGATAATGCAGATATTAAAATAAATACGTTTTGGTGAGATGTCGGAACCTATCCATCTGCCATTCAGTTTTCGCGGTATCATGGGACTGATGGCATTCTCTTTGTTCCATACACGTGCGTGGTGGCAGCAGGAGTTTCTGGTCAGGGTGACAACAGTTATCCATGAGGTGAATACAGGAACTGTCAGGCCGAAGCGTGCCGCAATCTTCTTTCTGAGCGTGTGACTTGCCAAGTTTTCAAACATTCGTGTGACAACTCCCAGAGGAAGTATCTCAACGAGAATCCATGAGGGAGGATAAGGATTACAGTATTTCTCTTTGAAATGCAGTATGAATTCCTCTTTCGAGTTTCTTAGTTCCTTGTCCACCAACTCCAGCGTTCGTCTGAACTTGTCATTATTGGCAAACATGGTCTCGTCTGTCATCCAAAATATATTGCCTGTTTCTGCAGCCACAAGGTTTGCAAGGGTGCTGCGCAGGGCTATCTCCACTTTTTCAATCTCGTTGAATAGGAATAGGCGTAGTTTTTTGTCGAAACGATATAGATTTAGTGCGTCCTGAAACTTGCTGCCCTGCTTGAAACGGTGCTCATTCTTAGGTTGGTGCAGGAAGGGAAACAAATATGCGCTCAACCTGTAATAGCCGATGTTGCGTATATAATGGGAAACTCTCTGAGGGCTTACTATTACCAGTCCTCTATGTTGCAGCAGCGCTACCATCTCATCAGGCTGCATATAAGACTTATCGAATGAGCATCTCATAAATGGTATATAAAAAAACGACCCCCGATTTGAGCATTGTTAAGAGGCTTGGGGGTTCTAGCACTGCAAAAGTGCGGATTTAATTTGAGCTGTGCAAGATGTTGGGAAGAAAAGTGAGGAATTGGAAGCTGATTTTTTTACGAGCCGCCTAAGTTATGAAAAGTTAGTGCAAGGCGAGAGCGAAACGATAAGAGACACCACCGCATTATGGGAATGACGGTGGTGTCCCTTGGTTCTCAGAGGGAAGTCTGCATATTGTCCCTTGGTTCTCAGAGGGAAGTCTGCATATTGCCCCTTGTGCAGGTTGGGAGGGGGATGCGTTTTACTTCTTCAGTGACGGCTATTTAACCGACACCTTGCTGCTCCACGAGCCGCTGCGCACGATATACAATCCGGCGGGCAGGTGGAAGGTGGCACTGCTGCCCCCTTGCAGGCGGTCGATAAGTTGTCCGCTCACGGAATATACGGCAACGGGTTGTGTGGTCCGGCTCACGGTCAGACCCTGGGCGTTCACGGTCAGTTCCGGTCCGGCCTGCAGTTCAGCCGTTTCGATGCCTTCCGGGAATGCCGGTGTGCTGAAGTAGCCGGTGTCCATGCCGATGAGTTCCTCCTCCTCGTTGTAGGCACTGACAGCGTAGAAATACCGCTTGCCGTCCTCCAGGCCCTCGACGGTCACGTCCAGTTTGTTGTCGTAGGCCGAAGCGTAGCCCACGCTCTGGATGGAAATCACGTTTCCTTGTGCATCGCAGGTGATGGTCTTTACCAGCTCCTTCATGGCCGCATCGGCATAAACCGACACTACATAAGTCGCAGCACCCTCCTCGCAGGTCCATGTGAGGGTGACGGTCGTTTCGGTCGTTTCGGTGGTCACGTCGTCCGAGTTCATGATCGGTGCAAACACCGCCAGGATGGTACTGTCGCAGGTAGCGGTGAAGAACAGCTCGTTGCGTGTGGAGAGCGTGTCGCCCTGTTCGTTGAGCCACACCACGAAGCGGTAGCCGCCGTTGGGCACAGCCAGGAAGGAGGCCGTTTCGCCGTTGTTGTAGCTGGTCAGTCCCGTCACCACGCCGGCGTTTTCGATGTTCTTCTTCACGGTGATGTTCACGTTGGCATCAGTTTCGATGAAGTAGAAGTATTTCCAGTAGTCATCGCCTTCGTAGAATCGTTTGCTGTCGGTCGGGACGTGCAGCTTGCAGTAGTAGCGGCTCACTCCGGTGAAGGAGTTGGCATAGGCCACGGGCGGGAAAGCCGAGTTCACGTAGAGGTCCGTCAGTCCGTTGCATCCGTAGAACGCCTCGTCGCCCACGGCTGTCAGGGTAGCCGGCAGCGTGATGCGCTTCAGGGTGGTGATGTCCTTGAAAGCCCCGTCGGGAATGTTCGTCGGTCCTTCTGCCACGACAACCTCTTCGAGCAGCGAGGGCATATAGTACCCGTTAATCAGCGTGGCACCATCCACGGCACTTTGTCCGAACAGCGAATTGAGGGCGAAGGTTGTGGAGCCGTTGGCCGCCCCCGTGCCTTTCATCTTCAGGTATTTCAGTCCCGAGAGGAATCTGAGGCTCTGTTTGGGCAGCATCGTGTCGCCCGAATAGTTGAGGCTGACAACGGCGTTGACAAATTGCTGTGCGAACATATGGGCAATTTCGTTCACGTCTTCAAACACGATGTTCAGCCCGGCCAGCTCCGGAGCGTCATAGTACTCGTAGCGTCCGTAGGTATTTTTCGATCCGTAGTTGTTTTCTTTCTCATAGGACCAATTCTGTTTATACTGTACAAAACCATACATGTCCACAGAGGAGCCGGTCAGCACTATTTCTTTCAGGTTGAGAAGATTGAAAGTATAGTAGATGTGTGTAAAGCGGGAATTTTGGGTGCTGGTTTCCCTCTTTACCATTTTTCGGGCAAAGAGTGCGCCAAAGCAGTTTTCTACCTGATTTTCATAAAAGTCACTGATCGTACTGAGATTCCAGCTGGGTAATGTGATCTTGGTCAAGTTCCGCATATTGGCAAAACATCCCCAGCCCAGATGTTTGACCATTTTGTCAACATACACTTCGACAATGCTGTTCCTGTATTCGTACCAGGGGTATTTGGCGTAGTTTTCGTTATCGTCAGTGCTTCCGTCGCCATAGTAGTCATAGCGTGCGTTCGCCTCCGAGTGGAATGAAGTCATGTAGCCCGTAGAGTTTTCGTAACTCGGCTTGATGGTGAGTACCCAATCGTCGGATATAGTCCACTTGATGCTGCCCAGGATGCCCGTTGCGCGGACGGTTATAGGCTCGTGGTCCTCGATCATGTTGACAAAATTCCAATCGTTGTTCTGGGCATACGCAGCTGATGCGCCGTAGGGCAGGTGGAGTATGGCGTTCTTCATGGCCACACCGCTGAATGCGCCATCGGCCATTTCGACGGGTTTCATACTGGCAACGGTGACATCGGTCAGGCTGTCGCATCTGTAAAACGCCCTGTTCATGTTTTCCACCCAAATGTCAAGGTCAACCGTCTTGATTTTCTTGCAGCCGAAGAAAGCATAGGCCATATTCTTTACGTTACGGATAACCAGATTGGGCATTTCCAAATTGGGACAATTGTAAAAGGCATAGTTCAGAGTAACCACAGAGGACGGGATGTTGACTTCTTTCAGATTGGTGCAGTTTTCAAAAGTATAGCTCAGTGATGTGATTCCCTCAGGCAGGGTGATTTTTTCCAGGGAGGTGCAATGTTTGAAAGCACCCTCTACGTTGTTGACGGAGTCGGGTAACTGTACGTCGCTCAGGGAAGTGCAGCCTGCAAAGGCGTATTTGATAGACTTGACGGACTGCGGCAGCGTGATGCTGCCAAGGGCACTGCAATCGCCAAAGGTATAATACAGACTTTGAACATTTTCCGGTAGGCTGACATCGGTCAGACTGGGGCAGTTATAGAAGGTGTTGGATAGTTCTTCTTGTGTGCTCTTTCCGAGCGAAGCAGTTTTCAGGCTGGAACAGTTTTGGAATGTAATATGGAATTTATTGGCACCTTCTGTGTAGGTGGCGCTTTCGAGCGCAGTGCAATCTGAGAAGACACCGGATTCTTGGTTTTGGATGTAACCGGCCACGTGCGCGGTCTTGAGTTGTTGGCAGCCATTGAAGGCATTGTAACCAATGCTGTTGACACTGGCCGGAATGTCAATGGCAGTCAGTTTTCCGCCGGTAAATGCGCTTCGGTGAATGCTGGTGACCGTGGTGGGGATGTCTACGGAAGTGGCTTGTTTGTATGCCCAGAGGATTTTCGTCTTGTCGGCGGTGTACAGGCAGTTGTTTTCCAGGGCATAGGTGGTGTTCCCTTCGTCCATGGTGAGTTGGAGCAAGGGACAGTTTTCAAATACTATATCGTATGCTTCTCCCAAATCGGTCAACGTGGCAGGCAAGTGCAACCGTTCCAATTTGGGGCAGTTGAACACACTGTGGGGTAGTGATGTCAGTCTTTCGGGCAGGGTGAGGCTGACCAATGAAGTGTCATTGGCGAAGGCTTCTTTCCCGATGGTGGTGACACTGGCGGGAATGACCAGGCTTTCGAGCTTGTAGCATTCATAGAAACACTGGTAGCCGATGGAGGTCAGGGTGGATGGCAAGCTGATGGCGGTTACGTTTTCCGTGTGGAAAAAGTTGAATTCGTCCAGTGACGTGATGCCCTCGCCCACGTTGATTTGGGTGATGGCCGACTTGTGCTCTTCCCACGGAGCCATGTTTTGGGAATTCCAGACGTAGGAGAATTTCGGCATATTGCCCGTACCGGTCAGGGTGAGCAAACCGGTGGAGGTGTCGAGCGACCATGTGATGTTCTCATTCACATTGCCGCTGTAGTTTTCGGCAAAGCCGGATAGCGACAGGCAAAGCCATGTGGCTAACAGAAGGTAAATTTTGCCTTTCATGGGTACAGTGATTATGGTTTTAAAAGGTTAGTTGTGTGTGACAGGCGGGATGGAGTGCGCACTTTGCCATGTGGCGTGCCTGAATTCAGTCTGTGACGCGTCAAAAATAGGGGAAAGTTGTTAAAAATGCAAATCGGGTGGGGTAAAATGACTTTCAGCGGTGTTTTTTTAGAGGAAAATGGAATACTATGGTGGGCTTTTTTCCGAATAATCGTTGTTCCCTTGTTCTGAAAACGGCAAGGGAGAAGGCGGTAGGGGAGGGTGGTGCCCGTTCGGGAAGCAGGAAAACAAGGGTTCAGGAGTTGGTCGGAAATAGTCCAGGACTTGTGGAAAATAGTCCAGGACTTGTGCGAAATAGTCCGGGACTTGTAGAAAATAGTCCGGGACTTGTGAAAAATAGTCCTGGACTTGTGAAAAATAGTCCAGGACTTTTGCGTGCGGCTTCGCGGCCTTCGTGGGGAGGGCGCGGCGGTTATTGCATATCGTTGAGCTGGAGGGCGGCCTTGTCGTCATACTGTTGTTGCAGTTTCACGAGTTCCTTCTTCAGCTTCTGCGTGATTTTTTCCGTACCCGGCTGTCCGTAGATGTTGTGCAGCTCCTGCGGGTCGTCGTTGAGGTTGTAGAGTTCCCACTCGTTGATGTCGCGGTAGAAGTGGATGAGCTTCCATCCGTCGGCGGTGCGTACGCCGTAGTGCCGCTTCACGCTGTGCTCGGCGGGGTACTCGTAATAATGGTAATAGAGGCTCTTGCGCCAGTTTTTCGGGTGCTTGCCCTGCAGCAGGGGGAGGAGCGAAACGCCGTCCATGTCGTCGGGCACGGGGGCACCGGCCAGTTCGAGGAAGGTGGGGGCGTAGTCGATGTTCTGCACCAGTTCGCTGATGTCGCCCTTGGCCTCGAGGCCCTTGGGCAGGCGCATGACGAGCGGCGTGGCGAAGGATTCTTCGTACATGAAGCGCTTGTCGAACCAGCCGTGCTCGCCCATGTAGAAGCCCTGGTCCGAGGTGTAGACCACGAGCGTGTTGTCGAGCAGTCCGGCCTTCTGCAGGTAGTCGAGCGTGCGTCCCACGTTGTCGTCGAGCGACTTGAGCACCTTGGCGTAGTCGCGCATGTAGCGTTGGTACTTGAACTCGGCCAGCTGCTTGCCGCTGAGGCCCCGGCGGTAGAAGTCGCGCGCCAGGGGCTCGTACACGTCGTTGTACTGCTGGAGGTCGGCGCTGTCGAGGCGCGAAATCATGCGCAGGTAGTTGTCCGTGAGGCGCGTGCGCATTCCCGGGCGGTACATCTTGGTGTCGTAGACGATGTCCATGTGGCGGTTGTCGGCAATCTCCATCTCCTGTGCCGCTGCGGCGCGCCGTCCTTCGTAGTTGTCGTAGAAGGTGGCGGGCAGGGCGAAGGTCTTGTCCTCATACTCGCGCAGGTATTTTATCTCGGGCAGCCAGCAGCGGTGGCAGGCTTTGTGGTGGATGAAGAGGGCGAAGGGTTTGGAGCGGTCGCGGCGGTGTTCCAGCCAGTCGATGGCTTTGTCGGTGATGACATTGGTGACGTATCCATGCTCGCGCACCGTGTCGTTCTGCATGGTGATGAAGTCGGGGTTGTAGTAGTCGCCCTGTTCGGGGAGGATGTTCCAGTAGTCGAATCCGGTTGGCAGGGTCACGAGGTGCCATTTGCCGACTATGGCGGTTTGATAGCCGGCTTTCTGGAGCAGTTTCGGCATGGTCTGTTGCGTACCGTCGAATATGCCGTGCTCATTGTTGGTAAATCCGTTTTTGTGGGAGTGCTTGCCCGTGATCATGCAGGCTCGGCTGGGTCCGGAGAGGGAGTTGGCCACGTAGGAGTTGACGAATTTCACGCCGTCGGCGGCGATGCGGTCCAGGTTGGGCGTTTCGACGAAGCGGTTGTCGTAGCAGCTCATCATCTGTGCCGTGTGGTCGTCCGTCATGATGTAGACGATGTTGTAATGCCCTTGGGCGGCTGCCACGGCGGGCAGCAGGAGGGGGGAGAAGAGGAGAATGTTTTTCTTCATGCGTGAGTGGAGTGTGAGGTTCCTGATGGGGGCAGAAGCAAATCTGCGGACAATAAGTCTGAAGGCCAACAACGTGTCAGTGTAGCTTTTGTCATTGCCTTAGAACTTATTGCCCGCAGACAGGCATGCTTTTGATGGGGTGAAAAGGGCGGACGTGCCGGTCCGACACGTCCGTCGCGTTGTTATTTCTGCGTCATGTTGTAGACGATGTCCATGATTTGCTTGCCGAGTGCGTCTGCTTCTTCCATGGTGTGTGCTTCGGAGTAGACGCGGATAATCGGTTCGGTGTTGCTCTTGCGGAGGTGTACCCACTTGTCGGCGAAGTCGATCTTCACGCCGTCGATGTCGGTAACCGTTTCGTTCTTGTAAAGTTCCTTGACCTTCTTGAGCACGGCGAAGATGTCGGTGGTGGGGTCGAGGTCGATACGGTTTTTGGCGATGTAGTACTGCGGGAGCGAGTCGCGAAGCTCGGAGGCGCGCATGCCGGTCTTTGCCAGGTACGTGAGGATGAGTGCGATACCTACGAGTGCGTCGCGGCCGGAGTGGGCTGCGGGGTAGATCACGCCGCCGTTGCCTTCACCGCCGATGACGGCACCGGTTTCTTTCATCTTCGTCACTACGTTCACTTCGCCTACGGCAGCTGCGGTGTAGTTGCAGCCGTATTTTTCGGTCACGTCGCGCAGGCCACGGGTGGAGGAGAGGTTGGAAACGGTGGGGCCGGGTGTGTGCTGGAGCACGTAGTCGGCGCAGGCCACGAGGGTGTTCTCTTCGCCGAACATGGTGCCGTCTTCACAAACGAGGGCGAGGCGGTCCACATCGGGGTCGACTACGATACCCAGGTCGTGGCGTCCTTTGCGGAGGAGGTTACGTATTTCGCTGAGGTGTTCCTTGAGGGGTTCGGGGTTGTGGGCAAAGTCGCCGGTGGTTTCGGTGTTGAGTCCGGTGACTTGTGTCACGCCGAGCTGTCCGAGGAGTTTGGGCAGGATAACGCCGCCCACGGAGTTCACGGTGTCGATGGCCACGGTGAAGTGGGCACGGCGGATGGCGTCGATGTCCACCAGTTCGAGGTCCTTGACCAGTTCGATGTGGCGTTGGTCGTAGCTGAAGTTCTTGGTGTAGCATCCGAGGCTGTCGACGTCGACAAATTCAAAGTCGCAGCTGTTGGCTTTGCGAACAACCTCCGAGGCTTCTGCGGGTGGCAGGAATTCGCCTTTCTCATTGAGGAACTTCAGTGCGTTCCACTGGCGGGGGTTGTGGCTGGCGGTGATGATGATGCCGCCGCAGGCGCGTTCCATGGTGACAGCCAGCTCCGTGGTCGGGGTGGATGCCAATCCGATGTTTACTACGTCGAAGCCCATGCTCATGAGTGTACCGCAAACCACGTGGCTCACCATTTCGCCTGAGATGCGGGCGTCGCGGCCTACCACAATCTTGCGACGGAAGGTGCGGTTCACTACTTTTTCGCGCAACGCGGCATAAGCTGATACTGATTTGGCGATGTCAACGGGGTTGAGGGTGTCGCCGGTGCGGCCGCCAATCGTTCCGCGAAAACCGGAGATGGATTTGATAAGTGTCATAGTATGTTAGAGTTTATGGGATTGCGAAGCAAAGGTAGCGCAAGGCGAGTGAAAAGCAAAAGAAAAACTGAAAGTTTTTGATTTTGCTTTTCCGAGCCGCCGCCTATCTTATGTAAAGGTAGCGCAAGGCGAGTGAAAAGCAAAAGAAAAACTGAAAGTTTTTGATTTTGCTTTTCCGAGCCGCCGCCTATCTTATATAAAGGTAGCTTTCCGGATTGCAACGGGAGTGCAGTGCGGCAGGGAACCGTCAGCGGAGGAAGCGGCGCGTCAGGTCGCCGAACTCCTCAATGCGCCGGTCGCGCAGGAACGGCCACCAGCGGCGTACGTTTTCGCTGCGCTGCATGTCAATCTCCACCACCATGTTCTCTTCCTTGTCCTTCGGAGCTTGGGCCAGCATTTCGCCCTGCGGGCCGCAGACGAAGCTCGAGCCCCAGAAGCTGATGCCGCGTGTTTGTCCCGAAGGGTCAGGTTCGTGGCCCGTGCGGTTCACGGCGATGACGGGCAGGCCGTTGGCCACGGCGTGACCGCGCTGCACGGTGATCCAAGCCTCGCGCTGCCGTGCCTGTTCCTCTGGCGTGTCGCTGCTTTCGTAGCCTATGGCCGTGGGGTAGATGAGCAGTTCCGCCCCTTGCAGCGTCATGAGGCGTGCCCCCTCGGGGTACCATTGGTCCCAGCACACCTGTACCCCCAGCCGTCCGACGGAAGTGTCGATGGGGCGGAAGCCCAGGTCGCCGGGCGTGAAATAGAATTTCTCGTAGTAGGCCGGGTCGTCGGGGATGTGCATTTTGCGGTACGTGCCGGCGATGCTGCCGTCGCGTTCAAAGACCACCGCCGTGTTGTGGTACAGTCCGGCGGAGCGGCGCTCAAAGAGCGAGGTCACCAGCACGATGCCGTGTTGGCGCGCCAGGCTGCCGTAGAAATCCGTGGAGGGTCCGGGAATGGGTTCGGCCAGGTCGAAATTGTCCGTGCTTTCCACTTGGCAGAAGTAGAGCGAGTTGTGCAACTCCTGGAGCACGACGAGTTCCGCCCCCCGGGCGGCCACTTCGGCAATGTTGCGGGCCAGTTTCTGTTTGTTGGCTTCGACATCGGCCGAGCACGTCTGTTGTACCAAGCCGACTTTCAGGGTGTGAGGTGTGGGCATAAGGGAAAAAGGAGAAGAGAGGTGGTAGATGTAAGAGGGAGAGAAAGGGGAAAGGTCAGCCTAATTCCGGGACAGGAGCTTCCAGTACGCCTTTGGGAAACTGCATCGTGGCGCAGTGGAGCGAGCCGTGCTGGCGGATGAGGGCACGGCAGTCCACGCCCACGATGTCGCGCTGCGGGAAAGCCTGCCTCAGGACTTTGGCCGCCGCCGCGTCGTTTTCGGGTTGGGCATAAGTGGGGTAGAGCACCGCCCCGTTCATCACCAGATAATTGGCGTAAGTGGCCGGCAGTCGGTCGCCCTCCTCGTCGAATATCGCCTGCGGCATGGGGAGCGGCACCAAGCGGAAAGGCTTGCCGTCTTTGGTGCGGAAAGCCTGCAATTCCTGCTCCATGGCTTTCAGTTCCGCGTAGTGTTCGTCCGTTTCGTCGGTACACTTCACGTAGGCAATTGTCTGGTCCGGGCAGAGCCGCGCCAGCGTGTCGATGTGCGAGTCCGTGTCGTCGCCTGCCAGGTAGCCATGGTGGAGCCAGAGGAAATGGTCCACCCCGAGTCGTTCCGCCAGCAGGCCTTCCACCGCCCGGCGGTCAGGGTTTTCGCCGCGCCGGTTAGGGTTGAGCAAGCACTCCGCCGTGGTGAGCAGCGTGCCCTGGCCGTCCGTTTCGATGCCGCCGCCTTCCAGTTCAAAGTCCAGGCAGTCCACATACTTCCCGTGGAGCAGTTGCCTCAGGCTGGCGTTGATGGCGTTGTCCTTGGCAGCCTCGAATTTCCCGCCCCAGCCGTTGAAGCGGAAGTCCAGGAGTTCCGGTCCATCGGTGCTCATTACGGTAAGGAAACCATGGTCGCGTGCCCACGTGTCGTTCGTGGGACACTCCTTATATATAATATGGTCTGCCGCGCGTCGGGGCAGTTGCTCGTCGATGAGGCGGCGCACCTCTTCGGTGTGCGGTGCCACAATGAGCAGCGGCTCGCGTGTAGCGATTTCAAAGGCCAGGCGCAGGTAGCAGGCCGTCACTTCGTCGAGCATATAGGCCCAGTCAGTTTCCTTGTGCGGCCACGTCAGCTGCACGCCGCTTTGCGGCATCCATTCCGGAGCCAGCGTGCGCCGTCTCCACAAGGAAATCTCCTCGGGCAGGGAGACGGAGGTGAAGATGTTCAGGTCGAATTCGTTTTGGGAAGAAGTGGGGATAGATGCTTGGAGAGCCATGGGCAGAGAAATGGGTTAGGCAGGATGGGAATACCGTTTCGGGACAAGGCGGTGCCGGGGCGCGGGGTCCTCCGGCGGCCAGGGGCGGTGGGAGCGGGCTACAGGTTGCCCAGTTGGCGGAGATAGTTGATGAAAGCGTCCGTTGTGGTGGGCAGGCCGTCGACGTCAGCCGCCTGTTGCTCGGGGAAGAACGCCGGGTCGTAGCCGTCGCCCCCTGTCGTGATGTAGTCGTCCGTCACCAAGTAATATTTCCGTTTCGGCTTCAGCACCTGTTGCCGCTGTTGCGGACTGACGTAAACGAGCTTTGTCACCTCGCCGTTCTCCTGTTGCGTGATGCGCAGGTTGCCCGTTTGCAGCCATCCGTAGCGTTCGTTGTGCAGTCCGAAGTCCACGAGTTGTCTGATCTGTTCCCCCGTCAGGCAGTACGCCCTCAGTTTGTTGGCAAAGGGCAGTGTTTCGCCCACGTCGAGCACGCTGATTTCGCCTTTCGGCAGTCCGGCCCGTATGGTGCCGAAGTGGCTGCATCCGATGACCACCGCCTCGTCCTTCAGCCCCGCCAGCTGTCTGAACGCTTCGGCGTAGGCTCGGCACACCAGGGTGCCGAGTTCCGTTTGGCTGTACAGCTGTGAGCGGCTGTGTTCCAGGGGTTTGTCCGCCTTGGCCAGCACTTCGCCGATGGGCGTGCCGCCTGCTGTCCGCGTGTGTTGCAGCAGCGAGTCGATTTGCGCCTGGAAGCGTGCCGGTGCCGGCTCCAGCCGTTGTTTGGGGCTGACGTGAACGGTTCGCGGCTCCACCTGCGTCACCTGCATGGTGGCCGTGTCGACCGTGCAAAGGAGCATGCCGATGTAGTCGCCGTGCCATTTCCCCTGCACGATGGGGTAACGCGCCTCGTTGACCTGTCCTGCCACCCTTTGGTGCGTGTGTGACGAGATGATGCCGTGCCACAGCGGCGAGTCCAGCTTTTGCAGCTGCGCCACGTCCTTGTCGTCCCATTGCGCCTCGCCGTTTTCGTCCATATAGGAGCCGATGTGCGTGAGCAGCACGCGGATTTGCGCGTCCTTCACGAGCGATGCTTCCGGCAGCTGCATCACAGAGTCGAGCACCGCCCCGTAGCGTCCGTCGAAGCTCAGTCCCGTCAGCCGTCGCTTGCTGGCCTGTTCCGGGGTCGACGAGGTGATGAGCCCCACGAAGGCCACGCGCAGCTGTTTGCCGCCCGGCAGCGTCAGGGGCACCGAGGCCACGGGTTGGGCAAAGGCCGGGATGCGGCCGGTGCGGACATCGCGCACGTTGGCGCATACGTATGAAATGTCCCAGCCTTCGGGTCGCAGCGGACAGTCCGCCCATTTGTCGGCCAGGCTGCGTTGGCCGTTGTCGAACTCATGATTCCCGACGGCCGATAGGCGGATGCCCAGGCCGTTGAAGAGCACTGGCATCAGCGCGCCGTTGGTGGCGTTGTAGAAAAAGCTGCCGCCGAAGTTGTCGCCTGCCGACACCGTGACATGGAGGGGGTAGACGCGTTTCAGCGAGTCGAGCGTCTGCCAAAGGGCCGGTGCGCCGGCAATGCCCTTGGCATCGTTGCGCACGAAGGAGGCGTGGAAATCGTTCACGCTGAAGATGGCCACTTTCACCTGTGCCGGGGCGGTGAGGCAGAAGGCGGTGAGGAGAGAGAGGAGAATGCGGAGTGACATGAGGAAGAAATCGTTAGAAAAAGGGTAGTCAGGTAGTGTGCGCCACGTCGGGTGGCCATGCTCACGAGCGGCTCACCTGCAGGCCCGTCCGGGAAACGCTCATCTCCACGAAGCGCGAGTTGGGGGTGAGCGGGTTTTCCTGCAACAGCTGGCGGATGCGCCGTGCCGCTTCGGGGTCTTTGGCAATCATGTACATGAAGCCGCCGCCGCCGGCCCCGGGCAGTTTGTAGCCGTGGCACAGGTCGTCCACGCGTCGGCAGAGTTCCTCCACGAGGGGCGGGTTGGTGCCGGCGTCGAGCGCCTTGTTCTGTTCCCAGGTGGCGCGAACCAGCCTTCCGTAGGCCGCCAGATCGTTCTGTTGCAGGCTTTCGAAAACGCAGAGCGCGTGTTGCTTCATCGCGTCGAGGAGTTGCAGGTGGCGCGTGTTGTTCAGGAACATTCCGCGCACGATTTCGGTGAGGATATGCTTGGCCGTGCGTGTCACGCCCGTATAGTAAAGCAAGTGGCACGGGTTCATTTCCGGATGGGTGAAGAGCGTGTCGGGCAGCCAGCGCGCCACGGGACTCTGGTCAAAGCCGGTGGCTGTTTGCAGCAGTTTCACGCCGGGCAGTACGCCGCCGTACTGGTCCTGCCAGCCGCCCCCTGTAGTGAGCAGCTGCTCCAGCACCAGCGTGCGGTTGCAGATGTCGTTCTTGTCCCAGCCCAGTCCGCAGAAGTCGCTCAACGCCCCCAGCACCGTGGCGGCCAGGATGCTGCTGGTGCCGAGGCCGGAGCCGGCGGGAATGGCCGCGAGGAGCGTAATCTCCATGCCGCAGCCGAAAGCCTCCAGCTGGCTGCGCAGGGTGGGGAATGTTTCCACGCCGAAGCCGGGCATGAAGCCGGCCAGCGTGAGTGCCGCTTTGGGGATGGAGAAGGGAGAGCCCACCTTGTTATACTGTTGCAGCTCCTCGTAGGTTTCGATGCGTTCCATGGCACCGAGGTCGATGGAGCGGCACACGATGACAGGCTCCTTGCACTGCTTGACATACACCTGCAAGGGCGGTTGTCCGTTCAGTTCGATGGCCAGGTTCACCACGTTGCCCCCGGTGGTCAGGCTGTAGGGCGGTGTGTCCGTCCATCCGCCGGCCACGTCGATGCGCACGCTGCTCCTTCCCCACACGATTTGGTCGGAGAAGGTGGTGCGCTGCGGTCGGCTCTTGCGTTGCAGGGCGTGTTCCGTCAGCCCTTCTCGCAACAGTCCGAAGGCTTGCGCCTCATATTGCGCCGCCGCTTCAGGCTGTTGCGCACGCAGGGTTTCGCTGCGGAACATGGCATCGTGGATGCGCGTCATGAGCGGTGCGGTGGCCGGCAGCGGCTGGGGTAGCGGCAGGGGGGTGGCAGCAAACGTGCGGGCCATCTCCTTCAGGTTCGTCTGGTAAAACACGCTGCGCTGCCAGTTGGCCGCCACCTTCGGCAGCGTGAGGCGTTGCAGCTCGCGCCGTTGGCGGAACAGGCGTTGCAGGTTGGCGCAGGCCGAAAGTTCGTCGGCCGAATAGCGCGGCAGGCTGCGCCACAGGGCGGTGTCTGCGGTGTCGGGCCGACTGGCGATGAACCATTTCAGCAGGCGTTGGAGCACGTCCATGTCGGCCGATGCCGGGAAGAGCCGTGCCGCCTGCAGGTCGTCGGTGCAGTGGAGCTCTTCGGGCCGTATGCCCCGTTGCTCCAGCCATTGGCCAACGGGCTGTCCGAGGAAGAGTGTGCCGTCGAGGGCCACGTCGCCCCGGAAGGCATCGCCGAAACCGTAGGGGCGCAGGGCAAAGTCCGTTTCGCCCACCGGCACCATGTCCACGCAGGCGTAGGGCGGCAGTTCCACCTCCCAGTCGTTTTGCGGTATGCCCGTGATGATGTGGTGGTGGTGGTAGTGCCATCCTTTGCCAAGGTAGGCGTTTTCCATCCACATATCGGTGGTCTCGGGCGTGGGGCGGTTGGCCAGCAGCGTGTTCTGCGTGAACACGGAGGTCTGGGGCTTGATGCCCTTTTTGAGGATGTAGCGTTGGTCCTTCACCAGGTTCTGAATGGCCACCGAGGAGGTGATCATGTCCTCCCCCGTGCCGTAATGGTAGAACTCGCCTCCCGGCAGGGGCAGCACGGCCACTTTGAGCGCGGCCAGGTCAGCGTCGGGCACCGAGGGGTGGGCACCGAGGGCGCAGCCGAACTGGCTGTACAGGTCGTAGTTGGCCGGTACGTCCAGCAGGTTGCCTGCCGGAGTGGTGTGGTGGCGGAGTCCGGGAGCGTCGTGCGGTGCGGTCTTTTTCATCAGCTGCATGACGGCGCGGTCCGAGAGGAGCCACACGCCGATGTCCATCAGCAGGAGGTGCGTCTGCATGAGGGCGGCCTGCTGCTCGGTCGAGGGCTTTTGCAGCATGAAGTCAAGTTCGGTGGGCCGTTCGCGGTTCATGAGGAACACGCCGTGGTGCGAAGCCTGCTTGGGGCTGGCCCATAGGCCGTAGCACACCACGTCGGCCTCGGGGATTTTCTGTAGCGGTTCGGTGGCGCGCAGCAGCACGTCGCCGCTGGCAACGAGCGTGCGCAGGTTTTGCGGTGCTTTTTCCAGGATTTGGCGGTAGAGCGGCAGTTGCAGGTCGAACAGGGTCTGGTCGATGCGCTGCCCTCTTGCCCAGCGGAACACGGGTATGGGGGTGAGTGCCTTTCCGCTGGGGGCGTAGGCCGGCAGCCGCCGGCTTTGTCCGCCGGCGTGCAGCAGGATGCGTTTTTCGCGTGCCAGCCAGCGGTCGAAGGGCTGGTCCTGCGCCTCGTCGGCGTGGGCCGAAGCCAGGAGCCATGCCGTGCCGCCCCCCGATCCCAGTTTGCAGTCGGCGGGGTCGGCGGTGGTGTAGAACTGGTCGGCGGGATAGCCGGTTATTTCGTGGAATGCGCCGCTTGCGTTGGGCGGCAGTGACAGGAGGTTTTTCATGTTGACGTAGGGGGGTGGTGGAGCTGTGGGCACAGCAGCCGGAAGGGGACTCCGGGGTGTGGCCGTGGCAGCCGGGGGCGGCATGCCCGGTGGTGGTTGTGCCGGCAGGTTTCCAAACTGTCTTGCAAATGTACATATCAAAACGTAACTTGCCGAAAAATCCTTTTCTTTTTTGCTGCCCAACGGTGGCTGTTGCGATTTTTCGCGGCAAGATACAAAAAAAGCGCGAAGCCTTCCGGAAGGAAAGTTTCGCGTTGTGACGTGATGTGCTCGAAGCGAGACTCGAACTCGCACGGCCATTTCTGGCCAAAGGATTTTAAGTCCTTCGTGTCTACCATTCCACCATTCGAGCGCCTGTGAGCGGAAAACGAGACTCGAACTCGCGACCCCAACCTTGGCAAGGTTGTGCTCTACCAACTGAGCTATTTCCGCAAAAACCGAAGTGAAGAGGAGGAGACTCGAACTCCCACGTCGCAATTGACACTACCCCCTCAAAGTAGCGCGTCTACCAATTCCGCCACCTCTCCAAATGATTTTATGCTGTTGCTGTCTGTTTCGCCCGAAAGCGATTGCGTCGCCTGAATGGGCTTTCGCTTCGATAACGTGTGTGAGCGGAAAACGAGACTCGAACTCGCGACCCCAACCTTGGCAAGGTTGTGCT
>CAMBHR010000005.1:0-70056 GCA_945867195.1 uncultured bacterium | reverse complement strand
ATCTGACCTCGAAAATCTAATTCAAATCTGACGCAACTTATTATTTTCATATTACTAAAGGGGTGTTCTGATTTATCTAAAATCAGCACATTATGCTGTCTTTCCATGCCAAAAAGGTGTTCGGTAACTTTGCACATGCAACTATTGTGCAAAACCGAACGCAGAAAGCTTGCTTTATGCTGAGGTGCAGCCAATAGTCTATAAAATTCTCTTTTATGAATCAGCAAATTCCCGAACAACAAGCCATTGAAGGGCGTCAAAAGTATGTGACCGCCTTCAATGATACAATGATTAAAGGGGTGTTCTATAAATTACGGGATAAGGAACGTTCAAAAGACAGTGCTTACGTTTTGGTCGCTTTTCGTTTCTTAGCGCGTCCTTTTGTAAGTTTCGTCAGTCACATAGCCCGCTATGCTCCTTCCTCAACTAACAAAAGTTCATCTCTATGAAATCAAAAATCAACTCAACCTAATTTTTAGAACACCCCTAAAATCTGGAAGGAATGGTCATTTAAGTACCTTCTTGCCGTTGACGATATAGACACCCTTCTGTACCTTCTCTACACGGCGGCCTGAAAGGTCATATATTTCCGTTCCCCGCTTTGACTTCATCCCCTCCGGGCGTTGGCCTTCATTTTCGTGTTCCGTTTCCACGATGCCGGTGGCTTCATCATCAAAGTTGAGGTAAAGGGTACGTGCATTGCCCACATTCGCAGGTACACAGAGGTATGCCTTGTTGTTGTGTACCTTGAAACCGCCACCCTTGCGGTAGAATCCAATTCTGTCATTCTCCACGGCCAGGACATAGGTGGTAAAACCACTGGGGACTTCCACCTCCTGATATTCATCCGTGCCCGCATAGCCATGCAACATGTTGCCTGTTATGGCAGAACCTTCTGCTGTAGCCTTGGTGAGGAGATGCTGTCCCTGCTTGCCATAGACTACAGCACCAGTTTGTGCAGGAATGATGCCGTCAGTGATGGATGTCATGGTAATAGTTCCTTCATCGCCGTTCATAGTCGGGGCGTTGGTTGCCACATAGGCAGTCATTCCGGCTGGGATGGTCATGGGGGCATTGGCGTAGAAAGTAGCAATCTCATAAGTTCCAATATTGCAGATTGCAACGTCTTTCTCGTCAAATCCTCCTGTTACGGTGAAACTGTTGTTACTGTTGGGATCAAGTGTAGTCAGGGTGAAGGCTGAGCCACCTATCTCTTCCACCTTGATGATGCCGCCGTTCATCTGGCGGGTTGCTGTAGTGAAGTCCACATCTAACTTCCCGACATTCACCTTGGGCAGGTTTACGACGCATTTGCCATCGAGAGCCTTAACATCCTCGGCAAGAACATACTTGAAGGTCTTGCCATAGTCGGTGGAGAGGCTGATGCGCAAACGGCTGTCGGCGGTGAAGTAGTTCTCGTTGACGCCCCACGATACAGTCACCTGCTCGCCTGCCGTGTACTGGCTCTTGGCTGGAGTGAGTGTAGCATTGAAGGCTGTGCCCCCGACAATCTGCACCTGGCTTTCCCAGATGGCATAGGTGCTGTAGAATGGATTTGCCTGCAATGCAGAGTAACTCCATGCTGTGCTTGGCACGTCGTTGACAAGTATGCTGAGTGCATAGTTGCCCGGTACCATTTTTGGCACGTCGGTGCCATCCTTCAGGTAGAAATAGTCATCGTACATAATATCAGCAATGTAGGTTGGCTGGTAGTTGATGACATTACTTTCCTGTGGTACGAACGAAGCAAAGTGGGGCATGAGGCCTCCCTCCACGATGTTGTCCACATTGGCACTGCTGCATCCTATGGCGGTGTAGAGCAACCGGTGTCCTTCGGCATCGGTAGCCTGCACGTCAATAGAAAGGCAGGCGCCTTGGGGAATGCGGTAGGTCTTCTGCATAGCCTCGGCATTGAACTTAGGGGCTTCGTTGTCCACCTTGACATTTTTGTATGATGAGGTGCCTTTTGCCTTGTTGCGGATAGTCTTGATGGAGGGGTAGGCAAAGAAGTCATCACCGCCGTAGTCCATCAGACTGCCCTCGCCCGTGGTGGTATGCGGTGCGCCAAACATGTGTCCAAGTTCGTGGGCCACCACCCACTTGTCGGTCTTGGCATAGCAGCTGCCCTTGGCACTACTTATATAGGCTCCGCCCTCGATGGAGAGACCGGAGTTCTCGGCATAGCTTTTGCGATGGGTAACCCACATGCCCACATCGTAGCTGCCTTCACCGATAGCATCGTTGATATAGTTCGTGCCGTTGCCGATTTCTGGGAGCTCTTCGGACCTATCAAGGTCGTTGATATGCTCTGTCATCACTAATCGCTTGTCCATCACCACATCAAAGCACATGCCCAGCGGGACAAATACCTCGTTGACGAAATCCTCGCATGCTTGCCAGAAAGGTATCACCTTGTCCTGATAATCATCATCGAAAAGGCCATAATCTCCCTGAAGGTCATTCTCGAATGCACTTACCGTCACGGGAATGGCCAGGCGATAGTAACGCAGTGTTCCGTCACCGGGGAGGGCATCTTCGGCCTGCAATGCAGATGGTAGCAATAGAGTGGCTGCCAGAGCCACAGTTAATAGTTTCTTTTTCATAGGCTACGTCAGTTCGGGATAAGAAAGTTGTCTAAAAACTATTGGTGAGTAAATACCCAATGCAAAATTAGTGTTTTATCTGAAATGTCATTCTAAGTAATGTGTAATAAAAAAGTTGAATCAGTTGGCCGGTTTGACGAGGTAGTTCCATTGTCCGAGTTTCGGAGCGAAGATGACTTGTCTGGCAAGTCTCTTCTGGTACGATTCTTCAATCTAAAGGTGTCGGATATGGGCAAAAAACCGCGATAAAATCAGGGAATACCTTCATTTGACATCTCCATTTGGTAAAAAACAAATCAAATGCTTGGTATTTACATGGCCAAGTGCTATCTTTGCTTGCAAAATATTGAAGCATGGGTATATTCTCCAATTTATTCAAACATAAGCAGCAGGTCAACGAAACTGGTTGGCGCGTCGGAGGCATGGAAGATTTCATGATGCTCATCCGCGTGTACTATCAGGCCGTGATGGCCGCCAATTTAGGTATCAGCAATCTGGCTGCATTGCCGGATTTGCGTGTGTTCAAACAGACATTGCACGTTCCCACCGTGAACAACAAGCTCGGGTTGGGCGAGAAGAACAAATGTCGCAAGATGTTGATGGAAATCTATGGAATTGAGGAGTTTTTCTTCAAAGAGATAGACCAAAGCATTAAGCGTCATTGCCGCAATGTCAATGATGTGCGTAGTTACCTTTTCCTCTTCCAAGGCTTTTCTCAGGAGCTGATGATGCTCATGGGCAACCTGATGAAATGGAAATTCCGCTTGCCGGGTTTCTTCCGGAATGCCTTGCGGCAACTGACGGCCAAATCTGTGAACCAGGTGCTTACCAAGAATGATTGGAAGGATGACGGCGTGCGCAAGGCTTGTCTGTCCGTGCGCCGTTACCAACAACAACTCGGCTATTCCGCCGAATGGATGACCACCTACGTTTACAACGTGGTAATCCTGGCCAAGAAAGAGCCGAAACCAAGCGACAAAGACGAATAATCGTTTCTCTTTTTCCCTGAAGCGTGAGCGGACAATGCAACACGCGGTTTCTGTCAAGTAATAGTATCACTGCTCTCGTTCATTTGTAATATAAAGCATGACCCGTGAACAGGAAATAGCGTTGCGGAATTTTGAAGCCCGGGTACGCCAACTGATGTCGGCGTACAAAGAGGTGCTACTCCAAAACCGTAACCTGAACTGTGAATTGGCGAATTGCAAGCAACAGCTGAGCGAGGCACAGGCACAAATCAAACAGCAGGCACAACAGTATGAGGCTTTGAGAACCGCCCGGATGATTGAGGTGAGCGGTGATGATGTCAAAGCGTCGAAAGCACGCATTGCCAAACTGATTCGTGAAGTGGACAAGTGCATTGCACTGCTTGATGTGTAACAATCCCACACTTTTCAAAAGCCGTCAAATCTCATGGATGCAGCTCAAGATAAATTTGTCATACAGTTGCTCATCGGAAAGCAAATCTACCCCATTACGGTAAAGCGCGAACAGGAAGAGATTTACCGTAAGGCGGCACGTATGATCAATGAAAAGCTGGGACGTTACGAACAATCCTATCCCAACTTGGGGTATGAACGCTATACATCCGTGGCCTTGCTTGACTTTGCGGTGCAGGTGCTGCAACTGCAAATGCAGAAAGACCAAACGCTCTACGAGGAAACAGTGGGACGATTGACTACGGAAATCGAAGAACTCTTCAGGGAGCCTTCGCCGAACAATACCGCAGAATAATCACAGGAAAGTGCGATTGTCGTCTTGTCGGTTGTAGTTATAACTGACAATTCACTATGTATTCATTAAGATCCATACAAAAACAATGTTTCAAGCAATACTCATTGTCGTAAGCCTGCTGATCGGGGCAGGCGGAGGATACAGCTTTTTCCGGTATGTCCTGAAAAAGAAATACCTTCGGATGATTGACACTGCCAACAAGGAGGCAGATGTCATCAAAGAAAAGAAACTCCTGGAAGTAAAGGAGCAGTTCCTGAACAAGAAGGCTGAACTCGAAAAGGAGGTGCAGCAGCGCAACCAGCGCATCTTGCAGGTTGAAAACAAGTTGAAGCAGCGCGAAATCAGCCTGAACCAACGACAGGAAGACCTCGGACGGCGCAAGCAGGAACTCGACAACACGCAAAACCGCCTGTCCAACCAACAGCAAGCATTGGTGCGTAAGGAGGAGGAATTGGAGAAACTCCAACTGAAAGAACGCGAAAAGCTGGAAGAGCTGAGCGGACTCTCTGCCGAAGAGGCAAAAAAACGCTTGGTGGACTCACTGAAGGACGAGGCCCGCAGCGATGCACAAAGTTACATCA
The DNA here is from genome assembly GCA_945867195.1 of uncultured bacterium. Lineage (GTDB taxonomy): Bacteria > Bacteroidota > Bacteroidia > Bacteroidales > Bacteroidaceae > Alloprevotella. The sequence continues at coordinate 65,138 of CAMBHR010000005.1, read as the reverse complement.
ACGACATCATGGACGATGCGAAACTCACCGCCAACAAGGAGGCCAAACGCATCGTGATCCAGACCATCCAGCGCGTGGCCACCGAAACGGCCATCGAGAACAGCGTGACGGTGTTCCATATTGACAACGATGAGGTCAAAGGCCGCATCATCGGTCGTGAGGGACGCAACATCCGCGCTCTGGAGGCTGCTACGGGTGTGGAAATCGTGGTGGACGATACGCCCGAAGCCATCGTCATCAGTGCTTTCGACCCTGTTCGCCGCGAGATTTGCCGCTTGGCACTGCATCAACTGATAGCCGATGGACGCATCCACCCGGCACGTATCGAGGAGGTTGTGGCCAAGGTGAAGAAGCAGGTGGACGATGAGGTCATTGAAACCGGCAAGCGCACGGCCATCGACCTGGGCATCCACGGGTTGCATCCCGAACTGGTGCGTATCGTGGGTAAGATGAAATACCGTTCCTCTTACGGCCAGAACCTGTTGCAACACGCTCGCGAAACAGCCAACCTCTGTTCGGTAATGGCGGCAGAACTGGGACTGAATCCCAAAAAGGCCAAGCGTGCCGGTTTGTTGCACGACATCGGCAAGGTGCCCGACGAGGAAAGTGAATTGCCACACGCACTCTACGGTGCCAAACTGGCCGAGAAATACAAGGAAAAACCGGAAATCTGCAATGCCATCGGGGCTCACCACGACGAAATGGAGATGACCTCACTGCTGGCTCCCATCGTGCAGGTGTGCGATGCCATCAGCGGTGCGCGTCCCGGTGCCCGAAGGGAGATTGTGGAGGCTTACATCAAACGCTTGAACGACTTGGAACAGATTGCTTCCAGCTATGAAGGTGTAACGAAAACCTATGCCATCCAGGCCGGTCGCGAACTGCGCGTGATTGTCGGTGCAGACAAGATTGACGACAAGCAGATTGAAACCCTGAGCGCGGACATCGCTCGCCGCATCCAGGATGAAATGACCTATCCGGGACAGGTGAAAATTACCGTGATACGCGAAACGCGTTCGGTAAGTTACGCCAAATAAGGCTTGTCTCTATTCCTGAGAGCATCGTAACATCAAGACAAATCATGTATATTTCGGGATTTCTCATTTGTTTCGCCAAATCCTCAGCCGGTTGCATTGGCAACTTCGCGGCCCACGGACGAAACCAATGAGAAATCCTGATTTTATTGCTTCATATTCTTCCACATGAAAATTATCAAGAACCGACCTGCGTTGTGGGTGCCCACACTCTACATGGCCGAGGGTATTCCCTACGTGATTGTAACAGCGGTAGTTATCGTGATGTACAGCCGTCTGGGACTGTCGAACGGTGAAATCGCGCTCTATACTTCCTGGCTCTATTTGCCATGGGTAATCAAGCCGTTTTGGAGTCCCTTGGTGGATGCGTTCCGCACCGAACGATGGTGGATTCTGACCATGCAGTGGCTGTTGGCCATATCATTTGCCGGGATTGCCTTTACGCTGCAAAGCTCGCATTTCGTGCAATGGTCCTTGGCCATCCTGTGGCTGGTGGCCTTCAGCAGTGCCACCCACGACATTGCCGCCGACGGCTTTTACATCCGGGCACTCGACAGCAAGACGCAGGCATTCTATGTTGGAATACGCTCCACCGCCTATCGCATAGCCTCCATAGTGGGTCAGGGGTTGTTCATCATGATTGCAGGCTTTCTGGAGTCACGCTTCATTCCCTCGATGGCTTGGTCGTTTACATTCTATCTGGCAGCCTGTGTCTTCGGCCTGCTGTTTTTGGCCAATTTCATCCTGCTGCCCCGGACGCAGACAGACGCTGCCAAACAGGTGATGTCTATTTCCACCACGTTCCATACATTTGCCACCTTTTTCCGTAAGCCCCAGGTAGTACCTGCCTTATTGTTCATGCTGCTCTACCGTTTGCCGGAAGCACTCTTGGTAAAAATCTGCCCTCTCTTCCTGCTGGACAGCCCCGCACACGGTGGACTGGGACTGACTACGGGAGATTTGGGCTTGGTGCAGGGCACCATTGGGGTGATCGGACTGACATTGGGCGGTATCATCGGTGGATTTTGCATCGCCGAAATGGGCGGACTGAAACGCTGGCTTTGGCCCATGGTTTTGAGCATTACCCTTCCTGATGCGGTGTATATTGCCTTGGCCTATTTCCAGCCGGAAGGTATCGGGGCATTGAACGTAGCCGTTTTCATCGAACAGTTTGGCTACGGCTTTGGCTTCACTGCCTATATGGTCTATTTGCTGTATTTCGCACGTGGACCGCAGTCAACAGCCCACTACGCTTTCTGCACGGGCTTCATGGCCTTGGGCATGATGTTGCCCGGTATGGTGGCTGGTTACCTGCAAGAGGCTGTGGGCTATCTCAATTTCTTTATCATTGCCACTGTATTGACGATTGTTACTTTCTGGGTAACTACGATGATAAGCATTGACGAGGAGGACGAGGAAGCTCAGTCCGAGGCATAGCCGCTGACAAGACAGGACAAAAACACAACGTAGCTTGAACCCGGGTATTTCGACCTGAGTTCAAGCTACGTTGTGTTTGGAGATGTGCATAAAGATCAATCCTCGTTTGTGGCCCTGAAATTGCGGATAAGCGCATCATAGAAGGCAAGAAGGATAGGGCACTGCTACAGACGCAGCACGCAATCAGAGATTTCCTTTTCGCAGGGCTGCCAGCAGAGCTGCATTGGTGGCAGGCAGCAATATACCGATACGCAGGAAGCGGCCATAGGGTTTTACAGCTATGTCCTGCTTGCGCAGATACTGGCAGACAGCGGACGAATTTTGAAATTCGACAAAAAGAAAATTGGCCGCAGAGGGGAACACCGTGATACATGACGGCAGCTCGCGGAGCGCAGCAGCCATGCGTTCCCGTTCTTCCACCAAGCTGCGGTTCCAGCGGTAGACTTCTCCAATGTTGCGCACCAAACGGGTGGCGGCCTCTATCTGAGGGAGGCTCAAGGGATGGGCATACCCCATTCTTTTTATCCGCTCGATAACGTCGGGATGAGCGATGAGGGCAGCCATGCGCAATGCCGCTGCATTCCATGTGTGGGAAAAGCTGCGCAGGATAACCAGATTGCTGTACTTGTTCATCAAGGGCAGCAGCGTTTGCATCTGGGTGCGGTTCATATAGCTTTCGTCCACCACGACCATACCGCTGAAAACAGACAGGATACGTTCTACTTCAGCCGTATCGGCCAGTGTACCCGTGGGATTGTTAGGTGAACAGACAAAGAGCAGCCGGACCGCCGGCGACACTTTCCGCAAAAAAAGATCGGCGTTCAACCTGAAACCATCTTCCGAATGGAGGGGAAATTCCTGAAAATCCACGAAATTGGCTTGCGCCCTGCGGCGGTACAGACTGCGGGAAGGAGTGAACGCCGCCGCTTGCCCCTTGCCGCGACAAAACAGGCGCAAGCACCAATCCACGGCTTGCTCCGAACCGCTTCCGCACCAATAGATGCATTGAGGCGGTATGTGTTCTATCTTGCCCCATACCTCTCCCAGCCGCTCCAAGTCAGCGGAAGGATATCGGTTATAAGGGGCGTTGTAAGGCAATTCGTTATGGTCGAAGCGTAGCATGGCGTTAGTCTTTGCAAGTGATAAACAGAACTACAGATAAATAAAGTCTGAAGTTATGAAGCGTACCGTCAGACCGGTCGGATGAAATGACCGGCAAAAGTAACGCTATAACTTCAGACTGAGCAATGTCTTTTCTGAAATATTTTATTGCACCTGGAAACGCTTGGAAGCTCTTACCAAGTGGCGGGTAATGCTGATGATTTCCTGGGTTTCCTGTAAGGTGGAGAGATAGAGCAACGCGATTTTGATGTTGGAATCTTCACATTGTATGCGCGTTTGCTGCGCATGGCGAATCTGTGAAATGCGGCTCTTGATGGCATTACCTTCCACCAGCAATTCATCCGAACGGCTGAAGTCGCCCTCGACAATCATCCTGCGGGCTTCTTCCAAGAAGCGGTCAACATCGTTGCAGACGGGGATAAATTCGTCCACATAGTCCTGGGGTAGCGGTTTGAAGTTGTTGTCCACGTGTTCTACGCAGGGTTCCAACATACGTTTCAGACCATAGATGATTTGGGTCACACTGTTGCAGCCCAGATGGAACCACGTGTTTTTCTCCACGGCCAGGAGATAGTGAATCTTGCGCATACCCAGGATTTCCTTCCGACGATAGCGTTTCCACAACGACTTCTCGTCGTCAATGGCTTGTGTGGCGTGGCGCAATTCTTTCATGTTCTCGTGCATCAGGCCCTGGGTGATGCTGTGGAAGGTGGTGCGCGTAAAGTCAAGAATGTCGCCCTGCGTACGACGCACGTGTTCCAACAGGAGTTTCCACGTTTCCTCCTTGTCGTGCGTGCGTACCAACTGGCGGAACAGCGTGTCGACATTGTCCTGTTCGCGTTTTTGCTTGAACTTACGGTTGTTGTTGATGACAACAGCCGCTACCACGCACATCACCAGTATCATGGCAATGAAACCGCCGAAATGGTTGGTGGTGGCAATCAGGAAACTGACGATGAAAGCGGCTCCGGCGGTGATGAACCAACCACCGATAACCGTAATCACACCAGTGATGCGGTAAACGGCTGTTTCACGGCCCCAGGCACGGTCGGCCAAGGATGAACCCATGGCTACCATGAAGGCAACATAGGTTGTGGAGAGGGGTAATTGCAATGTGGTGCCGACAACAATCAGCAGACCGGCCAACACCAGATTGACCGCTGCACGCACTTGGTCGAAGGCGGCACCTTCATCCAGCTCTGTCCCTTCGTGAGAGAAACGGCTGTCAATCCAACGCGACACCCCGGCGGGGATGAAAGCGGAAATAAATTGGGTGGTGTTGAGTACGCCGCGAACCGTACGACGGGCAATTTTGGAGGAAGAGAAAACTTCTTCGCCTTCGTCCTGACGCGAGAGGTTAACGGTTGTTTCCACCACTTTCTGCGCCTTCTTGGACGTACATATGGCCAAAGTCATGATGGCACCGGCACCAATCAGGAACCATTGCTTGCCGGGCAGGCTGCTTTCGCCGGCCAAGACGCTGACACAGTAGTTTTGCGGAGTCTGACCGTTTCCATTGGCGGTGAAATCGAGGAAGGACTCCAATCCGGCCAGCGGCGTACCGATGAAGTTCACCAAGTCGTTGCCGGCAAAAGCCATGGCCAAGGCAAAGGTGCCGAAGAGTACTACAATGCGGAAGATGTTGACGCGCAGCAGGTGGAGGATTTCCATCAGGACTGTAAATCCGCCAATGCAGGACAAAAGGATGGTGGTGCGATGAGCATCAATCCAATCAGGTGTCCATCCAATGGCTGACAACAAGGTGCTGTTCTTTAATCCACTGACCAAAAGGAAATAGAAAATCGACGTCACGCTCAAACCACCGAACAGGGCAATGCTCCAGCGCAAATGTTTCTTATATTGGAAGGTGAATACAAGACGGGCAATCCACATACATATCAAACCTACCACAAAGGCAATGGCTACAGAAAGGAAAATACCGATGATGACGCTGAGTGCCTTGTCTGTGTTGATAAGTTCTGCATAAGTTAGCCCTTCGCCGACCACCTTGGAGAGTGCCAAGGCGGTACTGCCGCCCAACAGGCCGAAGACCATGGAGACCGTGGTAGAGGTGGGCATGCCCAGTGTGTTGAAAATATCCAACAAGATGACATCTGTCGCAGCTACTCCCAAGAAGATACACATGACATCGTCCAACGTGTAATACAATGGGTTGAGGATGCCGTGGCGGGCAATGTCCATCATGCCGCTCGATGTGCTGGCTCCCACAAAGATGCCGATGGCTGCTACCAACAGAATTGTTTTGAACTTGGCGGCTTTCGCGCCAACGGCGGGACTGAGAAAGTTTACCGCGTCATTAGCAACTCCCACCGAGAGGTCAAAAGTGGCTAATACAATCAGGAATAGCAATATTCCCAGATAAAATAAATCCATATTGCGAGGGTTTAGGTTTGTCTAACTCTACTTAGGACTGTGCCCTAAGACCAATGGCCATACATCTTAAATATATATAGCTCCCAGCCTTTGCACCGTGCAAAAATACGATATGCCCATGAAACGCAAAGGTTTTTGTTTAAAAATTGTAAGCGAATTGAAACAAGTTTGCAACAATCTGCCGTGTTCAGGGGTAAACCATGCAACTGATATAAGTTTTTTTACAATTGGATAATAGGGCTGTTTTGCAGCTTCGGTTTGCATTGCCGGGGGATAAATAGCCTATTGGTTCACTGGACGCAGCAGGAGTGTTCCATCGTTCATCATTTTTGGAGGCAACCATACATAAAAGTGTGCTTATGAGATGGGGAAATGGCATATATGGCAGGAATGTAGGGTGGGAAGGAGAAAATAAATCAGACGAAACTTGTTTCTTAACTCAAATAGTGTAACTTTGCGGCCACGAAAAAGGTAATAACCTCTGGTGCTATCCGTAAAACAGGCATTCGGGAGGTTATGCGCTGTCAGATATAATTTACTTTAGCTCGATATAATTGAATGGACAAGACTGAAAACAGGATGAAGGTGGGATATATCTCGCAGATTATCGGTCCGGTAATTGACGTGGCTTTTGAAGTACAAGGGGCTTCGGCCAAAGAGGTGTTGCCCCGCATTCACGAAGCTTTGGAGTTGACACACCCCGACGGCCGACGTATCGTGGTGGAAGTGCAACAGCACATTGGCGAAGACACCGTGAGAACGGTGGCCATGGATAATACTGACGGATTGAGCCGTGGATTGGAAGTGCGCTGCTTGGGTGCGCCGATTTCCATGCCCGTCGGCCCTCAGATCAAGGGACGCATGATGAATGTGACGGGCGATTCGATTGATGGCTTGAAGCCACTCGACCGTTCAACCGGTGCTTATCCTATCCACCGCGAACCTCCCCGTTTTGAAGACTTGAAGACGAGCAGTGAGGTGCTTTACACGGGTATCAAGGTGATTGACCTGCTTGAACCTTATGCCAAAGGTGGTAAAATCGGCCTCTTCGGTGGTGCCGGTGTAGGAAAGACGGTTCTTATCATGGAGCTGATCAACAATATCGCCAAAGGTCATGATGGCTTCTCCGTGTTTGCCGGTGTAGGTGAACGTACCCGTGAAGGAAATGACCTCCTCCGCGAAATGATTGAAAGCGGTGTCGTACGGTATGGCAAAGCTTTTGAAGAAGCCATGGAACGTGGCGAATGGGACCTGTCGAAGGTAGACTACGATGAGGTGGCCAAAAGTCAGGCTACCTTGGTTTACGGACAGATGAATGAACCGCCCGGAGCACGTTCGTCTGTAGCTCTTTCCGGTCTGTCCATTGCAGAAAGTTTCCGCGATGCGGGAGCCGCTGAAGGAAAGACTTCTGACATCCTTTTCTTTATTGACAATATTTTCCGTTTCACGCAAGCTGGTTCTGAAGTGTCGGCGCTCTTGGGACGTATGCCTTCGGCTGTAGGTTATCAGCCTACGTTGGCCAGTGAAATGGGTGCCATGCAGGAACGTATCACTTCCACCAAGAATGGCTCCATCACTTCCATCCAGGCTGTATATGTGCCTGCCGATGACTTGACCGACCCCGCTCCGGCTACGACCTTTACCCACTTGGATGCCACTACGGTGTTGAGCCGTAAGATTACAGAGCTGGGTATCTATCCGGCAGTAGACCCGCTGGATTCCACTTCGCGTATTCTTGACCCCAAGGTGATTGGCGAAGAACATTACCGCTGCGCCGGACGCGTAAAGCAGATTTTGCAGAAGTACAAGGAACTGCAGGACATCATCGCCATCCTGGGTATGGACGAACTTTCCGACGAAGACCGCCTGACGGTGAACCGTGCCCGCCGCGTACAGCGTTTCTTGAGCCAGCCGTTTACTGTGGCTGAGAAATTTACCGGTGTACCGGGTGTCATGGTGCCCATTGACGAGGTAATCCGTGGTTTCAACATGATATTGGACGGAGAAGTGGACGACCTGCCAGAACAGGCTTTCCTGAATGTGGGTACCATCGACGATGCCATTGAAAAAGGTAAGAAACTGATGGCTCAGGCATAAGCCTATGCCGGTAATAAGGAAAAGCAAATGAAAGTAATGATTGTTTCGCCCGAAAAGACGCTCTTTGAAGGTACGGCTGACAGCGTAATGCTGCCCGGCCAGATGGGGCGTTTTGAAGTGCTGAAGAACCATGCTCCCATCGTCTCCATACTGACTGCCGGACAGGTGGAATGTAAAGGACCGCAGCCTTGCGTGGTGACCATCAAAAGCGGTTTCGTGGAGGTGGCGCGCGATGAGGTGTCGGTTTGTGTGGAGCAATAACTGCTGGAATTGACTGAGTTACGTGTGCTCCTATGGACAATCTCTCCAAACTGGCAGTGAAATACTTGGCTGTTGAAACTGCGGCTTACGGTATTATTGTTATTGCCTTCTTGGGCATATCACAACTTGTGGGTAAAACATGGGCAATTGAAACGCTCTTTTCCACGGCAGGATTGGCCATACTCCTTATTATATATAGTGCATTGGCTCATTCAGCGTACATTCCTCTTTTGAGGCGTGGTGGTAAAAGCGTTTTGGGATTTTATCTTTTGGTCAAGACATTCCGTTTGCTGCTGGCCATTTTGTTGCTGTTGGTTTACGTGTTTGCCTGGGGGCACGACATACTTCCTTTTGCCATCATCCTTTTGGTTCTGTACATGGTAGGATTGGTCGTAACGACCATATTCTATACCAAGGCAGAACGTAACTTTAGCAAAAAGTCATGATTTTGAATATACGAATGAAACAGGTGCGAAGATTATTCTGTTGCCTTATGCTTCTTTGGGTAGCCGGTGCGGTCAATGCTGTAGCGTCTTCCTCCGAAGAAGGCAAGGTGGATGTGAAGGAAATCGTGTTGGGCCACATGAGTGATGCCTACGATTGGCATATCACCACCTGGAACGGACACCATATTTCCATTCCCCTGCCCGTCATCGTGCGAAGTGAAGGGGGCGAATGGCATGTGTTCAGTTCTTCACGCTTCCACGAAAGTGCTGACGGAAGCTACGAAGGATTTTTCCTCAATGAGGAATCCAACGGGAAAATCTTTGAACAATTGCCCGATGGAACATCTGTACGCCCGCTGGATTTGAGTATTACCAAGGACGTGGTTCAGATATGGATTGTGGTGGCCTTGATGTTGATTATCTTCCTCTGTACGGCGCGGTGGTACAAGGGACGTGAAGCGGGCGACAAAGCACCGGGTGGCTTTGTCGGACTGGTGGAGATGTTTGTCATGTCCATCAACGACGACCTGATCCGCCCCTCTGTCGGCGAGAAGCATTACCGCACTTATGCCCCCTTCCTCCTGACAGCTTTCTTCTTCATCTTCATCACCAACCTTTTGGGACTCATACCTGTTTTTCCCGGCGGTGCTAACATTACGGGTAACATCAACATCACCTTCTTCCTTGCCGTATGCACCATGTTGCTCGTCAATCTTTTTGGAAACAAAGAGTATTGGAAGGAGATACTTTGGCCTCCCGTTCCAACTTGGCTCAAAGTGCCCGTACCGATGATGCCTGTGATAGAATTGTTTGGCATCTTCACCAAACCTTTCGCCCTGATGGTGCGTCTTTTCGCCAACATGATGGGTGGACATGCCATTATTCTTTCTCTTACCTGTGTGATATTCATCACGTGCCAGTTGGGTGCCGTGATTGGTACTCCCTTGACCATTGTGAGTTTCTTGCTCATGATTTTCATGAATTGTCTGGAACTGCTGGTGGCTTTCATCCAAGCCTATGTGTTTACGATGCTGAGTGCCGTTTTTATCGGTTTGGCCCATCCTGAAGAACATCATGCAGCTTGATATCGGATACAAACGAACAAAATTATAAACCATAAATCTTAAAACATTATGTTACTACTTGCATTGTTAGAAGCAGCAGGAATTGCAAAGTTAGGTGCCGGTTTGGGCGCAGGTATCGCCGCCATTGGTGCCGGTTTGGGTATCGGTCGCATTGGTAGCTCTGCCATGGAAGCTATCGCCCGTCAGCCCGAGGCTACAGGCGACATCCGTTCCAACATGATCATCATCGCCGCGTTGGTTGAGGGTGTGGCTCTCTTCGCCGTCATCGTCTGCTTGCTTTGCCTTTTCCTTTAACAGCTATGCCTGTCCGGGTGTTCGGAAATGATTTCCGACATCCGGCCGGGTAAACAAAACATGAATTTATGCAGTCTATCAATTTGCCATCCATATTGACGCCCGACCTTGGACTCTTGTTTTGGATGCTTTTGGCCTTCTTGGTAGTATTCTGCCTGTTGGCAAAGTTCGGCTTCCCCGTCATCACCAAGATGGTGGAGGAGCGCAAAGCCTACATTGACGCTTCTCTCCAGAAAGCACATGAGGCTAATGAACGGCTGGCCGGCATCGAGCAGGAATGTGAACGACTGCTCAACGAGGCCCACGCACGTCAGGCAGAAATCATCAACCAAGCCAAGGCAATGGGCGACAGCATGGTGCGACAGGCACGGGAAAAGGCGCAGGCTGAAGGAGCCAAACTCCTCCAAGAAGCCAAGGAACAGATTGTCGTGGAGAAAGAAAATGCACTGCGCGACATCCGCCAGACTGTAGCTGACCTCTCGGTTGCCATTGCAGAAAAGGTGGTGCGTCAACAGCTCAAAGGCAATGCCGAACAGCAGAAGCTCATGGAACGCCTGCTGGATGAAGTTTGTAAATAGACATTGACAAAGGAAGCCAGAGGTTATGTTGCACCTTGCTTTATATAGTGTGACCATTCGATTTTCCTAAATCTAACAGTAACAGCTATCAGATAACATGGATTTGGGTATTATACCTATGCGATATGCCAAGGCGTTGCTTCGTTTCGCAACGGAAGGCCACGAAGAAGACCGCGTATATGCTGAAATGACTTCGTTGGCCCAATCTTTCGTGAAACTGCCGGCCTTGCAGCAAGCGATGATCAATCCCGTGGTAACGGACGAACAGAAACTACAGTTACTCCTTACAGCAGCAGGCGGTGGCGAAAAAACATCAGAAACATTGCAACGCTTCCTCCCGTTGGTGGTCAAGAAGCAACGCACCGCATCCATGATGCTCATAGCCCATTCTTACGGAACGCTTTACCGCCGAAGCAAACACATCATTCAGGGAGAACTCGTTGTGCCGACAGACGTAGCTCCGCAACTCGTTGAAAAACTGAAGCAATGGGTAGAGGAGAAGTCCCAATGCCGTGTTGACTATAGGGTCGTTGTAGATCCTTCCATCCAAGGAGGTTTCATCTTGTCGTACGATACTTACCGGTTGGATGCCAGTGTGCGGACGCGACTGGCCAGAATCAAGCGTGAGTTGTCGCTTTAAATTTTAAACAGAATTATTCTACTATATGTCGAACAATATCAAACCCAGCGAAGTTAGCGAAGTGCTTTTGCGCCAACTGCACGACATGAGCAACGATGCCATGTTCGAGGAAGTAGGTGTCGTACTTTCTATCGGTGACGGTGTGGCCCACATTTACGGCCTGACCCACGTAACGGAGAACGAGCTGGTGGAATTTGAAAACGGGGTAATGGCCGTGGCCATGAACCTGGAAGAAGATAATGTCGGGGTTGTGTTGCTCGGTTCCTCAGAAGGCATCAAGGAGGGACAAAGCGTAAAGCGTACGGGTAAAGTAGCCTCCATTGAAGTCAACGAACAGATGCTCGGCCGTGTCATCGACCCTCTTGGCCGCCCCATTGATGGAGGCAAGGCCATTGAAGGAGAGAAGTACCTCATGCCGCTCGACCGCAAGGCACCCGGTGTAATCTACCGCCAGCCCGTAACACAGGCTCTGCAGACCGGTCTGAAAAGCGTTGACTCCATGATACCTATCGGTCGCGGACAGCGCGAGCTTATCATCGGCGACCGCCAGACGGGTAAGACTGCCATTGCCATCGATACCATCATCAACCAAAAGCATAACTATGCTGCCGGCGACCCGGTATATTGTATCTATGTTGCCATCGGCCAGAAAGCCTCTACCGTTGCCAACATTGTCAACACACTCCGTCAGGCCGGTGCCATGGACTACACCGTCATTGTCAGTGCCACGGCCAGTGAACCTGCCGCCATGCAGTACTACGCTCCCTTTGCCGGAGCCGCCATCGGTGAGTTCTTCCGCGACCGTGGCAAACACGCCTTGGTGGTTTACGATGACCTGTCCAAGCAAGCCGTAGCCTATCGTGAAGTTTCGCTCATCCTGCGCCGTCCTTCCGGTCGTGAGGCTTATCCCGGCGATGTGTTCTATCTGCACTCCCGCCTGTTGGAACGTGCTGCCAAAATCAACAACCAGCAAGAAGTGGCCGAGAAGATGAACGACCTTCCCGCCAGTCTTAAAGGACTTGTCAAGGGCGGCGGCTCTCTGACGGCACTTCCCATCATCGAAACGCAGGCCGGCGACGTTTCCGCCTATATCCCCACCAACGTCATCTCTATTACCGACGGACAGATATACCTCGTTTCCGACCTCTTCAACCAAGGCTTCCGCCCGGCTATTGATGTTGGTATTTCCGTAAGCCGTGTCGGTGGTGCCGCCCAAATCAAGAGTATGAAGAAGGTGGCTGGTACGTTGAAGATTGACCAGGCCCAGTATCGTGAGCTTGAAGCCTTTGCCAAGTTCTCCTCCGACATGGATCCCGTTACCGCTATGACTATTGACCGTGGCCGAAAGAACAACCAACTGCTCATCCAGGCCCAGTACAGCCCCATGCCCGTTGCCGAGCAGGTGGCCATTCTCTATTGCGGTACACACGGCCTGTTGAAGACAGTGCCCATTGAAAAGGTGCGCGATTTTCAGGACACCTTCCTTCAGGTACTCCGCAGCAGCTATGCCGACACCCTCCTCAAACCCATTGGAGAAGGACAACTGACAGAAGACATCTGCAAAGAGATAGAACGCATTGCGGCTGACATTGCCGAACAATATAAAGGATAATACTCTATGGCCTCACTCAAAGAAGTAAAAACACGCATAGCCTCTGTCAACAGCACCCGAAAGATTACGTGCGCCATGAAGATGGTGGCATCGTCCAAATTACACCGGGCGCAGCAGGCTATCGAAGCGATGCGTCCCTACGAGCGCAGGTTATCCCACATGCTGACCACATTTGTGGCCAGTATGGAAGGAAGTGCCGAAACGCCCTACGCAGCCGAGCGTGAGGTAAAGCGTGTGGCCATAGCCCTTTATACCTCCAACTCTTCTCTCTGTGGAGGTTTCAATGCCAATGCCATCAAAGCCTTCCAGCACCACGTAGCCGCCTATCGCAGTGCAGGAGTGGAAATCGTCGAGGTCATTCCCATTGGCAAGAAAGCCGCTGATGCCGTACGCAAGGCTGGATTTGCCTTCACCGACGACCACGCTTCCCTTTTGGACCATCCCTCCTACGAACCCGCATCTGCGGTAGCAGCCCATTTGATGGAGCTGTACGTGACGGGAGCCATTGACAAGGCCGAATTGATATACCATCATTTCGTTAGTGCCGGTTCGCAGCAGCTCGTCACGGAAGAAATGCTGCCTTTCAGTCTTACCTCAGAGCAGGGTGGGGAAGAAACGGCTTCTCCCCATTCTCCGGCGTTAAACTTCATTGTAGAACCCTCGCCTGCCGAAGTGCTGTCACAGCTCATCCCCCGGTCGCTCCATCTCAAGGTCTATACCGCACTGCTCGACAGCTTGGCCAGCGAACACGCAGCCCGCGTCATTGCCATGCAAGTGGCAACGGACAATGCCGACGAACTGCTTCGCGAGCTCACGCTCACCTACAACAAGACCCGTCAGCAAGCCATCACGGCAGAGCTTTTGGACATTGTGGGAGGCAGTATGCAGTAAGCGTAAGCGACCCGCTTTATACGGACTACAGTAACATCTCTTTATACAGCAAGGAAACTCCCCCGAATCGATGACAATCGGCTCGGGGGAGTTCCGTATATATAACGCCTATTCAGGAAGAAAATGTGGCGCGAGGAAGATACTATCCAAGATACTATGGAAGAGAAAATTGGCAGCAGATATGGAAGCAGACAAGGAAGAAGCTATGCCTGGACCTCCACGAAAAGATCCAGGTGTTCGTCCACATACATCGCGATAGCGTTCGTGATGTTTTCCTCCTCCTCCACGAAATAATCGTCCAGCTCGTCAAATTCCGGATTCTGCTCAAAGAGTTCCATGAACTCCTCGTCCGAGCGTTCCCGGGTCAGTTCCGCCTTTCTTTCGTCATACAGCTTTTTCGCTTTGTACAGCACCTTGCTGAAATCGTGCAGCCCCCAAAGACGCATCGCCTTGGCAAAGGGATTGTCGAAGAAGAAAGGGCCGTAGCCGTTATAGATCAATTGTACAAAGCCACCGTCCATCACCTCGTCGCGCAGGATAAAATAGCCCCACAGCGTGATTTGTTCCGGTGAGAGTTGCCCCATGGAATCCGCGTCCAGTTTCCCGCCGGCCGCCTCCTTGATGGCATCAAGCACAGCACCGACAAATCCGTCCGCTCCCTGTTCTGCGGCTATCCGCAGTTTCTCGTCCGATACGAAAGCCTTCATATAAAAAATTTTTGAACACCTATTTATTATTCACCAGACAAAGTTTCTATTGTAGTACCTTGATAATAATGTTGCAGGATAGTGCGGTAAGCATAACCTTTGGAAGCCATCACGGCAGCACCAATTTGGCACATACCCACGCCGTGTCCCCATCCGGCCCCCGTCAGGCAGAAAGCCTCGGGCACTTGCGTCTCAGCGTCCACGTTCAGCGCATCCACCACGAAGGCAGAGCTGTACAGATGAGAAGCCGAAAGCAAGCGACGGATTTCCAGTTCTTTACCCACAACCAAAGAATCCTTAGTACCCACAAAGCGCAAGCGTTTCAGTCGCCCGCTCGTGCCGCGTTCCACCGGCTCCAAGCGCAGGATTTGTCCCAAGTCGGCACCAGTCCGTTCCTGAACCAGCGCGCATAATTCCTGCTGGCTGATTGTCACTCTCCATCGGAAGAAATCCGGCGTAGACTCGTGGTCATAAGCGTTGAGCACCTGTTGCAGCAACTCCTTGCTGTACGTATTGCAGAACGCCGGCGGAGTACTTCGGATCCACTGTTCCGCCTCCGACTCGCGCGTCAAATCCGGCAGTCTCACGGGAGCTCCCGGTTCCGCGCACCTCACCGGCGTGTCGTAGGCAGAGTGGGGCGCATCGTCCCAGCACGTCGACCACCGTTCACTGATACCTCCGCAGCATTTTGAGAAACGCGCATCGCAGAGGTTACCCTCCGCCGTCATGATCACCTGTCCTTCGGTAGCCTTCACCGCTTCCACCACATTCGGGTGCGCTGCGTGCGTGATACCCTGGTAGCGTTGGCAGTGGTCGTCGGCACAAACATCGAAGAGCGTATGGTCCGTGCGGTCATACCAGCGTATCAGTTCCCCGTCGCGGCGAGAGCCAGTAAAGAACCCCGCGCCGTCGCCGCCCCGTCCCGTTTGTCGAGCCGCCATTTGGCAATACACCCAGCTGCGCGAAATCACCGCGTGCGCCTTCAGCATCTCAATCGGAGCCTCCGCATTCATCTCGCTCGACACCACGCTCAGCAAGTACTCCTCCACCGGCAATTCGTTGATGACCACCAGCTGTTCCTCGTACACCACGATGCGGAGCATCCCCGTAAACGTCTGCGCCTGTTGTTGTTGCCAATGAAACTCCTTGCCAATCATCACGCCGGGCAGCGTGAACGTCGCGTCGTCCGTCTGCGGCTGGAAAGTCAGTTCGCTGTACAGGTTGTCCTGCCACAAAATACCTCCCGAGCTGCAACGCACCTTCTGTGCGCCCTCCACCGGCGTTCCCTTCGCCGTATAAGGGCCATTCAGCGTGAACTCCACCTCCGGCGCGTGCAATATACCCACCTGAACAGGCTGGGTGGCCAACTCATCCGGCGTAACCAGCTGAGCGGCAGTATCCTCCGCATTGGCGCGTGCAGAGCGCGGTTGCAGTTTCTTGCAAAGACCCGTCAGCGTTGCCGGAGTCAGGCACACCTCGCGCAGGATATTCTGCGCCGTGCAGGTATTCAGCCTCTCGAAATCCTCCGGTCGCGGCGTGATAATCAGGCCCCCCAAGTCCAATGCCCCCGGGCTCACCAGCATTTGCGTACGGTCCGTGGCAAAATAGCACGCCGGCCGATGCTTGCGTCGGGCAAACACCACGATGACAATCTCGTCCTCCCGTGTCGGTGCCCCGTCCTGTCGCCAAGCCAGCAAGTTCACGTCCGGCTCGCCGCCCTCCGCTCCTGGGGGCAAGATGCCCAACGCCTTTTGCAACAAGTGCGGCACCTTCTCGTCCGGTGTGGTGCGTACCACCAAAGCCGGGCAGGCATACCCCTGAAGCAAATAAATGCCCAGGTGCGGTTGGTGCGTCATCGGGTAGCCCAAGTGTTCCAGTTCCGCCTCGTCGGTCGGCTGCAGCGGAAACACCCTCGTCAGACGCGGCTCATAGATTTTCCAGTCGCGTTCCAAGGGCACTACGCCGCGCAGTCCCGCCTGCAAATGCGCGTGGTCGGGAGCTGAAGCCCCGCTTCGCGGACCGTTGTAGCAAATCAGGTGTTGCGGCATACCGGCTGCCAGCGGCACCATCTGGTGCACCAGCAAGTCCAGCGACTGCGGCTTGTGCCGGCGCGTAGGTAGGGTGAGATGTCCCGGCAGGATAGGGAAGGGGTTCACCAGCACCTCCAATGAGCCCAACATAGGCAGCGAACGCTGCTCCTCCGGGCGGTTCTCCTTGCAAAGGAAACAAGGCCGCTGTTTTAAAGCCTGCTTGTCGATGCGTGCTCCCGTGCTCACGATGCGTGCCGGGTTCAGTTGCACCGCCAGACTGCCCGCCTGTTCCAGCGGCAGTTCGCGTATCTGAACCAATTCCTTCAGGTCCGCCACGCGTTTCGCCGCTTCCGGCCAGAGGTCCAGCTGCCGGCCCACGAAGCGCATGATTTCCTCCTCGTCCACCGGCCTGTTCCATTCGCTGACCATCCGTTTGCGTGCCCGCAGCTCGACGGTGCGCAGCAAGTCCTTATACAAATTGTTCCTGTTCACCTTCTCCACACTCAGGGCGGCATCCGAGTTACCCTCCCAGCGGCGGCACAGATACAGCTCGTCGAAGATGCGTGCAATGCGGTAACGCCGGGAAAAAGCCAGTCCGAGGGCATAATCCTCGCCATAGCTCGTGTTCGGAAATCCCATTTGCCGAAGCAAATGCGTGCGGAAAGCGCGGGGTGCGCCCAGCCCGTTCACGCGCAAAGCATTGTTCCGTCCGTTCTCCGCCGTCCATTCCGTGTGCGCAATCAGTCCCGGCGGCAACGTGTTCAGCTGGAAATCCACCATACGGTAGCTGCCGATAACCATGGCCGCCTTCCCTTTTCTGAAAGCCTCGATGATGCGTGCCAGCGTGCCGGGCGAGGAATAAAGGTCGTCCGAATCGAGCTGTACGGCGTAGCGTCCGCACTGCGGATGCCTGATGGCCAAGTCCCAGCATCCGCCGATACCCAAGTCCGTGCGTTCGGGGCGGATGACCACTACGCGGCTGTCGGCATCGTAGGCCGCCAAGGCTTCCGACGTGCCGTCGGTCGAGTGATTGTCCACCACGATGACGTTAAACGTGAAGTCGCCCTCCTGTTCCAACGCACTCTCCACCGCATCGCGGATGGTGCGCACGCGGTTGCGCACGGGAATGATGACGCTCGCCGTAACCGGCCAATCCTCCGGTTCGCCCGCCGTGGCATCGTCCAGCTCGTCGGGAGCGAGCCAAGCCCCGATGGTCTTCAGGTGTTCCGTCACGGCACGTTCCATCTCCAGTTGCACCTCGCGGTTAGCCGGGTTGACATAGTCAAACTGCTTCTGCCCCGATGTGCGCAGGTCCGTTTCCGTTTCCGTGTAGAGCGGCTCGCGCAGGTGGACCAGCCGGTCCGGTTGCTGGCTGACGAACAGCCGCAGCGCGTACCACGCCGCATATTTGTAGCGCACGCCCTGACGCGCCGCCAGAAAGTCCGGGAAGGTGGAAGTGGAGAAAAGCAGGAGCGAACCGAAGTCGAAGTCGTCACGCAACGCCCCCTCCTGGTAATCAATGACAGGATGCGGCCCGTTGGCATCATATCGGTCAGTGTAGAGCATGAAAGGCGTGTCCGGCCGTTCGATGCTGTTCTCCGCCACCTGGAGCATGCGGTCAATGGCGCGGTAGCCAACTTGCAGACGATGGTGCGAGAGCCACACCATAGTATATTTTGCCGTGAGCTTCGGCGTAATCTGCCGTAGGAACTTGGTACTTTCCACGGCCAGGTTGCCGCAGAGCGTCACGCGCGGGTCATCGGCCAATGCTTCTGCCGCCTCGGCGGCATAGTTGCCGGTCAGAAAAAACTTGTGGATGTGTGTGCTTTCCAGCACCTGTGTCATGGATTCGCGTTGCTCCTCGTAGGGCAACTGACATGGCCATATAAAATCTAATAGGGGTTTCATGGAAAAATCAAACTGCTTTTGCGCACAAAATTACATTATTTTTCTTTTCGGCAACGGGCATTCTGGTTTTTCAACACCGCGTCCGGCGCGCCCCGGCCTACTTTCTCCGTTACTGCGCTCCGTGGCGGAGGTGCTGCACAGGGGTTTCGCGTTTCTGCACGTCAGTGTACCCTTGCAGGGAAACAGTTGTACCCTTGCAGGGAAACAGTTGTACCCTTACTGAGAAACAGTTGTACCCTTACTGGGAAACACTGACAAGTCGGCGTACAGAAACGCCGAGAGCCGGTGCTGCCATACAAAATCCGGGAGCTGGAACGAGCGTAGGGCAGGGCAGAGGTACGCCCCGGTGGAGTGCCGGCTCGGCTCGGCGTGAAAAAATACTCACATCGGGTTATTGCCCACATGGGCAGAACACGTAATTTTGCATTCGCAAACCAAGAGAACAAACTCATGCAATTATCCGATTTATCCACAGGCCAGTGCGGCGTCATCGTGAAGGTGGCCGGCCACGGCGGCTTTCGCAAGCGCATCGTGGAAATGGGCTTTGTGAAAGGCAAGACCGTGAAGGTGATACTCAACGCGCCCTTGCGCGACCCCATAGAGTACGAAATCATGGGCTACAAAATATCCCTGCGACGCGAGGAGGCCAAACTCGTCGAGGTGGTCAGCGAGAGCGAGGCAGCGACGGATGAACGCCTGCGCCAGCCCGCCGAACTCCAGGGCCTGCCCGCAGGTGCCGACGAGGCCGAAGAGGCCCGGCTGCAGTTGCAGGCACGCATGAAATCGATGGCCGAGGACAAACGGCGCACCATCCGCGTGGCACTGGTGGGCAATCCCAACTGCGGGAAGACATCTCTCTTCAACCTGGCTTCAGGGGGACACGAACACGTGGGCAATTACAGCGGCGTGACCGTGGATGCCAAGGTGGGACACTTCGACTTCACGCTCCCTACGTCCACTTCCCAATGTTCTAATCCCGCCTGCACCAGCGTTTGTGCGGCTTGCACCGCCTCCACACGTTGTGCCGAATCGGGCACCACGCAGAAAACTTACCACGTGGAGCTGGTCGATCTGCCCGGAACCTATTCGCTCACGGCCTATTCGCCCGAAGAACTCTATGTGCGCCGCCACCTGATTGACGAAATGCCCGATGTGGTCATCAATGTGGTGGATGCCTCGAACCTGGAGCGCAACCTCTACCTCACCACGCAGCTCATTGATATGCACCAGCGGATGGTGGTGGCCCTGAACATGTTCGACGAACTGGAACGTGCCGGCGACGTGCTGGATCATGCCCAGTTGTCAGCCCTGTTCGGTGTGCCGATGGTGCCCACCGTTTCGCGCACGGGGCGCGGCCTGCAGCAGTTGCTCGAAACGGTCATCGCCGTCTACGAAAGCCAGGGACGCAACGAGGTACTGGCGCGCCATATCCACATCAACCACGGGCCGGAACTCGAACAGAGCATTGACCGCATCAAATTCGTTTTCCAGAAAAACCAGGCTCTCCGTTCGCGCTATTCCACGCGTTATCTGGCCATCAAATTCCTGGAGGGCGACAGCGAGGCCGGCCGCCTGGTAGAGAGTCTGCCGCAACATGACGAACTCGTGGCGGTGCGCTACGAAGAAACACAACGTCTGGCGCAGGAACTCCACGAATCGCCTGAGGAGGCACTCACCCACGCGAAATACGGCTACGTGCAGGGGGCCCTACGCGAAACCTACCGGCCACGGCAACGCGCGGCAGGCAGCACGCTCACCGAGAAAATTGACCAAGTGGCCACCCACCGCCTGTGGGGCTTCCCTCTATTCATCACCACCCTGGTGCTGGTGTTCTACGCCACCTTTGAACTGGGAGCCTATCCGATGGGCTGGATTGAATGGCTGGCCGCCAAACTGGCTGACTTTGCCTCCTTCTGCCTGCCTGAGGGACTGTGGCGCGACATGGTGACCGATGGTGCCATCAGTGGGGTGGGGGCGGTCATTGTCTTCCTGCCCAACATCCTCATCCTGTATCTTTTCATCTCCATCCTGGAGGACTCCGGCTACATGGCGCGTGCGGCCTTCATCATGGACAAACTGATGCACCGCATCGGCCTGCACGGCAAATCGTTCATACCCATGGTGATGGGATTTGGTTGCAACGTGCCTGCCGTCATGGCGACCCGTACCATCGAAAACCCGCGCAGCCGGCTGATTACGATGCTCGTGCTGCCCTTCATGTCGTGTTCGGCCCGCATCCCCGTGTATGTGGTGCTCGTTTCCGCCTTCTTCCCGCAATATGGCGTTTGGGTGATGCTCGCCTTGTATTTTATAGGCGTATTATGCGCCATGGCATCGGCCAAACTCTTCAGCCGTACACTCAAGATCGGCACCCCCGATTTGCCCTTCGTCATGGAACTTCCGCCATACCGCCTGCCGTCGGCACGCTCCGTGCTGCGCCATACGTGGGAGAAGGGACGGCAATACCTGCGCAAGATGGGCGGCCTGATACTCGTGTTCTCCTTGATTGTCTGGGCGTTGGATTATTTCCCGCGACTGGCCTCCGAAACGGAAAAACTAACGATGGAAACGCAGGAAACGGTAGCAGCTGCCGAAACAGCCGACGGTTCCTACCTGGAACGCCTCGGGCGCATCACCACGCCGGTGTTCGCTCCCATGCAGTTCGATTGGCGCATGAGCGTGGGCATCCTGTCCGGCATAGGCGCGAAAGAGCTGGTTGTCAGCACGCTCTCCGTGATGTATGCCGACGCTGCGCAGCCCGAAAGCGGCGATGATGAATACGTCAGCCTGTCACAGGCCCTCACCAGCGAGATGTCGCCGGCCACAGCCTTGGCTTACCTCGTGTTTGTGCTGCTGTATTTTCCGTGTCTCGCCACGTTGGCAGCCATCCGCAACGAAAGCGGCGGTTGGCGTTGGGCTGCCTTCACCGCAGTCTATACCACCGTGGTGGCTTACGTAGCTTCCTTGCTCACATATTGGGCGGCCGGATTTTTCCTGTAAACGGTTGTCGGAATTTATCTGGCATCAGTGACAGCCAATTCCGAATTGGCGGCTTCTGTCATTGGACATATCATTCCGGTTTCAGGATGGATCGTTCCGGTTTCAACCTTCAAGGCTTCTGTTTCATGTTTCGTGGCTATCATTTCAGACTTCATGGTCACTGTTCGGTGGTTCATGTTTCCTGTCTTTGGATCAGCCATCTCCGCGCAGCCGTCCGTCCGTTTTGCCAGCCACTCTGCGCTGACAATAGCCAAACTTTGGAATGGTGGTTATGTTTAATAGAATTTTAGGGTAGCCATTGTTGGCGAAAGCGGTCTTGAAGCCGACAGCCTCTCCTATACCTTATTATATATATAGCAAATCATTCAACCATGATAGACCAAAACACCGTGCAACGCGTGCTGGACGCCACAGACATTGTCGACGTGGTGAAGGAATTTGTCACCCTACGCAAATCCGGTGCGAACTACAAAGGACTTTGCCCTTTCCATAACGAAAAGACACCTTCCTTTACCGTTTCGCCGGCCAAACAGATGTGTAAATGCTTTTCGTGCGGCAAAGGCGGCACGGCTGTGGGCTTCCTGATGGAACTCGAACAGATGACCTTCCCCGAAGCCATCAAATGGCTGGGACGGCGCGTGGGCATCGAGGTGGAAGACAAAGCGATGACCGACGAAGAACGCGCGCGGCAAAGCGTGCGTGAAAGTATGTTCGCGCTCAACCAGTGGGCTTCGGTGTATTTTCAGAACGCGCTGAGGAACGATGTGGAGGGTGTGGCGAAAGGACTGGCCTACTTCCGTTCGCGCGGCGTGCGCGACGACATGATTGAACGCTTCCACCTGGGCTATGCGCCGGAAGCGCAGGCCGGCATCGCACAGGCCGCCTTGGCACACGGCTTCAGCGAGGAGTATCTGCTGAAAACGGGCATCTGTTACCGCCGCGACGACGGACGCTTGGAAAACCGCTACCATGGGCGCGTGATCTTTCCGGTCCATACGGTTTCCGGCAAGGTGGTGGCGTTCGGCGGCCGCATTCTCAGCAGCGAAAAGAAGTTGGCGAAATACGTCAACTCCCCCGAAAGTGAAATTTACAGCAAGAGCAACGAGCTTTACGGTCTTTACCAGGCCAAAAGCGCGATTGTGCGCAAGGGGCACTGCTTTCTCGTTGAGGGCTACACTGACGTGATTTCCATGCACCAAAGCGGCATCGAGAATGTCGTGGCCTCGTCGGGCACGTCGCTCACAGAGGGACAAATCCGCCTGCTCCACCGTTTCACGAACCACATCACAGTGCTCTACGACGGCGATGCGGCAGGCATCAAGGCGAGTCTGCGTGGCATCGATATGCTGCTGGCCGAAGGGCTCAACGTGAAGGTGCTGCTGCTGCCCGACGGCGAGGACCCCGACAGCTTCTCACGCCACCACAAGCCGCAGGAGGTGCAGGAATACATAGACCGGCATCAGGTGGACTTCATCAAATTCAAGACGGACTTGCTGCTGGGCGACGTGCAGGGCGACCCGATGAAAAGGGCCGAACTCATCGCCAATGTGGTGAAGAGCCTCTCCGTCATTCCCAACGACATCGTGCGGCAAACGTACATCCAGGAGTGTGCCATCAAGCTGGAGGTCAGCGAGGAACTAATTGTGAACGAAATCAACAAGGAACTGCGACAGAAAGCGCAGGACCGCCAAAAGAAAGACAGCCGTACGCAGGAGATACAGCCCGATCCGGAAACACCATCCCCCACCCCGCTTCCACGCACACTGGCACGGGTGCCGGCTGAGGAGGAACTGCTCATAGGCATCGTGATACGCTACGGCGGAAAGCCGATGAAGGTGGCTGCTGACGGGGAGAACGATGACGAACAGACCGTCAGCGTGGCACAATATATTGACGAGGACCTGAAAGCCGACGAAGTAAGCTTTGCGCACCCCCTTTGCCGGCAAATTCTCAGCGAGGCGGTGGCTCACGCCGAAGAAGCTGACTGGGATGCGCTGAACTATTTCAGCCAACACGAGAACCCGGAGGTGAGCGCGCTGGCGTCACGGACAGGACAGGAACGCTACACGCTGAGCGAACGCCATCAGGCGGCATACGTGGACGAACTGTATCGGCTGGAGGAAATCGTGCCCCGGCTGTTGCACGACTTCAAATACGCACTCATCCGCCAACGTCTGAAACAGTTGCTGGCGGACATGAAACAGCCGGAGGTGGTCCACGCACCGGAGCGGTACAATAAATTGCTGCAGGAATATATGGAACTGACCAAGGTGGAAAGGATGTTTGCCAGCGTGCTGGGCGACCGCGTGGTGCTCAAATAGTCCACTGCCGGGATGATACGATACAAAATGAGGTTATCAAGTTACCGGAGCGCAGGGCTGTTGGCCCGAAAGTCCCGTGTGGCTTGATAACCTCATTGTTTATTGACAGCAGTCGTGTTGTGCCTATTCCTTTTCCAAGGCCAGAAGTTCGTCGCGCAGCTGGGCGGCAAGGATAAAGTCGAATTGTGCCGCCGCCTCCTTCATCCGTTTTTTCAGTTGCCCGATACGCTCCTGCTTGTCCATGGGCTGCTTGCCGTAAGCCGCCGCCGGTTCCGCAACGCGGAGGTAGTCGTTCTGCGACGCTGCATAGCCTTTCGTATGCAGGGAGAGGCTGGCGTGCTGAGATTTCTGTTCCGCCCCCTTGGCTGAAAGTGAGGCCAGCGCATTCTGGTCGAGCGACTTCACAATCTGGCGCGGCACGAGGTGGTGCGCCTCGTTGTATGCCATTTGCTTGGCCCTTCTGCGCTCCGTCTCGTCAATGGTCTGCTGCATCGACTGCGTGATGGTCTTGGCGTACATGATGACCTTGCCGTTCACGTTTCGGGCGGCGCGTCCGGCAGTCTGTGTCAACGAGCGCGCTGAGCGCAGGAATCCCTCCTTGTCGGCATCCAGAATGGCCACGAGGCTCACTTCGGGAAGGTCAAGTCCTTCGCGCAGCAGGTTCACTCCCACCAGTACCTGATATATGCCGCGCCGCAGGTCGCTCATGATCTGTACACGTTCCAGTGTGTCGACATCGCTGTGGATATAGGCCGTGCTTACGCCGTTCTTCAGCAGGTAATCCGTCAGTTCTTCGGCCATGCGCTTGGTCAGAGTGGTGACCAATACACGTGTATCCGCCTGTTGCGATTGGCGTATCTCCTCCATCAAATCATCGACCGGATAGTCCGTGTCGCGCACCTCTATGGGCGGGTCGAGCAGTCCTGTGGGTCGCACCACCTGTTCCACCACTACCCCACCGCTTTCTTCCAGCTCATAGTCGGCCGGTGTGGCACTGATGTAGATTACCTGCTTTGCCAGTTCATGAAATTCCTCGAACTTCAAGGGACGGTTGTCCAAAGCCGCCGGGAGGCGGAAACCGTAGTTGACAAGCGATTCCTTGCGGGAACGGTCGCCGCCGTACATGGCGCGAATTTGCGGCACGGACACGTGGCTCTCGTCTATCACCATGAGGAAATCTTCGGGGAAGAAGTCCAGCAGGCAGAAAGGCCGCGTGCCTGCTTCGCGGCCGTCGAAATAGCGCGAATAGTTCTCAATGCCGGAGCAGTGGCCCAGCTCGCGTATCATCTCGATGTCGTATTCCACCCGTTCCTTCAGCCTTTGCGCTTCCAGTTCCTTGCCGGCCTCCTTGAACAACGCCACTTGCGCCATCAGGTCGTCCTGTATCTGGCGGATAGCCCTTTCCACACTCTCCTTGGAGGTGATGAACAGGTTGGCGGGATATATTTTGTAGTCCTCAAAGGAGGCTGTGCGGTGGCCTGTCAGCGGGTCGACTTCCTCGATGGCATCTATTTCGTTGTCCCAAAAGCTGATGCGCATCATGTCGTCGGCATAGGCGAGATAAACCTCCACGGTGTCGCCCTTCACCCTGAAATTGCCGGCTTTGGGAGCCACGTCGTTTCGCACGTAAAGGCAATCGGTCAGTTTGTTGAGCAGGCTGTTCATGCTGAGTATCTTACCGACCTGCAACTCAATGACGCTTTCGTAGAAGGCGGCGGGGTTGCCCATGCCATAGATGCACGAAACGGACGACACCACTATCACGTCGTTGCGCCCGGAGAGCAACGCCGAAGTGGCGGCCAGACGCAACTTGTCAATGTCTTCGTTGATGGCCAGATCTTTCTCTATATAAGTGTCGGTCGAAGCGATGTAGGCTTCGGGCTGGTAATAATCATAATAGGATACGTAATACTCTACGGCGTTGTCGGGAAAGAAACTCTTGAACTCGGTATATAATTGTGCGGCCAAGGTCTTGTTGTGGCTCAGCACCAAGGTGGGTTTTCCCACTTGGGCAATGACGTTGGCCACGGTAAAAGTCTTTCCGGAACCGGTTACGCCCAGCAACACCTGGGCCGGTTCTCCATCCTTCACGCCCTGTGTCAGCTGGCGGATGGCTTCGGGCTGGTCGCCTGTAGGTTGGTAGTCTGAATGCAATTCAAAAGCTCTCATGGCGGCAAAGGTAGCACAAAAGGCAAAAGTTTGATGCCTATATACATATATAATATAGATATTAGGCTGCGGCTCGGCACAGAAAATGAAAATCCCTTGGCTTTTACATAAAGTCGGCTGCAGTTCGGAAAAGAAATCACAAAACCTTGCGGTTTTTTCTTTCTTTTCTCTCACTTTGCACGGCTTTTCATTTTTCTTTGCACTCGCCTTGCACTATCTTTACATAAAATAGGCTGCGGCTCGGCACAGAAAATGAAAATCCCTTGGCTTTTCATTTTTCTTTGCACTCGCCTTGCACTATCTTTGCACGCAAAAAAACAAATAACCTATGGAAAAAATCAAGGTTCGCGACCGTGAGTTCACGGTTTCTATCCCCGAAGCGAAAATCATGCAGCGCGTGGCTGAGGTGGCCGCACGTATCAGTGCAGACCTTCAAAATGAACATCCTTTGTTCCTGGCGGTACTCAATGGCTCTTTTGTCTTTGCCGCAGATTTGCTGCGAGGCATCGACATCCCCTGCGAAATTTCTTTTATCCGGGTTTCCTCTTATGAAGGAACGACTTCAACCGGGAAGGTCAGCCAACTCATCGGACTGAAAGAAGATATCACGAACCGCACCGTGGTTATCGTGGAAGACATTATCGATTCGGGACTGACCATGCAGGAGTTGCTCCAGCTGCTCCAAGAGAAAAATCCCAAGGAAATCCGCATCGCTTCGCTGCTCGTCAAACCCGGCAACCTGAAAGTAGACCTTGACATCCCTTACTGCTGCTTTGAAATCCCCAACGAGTTTATCGTGGGTTATGGTCTGGACTACGATGGCGAAGGACGCAACCTCCGCAATATCTACACCGTCGTGGAGGCTTAGGCATAAGGCTTCAACCATCTGATGGCACAGGCAAATCGGCCGTGCTTATAACTGATATATCCTGTTTTCTAATCAAATATTTCACCCTATGAAAAATATTGTCATCTTCGGTGCTCCCGGTTCCGGCAAAGGAACCCAAAGTGACCTGCTCGTAAAAAAATACGGTTTCAAACATATCTCCACCGGAGATGTGCTGCGCGCTGAAATCAAACATGGCACAGCACTGGGTCAGACAGCAAAGGCTTTTATTGACAGAGGGCAACTCATACCTGACAACCTGATGATCAATATTCTGGCTGCCACCTACGACGCTCTCTGCCCCTGCGAAGGCGTCATCTTCGACGGCTTCCCGCGCACGGTGCCGCAGGCTGAAGCTCTCAAAGCTATGCTGGCTGAACGGCAGACGGAAGTGGCCGCCATGCTCGAACTGGATGTGCCCGAAGAGATGTTGATGGAAAGACTCATCAACCGAGGCAAGACATCAGGCCGTGCCGATGACAACGCTGAAACCATCAAGAAACGCCTGGATGTTTACCACGCACAGACAACTCCGCTCATTGCATGGTACGAAGCTGAAGGCAAACGCCATACCGTGAAAGGATACGGTGCTTTGGAGGAAATCAATGCGGCGCTTTGCGCGGTGATTGACCAACTCTGAAAAACCCAACAACCACTTCCCCACCACAAACCAAATTTTACATGCCCGAATCGAACTTTGTCGACTACGTGAAAATTTATTGCCGCTCCGGAAAGGGTGGCAGAGGTTCCATGCACATGCACCGCGCCAAATACCAGCCCAACGGCGGACCTGATGGCGGTGATGGCGGACGCGGCGGCCACGTCTATCTGCGTGGCAACCATAACTACTGGACGTTGCTCCACCTGCGCTACGAACGCCACGTGTTTGCCGGCAATGGTGGCAACGGTTCCAAATGTTGCTCGCATGGTGCCGACGGTGCCGATCGCTACATTGACGTTCCTCCAGGCACTGTGGCCTATGACGCCGAAACGGGCAAATACATTTGTGACGTTGTGGCCGACGGACAAGTGGTGATGCTGCTGAAAGGAGGCCGGGGCGGATTGGGCAACTGGCAATTCCGCACTGCCACCAATCAGGCTCCGCGTTACGCGCAACCCGGCGAGCCGATGCAGGAAATGATGGTAATTCTGGAACTGAAACTGCTGGCCGACGTGGGCTTAGTGGGTTTTCCCAACGCCGGGAAATCCACGCTGGTTTCCGCGCTCTCTTCTGCGCGACCCAAAATCGCCAACTATCCTTTCACCACCATGGAGCCGAGTCTCGGCGTGGTGGCGTATCGTGACGGCAAATCGTTTGTCATGGCCGACATTCCGGGTATCATTGAAGGAGCCGCCGAAGGGCGTGGTCTGGGACTGCGCTTCCTGCGCCACATTGAACGAAACTCGCTGCTCCTCTTCATGGTGCCGGGCGATACTGAACACATCGGGCGGGAATACCAGATCCTGCTCTCGGAGCTGGAAAAGTTCAACCCGCAAATGCTTGACAAACATCGCGTGTTGGCCGTTACGAAATGCGACCTGCTGGACGAGGAACTGATGGAGATGCTCCGCGAAGACCTTCCGGCGGACTTGCCAGTAGTATATATCTCTGCCGTTACTGGCTTTGGCCTCCAGCAGCTCAAGGATATGCTCTGGGAAGAACTCAACAGCGAAAGCAACAAATTGCAGTCCGTCACTGAGGGCGGAACGCTGGTTCACCGTGACAGGGACACGACGATGTTCGCCGGAGACTTCGCCGACTGGGATGCCGGACTGGATTCGGAAGATGCGGACGACGAGGTGGAAGACTGGGACGAAGTCGAGGTGTACGAGATTGAGGATTTGGAAAACTAACTCCTGCCTTTCAAACTTCAAAGGGACGGGTTGAGGTATATGGTGCTTCGTCCGACGTGCGCCTTTAACTCCTCTGTTTCCCATTCCCTACCATCCTGTTTCCGACAACACTTTTATTTTATGTCCCGGCTCTCTACCCTACTCCACTATCAACTGCATTCCTCAGTACAGGCTTTTTCTACCACACGCATTTCCCCTTTTCCTTTGACGGAACAGGAAATGAACGATATGGGCAGCTATGCCGCATTCAATGTTACGCACTACTGCGGAGATTCCCCTGAACGTGTGACGCGCAACCGCCAATGGCTTGCCGCACAATTAGACATTATGCCCTCACAGTTGTGGTTGCCCCGCCAAACGCATACAGACCATATCGCTTGTATAGACCGGGCATTTCTAAGTCTGCCACAGGATGAACAACTCCGTGCCTTGGAAGAAGTGGACGCACTTGTCACGGACCAACTGGAGCAATGTATCGGTGTTTCTACGGCAGACTGCATCCCCATCCTTCTTTTTGACGCGAACAAACGGGTAGCCGCTGCCATTCATGCCGGATGGCGTGGCACCATCAAGCACATAGTCGCAAAAACGCTGCGCCTGATGCAACAGCGTTATGGCACTTCTCCTACCGAAGTGGTGGCGCAGTTGGGGCCGGGCATATCTTCTGCCGCTTACGAAGTGGGTGAAGAAGTGGCCTCACTCTTTGCCGCACCCGAAGCAGGCTTCCCTTCTGCTGTCGTTTCTTATCCTTCGGTATCATCCAATGCATCCGTTTCGCCACGTCCGCATCTGGACCTTCAGGCTGCCAATGTTTTTCTGCTGGAGGAGGGCGGTGTGCCCCTTGACCAAATCAGCGTTTCCCCCTTCTGCACGTTTACCCATTCCGACAGCTTCTTCTCTGCCCGCCGCTTAGGCAACCAATCAGGACGTATCTATTCAGCCATTATGATGCACGAATAATTCATTCACGACCTGCATCCCTATCAAATACTTCACCCATGCAAACCAATCGCTCCACACATACTCCTTCCCGCCGCAGCCCACGCCGCAGCACCGCATCGAACGGTCGGAAGCGGTCAGGAGGCGGTGGAAGGGCGCACAGCAAACGGAAACTTAATCATGTATCGTCCTCCTTGCGCCACATCTCCATCCGTTTGGGATGGATGGCTGTAACAGCTTTGGTCTGCTATCTGGTGTACATCTATGTAGTAGCCCCCTACACCTCACGCTGGCAGGCCTTGTACGGCAATGAAGTGTATCCCGAAGGCTACTCTATCCGTGGCATTGACATCAGTCACCATCAAGGCACTATCGACTGGCAGCAATTAGCGAAAGCCCAAATCGGCGAACAAGCCATCTGTTTTGTGTTTGTCAAAGCCACTGAAGGCAAGAGTTTTCTGGACGAAAACTTCAACGACAATTTCTACCAAGCCCGCGAATACGGTTTCCTGCGCGGTGCTTATCACTATTTCAAGCCTCTCGTTCCGGCACGCGAACAAGCCGACTATTTTCTCCGGCAAGCCCATTTGGAAGAGGGCGACCTACCCCCGGTGTTGGACATTGAGGAAACCGGCGGACTTTCACCGGAAAAATTACGCAAGGGCGCATTGGAATGGCTGAAAAGAGTAGAGAAAGCCTACGGCGTACCACCTATTCTTTATACCAACTATAAATTCCGCCTTACGTACCTCAACACGCCGGAGTTCGACCGCTACCCCTATTGGATAGCTCACTATTACGTGCGCTCACTTACCTATAAAGGAGCGTGGAAGTTCTGGCAACATACGGACTGCGGCCGGTTGCCCGGCATCAAGGAGAAAGTGGACCTGAACATCTACAACGGTTCGATGTACGATCTCCGCCGGCTGTGTTTGGAGTAAGGATTTTATGGTTACTCTTAACTATTCTACCCCTTGCACGCCGGCATTTTTCATTTTCTATAGGGTTCTATAGATTGCAATAGTTATTTATAGATTTCTATAAGTATAAGATAGATTTCAATAGCCTTTGATAGACTATTTTTCGTAAAGGTGGAGACACCATCATTCCAGTTCAACCACCGTAATGCCTGCACCGCCGAACTGCACGTGTTCGTCGTGGTAACGCTTCACCCCCGGCACAGTGTGCAGGTACTGGCGCACCAGTTCCCGCAGCGCACCTGTGCCTGTACCGTGCAAGATGCGCACCCGAGCCTGTTCAAACTGTATGGAATCGTCTATGAAATACGCAATCGCGTTGAGTGCCTCGTCCACGTGCATACCCCGTATGTCGATTTCGGGTTTGAAATGCAATTTCTTCTCATACATCATGTCGCGCGTTTGTTTGCTGACAAACGTCGCCGCCGGACCAACGCCCTCCGGTTGTTGCGGCATTTCGGCGTGCTCCAATTTCTTCAGTGCCACCTGGCTGTACATCATGCCAAAGAGCACGCGCGCCGAACTGCCCGTCAGTTCCTTGATGGTGCCCACCACCGACTGACCCTTGATGCGCACCGTGTCCCCCACCCCGAAGTCGTCGTCCTTTGGTCTGCCCATACCTGGTGCCACATTCCCCTTACCAGCCACCTTTCCGCGCAGGGCTGCAGCCGCCGTAGCCTCCGCCTGCATATTCCGTTGCCGGGCCGTTTCCCCACCCTCCTCTTTCCGTTGACGACGGCGTTGGATTTTCGCCATCTTGCGTGCTATGCGGTCCTGTTCGTCCGTTTCCTCCTGCAAGCGTTCGCGGAAATCCGCCAGTTCGGCGCGTGCCTGACGCGTTGCCGCCTTTTCGGCCTGTGCTTCGCGGATGCTTCGTATGGTGTTTTCGATTTGTGCATTCGATTCCTCCAACAACTGCTGCGCGTCCGCCTTCGCCTGAGCCAGGATGCCGCGCCGTTCCTGTTGCAGTTCCGTCATTTCCCTTTCATAGCGTTCCTGCGTGTCCTCCAGTTGCTTCTCCCGTTGCCGGATATTTCGCCGTTTCGTTTCCCAGTACATTTTGTCGCGCACGATGTCCTGCAAATACTTGTCGCTCATCACGTAGTCTCGGCCCACGATGTCCGTGGCATAAGCTATCACTTCCTCCGGAATACCGATTTTGCGGGCTATCTCCACGGCGAACGAACTTCCCGGATGTCCCACCTGAAGCATAAATAGCGGTTGCATCTGCGCCCGGTCGTAGAGCATTGCGCCGTTCACCACCGCCTTGTCCTTTTCCGCAAAATGCTTCAGGTTCTGGTAGTGCGTCGTGATGATGCCGTAACAGCGGTTCTTCACGAAACGGCTCAGGAAAGCCTCAGCCAGCGCACCACCGATTTGTGGTTCCGTGCCGCCGCCGAACTCATCAATCAGCAAGAGGCTGCGCGGCCCGGCCTGGCGCATCATCGTCTTTATGTTCAACAAGTGCGACGAATAAGTAGACAGGTCATTCTCTATGCTCTGCTCATCGCCCATGTCGAGGAATATACTGTCGAATACTCCCACCTTGGTACGTTCGTCCGCAGGAACGGGCATACCGCATTGCACCATATACTGCAACAATCCCACCGTTTTCAGACAGACCGATTTTCCGCCCGCATTAGGTCCCGATATGAGCAGAATGCGGCGGCCTTGCGGCAGGCTCACGTCGAGCGGCACGATTTTGCCGTCGTGACGCAAGAGTGACTGTTCCAGCAGCGGGTGTCGAGCCTGCCGCCAGTCAATAACCGGGTCGGCCTCCACCTGCGGGACAATTGTGCGGAACGCTTCCGAGAACAACATGAGCGCGCGGAGATAGTCCACGTGGGCCAGGAAATGCAAGGAGCCGAGAATATCTTGTATATGCGGACGGATGGTGGCACTCACCGCTTGCAGAATGCGCATCACCTCGCGCCGTTCGGCAGCCTTCAACTCACGTATGCGATTGTTGGCATCCACCACGGCAGCGGGTTCGATAAACACCGTCTTACCCGTGGCACTCTCGTCATGCACGATTCCCTTGATTTTACGTTTCAACGCCGGCGCAACTGGAATTACCAACCGTCCGTCTCGCAACGTGGGAGCCACATCTCTGTCAATGTACCCCGATGCCTGAGCATCGCTGATGATGGTGCGCAGACTGTGGGAAATGCTACGAACGGTTACCTCAATCTGGTGGCGCAGCGTCAGCAATTCCGGCGAAGCTGTGTCCTTCACCTTGCCGTATTTGTTCAGCACGGCATCAATGCCCGCGATAATGTCTGGGAATGTGGCCACGCCGCGCGTCATCCCCGCTAGAGCGGCATATACATAGCGAGGTTCGGCGGCATCGACAGCGGCCTGTTCCTCATCGTCATTGTTATGTGGGATAGGGTAAGTTTCGGTGTCCCCGTCGCTCTGCAGGTTAAAGAGTTCCACATACCCTTGTACGGTTTTGAGCGACCGTTTCAGGTTGAACAAGTCCAGTTCTTCCAGATAAGTCCTTTCCGGTCTGATGTGCAGCAACGCCTCTCTGACATCAAAAAATTCGCTTTCCACTTCATCGCCGTGTTCTTCGGAAAAGCGTGCAAAAGTCTCCGCTTCGGCCAAGGCTTGGCGTACCTCTTCGGCTGAAGTCATGAAATGCAGTTGTTTGTCCACCCATTCCGTACCCAAGGCCGACATACAGCGTCCTTTCAGTTGCGTTCTTATTTCAGTAAAACCTATCTTCTTCTCGAAATTAGCAGGATAAATCATGGTTTCTTCGCTATTAGCGTAGCTAAAGACAGTCATATACCGTCTATTCGTTAATTTTTGTGCAAAGTTAGTGCAAGGCGAGAGAAGAAGAAAACAAAACGGCAGTTTTGATTTGCTTCTTCCGAGCCGCCGCCTAAGTTCGCGAAGCAAAGTAGTGCAAGGCGAGAGAAGAAGAAAACAAAACGGCAGTTTTGATTTGCTTCTTCCGAGCCGCCGCCTAAGTTCGCGAAACGGCAAAGCCCCTGTTGACATCATTGTATCGGGATAGCCCAGTCAGAATTACCGTTGGCGAAATCCGAATCATTTAACGGAATTTCAGAATGTTAAATCCGAAAATACAGATTTGGCATTTAGCGCATTTAGGCGTATATTTGCTACAGCAAAAGGAAGAGAGCCTCAATCAAAGCTCCCTTCCTTATTTTCTGCCCCTACTTTTGGTGTTACAAGGCTAGGCTTAGGATTTTCTAAGCCTACTTCAGAATTTTCTAAGCCCAGTGTGAAAGATTTCGCAGCCTGTGTTGAAAAATTACATGGCGAGTGACCGTAACAAGTCGCCGAGTTGAGAATTCGAAGCCCAGAGCTGTGAACAGATTTGGCACAAATTGATTTGTACAAGGTTAAAAATGTTAATGCAATCGGGGGATTGAAGGAGTAAAACTGTAGGGGAATGACAGGAGGTTTTAGGGATTCCGGATATTCCAGATATTCCGGAATGTCCGGAATGTCCGGAGGTTCTAGAGATTTCAGAGGTTCCGGATATTCCGGATTAACCGGAAAGACTGATCATCTGGACATTATCGCTAACTTTGCCTTTAAAGCCTCGATTTCTCGTTGTTGTGAAGCAATCTTCGCTTTGAGTTGGGATATTTCCTGCTCTTGCTGGGAAATAATCTGTTTTTGTGTGCCGCGCATATCCAGCCGCGCGGCTGTCATGCGCTCCCTGATGCCGCCTTCTTCCACAAACTCGCGGTCGCGCTTTGCCAAGAATGTGGTCAAGGCCTTGTCTACCATGTGACAAAGGCAGAGGGCTATGTTGGCCATTTCCTCATCGCTCCATATAGCAAAGAAGCGGTGGTAGTCGCGTTCATCACTGTGCGCCCGGCAGAAATCTCTCATTTTGTTATACCTCGTGAGGTTATCCTTGGCCCATTCGGGTATGCCGTGCTGTTTGATATAATCTTGGTAATCCTCTAACAGTTCTTTGTTGCTGCCTTTAGCAATCCCCAGCAGTTTCATCTCTACTTCAAAAGACGTTTGTCCGTCAGTGAAGCCTTCCACAATGTTTTGCTTAACGGAGCGTGCCGCCTGTACCATCTGGTCTACGGTTCGGTCGCCATAGGGTGGCAGGAAGCGTTCACAGAAGGCTTTTGTCAGCTGTACCAGTACATCACTCTTGCGGTAGAAGTGAAGTTCTTGGTAGACTGTCGGCTTGCGCATCACACTCGGCGTGCCGTCGGGATAGTGTTGCAGCGGAATGTTCTTGTTCCGGTGTTCCATGGGGCGCGTTAATGTTTAATAATTCGCGAATATATGGATTACTCAGGAAGCAAGCGCATTCCGCTGCGTTTTTTTAGGGGAGGGAGGTGATTTTTCGGGTTTTAGGGGGGGATTGGATAGTCCGGAAAGTCCGGATAATCCAGAGATTCCGGAAATTACAGAAATTATAGAAATTCCGGATCATCCGGAGTGTGCTGCGGTTCTGGCCTTTACGGATCTTCTGCTACGGTGCAACCTGTACCTTGCGACTGTAACCTTCCACTTTGACCACGTAGTTGCCCGGCAAAAGGGGCGCGGCATAATGGTTGGTGCGGGCGTGCTCACTGAGCAGGAGGCGACCCGAAGCATCGTAGACGGCAATGTTCTCGCCGCCTAATAGTCCTTCAATGTGTATGTAGCCCTTACGGGCAGTGATTTGGTAGAGGGCTTGTTCACCACTGGCACCGGGGTTCGGGGCGACACCGCCAAACTGTACCGTAAAGCGGATGTCCGTAGCTTCACCTGCTTCGAGCGGCACCGTATAATCATCGTGTTTCAAGTCCGTAACCAGCCCCGTCACTTTGTCCGTCAGCCAAACGTGCGTGAAGTCGGCAAAAGCTTCGGGTTCGGGCAAGCCCAGCTTACAGAGACCGCCAGCACCGCTATTCAGTCCGAGGGGGATGGCTGTGCCCACAGGAACGGAAGCAGCCCACGCCAACGGTGTCCCCTGCGCCGTCGCGGCATAGATTTGCGGCAGTCCCGGCTGAAGCGGTGACCAGTGCAAGCCGTCCGTGCCGAGGTGGAAAGCCACCGAGCCCTCGTTGTCAACATCGGGCTGAAGCGTTACTTCGTCCTTCCGACCCAGGCCATCGGTCAACGATAACACCTTGCCAGGAGCGGCAGCCACCGGCGTGTCGCCGGCATAATGAGGCAGAAGGAAACGGAGCGTTTCGGCAGACTGGAGAGTGGCCGTTTGGGTAAAGAAAGCCGTGGCTGGCGAAAGTCCCTTGCCTTCGGTGGCATTCCACGAAGGATGTGCGGAGAAATTACCCAGAGCGTCTGCCGTATAGAAGAAGCGGGGCAGAGACATGGGATAGTCGTCTGGAGCGAAAGAAACGCTTGTGCCCTGCGGTAGCCAGCAGGGATAATCGCTGACCAAGTAGGGAGAGCCTACGAGGTTCCACCCCATGTTCTCCTCCACGGTATAATACGGCTTCTCGCCCACCACATCGCGATTGTCATATTGTGTCAGCGTGACCATCTTGGCCGCTTCGGACGCACCGTCGAAATAGCCCTCGCGATAAACGGGCTGACTGCCGTCGGTGGTAGACACATCGGCTGCGGTAAAGCGGTAAGTGCCTGAAGCGGTGGGATGATACCAAACACCCATGCAGGCGGCACGTTCGCCGGCAGCACACGGTTTCCAGCAAGGCGAGTTCGGTTCAGTTTGTGCAATATAGTTGTAGGTGGCACGGGCTTCGCCATCGTAGTAAAGTACTTCGGTAGCGGATTCGGGCACAGTTTCCTGAACCTGGCCCGAGGCATCATACGTGATGTAACGTGCTTGGGAGAAATCGAACGCATAAGGCAATGCTACCAAAGCACCGGCATCGGCATTAACCGTGCGTTCCACACCGACATGGCCCAGACTGACCGCCGTGCCTTCGCTGAAGAGTGAGGCTCCTTCGCACAGGAGCAGATAGCCCGGGCGGAGCACCTCGTTGCGACCCGCCGCCGTAGTGGAAGCCGGGTTAAAATTATCGGAACTCATCACGAGCGAAGCGTTCTTTTGCACATAGACCACCGAGCCTTCCTGTGGATGACGGCGACCTCCGGCCAAGTGGCCACGCGAGGATTCACCCGTATAGGCATAGGTGGCTTTGGCCGCCTTTCCTTCGGGCACATTCCACGTTTCGTAACAGCCCCGGTCAATCAGCGGGTTATACTGCGGCAGACGCGGATTGCCCAGCAGGTCTCGGTCGGTGGCATATTGTATGACCATGGCACGCTCATCGGCAGACAGTCCCAACGCGCTCTGTAAAGAAGTGTACAAAGCATCGGTGAAGTCCGTACCAGCAAAGTCAAGGTGTTTTGACTTCTCTTCCAACTGATACCACAGATCCTGCTTGTCGGTGAAGGCAGCGGGCTTGGCCGGATGGTTGTCGGCAGTGGCCTGGAGGTAACGTGCAAAGGGATAACCCTCGTTCAGGGTATTGCAGTTTTGGTAACCCGCAGACGAGCCCTTGCGTCCCAATCGTTCATTCTGAGGAAGCTGTTCATTCCACGTGATGCAATGGCTTACCTGGTAAGTTTCGTTATCGTCGTTCGACGTTTCCAGTGCGTAGCCTGTTGCGCCGGTGCCGAGGAAGGTACAGTTCACCGCGCGTCCCTTGTTGCCGAGGAAAGTGGCTGCCACGCCGTCGGCCTGTGCTGAGCAGTCGCGCACCAGCACATTGTAGAGCAGTCCTCCGCGCGCCCTCACGGCAGCGGCAGCACCGGAAGCCGTTTCGACAGCCGTGTTGTGGACATCGTGGATCACAGCATTGCGTAACACGACGGGCAGAGGCGTAGTATCATCACCCAAATCCACCACAGGAGTGGTTACGTCCGCAGGCTGCGGCGCGATGTCGAAGCCGTCGAGCAAGGCCATGGCGGCATAGTTGCCGGCGGTTTGCACGCCGGTGATGCCGGTGCGCTGGGCTGATGGCGAAACGATACCCGGGCGGTCGCCCAGCACGCGGGTTACATAGTCCGTCAGGTCCTTGTCATAATAGCCGCCGGCATAAGGGTCGGTATCCTCAGCTACTTGGTTCATGGCTATGGCCTCTTGCGTATAGTTCGGTTCGATGCCGGCAAATACGCTCACGCCGGCACGCGGGGTGAGCCGTTCACCCGTCAGCTGTCCGCCCTTGCAGAACACGTAGGCACGTCGTCCCGTGTTGATACTGCTGAACACGGCAGCGAGGTCAATGGCCGACTGGAGTTCGCCGTGGCCGTAGGGATTTCCCCAAGAAGTGCCATCGCCCGTCACCATACGGGTGGGGTCGACGTAGATAACGCGCTGCAGGTCGCCTTGGTACTCGTAGGCTCCACGGTCAATGACGGGAGCGGTGGTGGAACCGGCAAAACGGGGCATGAAAGCCAAGTCCTTTTCGCGCGAAAGGGTATCGGCTGCAACACCCACAGTGTTCAGATACAAGATGTTGTCGCCCTTGTTGATGGTGCGTGCCGAGGGACGGAGGTGGAAGTCGCGCAACTCCTTGTCGCCCTCGGCCACTGCCTCGGTCAGAGGAAGCATGAAGTTGGGGCCGCAGAGCACATCGGCGTTGTCAGCCACCAAGGGCTGGTTGGCATCGTTCGTTCCTCCACCGGAAAGAGCAATGGAGAGCACGCCTGTATCGTGGTTCACCACCGTTCCGGCGGTGTAAACCGATTTCTCGCCGAAGATGGCGTTGCCGCTCAAGTAATCTGTGGTTTCTGAGGGCAGGTCGTATTCCTTGGCATCTTCAGCACCGTTGCGCCAGAGCAGGGAGTTGAGGATAGAGGAATGCCAAGAGGGCGTGGTGCTGACGGCAGCATCGTTCTGCAACCCCACGTTGTCGCCGTTGAGGGCGAAAGTACAATTCACCACATGGGTATTGAAAGCCCGGAGCGACTGTCCCATATTACTGTGGAAGAGCGTATTGTACACCAAGGAGCTGCCACCACCCTGTCCTATGGTAACAGCCGGCACAGTGGCTGCGTTGCCGTTGAGGCGGAAGATGCTACGGCCGAGCTTAAGCTTCGGTGCGCCGTCTGCGGAAGCGGCTGCCAACACACCAGAATGCAGGGTTTCATCACGTTCGGTGGGGTCGGAGAACTGATACTGGTCGCTGTAATAGATGGCAGCACCCTCATTGGTCTTGTTGCCATATACGTTTTGGAACGTAATGCCGTCAATCGTGATAGGGATGACCCGCTGTGTGTTGTCGGCAGCATTCTCCTGTGTAGCTGAGATGCGCGAAGCATTAGAGCCCACATTGTACCAGTTGTGTGCGTCGACTATGCGAAGCAACGTGGACATTTTATCCATTGCAACACCTGAACGTCCGGCCATTTCCCACGTGGTGGGATAGGTTTCCGCATTGTACAGGTTTTCCACATCCTTGCTCCAGCCGCCGAGTATGGTGAGCGACTTCACGCCCAGGTTGCCATCGACCTCACCGCCCGGTCTGTCCTTGGCCAAGGGCAATGTGGCTGCGGCATTGAGTGAGCCTGAGTTGATGGTGAAGGCCATGTAGCCGTCGATGGTATAGATGGGCGAGTAGTTGCCCTCGATGACATTGATTTGCTTGTGGTGGTTATTGCGGCTGGCCAGCAGGGTTTCTATGGCGCGTTGCATATCGCTGGTAGGTTGCCTCCAGGAGCTGCCATCGGCCACGCCGTTTTCGGGCTTTTCCTGTGTGCTCACCCAGAGCACGTCCGTCTCGTCGCCCTGCGGGTTGAGCTGAATGTGCTGGTACTCGTACACGCCGAGGTCGATGTAGGTCTGGTTTTGCGAGGGGTTCGGGTCTTTGGAGATGCGGAACATCGGGGAGCCGTCAGTGAACTCCATATACATTTCGTTGCCGATGGGCATCTTAATATAGTTGTTATCCTTGCGGTTGTTGCGGGTGTCAGCATAGATACCTTGTGCAATGTAGTCGCCGGCATCGGTCACGAAGGAGCAGTCGTAGTTTTGCGTGACATCGTTGAGCTTTATTTGCTGTTGTATGCGCGACCACCCGTTGTCCGTCAGGTTGTTTTGGCGCGACATCATCCAGTCGGCTGAGGGCAGGTAGTTGTTCACGCCCGGGCCTAAGGAGGGGTTGACGAAGTTGGGTCCGTTGAGCGCGTTGTTCTCATCGCTCAGGTAGATGTTGTTCGTAACCCAAATGTATTTCGTGCCGTTGTTGTCGAAGGTCTGCTTCACGGGTGTGCCGTTGTCGCCGTTCTCCCAGTACGTACCTGTCTTGAACAGGTTAGGGATGTATTCGTTGAGTGTGTAGGAGATAGTGCGGTAGTCAATGGTACCCCGGTCGTCCATGCGCGGCTCGCAACCGCGTCCCTCCTCGTAGGCACAGAACCAGAGGTTTTCGCCGATGCCGGGTGTGAGTCCGTCAGCCGACAGGCGGGCGTCGGTGAAGACGGAGGGGGCTTCGGCCATGGCTCCGTTGGTGGGTACGCGGTTCCAATAGCTGCACACGAAGTTGACCTGTTTCTCCGTGCCGGAAATGGTGCAGTCGGGAGTTACTTCGTTGCCCCAGAAGATGGAGTTCACCACCTTGTGGGGGTTGTCGCTCATGTTGACATCACCCCGGTTGGGGTAGCACAGGTAGATGGCGGGATAGCTCAGTGCCTGGTTGCGCACGAAGTTACAGTTTACCATCTGCAATGATCCATAGCCAGCCGTGGCACCGTGGAACACAGCACCGCCGCGCGAACCTTTGTCCGTGAGGTTGTTCAGGTCGGCAGTTTCCTCCACCAATCCGGCCTCGTTGTTGGCGAAGATGGTGTTGATGGCCGAGAGCACATAGGTGCTGTAAATGGCACCGCCGTTGCCGTTGTACTTCGTGGAAGTTTCGGGCAAGTCGGCCAACGGGGTAACACTCACTTCGTCGCGCTGCTTGGAAGCATTCTGGGCAAAGTTGCTGGAGAAGATTTCCACCACGCCATTACTGTAGATGGCGCCGCCGGCACCGGCGCGGTTGTTGGTAAACTCGCAGTTGCGCACCACCAAGGGTATGCAGCGCTTGCCCACAGCGGCGGGGTCAGTAGAACGGGAATGGATTTCGTCAGAAGTGTCCACCGTACCGTTGGCGTTCCAGCTGCCGCTTGTCGGTTTCTGCCAGTTGCCGTCCACCAACACACCGCCACCTTTATAATAGGAATAGGCGTTGGCCACAGAGGCTGCATCGTAGCCCAATGCCTTGCCGTCCATGATTTGCAGGCCGTCAAGCAGGATGGGCACGCCGGTATGTTCGCGGGTGTAATTGTTGATGTTGAGCGTACCGGTAGTGTTGGTAGGTGTTGGCAATGTGCCCACATATTCCTCGTCGGCAATGCAGGTGATGACGTGGTAGACATTGTCTGCCGTTTCGGAGTTCACACTCTTGCCCGAGAGGATGGTCTGGTACTTCATTTCCCAAGGCTCCATGAGCGAATTGTGGTTGAGGTCCTCCAACTCGCGGGCCCGGAGGATGTTCTCCGTGGTCTGTCCCTTGAGGGTAAAGCTGCGGGTGGTGGTGGTGCCGTCCACTGTAATCGTGGCGGTAAGGTCTTGGTCGGTATCGGTGGAAGTATAGAAATAGGTGTCCGTATTGGTACCGTCGGCCAGGTCATCGCGCATGCCGCCGAAGATACTCACGCCTTCGGGCACGAGGAAGGTATTGCCACGCGAATAGGAATACTGGCCCGTTACCGTACGGTAGGGATAGTAGGTGCCACGGCTCACGAAGATTTCAAACTTCGTGTCCTTCACTTTCGTACCATTCACATCGGTTTCGCCCAGCGTTTTGCGCGCCGTCTGCACATAGAGCAGGGCATCGTCCAACTTCTGCATCGGGAAGGCGAAAGAGCAGCCTTCCACGAAAGGCTTGCCGTTGGTATAGGAAGAGGCGGACATGACCTCGAAGATATCCTCGTCAATATCCTCGGGCTTCACCACGAAGAGGCGGGTGATGAGATTGTCGGCCGTAGGTGTCACGATGAGCGGACCGTTGTAGGCACGGGCACCGATTTCCACAAAGTCCTTCTCGCCGGGAGGGTCAACAAGCGTGCTCCCGTTCATGTTGTAGGTAGTACGCGAGTTGCCGGCCATGTCCTCTGCTTCGAGCGTGGGGAAGTAGAAGCGCATGTCCGTTTCAGCAGGGTGGGAAATGCGGATGTTGGTATAGTCCTGCTGCGACATACCGGCACGCGCCAGCACAGAGTAGTGTTGGAGGTAATAATAGTCGTTGCCGTCAGTGGTGGCTCGGCTCACGAAGCGCACACCCTTCTCGTTGGTGGTGCTCACGCTGATGTTGTTCATGCCCGCCATGCGAATATTCTCCACCGCGCTGTAGGAGAAGGGATAGAAGACCGAGGTGTTCGACTCTGCCTGGGTGGAGAAGGGGTCGGTCTGTCCGTTCACGTTGGCCGCGTTGTTACTCTTGTTGTTCCAGAGCACGGAACTGTTCACACGCACGTTGTTGTTGAACCACAATCCGCCGCCCGAGGAAGTTGCCTCATTGTTGGAGATGGTGCAGGAAATGATGTGGGCAAAGTTGCGGATGTAGTTCCACTTGGTGGGATCGAAGTTGGCCTTGGTGTTCTGCTGCACGTAAATGGCACCGCCTTTGTCGGCGGAGTTGTCCGTCATGATGCAGCCACTTACCAAAGCCCCCTCCTGAAGGAATAGGGCACCGCCGCCGTTGGCCGCCGTGTTGTTGCGCAGGATGCAGTTGCGCACATGGGCATAGTCGGGCACGATGGCCGCTCCGCCGTAGCGGTTGATGTCAGCTTCGGAGGAAGTGGTGATTTCGCCTTCTGCATCGCCGTCCTCAATGTAGAGTCCGTCGAGGATAGCGCGGTCCTTCTTCGCGTCGAGTTTGGTGGAGGCCGTGGAAAGGGCCGGGTTGAGTGTGGGGTCGGTAATGCCGTTGTAGGATGTGGTGGTATGGCCAGTGCCGATGAGCTCTCCATTTTCGTCGAAGAGGTTGTCGGTGAAGGTCACCACGTGGTAGCAGTTCACGTTCTGTCCGTCGCTGGTATAGGCTCCGGTGAGGAGTGTGCTGTTGGCTATAACGTCGCGCTGGTTTTCCTCGAATTCTTCTAAGTAGCCGCCCCACACTTCCACGCCGCGCGGCACCATGAGGGAGTAGGTGCGCGGGTTGTCGGCCTCGGTGTTGTTCTTTTCGGTCACATAGCTGCGGCTCGGCGCATAGCCACCTCCTGCCACACGCGCCAGCTTAACAATCACCTGCGTACCGGGGTTGGTGAACTTATACCTTCCGGCAGCATCCAGCACTTTCTGGAGTTTCTGCATACAGGCAGCATTAGCGGGATTTTGCGCCGAAGCCGTGCCCCTACCGGGTCCGGTAACGTAATAGGTTGCCGTGGGCGTAGTGCCGTCTGCCGCCGTGCCGGAGGTTGGGGCAATGTCGTAGGCACCGTTGTATTCGTAGGCTCCGATGTCAACGGTACAGTCCTGGATGCGGGCGGTAAAATCCACATCGGTTTCAGGCAATGTTACATTGTTGGGGTCATTCAAACCAGAATTGATACATTTGCTGGCTGATGACAAAGAGAAATCCAATGCGGTAACAGCATTTCCTCCTTTGTCAAAAGGATTTTCCAACGCAGTTCCTGTTCCCAAATAATTGGAGTTTCCTATTTTATTGTAAGTAGAAAACTTAGTATCCAAATTTTCAGCAGTCTGAATATAACAATTCATGACTGCCTTGAAATTTGTGTTGAATTTTGTGCCTGACAGCGAAGAGTCTATTGCCTTATGGTTATTGCCATACAAAAGACAATTGAAAATGTCCAATGAAGGGGTTAGATAATCACCACTCCATTGGTAGATTCCGCCACAACCTTCACTGTTGTTATAGGCAACAGTATTGTTGTAGAATGTTGCGTTTTCAATAAAAAGTCCACCGCCGTTTGAAGTTGCATAATTTCTGGTCACCAACAAATTGAAGCCGGTGCCCACAATCATATACATTCCGCCACCGTAAAAGTCAGAACCGCTTCCTTCAGCATTATTGTTGAATATAAAACAATTCTCAACAACAGAGTTGCTACCGTCACAATAAACACCACCGCCTCTGTTACGAGTGGAATAATTCATGTTTCTTTTTACCACACTGTTACGCAGGGTGACACCACGGAACATGCGCACACCAGCACCACCGTCACGATTGGCGTAATAATTGACAATGTATCCGTTTTGAATGGTAAAACCATCCCACACAGCTCCTTCGTATTCTACATAGTTGGCATCGGTTTTTCCATTTTCCGCACCGGGAAAACGGTAAGTGTTGGATGCGTATCTGCCATTATTACTTTCGGGAAGTTTACCACTCGCAGCGGGTCCATAAGTTGGTAAGCATACATCGGGCTGTCTGAGTACAGGTCTGCGGATAACACTACTTTCATTGCGAAGCCAATTTGCCGGTGAAACAAAATTCCCGTTGTTCTTGACGCTCTCAGTAGATGAAATCTGCAAAATGGTTTCGTAATGGGCAATCTGGCTCTCCAAATTTTGATTAGTCTTGCTGACAGGAATGGAAGTGGAAAGCAAGGGATGGCGTTCATCCATGCCCGGAGTGCCAAAATCCGGGAAACCGCCATAGACAATGATTTTATCACGGATAACATAGCCTTTATAATCAGTATAAGTACCTCCAGCTATCCACACCTCTTTTTTATCAGCGGAACTTGACGCTGAAGAGGCAGTTTCCACAGCAAATTGCAAACCGCTGATGTATCGCTCGTATCGATTGTTGGTGATGGTGACACCTGTCAAATTGCCTTTCTTATCCGTGTTAATGGTATTTCCGCTACCGGAATCCCAAAAGCCGGAAGTCGAAACGGAGGTTTCCTTATACGTACCTGTCAAATAGGCATCTGCGGTAGTTTGTATTCCCAACGATTTTTTGGTAATTAGGTCGTAAACCTCATTTCCCGCAATGGCATTGCTCCATGAGGTACCATCCTTTCTTCCAGCTCCAGTAGGAGTTACATAAAATACATTTCCGTTTTCAGGCAAGAAAGTGTTCTCCACCGCGCCCACATCGGCGGCACCGCCGTAGGAACGGGTGACCACAGAGGTAAGGTCAGTGGCAGTCATGTCGGAAGTCACCGCCGCATTGACAATCGGGTTCATGTTGCGCGGCATGAAATTCACGTGGCCGCCGTATTTGGTCAAATCTCCCTCGTGCGTAGCACCGATGTTCTTGGTGGGGTTGACAAAGATGGGGTAAGTATAGTCAATGGCATCTTCCACGTA
Organism: uncultured bacterium; assembly: GCA_945867195.1. Taxonomy (GTDB): domain Bacteria; phylum Bacteroidota; class Bacteroidia; order Bacteroidales; family Bacteroidaceae; genus Alloprevotella. Next base: position 20,214 of record CAMBHR010000005.1, on the reverse strand, counting down.
AGTCAGGGTGCTCTGGCTATTGGTAAAGCCCGTGATGGAGGTACCGGTGTCGAAGAAGTTGTAGCTGCCACTCAAGTTGCCGCCGTTCTCCGTTTTCCACGTCCGCACCTTGCCGGCATTGGCGGCTTCGGCCAGGTTCTCCGAACGGTCCATGGCAGCCGAGGCATTGGCCCACACCACACTGTTGTCGAGCTTCACGGTGGCATTGCCGCCCTTCACGTACAGGCCGTAGCCCACATTCTTCAGGAAGTCGCAGTGGTTGAAGTTTACTGTCACATGGCCGCCCTTGCCGCTCTCGCTCTCCACCCATACGGCGGCAGGCGTGGTCGTGGTGGTAGAGGTGTTGTTGTGGACAATCACGTTTTCCACGTCCAAGCTGATGTTCACCGTGGGAGAGGTGCTCTGTACGAAGATGGCCGCCCCTTGGTTGGAGGTGCAGTTGGAAAGGATGCAATTGCGCACCTTGTTGTTGAGCATAGGAGTGGTGAAGTTGCCCACCTCGTTCTGTATGACAATGGCACCGCCGTCTTTCAGTGCCGGATTGAAATAGATGGGCGAAGCGGTTCCCACACTGTTGTTCAACTCATCGTTGGGCAAGGAGTTGGCATACGAAAGGCGGAAACCGTCGAGCACTGCATTGCTGGCATCGGCAAAACCTACGATGTGGCAGGTGTTGAACTCATAGCCGTTGCTGATGATATTGGCCGAAATGGTCGTCAGGTTCTCCGAGGGGTTGCGTCCGTCGAGGCTTGTGCCAGTGGCATCGGCGGGATAGCCGCCGTACACACGGGTATTGTCGTACATACGGATGTAGGAAGAACGCATACGGGAGGAGAAGTAGGAACCTGCCGTAGTACACGTGCCAGCCTTGACCAACACCTGTAGCTTGGTATCGCTGCCTATGGTCGTGGTGGTCAAGGTGTTGGTGGCGGCATCCGCATAATATTCCACACTCTGGTTCCGGTTGTCCAGGAACCAGTTGAGTGCGTCGTTGATGTTACCCAAAGGCTTCTCCCAGTTGTGGCCCACATTCTCCTCGCCGCTCAGCGTGGTGAGGTTACGGTTGGGGTCAACAAAGAGGGTGAGTACTTCCCCACTCTCCCCCGGTTCCACGGAGGGCAAGAGGCGTGGGGTGTAGGTGTTCTTGGTGGGGACATAGGCACCGATGGTGGTGCGGGCGGCATAAGTGTTGCCGTTCATGTCGGTGCTGAGGTGCGAGATGAGGGCACGGTCGTAGGTGGCTATGTCCACTATCTGCACACCGTGTTCACGCAGTGGCGAGAAGCCGGCCGGCATCCAGCGCGTCTCGGGTGTGGCGGTGGCATTGTCTGCCTCCACGCCGGGCTTGATATTGTCCGGGTCGATGCCGCTGGTGGCGGCAAGGAAACGGGGATAGTATTGGTTGTCGGTGGAGGAAGTGGCCGTGTTCCTCGTGCCCAAAGCCAGCACTTCGAGCTTGGAGGTGCTGGTCCAGTCGGCCAAATCGTGGTTGGAAACGGCGGTATAGCTGATGTAAGGATAGAGCAGCTCGGTGGACTCCACGGTGTACGAAGCATACTGCACGTCGCTGTTGGCATCCACCTGTCCGCCCCACAGTACGGAGTTGCTGATCATGGCCGCCTTGTCGACATATACGCCGGCGCTGCGGCCATAGCGGCGGCCGGAGATGATGACGTTGGGGCCGGTGCATTTGTTGCGCACAATGGTGTTGTGGTTCATCTGGCCACCTTTGTACATGAACACGCCGCCGGCCTCGGTGGTCGAGGTGTTGTTGGACACCACGCAGCCAGCCAGAGCAGGGTTGAAGCAGTCGCTGGTGTTCACGCCAATTGCATTCTCTTCTGCCTTCTGATGCACGGTCTCGGCGGAGAGGCAGGCACCGCCGCCGATGCGTGCCACGTTGTTGTGGATAAGGCTGCGGAACACTTTGCCCTCATCGTCCACGCACACACCGCCGCCGTAGCCGGCCACGATACCGATGCCGAGACACTGGTTGGCGTAGATGTAGCAACGATCCACCTCGCCGCCGTTGTCAAGGTAGATGCCGCCCCCCCGGCGTGTGGATTCGTTGTGGCGCACGATGCAGCGGTCCACCTTGGCACCGGCGGTCATGTAGATGCCGGCACCGAAGGCAGTATGCTCGCGCACGGTTTCCACCGAGCGGTTGGAGGCGTTACCCTCCTCAATGATGCAACCGTCGAGCAGCGCAGTGCCGCCCAAGGGTTTGGCGCGGTTCTTGTCATCCAGTCCGTTGGTGGCAAACCACACCACGTGGTAGGAGTTGCCCGGGAAGGAGGTGGTATAGACTTCCTTCTTGTTGGTTGGATCCCATTGGAAAACGGTTTGCGTGCTGGAGTGGTTACCGGAGAGGATAGTCTGGTACTTCATCTCCCAAGGTTTGGTAGCACCGCCTTTCAAGGGGCGGTTGTCGGGTTCGAGCGCATCCCCCGATTCATCTCCTTTATATCCACCGTACACACTGATGCCGGCATACATCTTGAATGAAGTGAAGAGCACGCCGCCACCAGATTGCTCCGTACTTTCCGTTGGCACATACTTGCCTTGGGCCACATAGATGCGTCCCCCCTCGCTGATACCCTGCTGCTGCATATAATTGTGCAGGTCGTTGATGGCATCCTGCAAGTTGTTCTTGGCAGTGGCCCAGCTCAGTCCATCACCGGCATAGGTTCCTGTGGTGGTGACATAACGCACTAACTGCGCCTGCGCAGCCTGCACGAAGAGGCTGAGCAAAAAGAACAGGAAAGGAATATGGAGTTTACGGTTGCACATAATCAGTTTTGTTTGGTGTTTTCAGGAGGTTTATGAAAAGCGATAGACACTATAAATTACTATAGATAACTATTGATATCTATCAATAACTATAGAGAACTATCAATAACTTCAGTTGTTTATCTGTGTCTTGACATTCACTCCCACGGCAATCCACGAGGTGAACACCTTGTGGGGCATGAACGCCTGCTTGAAGGAGAACTTCTGCCCGTAGTATTTCCCGGCTTCGGGCGTGGAGGTTTCATCCTCGATGGGTACCCCATTGACCCCCAAGCGCACGTCGAAAGGGTAATAAGTCATGCCGCCCTGCCGCAGATAATGTTGCGGCACATACATCACGCGGCGGCCTTGCCAGTAGGTGGAAGGATCAAGGTTGTCTGCTGCCGTGCTGGTGTTGAGAATAGAGCGGCATTGTGCGCCGGAGTAGGTGGTGTTGGCACCGTCTTTATCGTTCACGTTCTCGGTGGGGCGGAAAAGGTAGCAGGGCTTCTGCGGCAAGTTGCACACTTCAAAAAAAGTCAGCGCGTTATCATTCCGCAGTGCAGGGTCTACTTCCCATTTCACGTCAAGGCGCGTCGCCACGTGGTAAAGCACCACGTTGACATGGGACACCTTCTCTGCGGCATCGAGAATGGTGCCGTAATAGAGCTTGTCCGTACCGTTCTCGTCCTCGTCCAAGGGAGAGCCAACGAGTTTTCCGGAAGCGGCATCGTATTTGTACACCAAGTTGTAAGGCGTGGAGTAAAGGTTTTTCATGTATTCATTCTGTGTTTCGGCAGAGCCTGAAGGCACGCTGTACGTCATGCGGCTCAGCGCATCGAATGTGGCGGGAGTGGTGGCCGAGAAACTCAAGTCCTCAATCTTTTCGGAAGAAACTGCCGCCAGCACGCGTCCCGACATCATGTCGGTAGGCATAAAGAGATTGATGTCGCCGGTGTAGTGGTAAATTTCGGGTGTGGTCGTGTCCTGCTTCCATTTAGCGGGGTCCAGGGCTATGTGTCCGTCAGTGCCTTGGTAAATGAGTTTGGCTGTGCCCTGCTCTTGGGGTTGGGAGTAAGTCAGCACATAGATATAGGCGTGGGAAGGCAGCGCGAACTTCTCCGCTGTGCCAGGGTCAGCTGGTGCCCGCTGCAAGGAGGGCGAGCCAGTCATCACGCTGAGGCGCACCGGCACCTGAATGGTATCTGCTGTCTCATCCTCGCTGTGGCAGGCGGCCAAGAGGATTACCGCCAAGAAGAGGGCGCAGAGTTTCATATACGATAGGAGATTAGTTTGTTGTGTCATAGTGATAAAGGAAGCTCCGCTTTGAGATACGATGATAGATAAAGAAGCTATACGATGGTGCTACACCCTCCCGGGCGAATGCCTACAGTTCCGGCTCGTAAATGCCGCCCTGCTTCCAATCCAGTTCCACGCTGGCTCCCACCTCGGCATCCACCGGGGTCAGGCCGCCGTTGGGCAACATATAGGCTTTGACAATGCGTAGCTGGCCGGCTTTGAGGGGTGTGGGTATGGAAAGGGTCGTTTCCGTGATGCTGCCGTCGGGCATGGTCACGTATGCCTTGATGTACCACAGCGAAGCGTCTGCCGCATCGCGTCCCGCAGGCACCATGTCAGCCTGCGATGCGGGTGAAGGGAAGCTCATGCCGTAGTTGCAGAGCAAGGGACAGTCCACCTCAAGCCGATGGGTGCGCACCACAGGAGAGTCCTTATATATATAGGTACTGTCGTTCACCGTGAAACCTGTGGCGAGGCCGTTGAGATACACCTGCATTCCCTCGTGCTCCACCCCTTTAGGGTCCACCACGAGAGCGGCGGCACAGTTTTGCATATAGAGCGACACGTGGAACACCTGGTCCATATCGCCCAACACCTGCATATCGCGCCGTGCGGAGAAGAGGCCGAAGGTGTGCGAAGGCACGGTGTCGCCTGCCACCTGTATCATGTTGAAGAGCGAAGCGTGCGAATTGGCCTGTATGTTCACCGTCTCCTCACCGCTCACGTTAGCCACGGACAGGTGGCGGTAGTCTTCAGCTGGCAGGTAGATGGAATAGCTGGCCGACGAGCCGCCGATGAAGTGGTACTCGTTGTGTCGCAGTTCCTGCGGAGGGGCAAGGGTGTAGAAGTTGAGGTCCACATCGTTGGCATATTCAGCGAAAAAGCCGGAAAGAGCCTGCATCAACTTCTGCCCCACCTCCACCTCGGCTTCGGTGGTGAGTTCGGTTTTTATTTCCGTCTGCACGTTGGTGGTGAGTGTAACTTGGTATTCCAGCCCATAGTTATACCCACAGTCTGACAAATCCTCGTTGATACACGCAGAGAGCGCCAGGCAACAGGCAGCGATGAGGTAAACGGATATGCGGTGCATACAGTGATAGGTATTGGTTTGTGAGGAAAGCGCCCTGGCGAATTGCAGCAACATCGAATCGAAGGATTGCCCAATCAGCCATCGGCCACCGGCTTTCATTTCCTTATTGCGCCGGTTATTGTTGTAGTGAGCTGCCGTCCGTCCCCGGCCGGCAGCCCTGTGGTGACACTCTCCCGCCGCGCTGCCGTGGCCCGCTTGCGGGGGAGTGGATAGAGAGATTATTCCATGTCAACCTCGAAGTTCATACCGGTTTCCCAAGTCAGGTCAACCGACAGACCGAATTCGAGTTTCGGAGAGCGAAGGTCGGGGATGATGTTGTAGGCGTTCTTCAGGCTGGTTACTTTAAACTTGGCCTTGGTCAGGTAGTCCTGAAGGAATACCGTGTTCTTGCCCGGATTGTCCCTAACACCAGCGTCAGCAGCAGGATTCAACTTGGCCAACAGATAGAACTTGGTGCCTTTGGCAATCAACATGTGGTCCTTACCGTAGAAGTCTTCCATGTTGTTTTCAAATTCGATGGCCACATTGACAGCCGTACCGGCAGTTGTTTCCAGCAAAAGGGTATAGTTCTTTTGCGTCAAGTCCGTTGTGTTCAATACGGGATTCGTAGCGGCTCCAGCAGAACTGTAGCAGAAATTCTTGTCGTAAACTGCGTATTCATTCGAACCGGTGGGTTGGAATTTCCAGTCAACATTCTTCTGTCCGCCAATGATGATACCCGTGATGTTCAACTTGCCCGTGATGGTCTTGTTGTCACCTTTCTCATCCTGCAGAGTGGAAGAACTTGCCACCACATTGGTTTCCAAAGCAGCAACACCATACTGCACGGGCTTTTCCAAAATCATAGAACGGGTAGAAGCTGTTACCTTTGTACCACTGTATTCTGAAACCACATCGTTCCAGTCGGATTGACCGGCAAGATTGTCATTCAACCATTCCGTATCTCTTGTCCTGACAGGAGTCTGAACAAAGTAGTAGAGCGACGAGGGCTTGCGGTAAGTGGAAGGCTTGGTAATGCTCCAGTTGCTATATGTAGCCCCCATGTTATAAGTAGCAGATACGAATGCATTTGATGCCTCTACGAACTGAACGGCCACAGAACCATCGGGCACCTTACAAACGTTGGGGTAGTTATCGGCACCTGTTTTATAACCAGTAGCATCAGTTTTAAAACCGTTTACTACTTCACCAGAAACCGTGAAGTATTCTTTCACCTTATTCATTACAGCTGTATAACCAGCAGCAGCAGTGGCATCCTCGGTAACACCTCTCTTACAGCTGGCATACAGATTGGCTGCCATAGCCAGGATATTCTTGGAAGAACCGGCAATGATTTTGTATTCTCCATTAACCTTGGCCTTGAAGGTTTCCTCCAGAGTTTTCACACCTGCATAGGTTTCCCCTTGGGTTTTAAGTTCTTGAGCAATATTGGTGAGCACTCCAACCAAATAGGTCTGGGCTTCATCATTTGCTGTATAAGGTGCATCCAAAGAGAAACCGATAGAACTGATGAGCGAACCCGTAGAAGCATAAGAAGGGGTGAGCCCGCAGTTTTCAGTGGCAGCGTGTGTGCCTTCGGCATAGAACAAGGCATAGTTTGTACCCAAATCGAACTGCACATCCTTGTACACCTTGGCGTGGATGTTGGCGTTGTCCCAGCCGGAAGTACCGCCAGCGATGTCGCCCAGCCTGGGGGCAGTGCTTCTCTTCTGGGCAGCTACGTTGACATCATTGATGGTGTTCGTCATCACCAAGGGGAACAGGTTGATCTCACGCATTCCGAGGAATGCTTCATCATTCTGCTGAGCCTGGCCAGCGGACATACGGCCGCTCTTGCCCATGTTGGCAGGAATGTTGATGGAGAACTGTGCTTTGACGCTTGAACCATCGTAGGAAGGGTTCACGTCAGCCACTTCGTCGTCGGAAGAACAAGCGGCGAAGCCCATGGCGCCAGCCAGCAACAGCGCGCTGACACCAGTCATTTGATTGAATAACTTCATAACTTTTTAAAGTTTAAGTGAATAAAATAAAGGAATTTGTTTCTGAAAAATTAGCTGGGATGGAAAGCTATAGATAACTATAGAAAACTATAGCCTCACGACCGCCTATCGCGCCGCCTCGCGAGCCGTGGCGATAGCTTCCATCTGCCGCAGGTTCTCGATGGCCTGCGCATTGCCCTGCGCAGCGGCGCGGCGGATGAAGTCCATGCCTTCGGCCTCCTGTCCCGTCAGGTAAAGCGCGGTGCCCAGCGCGTTCCACGAACGCGGGTCGGCCTGCACCGTGCGGAGCTGAGCCAACGCCTCGGTGGCCTTGTCCTGCCGCAACAGTTCCGAAGCAGCATTGATGGTGGCGGCAGCAGTGTCGGGCACATAATCGTAGTAAATACGCAGATAACCCGAGTTACGCTGGTCTTGCAGGATATGCTCTTTCACATAAGCCCAGGGTTTGCCGCCTTGGTAACGCTTCATCAGTCGTTCCCGCTCGTTGGCATCCGCCGTGTGTTCAATGATGTCGAGCAGTCCCTCCTTGCCCTCAAACTCCGAATCGTTGATCTGGTCGCGCAGCTCGCTCCAACCTTCACAACCGTTGCAAATCTCGTAGAGGGCATTGGAAGAAGGCACGCGCTCCTGCACATAAGTGCGCAGGGCGATGGCACGGTGTTCGGCCAGCCAACAGTTGTGCTTGATGCTACCCTCCACGGATGCCAAACCGATAATCTGGATAAGTTTCACGGTCGAGGTCGTGTCGGCCATGATTTGGCGCGTGATGCTCACGATGGTGTCGAGCGTAGGTCCGTTGGAGCGGAAATCGTGGAGCAGCGTGGTCTTGTCAAGGGGGAAGTTGACAAAGAGCATATCGCTCTCCTTGCGGAGAATGCGCGTCTCGTCATAAGGGCGGTATTTCGAGATGTGCTGCAGCACGGGGTTGGTACGTTGCAGCTCGCCCGCCTTGCCCGTGTTGTCCTCCACGGGGAGAATGGCGGGTACAAAGGGCGGAATATATGCCATGCAGCCCAGCCGGTCTGTGGGCAATGCCTCCACGCGGCAACAGCCCTCTCTTTCAGCCTCCACCTCCACGCACAACCGGCCTTCATGGAGCCAGGGGGCTTCGCTGAGGGTGATGAGGCGTTCGTACCACAGCGTGTCGCCCACGGAGGGTTCGGGACAGGCCGGCCCGGCCTGCTCGCCGTAGTAACGGTGGCGCTCCACGCGGCGACGGTTGCGTTTGCCACGGAAAATGACGGGAGAGAGTCGCAGCGTGTCGCCCTGCTGGTCGAACAGTATGGGGGTGTACACCACGGCATAGTCGCTGCCGGCCAAGGTGTCGGGAGCCGTAAGGGCAAAGCGCAGGTGCAAATCGTTTTTGTCCGTCCATTCGTAATGGAGCGAATCAAGCTCTGCCCTGACTTCTTGTGCGCCGGCCGGCATCGTCCCGAGGAAGAACAGCCATGCCACGAGGGTGGACAACGTATGGTGTAGATTCATTTTCATGTGTATGCTATTGTGAGCTAAATGTTGGGAAAAATCACGAGATGTTTTATGTTGAACACAGGCTGAGGGCAAAGAACTACTTTTTCCTTCCCAAGTAATACACCACGGAAAGTGCCAGTTTGGTGGGCATGAACAGGTGTTTCGTCTCCGTGCCGTAGAATGTGCCGCAATGTTCGCAGTCGTATTTCTTATAATGAGTGATGCCGTAGCCCACGCCCACCGAGGCTTCCACGCTCCAGCGGTTGTCGAGCATCCAGCTGTAGCCGTAGGCCACGCCGATACCGCCCAGGTCGCCTTGGTAGCGGTGATTCTTCAGTCCGCTCCACAGGCCGAAGGGCAGCTTCACGTTGCCCGCGTTGTAGTGCGTGTAGAGCAGGTGTGCGCCGAAGAAGTGGCCGGCAAAGGTTTCACAGAGCCAGTAACGCATCTCGGGCTGCACCAGCACGTGCCGCCACTTGCGGTTTTTCGAGGAGTTGATGTCCCACACATTCAGTCCGGCCACGAGCTGCCCCGTCCACTTCTCGCCCAGTTTCATCTCGAAACCGAGGTTGGGCGTGGTGGTGGCATCGTAAAGCAGGTTGGTCTTGACCGCCATCTGCTGGCCGCGTGCCACGAAGCAACTCATCCAAAATAGGAGGAACATCAGGCCGTATTTACTTATCACGTTCATGTGCGTGTTATAAAAAATTTGCTATATAGGGGAAGCACCCTGAAGGTACTAATATTTTAGTATGATTGAAAACAGAATATTTCTTTAACTGTCAATCGTATGGTGATAATATAGAATTGTCATTCCGTATGGATGTCGGATAATCGGTAGTTTCTGTACTTTATGGTCGTTCTGGCAACTTATTTATTGATTTCGCAGTACAAAAGTAGGGCTATATTTTGAGATAATTTGGGTGCTCAAGTGAAATTATTGTTTAGGTTTGTTAATTGGGGGGGGTAATTTTTTACTTTTTGGGTATTTGTATATGATTTTGTATACAAAAATGGTGAATTAGAATAATAGTTTTCATGAATTCAGAAGGCAGATTTTTGTAAGATTGAGCGATGTCGGACAAAAATTATCAAACTCTATAACTGATGCGAACTCCCGGATTTCTGTTTCGCCCCATGTAGATTTTCTGACGACATGTACGTACTGGGGCTATTGGGGTCGGGAGGAAGTCCGAGTATTGAAAATGCACTCGTTGACGAATTGGCATAACAAGCCTTAATGCTGATTAAACGAAGCCTATTCTGAGAATCACAAGTCCTGGACTTGTGAAGTTAAGTCCTTGAGTAATATGTACAGCCCACAGTAACGGAGTAGCAGTCCACTGATATGAACCAGGAAGAGTTCGGATTTATGAATTGAAAGCCTCATTCGGATGATATTTCCTATATATATATACGTATTTTCCCCTTTAAAAATATCATTCAAAGCTTCATAGTTTCCTGTTTGTGCCTGATTTTGAGCCAAAAACGGCTGAACGACAGATTGATTTCGGTCAACTTTCAACATTCATCCCCCATCTTACAAGCCAAGGGGCTGAAAAATGTAAAATGGTCCTTTTGTATATGATTATATATACAAAATCAAAGCGTCAAAAGTACAAATTGTAAACTTGACCGATTTTTTTAAAACCTCAAAGGGCATTGCTGCCGTTGGATGCGCTGATCAGCGTCGTGCTGTCCCCCCCCTAACGGTTTACCTTCGCTCCCAAAAAGGGACAGTGAAATGGCAGAATTTGACACATTTTTGAGAAACATCCGCAGAAAGTAGTACCTTTGCCGAGTGTTGAAGCTGGGTTGGGCATCCTCCTACAGCTGGATTATCACGGTCAGCCGATCCACAACGCCCTCCCTCTCGGACTGCCGGATGCAACCTTGGTCCATGCCGAAAAGGCTGCTTCACTCCTGAGCAGCTCCTGCTGCCCCAAGCCATTTCACCGACAACAAACATACACTATAAACCCTCAAACTAACAACCACATGGAAAAACAGAAACATCTGATCATGCACCTCATACTCACAGCTTTCTGTCTGCTCACGCTGACGGGCTGTGAAGAAGACTGGTGGGATTCGCGCGTCAATGATCTGACCGGCACCTGGCGCATCGTTGAAGTGACGGGAAACCGTGACTGTAACTTCGTGCCCGGCGACAGCTGGATTTTGTATCCAAGCAACGAATATGTGGCAGTTGGCGCTGGCGGTTTCTATGAACATGGCAACTGGGAGAGAAGGGGGCGCAAAATCTACATCTACTTCCAATCGCACAACCCCGAGATAGTGGCCTACGTGCGAAACCTTGATGATGACTATATGGTGCTTGATGTGGACGACTACACCTACCAAAGCAGCTACACCCTGCGCATGGTCAGACAATCGTATTAAAGTCAGCATAAATAGAACAACAACCGCATGAAACTGCTGACGAAAGAAGAAATTTTAGCGAAGATTGACGACGAAGTATTCGCCAAGATTACGGAAACAGCCGATGAGAAGGGCTGCGAATGTTACTTAGTGGGCGGCTACGTGCGCGACCTGTTTCTCGAGCGACCCACGAACGACATTGACGTGGTGGTGGTGGGCAGCGGCATCGAAATGGCCGAAGCCCTGGCGCAGAAGCTGGGACGCGGCGCGCATCTGGCCGTGTTCCGCAACTTCGGCACGGCACAGGTGAAATGGCGAGGACGCGAGGTGGAATTTGTGGGCGCACGCAAGGAAAGCTATACCCACGACTCGAGGAAGCCCATTGTGGAGAACGGAACGCTGGAAGATGACCAGAACCGCCGCGACTTTACCATCAACGCCATGGCCGTGTGCCTGAACAGCCAGCGGCGCGGTGAACTGATTGACCCCTTCGACGGACTGCTCGACCTGCGCGACGGCATCATCGCCACCCCACTCGACCCGGACGTTACCTTCAGCGACGACCCGCTGCGCATGATGCGTTGTGTGCGCTTTGCCACGCAGCTGCGTTTTGTCATCGAGGAGGAAACCTTCGACGCGCTGGAACGCAACAAGGAGCGCATCCGCATCATCAGTGCGGAGCGTATCATAGACGAGCTGAACAAAATCATGAAAACGCCCATGCCGTCGCGCGGCTTCGTGGAGCTGCACCGGTGCGGACTGCTGCCCATCATCCTGCCCGAACTGGCCGCACTGGACTGCGTGGAAACGCGTAACGGACGCTCGCACAAGAACAACTTCTACCACACGCTGGAGGTGCTCGACACCGTAGCCTCACAGAGCGACAACCTGTACCTGCGCTGGGCGGCTCTGTTGCATGACATCGGCAAACCGCGCAGTAAAAGGTGGGAACCGACCGTGGGATGGACGTTCCACAACCACAACTATTTAGGCGAGAAAATGATAGCCCCGCTCTTCCGACGGCTGAAACTGCCCATGGACGACAGGATGAAGTATGTGGCGAAACTTGTGGGGCTCCACATGCGTCCCATCGCCATTGCGGACGACATTGTGACGGACAGTGCGGTCAGAAGGCTGCTTTTCGAAGCCGGCGACGACATTGACGACCTGATGATGCTCTGCGAGGCGGACATTACGAGCAAGAACGAGCAAAGGAAAAAGAACTTCTTGCAAAACTTCAAGACGGTGCGCCAAAAGCTCGTAGACTTAGAGGAAAAGGACCGCATCCGCAATTTCCAACCGCCCGTGAACGGCGAAGAAATCATGCACCTGTTCGGTCTGCCCCCCTGCCGCGAAATTGGCACGCTGAAGTCTGCGCTGAAGGATGCCATTCTCGACGGGAAGATCCCGAACGAACGGCAGCCGGCCCTCGATTTTATATTGGCACAGGCCCATAAGATGGGGCTGGAACTGAAGGAAACGCTCTGAACCATGGACAAAGATACTATAAACAATAACAAAGAACGCTTCATCGCGCTCTGCAAAGAACATATCCAACGCGAAGGGATAGACAAGCTTTTGGCCTACTTGGAAAAAAGCGATTTCTTCACCGCACCCAGTTCGGCTTCGTTCCACCTCAACGAAGCGGGCGGACTGTGCCTGCACTCCATCAACGTGTTTGAAACGGCGGTGAAGCTCTACGAACACGTCGCACTACCGGCCATCCAGAACGACACCTCTCCCTTCACCGAGGAAATCCCGATGGAGAGCATCGCCATTGCCGCCCTGCTGCACGATTTGTGCAAGGTGAAGTTTTACCACCCCACGCAGCGGTGGAAAAAGGACGAGAAAGGACAGTGGGTGTCGTACCCCGGCTATGAGCTGAAGGACGATTTTCCCTTTGGCCACGGCGAAAAGTCTTGCCTGATGATCAGCTGGTATATGCGGCTGAAACCGGAGGAGATGCTGGCCATCCGCTGGCACATGGGGATGTTCGACATGGCGGAAAACGGGACGAGCCAACGCTATGCCTACTATGCCGCAACGGACAAATGCGCACTGGTGAACATCATCCAGGCGGCGGACATGTTGGCTTCAAAGCTGATGGAGAAGACCACGACTTACTGACGGGCATCCACAAAACGCGGAACTGCCACACCGCATGAACCTCATCCAACCATTATTATTCTTTCTATCTCATCCTCCAGATGCTGGGCTTCTACAGCACGTGCGCCGAAAAAGAGACAAGCGAGGGACGGATTGACTGCGTGGTGGAATGTCCCCAATATGTGTATATCATGGAGTTTAAACTCAACGGCTCGGCCGAGGAGGCGGTGCGGCAAATCAAGGAGAAAGGCAATGCCATGCCCTATGCAGCCGACAAACGGCGCATCCTGGCATCAGGAATTAACTTTTCGTCAGAAAAAGGGAAGATTGACGGCTTCCTCTGTGTGGAGATGAACGACGAGAAACGGTAATATTTTCACTACATTAGGTCTTGGAAACACGCTATTCTGTCCTTCATTCGGAAAAATGGACGAAAAAAGTGGGCAAATCGGCCTATCGTTAAATATTGTTTTTATATTTGCAGAAAATAGGCTGCGGCTCGGCAATTTAAGCAAGCTTATTGCACTCGCCTTGCACTATCTTTGCAGAAGATAGGCTGCGGCTCGGCAATCTAAGCAAGCTTATTGCGCTCGCCTTGCACTATCTTTGCATCAGATAGGCAGCGGCTCATCTAACACAACCTTGTTAGCTCATTCCACTTGCACAACTAATAACCTAATACGCTTCATTATGAAAAAAATTCTCTTACTCTGGGTTTGGCTTCTGTCCGCCGGATGCTGTTTCATGACGCTCCACGCCACGGAAACCCTCAACCCGCCAGCCGTCACCGCCCTGCTGAACCGCATTGGCGGCATCGGAACTTCCGACCGCTTCGTAACCATCGTGGACGACGCGTTCAGCAAGAACGGCAAAGACATCTTCGTCATCACTTCCCAAGACGGTCAACCTTGCATCAAGGGTAACTCCATCATTGCCGTTACCACGGGTATCAACTGGTATCTCAACCATTACGCCCACGTCAACCTGACATGGAACCAGCTGACCACCGACCTCAGTAAGGTGACTTTGCCCGTGCCTACGAAGGAGGAGACGCACGAGTGTTCCGTAGATTACCGTTACTACCTGAACTACTGTACCTTCTCCTACTCCATGTCCACCTGGACTTGGGACAGATGGCAGAAGGAGATTGACTGGATGGCTCTCCACGGCATAAATATGCCCTTGCAGATAGTGGGTCTGGACGTTGTCTGGAAAAAACTCCTCACCAAGTACTATGACTATTCCGACGAAGATGCCAATGCCTTCGTGGCCGGCCCCTGTTTCCAGGCATGGTGGGGCATGAACAACTTAGAGGGCTGGGGAGGCCCCAACCCCGAATGGTGGTACACCCGTCAGGAACAGCTGTCCAAGAACATCAATACCCGTATGCGCGAACTCGGAATGCAGCCCGTTCTGCCCGGCTTCTGCGGTATGGTGCCCAGCAACTTTGAGGAAAAAACGGGCAATGCTGCCAAAAACCAAGGTGGTTGGTGTGCTTTTACACGCCCCTACATTCTTGACCCGAACAGCGAAGCCTTCACTACCATGGCCAAGCATTACTATGCCATACTGAAAGAGGTGATGGGCACGTCTGAATACTACAGCATGGACCCCTTCCATGAAGGAGCCAACACGGATGGCATCAATGTGAAGGCTGCCTATGAAGCCATCTACAAAGCCATGAAGGCTGCCAACGAATCCATTGACGAGAAATGGGTCATCCAATTCTGGCAATGGAGCCCGGCACAAAAAAACGTACTTGACGTGGTGCGCAAGGGCGACCTCATCGTGCTGGATCTCTTCAGCGATGCCCACACCCACTTTGGCGAATACAAAGGCCACGATGCCGTTTACTGTATGCTCCACAATTTCGGAGGACGTACCGGTTTCTACGGCCGTTTGAACGGAATCATCAACGGTTTCTTCGACCAGAAAGCAGACAACAGTAATATCAAGGGTATAGGCGCTACCCCCGAAGCCATCGAAACCGTACCGGTGGTTTACGACGCACTCTTTGAATTGCCGTGGTATGCCTCCAAACCCGATCCGCAGCAATGGCTGGCAGATTACACCTATAGCCGTTATGGTCAGGAGAACAGCAATGCCAAGGAAGCATGGGAGCTGTTGCGCAACTCTTCGCTGAACTGTACCAGTGGTTTGCAGGGTCCGATGGAAGGTGTGGTATGTGCACGGCCCAGTTTGAATGTAGGGTCGGTATCATCATGGGGTGGTACAGCTATCTTCTATGACCCGCAGGAAGTGGCGCGTGCAGCTTATAAGTTACTGAACTCCGGTCTCAGCGGTGAAAACTTCAGCTACGACCTCACCGACCTTTCGCGCCAGGCTCTCACTGACTATGCCTACTACCTGCTCCAGGGACTCAAGGAAGCGGATACTGCCAAGAACACTGAACTCTTCAACAAGCGTAAGGCAGCTTATCTGCAACTCATCCTCGACCTTGACAATTTGCTCAACACCAACCAAAATTTCATGCTGGGCCGCTGGACGCAACTGGCGCGCGGCATTGCCGATGAAGCCACCGGAACCACCGATACCGACAAGGATTGGCTGGAACTGAACAACGCCCGCACCTTGATTTCC
This sequence comes from uncultured bacterium, assembly GCA_945867195.1. Lineage (GTDB taxonomy): Bacteria > Bacteroidota > Bacteroidia > Bacteroidales > Bacteroidaceae > Alloprevotella. The sequence goes on along the minus strand of CAMBHR010000005.1, from coordinate 4,500 downwards.
ACCTGGGGCGACCGCGCCCAGGCCAACGGCGGTGGTCTGCGCGACTATTCCTACCGTATGTGGGGTGGCATGATGAAGGACTACTATTATCCGCGCTGGAAGAAGTTCTTCAACGATATAAACGCATCCAATGACTGGTTCGAAATGGAATGGGATTGGGCACACGACAGTAACAAATCCTACAGAAACACACCGAAGGGCAGCACTGCCGATATTGCGCAGGAACTGTACAGCAAATATTTCTTCAATGTGCAGCTGAGCAACGGCAACACCTATTTTGCCTACCGCACCATCGACAGCGATCTCCGCTCGCTCTTCAAGCCTGAAATATTCCGTGGCAATGCGCTCAACCTCGGCATCACCGTGCCTGACGGCCATACCGCTACGCTCTACGTTGACCTTAATGCCGACGGCACCTTCGGAGCAGGCGAGTCTTTCTCCAATCTGAACGCCACCATCCCCGCGACCAGTGCCACGGGCCGTGTCAAAGCCCTGATTTCTTTGGATGACGCCACCACCATCTCTTTCTATGTCGTGCTGAAAGACGATATCGCCGAAGCGCGTACCGTCAGTGTGGTTTCGGCCAACGAAGCTGAAGGCATCGTAGCTATCAGCGGCACCAGCGAGAAGAGCGTGACCAACACGGAGTACGTCACGATTGTGGCAACCCCCGCCCCCGGCTACGACTTCGTCAACTGGACGGATGCCGACGGCAATGTGGTCAGCACAGACGCCGAGTACACTTATTATGGTGCAGCGGCTGCTTCGTTCACGGCAAACTTCATCGTCAACAAATGGGGCACGCCCACTGAAGATACGAAAGACAAGGGCGACATCATCAGTTACAGCCAATACATCAAGAGCATCAGCGTTACGCAATACGACGAAGAAACGGAACTCTACTCCACCGAAAGCTGTCCCGAAAAACTCTTCAACACCGTCAGCAAGCAAATCACCGCAGCTCCCGGCGGCAGTTTCACGATTGACTGGACGGATGCCGGAGGTCTGGAATACACCTATCTTTCCGCTTACATTGACCTCAACAACGACGGCGAGTTCAACATGACCGACGAATTGCTTTGTGTGAAAGGCAACCACAACTCCCAGAGTTCAGCCGCCTGCAGCGGTCCGCTGACTGTCACCCTGCCGTTCGACACCCCCGAAGGGCTGACCCACCTGCGCCTGCGTTTCGACGGTGCTTATAAGGTAGGTTATGATCCCACTACCGACGCATTCCCGGCAAAGGACCCCGTTAACCGTATGACCTACGACATTTTGGTCAATGTGAAAAGTCCGGCACAGAAAGCCGTAACCGTGTCTGTAGTCAGCAGCAACACTGACCGGGGAACGGTAGATGCCAACGGGCAGAATGATACCTTTACCTATCCCGTGGGCCAACAGGTTATCCTTCGTGCCTACCCGAAAGATGGTTTCAAAATCGCCTACTGGCAGGACCAGAACGGAAGAAAACTACCGAAGGGATGGATGGAGGAGAACAACATCAAGTTCATGCCCTACGACAACGCCACCATCAGCGCCGTTTTCACCTATGCCTCCGCGCTGACATACGGTGACTGGTCATTCGGCTACGATGAAATCAATGGCAAACTGTACATCACCGGTTTGAACGAGGCCGGCAGCTCTTCTGCCCTCGATTTGACCCAGGAAAACAGTTTGGGAAAGGAGTTGATGGGCATTGCCCCGACCACGTTTCAAGGCAACACATCGCTGACCTCCCTCACCCTGCCGGCTTCCTGCGCGGCCTTGGACTACTACCTGGACACCTCCTTCACGGGAGCCGGTACTCAAGACGTGAAGATTGCACCCGAGTTGACCATCCCCGGCAACTCACCCTGGCAACTCATTCTCTGTGCCACGACAAACGGCTCTTCCTTTAACGAGTGGGGTTCCAGCCTCTTGGCAACCGGTAGCAACTCCTTTGCAAATAGCTATGAGAATGGTTTTCAGCTCTATTGGGCCAAAGCCGGTACACTGACGGCGAAAGTGAACGGGTCGAGCGAAAACAAGTTCAAAAACTCCGCTTCGTCAAAATTCACCATCATTATTGACAACTACGGCGACGGTACGTTGGACATGACGCTGTATGCCGATGACAAGGCGGCTGAGAAAAAATCCTTCACTGGCGTTACCTTCTCCGACATCACCACTTTCTCCAGTTCCCTGCCCACTGGCATCAACATCACGAAGCTTTTCATCAGCGACCCTACGTTGCACAGCAAGCCGTTCAGCGGCTGCACCGCCGTGAAGCAGTATGCCGTGGAAGCAGGCAACGCGTGGTATGAGGCGGTCGACAAGAACCTCTGTAACAAGCAGAGCAAAGACCTGCTGGCCTATGCTGAAGGCAAACTGTACCAACGTGCCTATACGCTGAAGAATGCTTCCGATGAACAGTATGCCACAACCAATCCGCCGGCTGATGCCAACGGTGTCATTATTGCTACAGGTGGAAATGGTAGTGAGCGCTTAGTTACTACCGAAGCATCTCTCACCCCTGCCGCCTTGGTACGTTTCGCCAAAGTATCAGGCAAGAATGAGATTTTCCACCTCAACTCAGGTGGTTACTATGGCGGCAAGTCTGATAGCGGCGGCAACGGCCAACAGATAGAAGCTTTGCAAAATCCTGCATGGGCCGGTGATTACACGCTGACCCAGCGTAGCGCGTTCAACAACGACCTCGTGGCCGAAGTCTCGCTTGCTTGCAACGGTTTCAATCTGGCCAGTAGTGAAGGCAAGTTTATCCTGTTGAATACGGCACCGGCGAACGGCAACGCCTCCGTATGGCAGTTGGCCGAAGCCACCTTTGTGCCCATCACCGTCAGCGACGCGCTCTGGACCGCCACCTGTCTGCCCGTCGATGTCGTAGTGCCCGCTACGGACGAGTGCGAAGTGTACATTGCCGGACCGCTGAAGGAAGGCAACTACCTCAGCCTCACGCAAGTGCCCGCCGGCACCTTGCTCAAAGCAGGCGAAGGCGTGATCATCCACACCAAGGAGGCCAAGGCTTTCAACTTGCCCATTTCCTACACCGGCGAAGCTGTGCAACTGACGAGCAACCTGCTTGACGGTGCCACCGCCCGCCGCACCGGACTCACCGCCGAAACATTCTACGGCTTGGGCAACAAAGACGGCGTAGGCTTCTACCCTTCCGCCGGCACCCAGGTGCCTGCCAACAAGGCATATCTTCTCGCTTCAAGAATAGGCAGCGACAATGCCTCTGCCCTGCTCTTCGACTTCTCGCAGCAAACGGGCATCAGTTTTCCCGAAGCCGACGCTGAAGAAGACAGCATCTTCTACAACCTGCGCGGACAACGTGTACTCTACCCAACTACGGGCGTTTACGTGACCGGTTCAGGCAAAAAAATACTCATCAAATAATCGACCACCCATGAAAAAATACTATTTCCCCCCACAGATTACCCAAATTGCTTTGTTCTCTGAAAGCCATCTGCTCGAAGGGAGTCTGAGACTCAAAGACAGCAGTTACGAGTTCAACAAAGACAATTCCTCCGCCGACTGGCTGGGAAACAAGAAAGAAAACAGCAACGACGTTTGGAAGCATATGGATGAATAATCCGACCTTTCCAAACAGGCAGAACAGGTTTTGAAATGCCATATATGAACGATGGGACTTTTGCCGACGCGGCGACTGTCCCATCTTCTTATTGTAACCCCGGTCCGCTATTCTGCAAAAACGAGATAGGGAAGTATTACTGTCCGGTAAAAGTTCAAGGCCGTCAGGCAGCTGTTTCTTAAAGCAGGCGGCGGCTCGGCAATGAAAATAAAAAGCCATTTTTCTTTTGCTCTGCACTCTTCTAACACTGCTTTTTCCCCTTCTTCTATACGTTTTTTTTATCCGCAAAAAAGCATTCACCCTTTCACATGAAGGCTTTTTATGTTTGATTTTCAGAGGGTTCGAGTGTGAAGGTTTGGATTTTCAAGTGTTCACCTCCACTATGGCTTTTTTATCCGATTATTTGCTGATTTCCAATGTTTTTCCGGTGTGAAGGCTTACGCTTTCCATCCTTCACAAGCGTTCACCGCCCGGTAAGCGTATCCGCGATGCCGCCTTGTACACAATCATTCATCCCTCTACCTTTGCCGCATGAATATAATCTCAATGATATGATTGCATCAAAACGATACGAGAGTGTATGGAATACGTTCTTGAAAGAACTGACCCGTGATTCGGCCGTCACCCTGTCTTCCCTTCAAAAGAAGTGGCATGTTAACCGGAGTGGAATGAAACAATGGATGAGAGACAACGGACTGTCTGTAAAAGAAGCCAAGAAGCATATACATGAGTGTCGTCACTATGCTGAAGAAGGCCAAATGCTACCTTTACCGGCAACCGCAGGTAATCTGTTCCTGCCAATGACAACAGACCAGCCTGCCCTACAGCCTGAGTCTTGTGATATACTGTCTGGAGGTAAGCGTATCCGCGATGCTAGTATCTATACATCAAAAAAAATATCGCTCAAG
>CAMBHR010000004.1:0-72852 GCA_945867195.1 uncultured bacterium | reverse complement strand
CGCCGACCCTCTGCTTGTAAGGCAGACGCTCTGAACCAGCTGAGCTAAGCGCCCGGAGAAATGAAACTTGGCATTCCATTTCCTTTGTGCCATTACACGGTGATGTGGGCGCTGACGGATTCGAACCGCCGACCCTCTGCTTGTAAGGCAGACGCTCTGAACCAGCTGAGCTAAGCGCCCGTGTAATTTCCCATGAAACGAAACCTTCAGCGTGTGAACATTCCGAAACTTCTTTGCAGTCTGCATCTTCACTTACAGCCAGTTGCTTGGCTTTCGTTTGAGCATTGCTTTAAGTCGCGGCTCTCGTTCCTTTTGGAAAACGGTGCAAAAGTACGGGCTATTTTTAATATGACAAAATGTTTGCATGATTTTTTTTGAAAACTTTTTTGTCATGTACTTCTGTCTTGTGACTGTCTTGTGAGGGTAAAGGGTTGGTAATCGCTGGTAACACCTTTCACGGAGCCTCTGCCTTTGTTATAGATCCTCGCCCTTCAGCGGTTGCATACTAAAGTGGAGAGCAAGGAGAGGGTGCGTCAATGATGACACACCCTCTCCTGGGTCAGCAAAGCGTGCCGCTTTTTTCCATGGGGCGAAAGGCGGCTGCTTTGGCAGTGTATATTACTTCACCATCACCTTACGCGACGTGCCGTCGGAATAGCGGATGATGTTCAGTCCGCGCTGTTGGCCCGAGAGGCGACGGCCACTCAGGTCGTAATGGCCTACGACGGTGGGTGCGGCAGTCTCTGCTTCCACGTTGCCGATGGCAGAGGGGGTATTACATAGTACTACACGCTCGCTATACTCTTCCTTTAAAGAGTTATAAATGGTTTGATAACAATAGATGAGATATTCTGCATCAGAGAAGCAATAGTCTCCCACACTCGTCACGGAGTTGGGGATGGTGATGGAGGCCAAGCCGGAGCAAGAATAGAAGCAAAATTCTCCCAAGCTCGTCACGGAGTTGGGGATGGTGATGGAGGTCAAGCTGGAGCAACCATAGAAGCAACCGTCTCCCAAACTCGTTACAGCGCTGGGGATTGTAATGGAGGTCAAACCGGAGCATTGACAGAAGCAAGCGTATCCCAAACTCGTTACGGAGTTGGGGATGGTAATGGAGGTCAATCTGGAGCAACCATAGAAGCAAGCGTATCCCAAACTCGTTACGGAGTTAGGGATGGTGATGGAGGTTAAGCCGGAGCAATTCCAGAAGCAATAGTCTCCCAAACTCGTTACGGAATTGGGGATGGTAATGGAGGTCAAGCCGCTGCAATACGAGAAGCAAGAGTTTTCCAAGTTCGTTACGGAGTTGGGGATGGTGATGGAGGTCAAGCCGGAGCAACCAGAGAAGCAAGAACTTCCCAAGTACGTTACGGAGTTGGGAATGGTGATGGAGGTCAAGCCGGAACAATCTCCAAAGCACTCAACTCCCAAACTCGTTACGGATTCGGGAATAATTGTGCTTTTACATCCGGCAATCATGATATTCCTATCAGTTCGAATAATAGCATTGCAATTATCTCTTGAATCATATACAGGATTGTTCTCATCAACTTTTATAGTTTCCAATGCAATACAACCTGAAAAGCAACCACTTCCCAAACTCGTTACGGAGTTGGGGATGGTAATGGAGGTCAGGCCAGAGCAACCAGAGAAGCACCAGTTTTTCAAACTCGTTACGGAGTTGGGGATGGTGATGGAGGTCAAGCCGGAGCAACCTCTGAAGCAAGAGTTGACCAAACTCGTTACGGAGTTGGGGATGGTGATGGAGGTCAAGCCGGAGCAGCCCTGGAAGCAACCGTCTCCCAAACTCGTTACGGAGTTGGTGATGGTAATGGAGGTCAAGCCTCTGCATCCATTGAAGCAATAGTTTCCCAAACTTGTTACGGAATTAGGAATGGTGATGGAGGTCAAGCCGGAGCAACCTTCGAAGCAAGAGCTTCCCAAACTCGTTACGGTGTTGGGGATGGTGACGGAAGTCAGGTAGGCACATTCATAGAAGCAGAGCACTCCCAAACTCGTTACCTGGTATTGCGTTCCATTTACGTTGATGGTTTCGGGGATAACTACTTCTCCAGTGTATTCGTTCTCATAAGAATACATATTATCCCCTTTGAATGTCACACTCGCAGTCTTGTCTTCATTATTTAGATTATAGTAAATTCCATCTACTTCAACATCGTGTCCCCACGCCGTGCTGAAACATAGGCAGAGGATAAAAAGTGAGAATAATTTTTTCATGTTAATAGATACAGAAAAGGCGGGCAATCATTCGTTTGCTTGCCTTCATATCGGGCTACCGCCAAGTGGCCTCTCAACCAATAAGCACAGAATAGCTCACGCCTTGGGGCGTGAACCTTCTAACTGCTTGTTCTCGGTCGATGAATATTGGCAGTATTCGATATGAAGAGAACAAGAGCAAAAAGCTCAGTAATATGTATGTTCTAAATCAAGTCAAAGGGAACGGAACGCACGCGGAGTGAAAAATAGGGAGGCTGTGTGCCTCGCCGTAAAATCTCTTAGTGGCCTGACCGCTACCCCAAATGCTGGTGCGCGGAGGCGCTGCGTTCATCGGTTCTGTCTGTTTCGTAGGCAATCCGGACCGCAGACGGAAAGATGCTGCGGGGGAAATTGCGCGGAATAGGGATTAGAAAGTGAAACGTGGCATTCTGTCTGTCAGGGTTGTAGGCGAATGAATGCGTGTTCGCCGGCAACCGTGCCGGCAAAAGTAGTACAAGCGCAGGGATATGGCAAGGAAAGACCGGTGATTTTCAAGTTTCATTCTCATACTCCGCATACTCCGCATTTTCCGCATGAACTTGCTATTTTCCGCATGAACTTGCATGTACTTGCGCTACGCTTGCATCGCGTAGCTTGCCCAGCCTGGTGCTGACGTGTCGAGTGGCGTTCCCGCGCAGAGTCCTTAGGTTGTGCTTCACAAGTCCGGGAGTAGGATGAACAAGTCCCCGAGTTGTAAATTCTATCCTTGGACTTGTTGTCGCAATCTCATTGACAGTCCCCACCTCTCGCGCGCGTGCATATTATATACGTATTTCTCCCCTTCAAAAAAATCGTTCAAACATTCAGCGAAGGTCTTTCCCTCCTGATTTTCTGGTGGTTTTGATGATGAAGGACTGAATGTTGATGCCTTCATCGGACACCGCTTCCGTCATTCATGAACAGGGAATGTGGTTGTGGCACGACTCTGACGGTCTTTCCTTTGTTTTCTCATAGGTGCGGCTTAGCCGTAAAGCCGTAGCCTGTACAGCCTCTGTTGAATATCTTTGATAGTTAGGATAGGTCGAACCTTCATTCTGAAATATGCTGATTTTCAGATGGAAATGCAGCCACTTGAATGTTTGAACGATTTTTCCATGGGTAAAAAAGCGTATATATTAGGGCTATGTATGCGGTTGTGCAATGGTATGGCAGGCGGCAGACAGGGCCAGTTTGAGTGCTTTCACCGTTTTCTCCGACGTGTCGCTCCATTGATATTCGTCAGTGGCGGCCATTCCCATGTGTGCTTCCTGCAATCGGAACCGCATTTGGCTTTTCACCCATCCCTTGGCCGAAGCGTGTATCTCATGTGCGCCGGTTTCGCGGACGATGCGTGCGACGTTTGCTGGCGTGATGCCGCAGCCCGGCATGACGATGATGCGCCCTGCTGCCTGATGGGTGAGTTGGCGCAGCAGGGGGATGCCGGCTTCTGCCGTGGCGGCCTGTCCGGAAGTGAGCACACGCTGAAAGCCGCAGGCGATGATTTGTTCCAGTGCCATCAGCGGCGAGGCGGCGAGGTCGAAAGCCCGATGGAAGGTGAACGACAGGGTGGGGGCTTCGTTTCGGCAGACTTCCATGAAGTCCGTATCAATCCGGCCATCGGCGGTCAGTGCCCCCACCACAATGCCGTCGGCACCCAGTTCCCGGGCGCGGCGGATGTCGGCCAACATTACCGCCTTTTCCGTTTTGCTGTACAGGAAATCACCGGTGCGCGGTCGTATCAACACGTGTTTTTTGAAGCCCTCCATGCCGCAGGCAGCCTCCATGAGTCCGGCAGACGGTGTCAGCCCGCCGGTTTCCAGGCTGCTGCAAAGTTCAACGCGATGGGCGCCTCCCCGGCGGGCAGCCTCCACACCGTGGATGGTGGCGGTACATATTTCCAATATCATGAGCAGGTTATTGTATAATCGGTGAAAGAAAATATTCTACGGTGCGAAGATAGTAACTTTCAGGATTAAAGCGCATGAAAAGTCCGCTTTGCCGCCTTGTCATCTGTCAGCGCGCGTTGAAAAAGTGGAGCGAAGCGCGTGATTTCATGCCTTGGGCCATGTTTCGTGAAGAATATATTTATACTTTTGCAGAAGAGATGTGCTCCGCCACAGCCTTTCCCGTGTACGTTTTGCACGAAGACCTTTTGCCTGTTGCTGGCACATCTTCCGGAATATGAAATCCAATACCTACGACACATGAAAAAATATGTTCACGACCTGCGGGTGGCAGCTGTGGAAACGCCGCGCAAGGGTTACGTACTGCTGAAACTCAGCCTGCCCTCCGGAACTTTGCCGGAGATGCTTCCGGGACAGTTTGTCGAAGTGCAGGTGCCCCATTCGCCCCAGACATTCCTGCGCCGTCCCATCTCCATCAATTTTGTTGACGAAGCCTGCCATGAGTTGTGGCTGTTGGTTCATGTGGTGGGGGAGGGCACGCGCGCCCTGTCGCAGTTGCAGCCGGGCGATACGCTCAACTGCGTTTATCCGTTGGGAAACGGTTTCGGCACGGACTATCCGGCCGGTGCGAAAGTGCTGCTCGTGGGTGGTGGTGTGGGCACCGCACCGCTGTTGCAGTTGGGCAAATGCCTGCGCCGCAAGGGCTGCGAGCCCACTTTCCTTTTGGGAGGGCGCAGTGCGCAGGACCTCATGCAGCTGGAGCAGTTCGAGCAGTTCGGCACCGTTTGCGTCACCACCGAGGACGGTACGTTGGGCGAGAAGGGCTTCGTGACGAACCACAGCGTGCTCCGGACAACGCGCTTTGATGCCGTGGCCACGTGTGGTCCCAAGCCCATGATGATGGCTGTGGCCCGCTGGGCGCACAGCGAGGGCGTAACCTGTGAGGCTTCGCTCGAAAACCTGATGGCCTGCGGCCTGGGGGCGTGCCTTTGCTGCGTGGAGAAAACGGCCGAAGGCCACAATGTGTGCGTTTGTAAAGAAGGTCCCGTGTTTAATACAAAATTATTGTCATGGCTCGATTAAATGTAAAGGTAGGCGGATTGGATTTGAAAAATCCAGTGATGACAGCTTCCGGCACATTCGGCTACGGCCTGGAATTTGCCGACTTCGTTGATTTGAACCGTCTGGGCGGATTTATTGTCAAGGGCACTACCCTGGCACCGCGTGAAGGCAATGATTACCCCCGCATGGCCGAGACCCCTTCGGGTATGCTCAACTGTGTGGGATTGCAGAACAAGGGGGCCGATTATTTCTGTGAGCAGATTTATCCGCAACTGAAGGACTTGCAGACCAACGTGCTGGTCAACGTGTCCGGCCACTCGCCCGAGGACTATGCCGCCTGTGCCGCCCGCATCGCTGCGCTGCCTGCCATTCCGGGCATCGAGCTGAACATTTCTTGCCCCAACGTGAAGAGCGGGGGCATGGCATTCGGTGTCACCTGCGAAGGAGCGGCCAGCGTGGTGCGCGCCGTGCGGCAGGTGTATGACAAAACGCTCATCGTGAAACTTTCACCCAACGTGACGGACATTGCCGAAATAGCCCGTGCCGTGGAGGCCGAGGGAGCCGACAGCGTTTCGCTCATCAACACCCTCATGGGTATGAGTATCGACGTGGAGCGCAGGTGCTCGCGCCTCAGCATCGGCACGGGAGGCTTGAGCGGCCCGTGTGTGAAGCCCGTTGCGCTGCGCATGGTGTGGCAGGTGGCCAAGGCCGTGAAAATTCCCGTGGTCGGACTGGGCGGCATCATGAACGCCACCGATGCCATAGAATTCATGATGGCCGGTGCTACCGCTGTGGAGATTGGCACTGCCAACTTCATCGACCCAGCCGTGACCATGAAGGTGATTGACGGCATGAACGAGTGGCTCGATGCCCACGGCGTGGCCGATGTCCACGACATTATCGGCTGCATTTCCTGACGCTCCCTGCCGGCAAGGCAGCCCGGGTTTCGCAGCTTTTCCCCATCTGTTCATTTTTCTCATTCCATACTTCTATGAAAAATCTTCTCATCATTCTTTTTGCTTTGTGCCTCTTCCCTTTCCATACCCAGGCCCAAAAGCCCGTGACCGAACGCTATGCCGCCGGCACTGTGCCCGTGGTGGACGGCTTCGTCCGTTTTGACCGCACTTACAGCCTGCAGGGCCAGAGCCGCCGGCAGATTGCCGAAATCATCAAGGACTTCGTGCAGCGCGAACTGGTGGACGGCCCCGAACAGCTGCCTCAGGCGCGGATTACGGAGTATGACCCCGAAGCAGGTACAGTGGCGGCCAGCATCGAAGAGTATATGTATTTCAAACGTACCAACTGGCAGATCCACCGGGTGCGGTTCTACTATCAGTTCGTGGCACAGGTACAGGACGGCCAGGCCAAAATCGAGCTGCGCCGCCTGCATTACCGCTATGACCCCGAGGTTACTGCCGGCGACTTCGACGACGACCGCCGCGCGGAGGACTGGATCACCGACGAACACGCTTTGGCAAAGAACGGTACGAAACTGGCACGCATCAGCGGCAAATTTCGCACTTTTACGATTGACCGCAAGGACGAAATTTTCGACCACTTGGCAAAAGCTTTTGCCGGGCAAAAGTAAACGGCGGTTGCCGGCGTAAAAGTCTGCGCGAAAGTCAGGCGGAAATGCCCGTTTTTTTAAATGCGTATGCTATAGTAGTTTCCAAAAACTTTGTACTTTTGCCAGCGTGGTGTCAATGACATTGCGCTTGATTCCGAATCTTTATTTTTCCCTCAAATAAAAAACATTATGACTATTGAAACTTGCGATTTTAAGGGCAAGAAAGTGATTGTCCGTGTGGACTTCAACGTGCCTCTTGATGAAAATGGTAAAATTACCGACGATACCCGTATCCGTGGTGCGCTGCCCACACTGAAGAAGGTGTTGGCCGACGGCGGTGCGCTGATCATCATGAGCCACATGGGCAAGCCCAAAGGAAAGGTGAACCCGAAGTTCTCCCTGCAACAGATTGTGGAGGCTGTGAGCCAGCACCTCGGCGTGCAGGTTCAGTTTGCTCCCGACTGCGCCAAGGCTGGCGAGGCTGCTGCAGCCCTGAAGCCCGGCGAAGTGCTCCTGCTGGAGAACCTCCGCTTCTATCCTGAAGAAGAAGGCAAGCCCGTAGGCATTGACAAGGAAGATCCCGCTTATGCCGACGCCAAGAAGGCCATGAAGGAAAGCCAGAAGAAGTTTGCCGAGGTGCTCGCTTCTTATGCCGACATCTATGTGAACGATGCTTTCGGTACGGCTCACCGCCGCCACGCTTCCACTGCCGTGATTGCCGACAGCTTCGATGCTGACCACAAGATGCTGGGCTATCTCATGGAGAAGGAAGTGCAGGCCGTTGACAACGTGCTCAACAACATCAAGCGTCCCTTCACTGCCATTATGGGTGGTTCCAAGGTTTCTACCAAGATTGGTATCATCGAAAACCTCATGGACAAGGTGGACAACCTGATTCTTTGCGGCGGTATGACTTATACCTTCGCCAAGGCCCGTGGTGGCCATATCGGTGTTTCTATCTGCGAAGACGACAAGCTGGATCTGGCTCTCTCCATCATTGAGCAGGCCAAGGCCAAGGGCGTAAACCTCGTGCTGGGTACTGACTGTGTGGCTGCCGACTCTTTCAGCAACGATGCCAATACGCAGGTGGTGCCTGCCGGAGCTATTCCCGAAGGCTGGGAAGGGCTTGATGCAGGTCCTGAAACGCGCAAGCTCTTCGCCGATGCTATTGAAGGTTCCAAGACCATTCTTTGGAACGGTCCTGCCGGCGTATTCGAGTTTGACAACTTCACCGGCGGCTCCCGTGCCATTGCCGACGCCATTGCCAAGGCTACTGCCGAGGGTGCTTTCTCGCTCATCGGTGGCGGCGACTCTGTAGCTTGCATCAACAAGTTCGGCATGGCCGACAAGGTTTCTTATATCTCCACTGGTGGCGGCGCATTGCTCGAAGCCATCGAAGGTAAGGTACTTCCCGGCATTGCAGCCATCAAGGGATAATATCTTATCCAGGATTATTCATTGACACAAAGGCCCGCGAGCCAAGCAACGGCTTCGCGGGCTTTTATTTTGACTATCGGCAAAATGCGTTTCTAATTCACCCGCTCATGTCAACTCTTTTCAAGTGTTACAGCCTGTGCCTCGTTGCGCTGTTGCTGCTTACGTCTTGTCAGAAGCAAGCCCCCGTGGCCGCACCGCAGCCCTCCGGGATCCAGCCTGCCGATACCGCCCTGCGGTTGGCGTTGGTGCCCAACCGGGAGTGTCTGCCGTTCTATTATGCCGGGCAGTCCGGTATTTTCAGCCGCTTGGGACTTCACGTGCAGATAACTTCCTATCGCTCGCAGCTGGAGTGCGACACCGCCCTGCTGGGACGTTCGGCCGATGTGGGCTGGACGGAACCCGCCTCTCTTCAGGCTTATGGCAAGAAGGCCAACCGCGTTACCACCCTCTGGCAGACCGCGATGGCATGGCAACTCTGCGTGCCGAAGAAATTGCGTGTGGCTAAAGTGAAAGACATGGCCGGACGCACCGTGGCGGCAAGCCGGCATTCGGCGGCTTTGACAGCGTTGGAACAAGCCCTGAAAAGTGCCGGCATCCAACTGACGGATGTGTATTGTACCCAAGTCAATAACCAGAGGTTGCGCACGGGTATGCTGGCAGACGGGCAGGTGGATGCCGCCATGCTTTGCTGGCCCTATGCCTCCATGGCTTCAGCCGCTGGTTGCAAGGTGCTTCATGCCGGGAAGACGGAGGAGAAAAACGGTTGTTTCGTGGCGCGGGAAAAATGGCGCAAACAGCCCCAGGCAAACCGGCAGGTGGAGTTGCTGCAAAAGGCCCGCGACATGGCACTTGACTCTTTGCGCCAAAAGGGAAACGCAGCCTACTCCGCCATCTTGCAACGCGAATACGGACTGCCGGCTTCGGTGGCCGATACCATCAAATATTGAGTTTGTAATTCCTGAGAGTGCATGGACAAATCCCAATCAGACACTTACAAATACCTCTTGGCTGATGCCCGCAAGGCATTGGCGGACAATCGTTTGTTTTCGGCGCTCGAATCGCTGCGTGGCATGGCAGCTTTCCTGAAAGCAGGCAATGAGGCCGATGAGTTGGCACGCCTGACCGAAGCCTACCGACAACTGTTGGACTATATGGTGCGCGGAGCCGACGACCCGGCGCGAAACGCCATGTATCGCCACTTCGTGGTGCGGGCACATGAGTTGAGCACCGCGCTGGAACGACGCGGTGAACTTGCCGAAGAGTCTTCTTTTTATGCCCTTGCTTATCGCAAGCACTCACCGCTCCGCGAGGGAATTTCAGGGGAGTCTTTGATGCCTGATCATGGATGGATGGAGCCGGAAGTTTTCAATATGCTGTGGCTTTCGGCACCCTTCACTCCGGCAGAGGAGGCTGCGTGGAGCGATTGGTTCACCACGTCTCACGATGAAACCTCCCTTTATCGGGCCTGTCTGGCTGTGAGCGGACTGACGCTGGGGGCCATGCGCTTTTTCGATGTGGCCAAGTACCGCATCCTGCTCGACTTGTGCCTCTCAGCTGATGTCATGTTGAGGGTGCGTGCCATGGTGGGGCTGATATTCGTGCATTTGCTTCATGCGGAGCGCGTGAAACTTTACCCCGACGTGGTGTCACGTTTGAAACTTTTGTCCGATGCCGATGGTTTCCGGCAGGAGATGGAGCTGTTGCAGGCCCAGCTTTTCCTGACCCTCGAAACGCAACGCATCGAGCAAGGACTGCAAAAGGAGATGATGCCCGAGGTGATGAAACGCATGAAGGGATTGCGCCTCAACCGGACGTTGGGGCTGGAGGAGCTGAAGGACAAGCTGAGTGAGGCCGACCTCAACCCCGAGTGGGAGGAGGACGGCACGCCTTCCAAACTGGCGGGCTACCTGCGTGAGTTCGCGGAGCTGCAACAGCGCGGCGCAGATATGTATATGGGCACTTTCAAAATGCTCAAGCAGCGCTTCCCCTTCTTTTCCGTGGCGGCAAACTGGTTTTGGCCCTTCACATTCCGCCATCCGGACATTCCGGCGGATGCTCGCAACAATCCTACCATCAATCTCCTTGTCCGTGGAGCTGCCCTGTGCGATTCCGATAAATACTCGTTCTGCCTCATGGCTTCCATGCTGCCGGCAGGCGTGATGGGTGAGGGGCTGAAACAGAAACTGGAAGAGGCTATGGGCGGAGATGCCTCGCCGGGAACGGACTTCTGGACCAATCAACCGACCGAAGTCACTTTCAAAGAAGCCTTGCGCTCCTATGTACAGGGGTTCTACCGTTTCTGTCATCTCTTTGTGCACCGTGATGCCTTTGTCAATCCTTTCAAACTCAATATGTTCTTGGCAGACTATCCGCCTTTCGACAGTTTGCTTGTGGAAAACGATTTTCTCGGACGCATGGCCGATTTGGCTTTCAAGGACAAATCCTGGCTCTTGGCTTTCGGCCTGTACAGTCGTATCAGTCCGGAACACTGCACTGCCGGACGTTATCAACGGATGGGATATTGTGCAGAACAGACAGGACAAAAACAAAAGGCACTGGAGGCTTACATCACTGCCGATAGCATGAAGCCGCATTCCGTTTGGACGTTGCGCCGCTTGGCCGCCTTGTGGCGTAACGAGGGGCAATTTGACAAAGCGCTCAACTGCTACGAAGAACTTGACTCCCTTGAGCCTGACCATGCCGACACTTCGCTTCGGCTGGCAGAGTGCTGTATCCATCTGAAACGCTACGACGAGGCGTTCAAACACCTCTTCAAGGCCAATTGGCTTGACCCCGATTCCACTTTCCCGCACCGTGCGCTTGCCTGGTGTTACCTGCTGACGGAACAATACGACAAGGCCGAACGCTACTACGAGAAGGTGCTGGCCGACCAACCCACTGCCGCAGATTGGCTCAATGCCGGCCATGCCGCGTGGTTGCTCGGCAAGCCTGCAGTTGCCGTGGAGCGATACCGCAAAGCCAACACGCAGCAGTCTTCGGAGAATTTTCTGCGCGACGATGCTGCCTTGCTGCAGGCTGCCGGACTTTCGGCAGATGATTTGGCCATGATGACTGATGCCGTGTGTTCACGCTGATCACGCTGATTACAATTCCTTGTTTCCATGAAATTTCGCTTTTCCCTTTTTCTTCTTTGGCTCGTTTCGGGAGTTTCTCTTTCCGCGCAAGTTGCTTATCAGCAGTGGCTGGAGCAGGCGTTGCGGACTCCAGAAGTGAAGGAGCAACCTCCCCATAAGACTTTCTCGCTCAAGAATCTCGACGATTACCGCCGGCAGGTGTGGCAGGCTTGGCGTGATGCCAATGCCCAACTCTTGAGAGACGATGCCTTTGGCACACTGCTGCCCGGACAGGACAGTCTGAACCATGCAGTGCCCCATAGCTGGAACCTGCCGGAAGAACTGGAGCCTCATGCCGTGATGCCTTTCTATTTCGGAGTCAAAGGCGTTTGTCCTTCGTCGGGATATCCTTTCTTCCTCTATCTGCATGGGTCAGGCCCGAAGGAGATGGAGTGGCAAACGGGACTGAAACTGGCACTCGCTTTTCAGGATGCGCCCGCTCTTTATTTCATTCCGCAAATTCCCAACGAGCAAGGCTGGTACCGGTGGTGGCAACGCAGCAAACAGTACGCCTGGGAACAACTATTCCGCCAGCTCTTGCTGCGCCCCGATGTCAATCCGCGACGGCTCTACCTGTTCGGCATTTCCGAGGGGGGCTATGGCAGCCAACGCCTGGCCTCGTTTTATGCCGACTATCTGGCTGCAGCCGGCCCCATGGCTGCCGGTGAGCCCCTGAAGAATGCTCCCGCCGAAAATCTGTCCAACATAGGCTTCTACCTGCGTACAGGAGCAGAAGACGGTGGTTTCTATCGCAACAAGTTATCCCGTTATACGGAAGATGCCCTTGACAGTTTGGAGAACCTTTACCCCGCAGGCTATCGCCACCGCGTGGAACTGATACCGGGCAAGGGACACCACATTGACTATTCCAAGACTACGCCCTGGCTGCTGCATTTTGAAAGAAATCCGTGGCCGAAGTGTTTCACCTGGGAGGATTATGAGATGGACGGACGGCATCGCAACGGTTTCTACAATCTGTTGGTCCTGCAGCGTCCCGACAGCCTTCTGCGCACCCGTTATGATGTGCTGGTGGAGGATAACCATATCCATATCACGGTGGAGAATGTGGAGTACAAGTGTGTGGAAACCGACCCTGTCTATGGCATCGAACTGAAGTTCCACAAGACCTATACTCCTGCCGAACATGGCCGCATCATTTGTTTCCTGCATGAGCAGTTGGTCAATTTGCGGCAAACGGTTGTCATTTCGCTCAACGGACGCGAGGTGTATCGTGGCACACCCAAACTTTCCACTGCCTCCTTGCTGCGTTCTGTAGCCGCCTTCGGCGACCCTGACCGCATTTTCCCGGCAGCTGTGGAAATCGGGTGGTAAAAGCGGTGATTATTGGGTATTTGTCAATGAGGCTTGTTGGATTTGAGGCCCATTGGCAATCCTATAAATAAAAGAAAGGAAGGGAGCTCAGGTCATGGCTCTCTTCCTTTGGGTAACTTATATAGATAAGAATACGTAGTGTCATTCCGGCCAGCGGCCTTTCGGACTACGCTGTGGGATATTGGCGAAGGAAATCTTCGGCTGCAAGGAGCGTGTCCTGTTTGCCCACATCCAACAGTTGCAGTTCAGGTGCGAGAAATCCCCGGATGTCAGCTTGCGCACAGACCGATAGGTAGAAGTCCATGATGGGGAAGGCAGCAGGACGGCCTTCCATGAGGCGCAACAGACGTGGCGAGAAGCAATGTATGCCGGCGAAAGCATAACGCTGCATCCGGCTCATGTCTAATTGGGAGTAGGGAGTGCGCACCTCGCCGGTAGCGATGTTTGTCCAGCCACACAAACGCATCTCGTCGTCGAACAGCAGATAGCGGCTGGTTTCGCGTTGGCTGACCAAGAGCAAGGCATCGTGTGTAAGCGATGAGGCATACAACCCGCCGAGGTCTGCATTCGACAGGATGTCGACATTGTGTATCAGGATGGGTGCTTCGGGCTCGGCGCGGAAAAGGGTGGCAGCCTGGCGCAACCCACCGCCCGTGTTGAGTAACGCCCTGCGTTCATCGGAAATGTGCAGGGGAACGGGGCAAGGATTGTTTTGCAGATATTGTATAATCTGTTCTCCGAAATGGTGTATGTTGACTACGATTTCCGTTGCTCCGGCTCCGAGCAACCGTTGGAGCGTCAGTGCCAGCAAAGGGCTGCCTCCTACGGGGACAAGCGCTTTGGGCATACGGTCGGTGAGTGGCTTGAGACGTGTTCCCAAGCCCGCCGCGAAGATGAGGGCTTTCATGCCGTGCAATGCTTATTTGCGGTTAAGACGACTGTAGATAATCTGCATTTCCAACGGTTGTCCCATGCCACCTTCAAGTCGGGCGGAGTTCATGCCCAGTTGGTGGGTGACACGCTGGATAGTTTCGGTGGTCTGTCCGTAGTAGTTGTTGCTTTTGATGGTTGCTACGTCCACTGGTACGAGCATCACCTTGTTCCAATCGGGATGTTTCCGTTCCCATTCAGCATACAGGGCGTTGCGTGTGGCCTCGTCATCGCCGGGTTTGACCCCAGCGCCTTTGTCGCGCTCGAAGCGCAGGTTGGTGATGAGCTGGGCAATGTTGGCAAACTGGTAGGCACTGCTCGATGAGGTGAACTTGCTGCTGAGGAAGGCATCGGAGCCATCGGGTAACTTGTCCTGCTCGAAGAACTCATTCATCTTGTCTTTGCGCACGAGGAGCAGGTAAGTGGGGGCGGGCAGGGGAAGTTCCGAACTGCTCGCCGACGAGAGGTATTTGCGGATGGTAACCTGCGCCTGGTTGATGCTGTCGGTGTAGTGCTCGCCGGCCACGATGTCGTGTACCGGCAAGGTCAGTTCTGTGAAGAAGCCTGCGGGCGACTTGACGTAGGTGCAAGCCTGCCGGCTGATTTCCTCAAGGGAGATGCTTCCGGGATATTCATTGTCCGTTCGTGTGCTCTGTATGACCTCTTCGGTTGCACCGAAACGCTGCATACCGTCCACGATGGTGTCGTTGCCCTCATCGGTTTGTCCATGATATTGGAAATACACGTTAAGAGCCATCATCTTCGACTTGACCATCGAACCTGTTCCGCCGGCACATTGGAAATAGAAACCGGGGCATACGTTGTGGATGAACTGGTACGTGTTGGCAAAGTATTCCGGGTGTTCGTAGTAGTCGCGCAACAGTTTCGTTCCGTAGTCCTGCGGCAGTTTCACCACAATTTGGCGGTAGTAAGTGCTGCCGGATGTTTCGCTTTCGGGGCGCGAGAGGTCTTTCACGCTGTAGGTGAGCGTTTTGTTCACACCTTCTGCGCCCTTTACATAGACGGAGGGGTCGATGTTGGAATAGTAAGCCTTCGACTCTTCCATCACGCGGTCCTGGCTCAGTTCCTGAACGGACAGCTTCATGGTAGCCAAGGAGTCGCCGGTGTATTCTTCAAAATACAGGCGGATGTCGCACGAGTCAGCCACGATGTTGCCACTTTCGTCTTTGACGATGCGGTCGATGGGCGGCAGGCTGAACTGTTCGGGCAGGTGGAACTGGGTGAGGAAGTCGCAGGTCGTTTTGATACGCAGCTCGGGGTCAATGAGGCTTCCCAAGTAGCAAGTGCTGGTGTTGGCCAGTACGGAGTCCACCTGTACGGTGCGTGTGTCAATGGTGTAAACCTTTCCTTGGGCGGTGATGTTGTCGCCGTCGGGCATCATGTCCATGCCAATCATTTGGGTGTTGTCGTCGCAGGCGGCGAAAACCAGGGTGGCCGTGAGCAAGGGCCAGAGCATTTTGTTCATGGGAAAAGTCTTGATTGGGAAAGTGAACGGAAGTTTTTGGCTGAATAAAAAATATAACCGATGTGGCTGCGGTTATAAAGAAAAGCCGACGGGTTCATGTTTCCAAGAAGAATAGGTTGAAATCCTACGTTACGGAGGTGTAGCGTTTGTCACATCAACCCGTCGGCTTGTAATCGTCGTATGGTTGCTATTGCAATATTGCAAGTCCGGCTTAGTCCATAAGACTGTCGAAGAATTCGTTGTAGGTGGTGGCCATGGCTTCGGGTTCCGGAGCGTTGAGAACGGGCAATCCCTTTGCTTTGGCCATTTCCATCATTTCGGGGAGCACGCCCGTTTCGCCTTCGATGACACCGTCGCTGAATGCCACGGCTATTTGTGCGAGTGCATCGGGTCTGCTGAAGTCAATGCCAGCCTCTTTTGCCGTTTCGATGTTGGCGTTGCGGTATTGCAGGCATTCGGCAAAGTTTTCGGCCTTCCGGCTGTCGGGCATTTCGCCGTAGAGCGAGTAGGCCACTTTGGCATTGGCGAAAGCCGGTTCTTCGCGGAATGCCGTTTTGATATAGAAGGGGACGATGGCCGACATCCATCCCTGACAGTATATCATATCAGGACACCAACGGAGCTTCTTTACCGTTTCGAGCACGCCGCGAGCGTAGAATATGGCTCTTTCCACGTTGTCGGGATATTCCTGTCCCTCTTCATCGGCCATCATGCGGCGCTTGTGGAAATAATCATCGTTGTCGATAAAGTACACTTGCATCCGTGCAGCCTGGATGGAGGCGACTTTGATGATGAGCGGGTGGTCGGTGTCGTCGATGATGATGTTCATTCCTGAAAGGCGGATTACCTCGTGCAGCTGGTTGCGCCGTTCGTTGATGATTCCCCAACGCGGCATGAAGGTGCGGATTTCGCAGCCCTGTTCTTGGAGCGCCTGAGGCAATTTACGTCCGTCGAGTGCCATGGGTGTCTCGCCGACGTAAGGTACCATTTCCTGGGTAATGAATAATACTTTCTTAGACTTCATCTTGTTATTCTTCATGGCTTCCTTATCGGATGCGGTTTGTTGATACATTTTGCGTGCCAACGATGCAGGCAAAAGGTGTTAGAAACATCGTGATAAATAAGCCCGTTACGTAAATTTGAAGGCAAAGTTAGTAAAAAAAACGGATTGCAAGTGCCAAACCTGTTTTCAGAACTTGGCTTCTTGTTAAAAAATGCCTTTTTATCGTGCATTTCGGGGGGCTATCTCATAATTTATGTGTTATTTTGCAGCCCCAAGAGCGGAAGGAGCCCCGAGGGGGTGCTTCCGGACGGTGCGGGGAAATTATTGTTCCACACCGTGCAAGATGTGGCCGAGCCGCAGAGGTTTTGGCATCATTTTTTCCTTCAAATACTGCACAATGAAAATTATTCAAAAGACGAGCGAACTGGAGGCCGTGCTGGCCGAAGAACGCTCCGCAGGCAAGAAAATCGGCTTGGTTCCCACCATGGGAGCCCTTCACGCCGGACATGCCTCGCTGGTCGAACGTGCCGTAGCCGAAAACGACTGCACCGTGGTGAGTGTGTTCGTGAACCCCACGCAATTCAACGACCCTACCGATTTAAAGAACTATCCCCGAACGCTTGAAGCCGACTGCGCTTTGCTTGAGAGCCTCGGGACAGACATTGTCTTCGCACCTACTGTGGAAGAAGCCTATCCCGAACCTGACAACCGCCGCTTCAGCTATCCGCCCATCGACACCGTGATGGAAGGGGCGCGCAGGCCGGGACATTTCAACGGCGTTTGCCAGATAGTCAGCAAGCTCTTCCTTTGGGTCAAGCCCGACAGGGCCTATTTCGGCGAGAAGGACTACCAGCAGATAGCCGTCATCCGCGCCATGGTCAAGGACCAGGGTTTTCAGTTGGAGTTGCGTCCCTGTCCCATCGTGCGTGAAGAGAGCGGACTGGCTTTGAGTTCGCGCAATGCCTTGCTCACAGAGGAGGAACGCCGTACCGCCGTGTGTATCTCCCAAGCCTTGAAGAGCAGTGTGCCCTTTGCCCAGACACATACCGTGGCCGAAACCCACGATTTGGTGGTAGGCGCGTTGAATGCCACGAAGGGGCTGGAAGTGGAATATTTTGAAATAGTCGATGGAACGACTTTGCAACCCGTTTCTTCGTGGGACGACGCAGCGCTTGTGGTGGGATGTATCACCGTCTATTGTGGTCAGCGTCCCGTTCGTTTGATAGACAATATTAAATATAAGGGGTGATCTATAAATTAGGTTTTAAAGAATACCCCATAAAGGAGCTGAGGCTTGAGGAAGCCTGCGCTCGTTTCCCTGAATATCCATGTTGCTTTCCATTCTGAAATCAAAAATCCATTGTGCCCGCGTAACGGAAGCCAATCTCCACTACATGGGCAGCATCACCATTGACGAGGCACTGATGGAAGCCAGCGGCTTGGTGGCCGGCGAGCACGTCCATGTGGTGAACAACTGCAACGGAGCACGCATTGAGACCTACGTCATCACCGGGCCGGCGCATTCCGGCTGCATCTGCCTGAACGGAGCCGCTGCCCGGCTCTTCCAGGTGGGCGATGAAGTCATCATCATGGCCTATGCACAGATGACCCCTGAAGAGGCGAAAACCTTTAAGCCACAGGTCATCTTCCCTTCGGGCGAAAATAACACATTAGACTGAAACACCCACACCACTTCCTGCAGTGTTGTCAGGAACAGCCGGGTAAAGATAAGAGAGATGAGGTCGTTAGCTTACTTTCACCGTTCGCTTGGAGCGGAATGAAAGCAGACTTACGACCTCATCTCTCTTCGTTATCTCTTTTCAAACGAGCTTGAACTCTGCTCATTTGGCTTAAGGAAATCGTTCTTAAAAGTGCGATTTCTCGCCATGGCAAAGCTAAAACAAGTTTTGCTTTGCTCATTTGGCTTAACGAAATCGTTCCAGCCAGCGGGCATCGCGCTTTGCTGTCGTGGCCGTGGCAATAGCCGTCACAGCGTGGGAGTATTTTCTTTACACATGAGTTCTTATATTGATGCTCAGTTCTGCGTAGTGAACTGGTAATCAATGGGCAGGACCAGTTCCACGTGTGTACCGTGCTGAGGAGCGGCCAGGTTGGTGATATGGAACGAAGCCTCGCGCTTGTTGTATTGGTTCAGGATGTGCAGCGTGCGGTTGATGAGCAGCAGTCCCGTACCCGTGTCACGGTCAGAGTTCGGTACGCTGCCGGGCCGGTAACCCAGCCCGTTGTCCGTCACGCTCAGCACCAAGTCGTTTTCGCGTTTCATCACGGCAATGTGTATAGTGTCCTCCTCTTTCTGTTCCGGAAAAGCGTGTTTCAGCGCGTTCTCCACCGGAATTTGCAGTGCCATGGACAGAACGGGAATGTTGTGTTGCGTCAGTTCCTTGTCAACCTCCCAAGTGACGTTCGGGTGGTTTCCGTGGCTGTAGTGGTACAGCTCAATGTAGCGTTTCACCAGTTGCAGCTCATCGTTCACCGGCACCGCTACTTTGTCCGATGCCAGCAGGCTGCCTCTCAGCACGTCAATCAGCATATCCACTGGCCCCACTGCGTCGGGATACCTTTGCAGTTTGGGCAGCACCGTACCCAACACATTGAATATATAGTGCGGCGACACCCTGTTGCGCACCACGTTCATGCGCAGTGCGGTGATCCGTTCCATCTGCTTCTTCAGCCGAGCCTCCGTGCGGCGCCGGTACATGAAGATCATCAGCGTGTAGGCCAGTGCCAGGGTCAGTGCCGCCGCCACGATGAAGAGAATAAGGTAGCGTTGCTTCGCTGCCTTTCCTTTGTAGTCTGACAGGGCGATTTTCTGCCGCAGCAGCGTAGTGTCGCGGGCATACCGTTCGCGCAGTTCCTGCACGTTGAAGCGGCTTTGCCGGCTGTTCAGCGAGTCGGCGTAAGCATTGCTTTTGCTCTGCATCTCGTAAGCCTCCTTCCATCGTCCCGCTCTCACGGCATAATGTTGCAGCCTGCGGTAGTGGAGCATCAGGTAGCGTGGCGACTGCGCCATGATAGAGTCCGCGTTTTGGTGCAGCAGGGTGCGTGCCTTGTCAAAACGGTTTTGCGCAATGTCCAGGTCCGCCTGCAGACTTTGGAAATAAAATTGAATTTGTGCAGGCATCAGCTCCATTTCCCGTTTCATTTGGAAACTCCGTCGCAGCATTTCGTCCGCCCGCTGCGTGCTGTCCTGCATGAGGTACACTTCGGCCATGTTGCCGTAACACAGCAGTTCTTGCGTACGGCTCTGAATTTGCCTGCTGATGTCCAGAGCCTGGCGGAAAGCCCCGTTCGCCTCGTTGTACCGCGCTTCGTAGTAGAAACAGTTGCCTAATGACATATAGTAGAACAGTTGTTTGTCCTTCGGCATTTTGTCAAGGTCCTTGGCCGCCAGGTTAAAGTAGCGGTGCGCCATCCCGAAGTTCTCCAGCTCCATACTGACCTGCCCCAGTCCCGAGTAGATGGAGTAGCGCATATCCTTCAGTCCGAGCGAGTCGCAGAGGAATAGGGCATAGTGGTAATAGGCAGCCGATTTGCCCATCTGTCCCGTCTGCATACAAGCGTCCGCCATGTTCAGGGCGATGTTCAGCGATTTCTTATCTTTCGGCCTCGCCTCGTGACATTTGCGTGCCTTCTCGTAAAATTCCAGTGCCGGTTTCATGTTCCCCTTGATGTGCTCGTTCACGCCCAGGTGGTTCCACAGTTCCCCTTCCAGCCACTCGTTCCCCTCGTGCGTCCGGTACCACCCCATCGCGGCGCGGTACATCCTGTCCGCCTCGTCCGTCTTCCCCATCAGGTGGGTGGCCGTGGCTTTGTACACCTCCAGCCGCCACCAGCAGGCGCTGTCGGTCAGTTCATTTTGGAGTGAAAGGAGCTTGGGATAAGCCTCTTGCGGCTTGTTGATCAGCAGCGATTCGTATTGTGTCAGCAGACTGTCGGTCAATGCCACTTCGTCCTTCTTGGATGAATGGTGGCATCCGCAAAGCGGCAGGAGCATACAAATGAAAATCAGGATATGGGATAGGCGGTTCATGACTTAGGGTTATTGCACCGCAAAAGTAGACATTTATCCACGCAGAGCGAACGAAGCGTAAAGGTTTTTTAAGAAAACAGTCCGTAATCCGGCTTATGGGGGAGAGCCTGCAGATGTTGGAAATCGGTTAGTTGAATTTTCGGATGTGAAAATATACGGTTTCACGTCTTGTCACTCTATGCGTTCAAGATGTGGCACATCGCGTGAAATGTTCCTTTGCGCCCGCCCGTCCGCTTCTTGCGGCGGCATGAACGCGCAGAGACAAAAAAGGGGAGCCGGAACGCATCAGGTGGGTTTCAGCAGCCGTGCCGCAGCGTGCGGTGTGCTGGCTTACCTGATACGTTCCGGCTCCCTATCGGGTTCCGGTTGAAGTGCCGGTGATTACATCATGCCGCCCATGCCGGGGTTGCCCATCGGCATTTCGGGCTTGTCCTCTTTCTTGTCGCAGATGACGCATTCCGTGGTCAGGAACATGCCGGCCACCGATGCGGCGTTCTCCAGAGCCACACGCGTCACCTTGGCGGGGTCAACCACGCCGGCTTCGCGCAGGTCGCAGAACTCTTCCGTCTTGGCGTTGTAGCCGAAGTTGCCTTCGCCCTCGCGCACCTTGTTCACGATGACAGCACCTTCCAGGCCGGCGTTGCGGCAAATCTGGCGGAGCGGCTCTTCGATGGCGCGGCGTACGATGGCTATACCCGTCGTCTCGTCGGCGTTGTCACCGCAGAAGTCGTTGAGAGCTTCCTGGGCACGGATGTAGGCCACGCCGCCACCCGTCACGATGCCTTCTTCCACAGCTGCACGCGTGGCACAGAGTGCGTCATCGCAGCGGTCCTTCTTCTCCTTCTGCTCCGTTTCGCTGGCAGCACCCACTTCGAGCACGCACACACCGCCGGAGAGTTTGGCGAGGCGTTCCTGCAGCTTCTCCTTGTCGTAGGAGCTGGTGGAGTTGGCCATTTCGTTCTTGATCTGGGCGATGCGCTCCTGGATGTGTTCCTTGGCACCCTGACCGTCCACGATGGTCGTGTTCTCCTTGGAGATGGTCACCTTCTCTGCGCTGCCCAGCATATCGAGGGTAGCCTGTTCGAGCTTCAGGCCCTTTTCTTCGCTGATGACCACGCCACCCGTCAGCACGGCGATGTCCTCGAGCATGGCCTTGCGGCGGTCGCCGAAGCCCGGAGCCTTCACGGCGCAGATCTTGAGCTGCGTACGCAGACGGTTCACCACGAGCGTAGTGAGAGCTTCGCTGTCAACGTCCTCAGCGATGACGAGCAAGGGACGTCCGCTCTGCACGGCGGGTTCGAGGATGGGCAGGAAGTCCTTGATGTTGGAAATCTTCTTGTCGTAGATCAAGATGTAGGGGTTCTCCATCACGCACTGCATCTTTTCGGGGTCGGTCACGAAGTAAGCCGAGAGATAGCCACGGTCAAACTGCATACCCTCCACGGTCTTCAGCACCGTGTCGCGGCCTTTGGCATCTTCGATGGTGATGACACCGTTTACGCTCACGGCGCGCATACCGTCGGCGATGAGCTTACCGATTTCAGCGTCGTTGTTGGCGGAGATGGTAGCCACCTGTTCAATCTTGTCGTAGCTTTCGCCCACCTGTTCGCTCTGTTCGCGGATGCTTTCCACCACTTTGGCCACGGCCTTGTCAATGCCGCGTTTCACATCGAGCGGGTTGGCACCAGCAGCCACGTTCTTCATGCCTT
Organism: uncultured bacterium; assembly: GCA_945867195.1. Classification (GTDB taxonomy): domain Bacteria; phylum Bacteroidota; class Bacteroidia; order Bacteroidales; family Bacteroidaceae; genus Alloprevotella. Next base: position 50,981 of record CAMBHR010000004.1, on the reverse strand, counting down.
CGGTCAGGATAGCCTGAGCCAGCACGGTGGCAGTGGTCGTACCGTCGCCGGCATCGTCGCCGGTTTTCGATGCCACGCTCTTCACCAGCTGTGCGCCGGCGTTTTGGAAAGCGTCTTCCAATTCGATTTCCTTGGCCACGCTCACACCGTCCTTGGTGATGCGGGGTGCGCCGAACTTCTTGTCGATCACCACGTTGCGGCCTTTCGGGCCGAGGGTTACTTTCACTGCGTTGGCCAGTGCGTCAGCACCTTCGCGCAGACGCTCGCGGGCGTCTACATCATATATGATTTCTTTTGCCATGGTTTTGTAGTTGTTTTATGTGGAGCTTCGGGCTTGGCTTCAGGTCCTGGGCTCCGGTTGTTGTTTTAAGCCAAAACGGCGAGCACGTCGCTTTGACGCATGATGATATATTTTTCTCCTTCCAGTTCCACTTCGTTTCCGGCGTACTTGCCATAGAGCACGTGGTCGCCCACTTTGAGCACCATTTCTTCGTCCTTGGTGCCGTTTCCGGTAGCCAAAACCTCGCCTTGCAGAGGTTTTTCTTTAGCTGTGTCGGGGATGATGATGCCTCCGGCGGTTCTTTCTTCAGCGGGTGCGGGTTTCACCAGCACGCGGTCTGCCAATGGTTTGATGTTCATAGTTTGAAAATTATTAAGTTTGGTTTGTTGCAATTGTTCGGCCGCCTTTTTGCGGCGACGCTCCAAGGTATTGCCAAAAGCGTGCCAAAGCGTCCGTCGAAACCCGATTTTTCTTTCCGGAGGCCGCTCCGCCCGTTTTTGTCAGTTTTGTCAGTCCGTCCTTTCGGGTGTATAGATTCTTTGTTTCCTGCCTGTATTCATTCAGCCAGTTCCGGCAATCGGGCGGCGTGCCAGCCGCAGCATCCGCTTGGTACACCTGCTCGGAACGCCTTCTTAAGAAATTTTCAGATTGTTAATTCCGGAAATGCGGATTTGGTTTTTCGCGTTCCAATGCTTATCTTTGAGGTAACAAAAGGAAGGAGGCTTCGTCCAGGGCCTTCTTCCTTGTTTTTTAGCCCTGCTTTCGGCTTTACAAGTCCAGGCTTCGGATTTTCTAAGCCCAGTCCAGGATTTTCTACTCGCCGTGTGAAAAATTTCGCACGGCGAGTTGTCGTTTCAAGGCCGGGTTTAGGAATATCGGGGCCTGGTTTAGCAAAATCGGGGCCTGGCTTTGTGAATCAGATTGACACAAAATGCACGCAGAAAGGTTAAATATGTTAATCCGGATTTGGGGTTTGACCGAAAATCCACCGTCAGCGTGTCGTGGTTTGTCACATTCTTGTTCTGCTTGGGGAGGTGCTGAAAGATGAGGCTATAAGGTTAGGCCGCTTCGTTTCCGAGGTTATGCGGTAAGTTATGGAATGCAGCATTTTCAGTGCTGCAAAGCTGTCAGACAGTAGCCATCAGCGGCAAATCCGCCCCCTTCTGTGACGAAAATGCAGCCGTACGGACCCGGAAGCCAGTCCCGAGGCTCAGTTTTTTGGGTGAAAGTAGGTTCAAAGCCAATGCTTTACACTAAATTTGCGCGGTGTTTTAATCCACATATTGTTTAATAAATGCGTTTTTGGATAGGATATTTTGCCGGCGTTGGTATAACGCCACGTGGAATAATGAAAGAAAACGCGCAATCAACTTTATCATGTTATCTTTTATCAAATCAAACTACAAAGTGGGCGACACGTTGGAGATTACGTGTACCGACGGTGTCGTTAAAGGCGAAATGGAGTATGTTAACGACCGTATGATTGTTATCCGTCAGCCCAATGGTCAGATTTACGGCATCGCAGCTTCGGATGTGCATTCTTTCCGTGCCGAATGTCCCGTGCCTATCGTTGCACCCGACGTTCCGTCCGCTCAGCTTCCGGTTTATGACGAACAGGACAACGAAGTGAATGAAGCGTCCGCCGATAAGGATGATGCTGCCGAAGGTCAGGCTGAAGTCGCCGGCTCTCTCGGACTGACTGGCGTGATGGAGCCCAAGGTGGTGGGACATATTGATTTGGATAAATTACAACGCATCGATCCGAGGTTTGGACGCAGAAAATATTTCAAGCGCGAGGATAATTATACCATACACGCCCAGGCCGACAGTTCTGCTTATCATGCCGAGGGCGACGATGATGACCGTTACGACGAGGAGCCGCGCCGCGACTTCGTGGCCGCCAAAGGACGCATCACGTACTACCATCCGGAGAAACGCTATGGCTTTATCCGTGATTTCAGTTCGGACAAGGACCTCTACTTCTATATCCAGCAGGTGGTCGAGACGGCTCTTTACGAAAGTCTGCGCAAGGGCATGAAGGTGGTTTACAGCGTGAGCCGCAACGCCCAGGGACTGGTGGCCCACAGCCTGCACCTGCCGCATAAGGTGAACGATGTCATTTTCCTGGCCGAGGACCAAATGAACAGCGGACGCTATCTGTTTGCCCGCGAACTGCTGGACCACGTGCTGGAGGTGGACCCCGACAATGCCGGAGCCAAGGATTTGCTGCATGCCATAGAGGAGAAAGCTCCCACCGAAGCACCGCGCACCAATCCGCAACCGGCCACCGGAGAGCAATACAACCCGTGTGTGTACTACTCGCAGGCCAAGAAAGCCTACCTCGCCAAGGACTATGAACGGGCTGAGGAGCTCTATGCCCAGGCTATCGAGGCAGGCGAGAAGGTGGAGAGCTGCGTGAAGGATTTGGTGACGCTCTATGTGTCGAACTTCAAGCAGGCCGGCGAGGAGGAGAAGGGCGCGTTCCGCGAAAAGGCCGTGAATTTCCTCGAAGCACACCGCCACCTGTTGGCCGATTCGCTCACCACGAAGCAGTTCCTGGCACTCAACTACTATCTGCCGCTGCTGGACTTCGACCACTTTATTGAAGTGGTGGACGATATCCTGCAGGACCCGCAGGTGGCCGACGTGGTGTCGCGCAAGGTGTTCTACCTTTGGCAGAAGGGTATCGCCTTGAACAAGATGGGACGCTCGGAAGAGGCATTGGCCGTGGCCGAGGAGGGCTTGAAACTGGCACCGCACAGCCGGCAACTGACAAATTTGCAGGCGCAAATCCTCCATCCGCAGACTGATATGCCGGCGCAGAGCGATGAAGCACCGGCCATTGAGGCCGGTGGCGTGGAGGAAACGGCAAATTCAGACGACGCTCTGTAAGTTGTCTTCTTTTCTTCTGGTTGTCGTCAACAGAATGAATTGGCTGCGCTGAGGTGGCGATACCCCATGGCGCAGCCAATTATTCATTATATCATTCAGATTTCTCCTCCTTCTCTATGAAAATCCAAATAGACGAAATACTCATCCGCTTGGGCTTGGAATCGCTCACCGATATGCAACAAGAGATGTATCGGGCAGGCAAACAGCGCGGCGGCGTGGTGCTACTCTCGCCCACCGGGTCGGGCAAGACGTTAGCTTTCCTCCTTCCCCTGCTCGAGCGGCTGGACGAAAACGCCGATACGCTGCAGGCTGTGGTGGTGGTGCCGACACGTGAGCTGGCGCAGCAACATGAGGACGTGCTGAAACGCATGAAGACCCCGCTGCGCCATCTCTGCCTTTACGGCGGAAGGCCCACCATGCAGGAACATCGTGTGCTGCGGCAGCTCAGGCCCCAGCTCGTGGTGGCCACGCCCGGACGCTTGTGCGACCACCTGGACAAGCAGAACATCCAGCCAGCCGGGGTCCGGGTGCTGGTGCTCGACGAATTTGACAAATGTCTGGAACTCGGCTTCCGCAACGAGATAGAACAGATTGTCGGCGCGGTGAGCACCCACAGCGTGTGGCTTCTGTCTGCCACGCGTGCCGACGAAATTCCCCGTTTCATGTTGCTCACCACGGTGGGAATCCCCGTTACACTCGACTTCCTGCAAGAGGCTGCGCCGCAGACCGACGGGCGTATCCATTCCTTCAGGGTCAGTTCGCCCCAGCCTGACAAGCTGGAAACCGCGGGACGGTTGCTCGCCAGCCTGAAGGGGAAGCCGGCCATCGTCTTCGTGGCGCATCGTGAGAGCGCGGAAAGGGTAGGGAATTATCTGCGGGAGAAAGGCTTTGATGCCGTGGTGTACCATGGCGGCATGGAACAGATGTGGCGCGAGCGCGCACTCTACCGCTTCCGCTGCGGTGCGGCGAATGTGCTTGTGAGTACCGACTTGGCGGCGCGTGGCCTTGACATTCCTGAAGTGCGCGCCGTGGTGCATTACCATCTTCCCCTGCGCGAGGAGGACTACACCCACCGCAACGGACGTACGGCACGGTGGCAGGCGGAGGGCAACGCTTATCTGCTGACCGGCCCGGCCGAAACGCTGCCGGAGTTTGCCGCAGATGCCACGCCTTATGTCTGGCCCGAAGGGGCGGAAACGGCAGTGCCCGTACCCGCCCGTTACGGCGTGATGTACATTGGCCGGGGCAAGCAGGACAAACTCAGCAAGGCTGACGTGCTGGGCTTCCTCTGCAAAAAGGGCGGACTGAAGGCGGCGCAGATTGGCCGTATCGACGTGGGGCCGCACTACGCCTATGCCGCAGTGCTCCGCTCGCAGCTCAAACAACTCCTGCGGCGCATCGCCGGAGAGAAAATCAAGGGCATGAGAACCTTGGTGGAGGAGATGAGAAAGTAGAAACAATAGCGTTAAAATGCGGCGTAGCCGGGAGAGCGGTTTTTTGACCTGCCTCTTCCGGCTACGCCGTTATCATTGGAATGGGGATAATCAGCCTTTCTTATGCTTGGGATATAGTCTCGCGATGAGATCAGGCCTTCCCATGCGCCTCAGTGCCTGCACGATCTGGTTGCGCTCTTCAGGCTTGTACCAGAAGAAGAACATCCGCTGGCGGAGTTTTTCCTGCGGCGTGCGGGCGGAGCGGACGGGTTGGAGCGTGTAGGGATGGAAACCCGAGTACCATGCTACGGTGGACACCGTCATGGGCGTGGGGGTGAAGTCCTGCACCTGCTCCAGGCGGAAGTCCATCTCGCGCGTTTCAGCGGCCAGCTCCGCCATGTCCTCCTCCGTGCAGCCCGGGTGCGACGAGATGAAATACGGGATGATCTGTTGGTTCAATCCCTCTTCACGGTTGATTTTGTTGAAGAGGGTGCGGAACGTGTGGAACAGCCGGAACGACGGCTTTCGCATCAGTTGCAGCACACCGTCGGCGGTATGTTCCGGTGCCACTTTCAGCCGCCCTGACACGTGGCGCACAATCAGTTCGTGCGTGTAGTCCTGCGCCGCACGGCACAGTTGCGGGTCTTTGTAGGGGTGCAGCAACAGGTCATAGCGCACGCCGCTGCCGATGAAGCTCTTCTTGATTTCCGGCAGCGCGTCGACGGCACGGTAGATGTCGAGCAGCGGACGGTGGTCGGCGTTCAGGTTGGGGCAGACGGCAGGGTGGATGCACGAGGGCCGCTTGCATCGCTCGCACAGGCTGCGGTCGCGTCCGCTCATGCGGTACATATTGGCCGATGGGCCGCCCAGGTCGGAAAGATAGCCCTTGAAATCCGGCATCCGGGTGATTTGTCTCACCTCTTTCAGGATGCTTTCCTTGGAACGGCTCATGATGAACTTGCCCTGATGCGCCGAAATGGTGCAGAAGGCGCAGCCTCCGAAGCAGCCCCGGTGGATGTTGACGGAGAACTTGATCATCTCGTAGGCCGGGATGCGCTTGTTCTTGTATTTGGGATGGGGAAGCCGCGTGTAGGGGAAACTGAAGGAGCGGTCAATCTGCTCGGTCGTCATGGGCGGGTAGGGCGGATGGACCACGACGAATGCGTCGCCCACAGGCTGGATGATTCGCTGCGGGTGCAGGCGGTTGCTCTCCTCTTCGATGTGCCTGAAGTTTTCGGCGTATGCCTTGCGGTTGGCCAGGCATTGCTCATGGCTGTGCAGCACGATGTCGTCGGGCCGGATGCCCTGCGGAATGTCTTCGCGCCGCTCCAGCGTCACGGTCTGGCGGACGGGATATTGGCGCATCAGCCGGCGGAAGTCGTGGGCGGAGCATACCGCCTCCTCCCTTCCGTGCAGCAACCGCTGCTCCAAGGTGCGGCAGAGGTCGGCCAAGGGCAGCTCGCCCATACCATATATAATAAGGTCTGCCCCGCTGTCGGCGAGGATGGAGGGGCGCAGGCGATCCTGCCAGTAGTCATAGTGCGTCACGCGGCGCAGCGAGGCTTCAATGCCTCCCAGCACCACGGGCACATCGGGGAAAAGTTGTTTGAGAATTTGGGTGTAGACGATGGTGGGGTACTCCGGACGCAGGTCGTGGCGGCCATCGGGGCTGTAGGCATCTTCGGAGCGCAGCCGGCGGTTGGCCGTGTATTTGTTGACCATGGAGTCCATGCAGCCCGGGGCAATGGCAAAAAACAGGCGCGGCCGACCCAGCTTTTTGAAATCGCGGAAGTCGCCGTGCCAGTCGGGTTGCGGCACGATGCAGACCCGGTAGCCTTCGGCTTCGAGCAGGCGGCCGATGACGGCAGCTCCGAAGGCCGGGTGGTCCACATAGGCATCGCCGGAAAAAAGGATGATGTCGGCTGTTTCCCATCCGCGCAGGTCCATTTCTTTGCGGGTGGTGGGCAGCCAGTCGGTGAGTTGCGGCATGCGGTGGGGGATAAGGTAAAATCAGGCTTCGGGTGAGGATTGGACATACTCCTCATAGACGGCGATGAGGTTCTTCAGGCCGTAAGCCTTCATCTTGTCGTGGTAAATCACGTCGATGCAGAGGTCGAGCAGTTCTTTCGTGTTGTCCTTGCCCGAAACGATGAGTGAACGGATGTTGAGCTTCAGTTTTTCGAGCTCGTTCTCTGTGATATAGCCCGTGGAGTTGGTCAGACCTTGGAAGAGGTTGTACTTGCGGATGGTTTCCAGGTTTTCACGGGTTACGTTCATGTGGCGTGTGCCGCTTTCGTTGAGTTGTATATCGTACATGGGAAAGAGGTTTGTTTGGCAGATGTGAAACTTCGGGAGCTTGTCGGTGGCGGTTGGACTATTTAAGTAGCGCTGTGGCCGCCTCGTAGGCTTTCTGCCAGTTCGTGTTGATGCAGAAAGGCGTGATTTCGCCGCCGTTGGTGATGAACGACATGGTGGTCTCCTCGTCGGGGTCGTTGTAGAGCGGGTTGGAGAGCGAAGCTTCCATGAAGAGCATGATGCGCTCCTTGCGCTTGGCTTCGTCCAAACGCTTGCTTTTCAGTATTTCGTTGAAAAACAATGTGACAAACTCCGACAGATAATAAGCCTGCGTGTCGAGGAAACTGGCCGGCACTTCCTTCACCTGCTCAAAAGCTTTGCGCTTGAGATAAATCAGGGAAGTGCGCTTGAATTGGGCAATCTGTGTCTGTGTGTAGGAGCTGGTGGGCGAGTTGACGGCCTTTGTGGCGTTGGCCAGCACCAAGTCGTAGACTTCTTGCGAAGAAACGGTCTGCACGTGGCAGAAAAGCATGATGAAGAAGAAAAAGAACGGCTTCATAACGGAGAAAAGGAGGATAGATACCGTTGTAAGGTTATTTAGTAGTTGAGGCAGGGGGCGATGCAAAAGGGTCAGCGAACCCTGTCGGCGTTCTGCTTGACGAAAGCGGCCCAGGAACGCGGCGCGCCGGAAGTGAGTTCGGGGCGTTGGCTTTGCAGGAAGTGGCAATAGGCCGCCGCCAGGGCATCTGTGGCATCCATATAGGGCAGCATGGTGTCGTCTGTGATGTGGAGGAGCTTTTGGAGCATGGCCGCCACTTGCTCCTTGCTGGCTGCGCCGTTCCCGGTGATGGCTTGTTTGATTTTGAGCGGTGCATATTCGTGGATGGGTACTTCGCGGCTGATTGCGGCGGCGATGGCAACGCCCTGTGCGCGGCCCAGCTTTAGCATACTCTGCACGTTCTTTCCAAAGAATGGGGATTCAATGGCCAATTCGTCGGGACAGAAGGCATCAATGATGCCGGTGACCCGCTCGTAGATGCGTCCGAGCTTGAGATACGTGTCGCTGCATTTGCGTAGGTCGATGATGCCCATCGCCTCCATGGCGGCTTTCTGCCCTTTGACCTTTAACACTCCGTAGCCCAGCATATTGGTGCCTGGATCGATGCCCAGAATGATTTTTTCTATGGAAGTCATAGTGCAAAAATAGGCATTCACTTCAGAAATCGGCATTTATATAGGTATAATTTTCTTTTTTTACAGATTAACTTGTACTTTTGCTCCGTTCTAACCAGCCGCCCGAGGCTTTGGAATTGATGAGGTTCTCGGGCAGTTTTTGTTTGTAATGCAAATATTAGATGACATGAAGATGAAACGTCTGTTCTCGCTGCTGGCATTTGCTCTTGTGTGCAGCACCGCTTTTGCACAAGCGGTCATCAAGTTTGAAAAAAACACTTTTGATTTCGGCAAATTCGTGGAAAAGGAAGTACAGTCCTGCGATTTCATTTTTACCAACACAGGCAACGAGCCCTTAGTCATACAGCAGGCTTACGGTTCTTGCGGCTGTACTGTGGCCACGCCGCCCAAAGACCCCGTGGCTCCCGGACAGAAAGGCGTTATCAAAGTAACCTATAACGGAAAAGGCAAATTCGTGGGTTTCTTCAAGAAACCGATTACCGTCCGTTCCAATGCCACCAATGCCATCACCCGCGTATATATCCAAGGCACAATGGTAGCCGACAAATAATAGAGATGCTATGAACAACAATTACCTCGTTATCCTGGCAGGCGGTGCAGGCAGCCGCTTCTGGCCCGTGAGCAGTGAATGCAAGCCCAAGCAGTTCCTGGACATCCTGGGATGCGGACGCACCCTCATACAGCTTACTGTCGACCGCTTTAAGGGCTTGGTGCCCGATGAAAACATCTGGGTGGTGACAGCAGCCGACTATGAACATCTCGTGAAGGAGCAACTCCCGGATGTGCCCCATGAAAACATCCTTTGCGAGCCTTGCCGCCGCAACACCGCTCCCTGCATCTGCTACGTGAGCTGGAAAATCAAAAAGCGCAACCCCAAGGCCAATGTGGTGATTTCGCCTTCTGACCACATGGTGCCCGACACGGCGAAGTTTCAGGAGGTGGTGGAAGGCGCGTTGAACTTTGCTGCCGAAACCGATGCCATGGTGACGCTCGGCATCAAACCTTCGCGCCCGGAAACCGGCTATGGATATATCAAGGCAGACTTGGCTTATTCATCCTCCCGGACACACCATATTTACCGTGTGGACGAGTTCAAGGAAAAGCCCTCCTTGGATTTGGCACAGGAATATGTGAAGCAACCCAACTACCTGTGGAACGCTGGCATCTTCATCTGGAGCGTCAGCACCATCATCAATGCTTTCCGCGTGTATGAACCGGCCATCTCGGCTATTTTCGAGGGCTTGTTGCCTTATTACGACACACCGCAGGAACAGGAGCATATCAACGAGGAGTTTCCCAAGTGTGAGAATATCTCCATTGACTATGCCATCATGGAAAAGGCGGAGGAGATATTCGTCTATCCCGCTTCATTCCCCTGGAGCGACCTCGGCACGTGGAACTCCCTGCGCGAGCATTTGGGAAAAGACGGTTATGGCAATGTGACCGTGGGCGACAACATCAATCTCTTCGACACGTATAACACCATTGTCCACGCCTGCGGAAAGAATCGCGTGGTGGTGCAAGGACTGGATGGTTATGTAGTGGCAGAGAAAGATGATGAGTTGCTGATTTGCAAATTGTCTGAAGAACAGCGCATCAAGCTGTTCCACTAACGTGAGTTCTTGAGGGATTAAGCAGGCGTGAGGACAGAAGGGAGTTTCCTTTTCTTGCAAAGCGTCAGCTTAATCCTTATTTTATGACAATCATATTCCTGAGAGCAGATGACCTTTACAGATGCTATTCTGCAATGGTATGCGGCTCACCGTCGCGAGTTGCCTTGGCGGAACATCTCCGATCCCTACCGCATTTGGGTTTCGGAGATTATTTTGCAGCAGACAAGGGTGGCGCAGGGCTACGATTACTATCTGCGCTTTGTGAATGCCTTCCCCACGGTGGAGACCCTGGCCCGGGCTTCGGAAGATGAGGTGCTCCGGCTGTGGCAAGGGCTGGGCTATTACAGCCGCGCCCGTAACCTTCATGCGGCGGCACGTCAGGTGGTCGCGCTGGGGCATTTCCCCACCGATTATGCCGGCGTGAGAGCCTTGAAAGGAGTGGGTGACTATACCGCCGCAGCCATTTGCTCGTTCGCCTACGGGATGCCGTTGGCAGTGGTCGACGGCAATGTCTACCGCGTGCTCAGCCGCTATTTCGGTGTGGACGAACCGATTGATACGGGAAAAGGCAAGAAACAGTTCGCCGCATTGGCGCAAAGTCTGCTGCCCACCCGTGATGTGGCCGATTACAACCAGGGACTGATGGATTTCGGAGCCTTGCAGTGCGTTCCGGCATCGCCCGACTGCACCGCTTGCCCCTTGGCCGACAGCTGTCGTGCCAACGAGTTGAAGCGAGTGGCCGATTGGCCGGTCAAGTCGCACCGCACCAAAGTGGCCGAGCGTTACTATATATATATAGGTGTACGTACCCCCGAAGGTATATGGTTGCACCGGCGCGGAGCCGGCGACATTTGGCAGGGCTTGTACGAGTGGCCTTTGTTGGAATTTGACCACGCCGCCTCGTGGCAGGAAGTGCTGGCGCATCCTTTTGTCCGAACCCATCTCCCCGAGGGCGGCACATGGAAACAGTTGGCCCGGCAGTGCAAGCACGTGTTGACCCACCGCGTCATCTGGGCAGATTGTTATTGGGTTACTTATCCACACCCCCTGCCACCTCCTCCCGGTTTTATCGTTGTGCAACCAGATGAGATGGAGCGTTATGCCATGCCCCGCCTGCTGCTGCGCTTTCTCCAATCCCCTAACATAAAAACAGAATAATTGAAAAATATGGCTCGTAAGAAAAAGCCTCTTCCCCTATTAGAGAATATCACCATCACCGGCGTGGCTGCCGAAGGAAAAGCCATCGCCAAGGTTGACAACCTCGTCGTCTTTGTGCTTTATGCCGTGCCCGGCGACGTGGTGGATCTGCAAGTGCGGCGCAAGAAGCACAGCTATGCCGAGGCAGAAGTCGTCAAGTTCCATCGCTATTCCGAGCAGCGCGCCACGCCTTTCTGCCAACACTTCGGCGTGTGTGGCGGTTGCAAATGGCAATGTCTGCCTTATGAAGAACAACTCCGCTACAAGCAGCAGCAAGTGGTGGACAACCTGACGCGCATCGGCAAGATTGAACTGCCGGAGGTCAGTCCCATTCTCGGCAGCAGCCACACCCAATGTTACCGCAACAAGTTGGAGTTCGGGTTCTCCAACAAGAAATGGCTCACTTTTGAAGAGGTCGCCTCAGGCACCAAGTTTGAGGTGATGGACGCGGTGGGCTTCCACATCCCCGGGGCTTTCGACAAAATACTCGACATCGACACCTGCTACTTGATGGACGACATCAACAACCGTTTGCGCAACGGTATCCGCAGCTATGCTTTGTCCCATCATTTGACCTTTTTCGACCTCCGTGCCCAGACCGGTCTGCTCCGCAACATGATGGTGCGCACGTCGGCCACGGGCGAGGTGATGTTGTTGTTGCAGTTCTGCATCCGTTCGGCGCAGGAAGAGCAGCAGTCCCGCGATTTGTTGTCGCATATCCATGAAACTTTCCCCGAAGTCACCTCCCTGTTGTGGGTGAACAACCTCAAGTGCAACGACACGATAGGCGATTTGGAAGTACACACCTATGCCGGCACCGACTTCATCTATGAAACCATGGAGAACCTGCGCTTCAAGGTAGGTCCCAAGAGTTTCTATCAGACCAACACCGAGCAAGCCTATGAACTCTACAAAGTGGCCCGCCAATTCGCCGGTCTTACCGGAAGCGAATTGGTTTACGACCTATATACCGGCACCGGCACCATCGCCAACTTCGTGGCACATCAGGCCAGACAGGTCATCGGTATAGAATACGTGCCCGAAGCCATTGAGGATGCCAAGGAAAATGCACGCATCAACGGCTTGGACAACACCCTTTTCTATGCCGGCGATATGAAAGACATCCTCAACCGCGACTTCATTGACCGCCATGGCCGGCCCGATGTGATTATCACCGACCCTCCCCGTGCCGGAATGCACACCGATGTGGTCAACACCATCCTCTTCGCCTCGCCCCGCCGCATCGTCTACGTCAGTTGTAATCCCGCCACACAGGCCCGCGACCTCGCCCTGCTTGATAGCCAGTATCGTGTGGTGGCCGTGCAACCCGTCGATATGTTCCCCCAAACCCACCATGTGGAGAACGTGGTGCTTTTGGAAAAGCGCGAAGCCTGAGGCTCTAATCCTTTTCTGATGAGTTAATCCATTTTCCCCATGCCTCTTCACCGCCATAACCCCGCTTTGAGCCAGAAACTGCTGCCTTACATCGTGGCCGACGACCCTTCCGGACTGTATGCCCTGTTGCAGTCGCTCACGGTGGCGGAGTTCCGCACGGCCGGCTACCTGTTGGCCGAGGATTTGCTGGTGCGTTGTCCGTCGTCCGTGTTCTGGCATTTCTTTTTGGAAATAGTGCCGCGCCATTCCAAAGCCTATCTGGGCACCTTCCTGAAAGCCGCCAGCCACTTGTTCCGTTCCGGCGGACTGGCATTGGACGAAGACGTGTTGGGGCAGTTTGCCAAAGGAGCCACCGTCATCGATATCCGCAAGACACTGGATGCTTTCCTCGCCATGCCGGTGAATGCCGCACAGGCAGCACTGTTGGTGCGCCTCTTGGCCGACAACCGTCTGGATTTGGCCGCTCCCCAGTTGCTGAAAGCCGGCACGCCAGTGGCCTATTACGTGCTCTTCTGCCTCCTCCGCACCGCTGAGGCCGACCACGCCCTGCTGCGCCACTACGCCGTGATGCTCATCCGCAAGGGCGACCCCCTTTCCTTCAAGATGGCCAGTGTCCTGCGCCAGTATTTCGATTTGAAGGACCTCCCCGGCCATTTCTCCCTTCAGCTCGCCCCTTACGAGCTGAGCCGTCTGGAGCAAGGCTATTCAGCTTTTATGGCAACCATCTCATGAAAACCGATTCGTCTTCCTTATCAGCTATGAACAAACTCCTTTCCCTCATCCTCTTATTGCCTCTCCTTGTGGCACTTCCTTCCGAAGCACGCAAGAAAAAAAATACTGACACGCCGCCAGCGGCGGAGAAGTCCACCACCCAAAACGGACTGTTCAAGGTGGTGAAAAGCGGTTCTGGCAATGAAACCAAATGGTATTTCATTGTGCCCGACAGCCTGTTGGAGCGCGAAATGCTCGTCACGGTCCGTTTCACCTCCACCCCGGCCAACACCGGCAAGTACGGCGGCGAGCTGGCCAACCAGCAGACCGTTTACTTCCAGAAGTCGCCCGATGGCCGCCTCCTGCTCCGCTCGCGCCTTTTGGTCAATACCGCCGACACGGCCGATGCCATCAACCGTGCTATCGTCATCAGCAACGAAGACCCCATCATCGGTTCCTTTGTTCCTGAAGGGAAAATGAAAAACGCCAGTAAGATTTCTGTAGGGTCGTTCTTTATGGATGACAACCCGGCCTTGGGTGTCACCAATTCCACCAAGCAGAGCTTTGGCTTGATGTCCCTCATGGGCAGTCATTCTTATATAGAGAGCATCAAGAGTTTCCCGCTCAACACCGAAGTCCGCACCGTCAAGACATGGATGTCGAATAGCCGCAATAATTACGCTTCTGCCCTCACCGGGCGGGTCACGTTGGGCCTGAACATCTCCTTTGTCCTTTTGCCCAAGGTGCCTATGATGCGCCGCCTGTTCGATCCCCGTGTGGGCTACTTCACGGACGACTTCACCCTCTTCTCCGACCATCAGCAGCGCGTCGAGCCCAAGCGTTTCATCACCCGTTGGCGTTTGGAGCCGAAAGACAGTGCCGATATGGAAAAGATGCGGCGCGGCGAGCTGGTAGAACCGAAAAAGCCCATTGTATATTACATCGACCCCGCCACCCCCAAGCAGTGGCGGCCCTATCTCATCCAGGGCGTCAACGATTGGCAGAAAGCCTTTGAGAAAGCCGGTTTCAAGAATGCCATCATGGGCAAGGAATGGCCGGAGAACGACAGCACCATGTCGATGGAAGATGCGCGCTACTCCTGCATCCGCTACCTGGCCTCGCCCATCGAAAACGCCTATGGTCCGCAGGTACACGACCCCCGCACCGGCGAAATCATCGAGAGCCACATCTGTTGGTACCACAACGTGATGAAACTCGTTCACGACTGGTACATGATACAGGCCGGCAACATTGACGAGGCCGCGCAGAAAATGAATTATGACACCGAACTGATGGGCGAACTCATCCGCTTCGTCTCATCCCACGAGGTGGGCCATACCCTCGGCCTGCGCCACAATTTCGGCGCGTCCAGCACCGTGCCCGTTGACAGCCTCCGTTCCCGCACTTTTGTTGAGAAATACGGCCACACCCCCAGCATCATGGACTATGCGCGCTTCAACTATGTGGCACAGCCGGAAGACAGCATAGGCCGTGCCGGCATCTTCCCCCGCATCAACGACTACGACGAGTGGGCCATCGAGTGGGGCTACCGTCCCATGCCCGATGCCTACGACGACGTGAGCGACCATTGGGAACTGGAGAAGCTCACCACGGCGCGTTTACAGGGAAATCCCCGGTTGTGGTTCGGCGATGGCGAAACCAACCGCACGAATGATGCCCGTTGCCAGACGGAGGACTTGGGCGATGATGCCGTCAAAGCCAGCGAATACGGCATCAAGAACCTCCAGCGAATGTTGAAGCGTCTGCCCGAGTGGACCTACGAGAGCAATGACATCTACCATCGCAACATCTCCACCATGTACAATCAGGTGCTCAACCAGTTCCGCCGCTATGTCTATCATGTCATCGGCAATCTGGGCGGCGTCTATTGCGACTACAAGACCGTTGACCAGCCCGGCGAAGTCTATTACGATGAGCCTCGCGAAAAGCAGCTCGATGCCTTCCGCTTCGTCTGCCGCCACGTGGTCGAAGAGCCCCGTTGGTTAGTCAGCCAGCCCTATCTCAACCGCCTTACGCCCAATGTGCAGTCCATCATCAATCCTTTGGGCGTGGGCTTTATCTCCACGCTGACCTCTCCCATGCTGCTCAACCGCCTCACCCCCACCTATCCGGTCACAGAATACCTCCCCGCATTCTTGGACGCGCTCTTCGATTTCCGCTCCGAACCCACCTCCTATCGTCAGGCATTGCAGCGCAAGGTGGTCCGCAATCTGCTCGACTATTACCAAACAGAGCAAGAGCGTGAGCCTTGGCCCATTGTCTATCAGCAACTGCGTAGGTTGGAAGGTCAGTGCAAGGCATCCTCCAATCCTCATTACGCGGCTTTGGCACGGCTCATCAGTCAGGAGCTGGATAAGAAGTAACCCGCAATCCTCTTTCTGTTTCAAAACATTCGGTTGATATGAAACATTCTCTTATCGCATTTCTTGCCCTTGTCTTCCCCTCCTCCCTCACGCTTCAGGCACAGGAGAGTGCGCTTTCCAGGGCCACCGACAATGTGCTCTATAAGGTCGAAGGGCAGGTCAGCACCGCTGATGGACAGACCCCGCTTTGGCTCACCGCCAACCGTTACGGCCTCTCGTCCACCGATGCCCAAAACGGTTATCTCCGCGCCAGCCTGTTCAGTTCTCCCGGTTGGACACCGGTAGAGCCTAAATGGAAAATCGGCTATGGCCTTGATGTGGCCATTCCTTATAACTATACCAGTAAGGTCGTGGTGCAGCAGTGTTATGCCGACGTGGACTACAGGTTGCTGCGCCTTACCGTGGGAGCCAAAGAACACCCCATGGCTTTCCGCAACAACTCCCTGAGCAGTGGCTCGCAGACCCTCGGCATCAATGCCCGTCCCGTGCCCGAAGTGCGCATCGGTTTGCCCGAATATTGGAACATCACCGGCAAGGGAAATTGGGCCGCCATTCGCGGACACATCAGTTACGGTATGCTGACCGATGGCCGCTTCCAGCGCGACTATGTGGCTCCCGGCGAAAGGTATGCCCGCAAGGCACTCTATCATTCCAAGGCCGGCTATCTGCGGCTGGGCAATGCGGAAAAATTCCCCCTCACCTTCGAGGGCGGACTGGAAATGGCCTGTATGTTCGGCGGCACCATTTACAATGCCCTGACTTGGGACGGCGTTGCATCAGAGCCCATCCACATGGGCACCGGTCTCAAGGACTTTGTGGATGCCACCCTCGGCGTGGGAGGCGACAGCACCGACAGCGAGGGCTATGCCAACGCCACGGGCAACACCCTCGGCAGCTGGCTCTTCCGCTTGGATTATCATGGCAAAGGTTGGGGCGTGGGCGTTTACTACGACCACTTCTTTGAGGACCATTCCCAGATGTTTTTTGAATACGGCTGGCTCGACGGCCTATGGGGCGTTGACCTCAGCCTTCCCAGTAACCGGTGGGTGTCTGCCGTTACTTACGAATACCTCACCACCACCTACCAAAGCGGTCCGGTGTACCATGACCAAACAGCCGCCGTCCCCGACCAGATCAGCGGTGTCGACAACTACTATAACCACAACCTCTATGCCGGTTGGCAGCACTGGGGGCAGGCCATGGGCAACGCCTTGTATGTTTCGCCCCTATATAACCGCAACGGTTCGTTCACCTTCACCGGCAACCGTTTCCGCGCCCACCACATCGGCGTGAGCGGCAGTCCGCTGATGTCCTTAGGCTACCGTTTGCTTTACAGCCATGAGCGCAATCTGGGTACATACGCTGCCCCCTTCGACAAGGCGCGCACCTCTGACAGTTTCATGGCCGAGCTACATTTTGCCCCCAGAAACATCGGCAAGTGGGTGACAGCAGGATGGCAGGCCAAGGTGGCCTTTGCCATTGACCGGGGCGACCTGTTGGGCAACAATACCGGATTTCAATTCACCATTTCCAAAACCGGATTTCTCCCACTCCGCTCCCGTGCCCGTGCAGAGAATTTCAACGAAGCGGAGTGAACATACTGCATCTCTAAAAATCCAGCATCCAGCTCGGCCTAATTGATAGAACACCCCTTAAAATCCTTTGAAATCATGAAACGCTTGTTTCTTTTCCTCTCTATAATCAGTGTGTTGCTGGCCTCTTGCGACAAAACGCCTGCCAACGGCGATTTGGATGGCAAATGGCTGTTGAAGCAAAGGTTCGTCAAGGAAACCGCCACGGACGGGGCATATTCCCGTTTGGCGGAAGGGCCGGCTGACACCAAAATCTATTGGAGTTTCCAACTTCAGCTGCTCAGCATTACCTCCGGCTCCTTGGCGCACAACGGACAAACCGGCGAAACCGTAGCACGCTTTGTGCGCGAAGGCAACCGCCTGTCCGTTACGCAGACTTATGTCCACTTCCGCGACCGCGACGAGCTGATTTCCGACCCTTCGACCACCTTGTTGGAAGTGGTGGGCATACGCGGCAACGCTTCCGACTTCCGCATCGCTTTGCTCAACTCCTCGCGCTTGACCCTTTGTTCCCAACTTGACAGCCTGGTGTTCGTCAAGTTGCATTGAATGAGGCTATCTTCATAGGTTATGAGGGATTAGGTTATAAGGTTATAAGCTTTTAGGTTATGAGGGATTAGGTTATGAGGTTATAAGATTACTATTTGAGAGGATTGTATTCAGGCGTTACAGCAGTAACTTTATAACCTCATAACCTCATAACCTCATAACCTCATAACCTCATAACCTAATAACCTAATAACCTGATAACCGGGTTACGGCAGTAACTTTATAACCTCATAACCTAATCCCTCATAACCTCATAACCTAATAACCTAATCCCTTATATGACTATTCCCGTTCAGTTAACCTTGATTTCTCCCTGTGCGTGAAATCCTCTCAGGAAGTCCTTAATCTCCATCCGTTTCTTTCCGGCCAGCTGTATTGTTTCCAAGCGGAGATAGCCATCGCTCATGGCCACCTTCATAAATGACTTGCCGTCCGTCAGCACCGTGCCCGTCGGTTCGGATGCTTGCGCAAACTCCTTCGTGGCCCGGTACACTTTCAGCACAGAAGTCTTGCCGCCCACCGTCAGTTCCGTCCAGGCGGCAGGGTAGGGCGATAACCCACGGACGAAGTCGTAAGTGCGCTTCACACCGAGGGTCCAGTTAATGCGGCACGTTTCCTTGAATATTTTCGGGGCAGGCCGCAGCGCCTCGTCCGTCATCAGTTCCGACTGCGGAATAGGATGCACCTCGCCGGCCAAGATATTGTTCACCGTTTCAATCACCAAGTCGCTCCCCAGGTACATCAGTTTGTCGTGTACGTCCTCCACATTGTCCGTGTCGAGAATGGGCACCGGCACCCGTTGTATCACCTGTCCCGTATCAATTTCGTGATCCAGGAAGAAAGTGGTGATACCCGTCTCGGTGTCGCCGTTGATGATGGCCCAGTTGATGGGTGCCGCGCCCCGGTATTGCGGCAGCAAGGCAGCGTGCAGGTTGAATGTGCCCAGTCGGGGCATGGCCCACACCACTTCGGGCAACATACGGAAAGCCACCACAATCTGCAGGTCCGCTTCGAGGCTGCGCAGTTCCTCTATAAAGTCAGGGTCTTTCAGCTTGGCTGGTTGCAACACGCGCAATCTCTGCTGCACGGCATATTGTTTCACGGGCGATGCCGACAGTTCCGTTTGGTGACGGCCAATCGGTTTGTCGGGCATGGTGATGACCCCCACCACGTTGTAGCCGCCTTCCACCAGTTTGCGGAGCGGTTCAACGGCAAAGTCGGGCGTGCCCATATATACTATTTTCAGTTCGTTCTTAGTCATAAAATTGATGTCAGTTAAAGTGTTTGTTCATGAGATTATTTCTCCGCCAGATACAGCGTGCTCAGTCCGAAGGTGAAGCGTTTGAACTCCACATTCCGGAACCCGGCCTTCTGTAGGATGCCCTGCATCACCTCGCCTTGCGGAAAGGCTTCCATGGTGGCCGGCAGGTAAGCATAGGCTTGTTTGTCGCGCGAAATGATTTTGCCGATGGTAGGCATCAGCACGTGCGAATAGAGCCAGAACAGTTGCTTCATGGGAAATCTGACGGGCGCGGTCAGTTCGATGATTACCAGCCGGCCCCCCGGACGCATCACCCGGCGCATCTCCTTCAGCCCCTTGTCCAGATCCTCAAAGTTACGGATGCCGTAGGCCACCATGACCGCATCGAACGAGTCCGACGGCAGCGACAGATGCAGGCAGTCCTCCTTTTGGAAATGCACGATGGAGTCCAGTCCGGCGGCTTTCACCTTTTTCCGTCCCACGTCCATCATCCCTTCCGACAGGTCCACTCCGAGCAGAGCCTGCGGTTGGAGTTCTTTGGCCGCCAGGATGGCAAAGTCGCCCGTTCCTGTGGCCACGTCCAAGATTTGTTTAGGCTGATGCGGCCGCAACGCATCGATGGCCGCTTTGCGCCAATGTTTGTCAATGCCCAGCGAGAGCGTATGGTTCAGCAAGTCGTAGGAGTGTGCGATGCTGTCAAACATCCTTTCCACCTGTTCGCCTTTGCTTCCTTCTTCGCTATACGGCTTTATGGTTTCTTGTTTGTAAGTCATATTGTGGGCAAAGATAGTGCAAGGCGAGCGCAAAGCAAAAAGCAAAGCCAACGGATTTGCTTTTTCTTTGCCGAGCCGCCGCCTATTTTATGAAAAGATAGTGCAAGGCGAGTGCAAAGCAAAAAGCAAAGCCAACGGATTTGCATTTTCTTTGCCGAGCCGCCGCCTATTTTATGTAAAGATAGTGCAAGGCGAGCGCAGTGAAAAATGAAAAGCCAACGGATTTGCATTTTCTTTGCCGAGCCGCCGCCTATTTTATGAAAACTCAGACCTTTACCGTACAGCAACAATTTTTTTATTCTCCTGCACGAGTCGGAAAATATAAATTCCGCCACCTCTTTGTGCATGCACTTCCCGTCCATATTATATACGTGTTTTCATTCCCGAAAAAATGTTTCAATCATTCATCACCTGATGAAATCCTTTGATTTCCAATAACAAATGTGATGAAACAATGGCCGACTTTTTCGTTCATGGAACATTCAAAATCATTCAATATCCAGCGTATAGTAATACCCCAAAAATATAAATCCTGATGAGAACAACACTCCCATTGGCGTGTACTCATCTGGTTTAATAATTTCGCTTGAACCTTCTGAGCAGTTTGGGTGAGGTGATGCACCTTAGCATCCTTGATTATTCAGGTATGAAATTCTTGATAATCAGTTGAAAATCCACTCTGATGAAGTTTTGAACCATTTTCTTTAGCCCCAAATTACGTATATATATATATGCGTGTTTGTGCTTACGTCATGGTCATCACCGTGTTTATATACTTAGTTTTTTCTTTCCAAGTCCTGGATTAGTTTTCACAAGTCCTGGATTAGTTTTCACAAGTCCCGGACTTGTTTTCTCAATCCCTGGACTTATTGTTATTAAAAGGTTCCGCAAATATGATAACTCGTACACAAGGACAAACTTTATCACCACATCACCCCGGGAGCGAAGCAATCCTAACCTGATAACCAATAAGTTTCGCAACCCCGCGAAACATGAATTATTCCAAATGAAGGGTTTGTTTTCTGACCCCTTTCCTCGTTCTCCCCCACAGCCCACATCCCCCTTGGATTTTACGATTTGTTCGCAAATTGCTCAGTCATCCTTTCATTTTGTTGGTCAATTAGTCACCCGTTTGTCTGATTTGTGATTTTTTTCCACAGCTTGGTTTGTTTTGTAAAAAAAACGGTATCTTTGCACCACAGAAATCTCTGTGAGGAGATTTTTCTGTAATGTGGAATGAATGTGATGCTGTGATAGTACATTACAGGCTATTTCACAACGCTTATTTCTCTTATTATCTTATAGTTGAAAACTATTCAACTTTTGTGTATAGATGGTGTAACTGCTTCAGTTTCAAGGCTTTTGAAACTTTTGCAGGATTTATAAGTGTGCCCTTATAGCAATTTTCGCCATATTTATGGAACATCCAGATAGCCGTCCGATGTCCCTTGAAGAGCCTAAAGAAGCTGTGTGCAAGAGATGGTTTGTGTTGCGCGATTTGAAGCGGCCCAATGCCAAGGAGCCTGCCTACCTTATGCTGCGTGACAAAGTGGAAACGGTTTTCACTCCGATGACCAAGCATATCGTGACCCGGAAGGGACGGAAGCAGGTTGTCGAAGTGCCCTATATGCGTGATTTGGTGTTCGTTCACGATTCGCCTTCCGTGATAGACCCCATCGTGGAAGTGACGCCTACGCTACAGTATCGCTTTGTGCGTGGCGGCCAGTCCAACGAGCGCATGGTGGTGCCCGACGATGAAATGGAACGCTTCATGGCGCTCGTTAACAGTCAGCGTATGTTCCAATACTACACGCCCGATGAAGTGTCGGCTACCATGTGTGGCCGCGACATTATCATTGTCGGAGGAGAGTTGGACGGCATTCGTGGTAAACTCCTGACCGTGAGAGGGTCAAAGCGGAAGCAACTCGTGGTGGCACTCCGGGGATTGCTGGCCGTTGGCGTAGTGGTTGAGCCTGAATATATCCAGTTTGCAGATTGATTGTTGTTTACCGCAGTTTTAAAGGGTGCTTACCCTTACAGATTTGCTTCATGAATTCCCCATATATGTATTTTCATCTCTTCCTGTCCACGCTTTGCAGTGGTGCGTTCCGCTTTCTGATCAGCGTATGTGCCGTGTTGCTGGCTGTAACATCTTGCCATGTGCCGCAGGACGTGAGCTATTTTCAGGATGCCGCCAGCCTTGACGGTATGGCTTTGCAGGCCAAACAGCAGTTCAAGCTGCGCCCCGAGGACAAAATCAACATAGTGATAAACAGCAGCAACCCCATGCTGGAACAGCAGTTCACGCTGACCGTGAACCAAAATGCCGGACGCGTGTTGGGCGGAACGGTGACACCGCAGACCGTGGCCGGAAACGCCACAGGCAATTCGCAGGTGATAGCCTATACGGTGGACGAACAGGGCACCATCGATTTTCCCGTGCTGGGGAAAATCAGCGTGGCGGGCAAAACGCGCGCTGAAGTGGCCGACTATATCAAGAGCCGCCTGATAGCCCGCGATTTGGTGAGCGACCCCATCATCACCGTGGAGTATGTCAACCTGGGGGTGAACGTGTTGGGCGAGGTAAACCGGGCCGGACACATCGATGTCAACAAGGACCATTTCACCGTGGTCGATGCCATCGCGCGGGCCGGCGACCTGACCATCCATGGCAACCGCAAGGACATCCTGGTGGTGCGGCAGGACGACGGGGTGAATCATGTGTTCCACATCGACCTCACCGACATGGAGTCCACCCTGAATTCGCCTGCCTATTACCTGGAGCAGAACGACCTGGTGTATGTTTCGCCCAACGACAAGCGCAAACGCGAGTCACGAGGAGCTGGCAACACCTTTGAGCAACCCTCCATCTGGATTTCCATCGCATCGCTGCTCACGACCATTGCCGCATTGCTATTATAACCGAGGTTATGAGGGGTTGGGTTATGAGGTTATAACGTCACTGTCTGAAGGACCGGGATACGACGGAATGACATCCATATCCCTTGAAGAGGAAATCCCAGTGACCATCACCAAACAGTATTCTTATAACCTCATAACCTGGGAGCGAAGCGACCATAACCTTATAACCTTCAACTTGCGGTACTCCCGAAAGCTGCATAGCTTGATTTACAACAAAACTTATCCCATACAATGCCCAACGAATCATCCAAGCGCCGACCGGCCGATGACTTTTTGAACATCACAGACTTCTGGCACCTCTGCCTTTGCCATTGGAACTGGTTTTTGGTGTCTGTCATCGCTTTCATCGGCGTGGCCTTCTACTATATTTCCACCACGGCACCGCTGTATATGTGTGAGGCGGCTTTGATGGTGAAACAGGAGAGTCAGGCCGGTACGGCGGCCAAGAACACCTCCGGCGAAAATTTCGACAACCTGACCCTGGTGCAGCAGAGCAACAATGTGGTCAATGTGCAACGTGAGCTTACCTCGCTCCGCGTGCTCACCGAGGTGGCGCGCCGCATGGAGCCGCGGGCCACGGAGGCGGAGGTGGACCAGCTGGCCGGACAGATACGCTCTCGGCTGAAAGCCAAACTGACGGACGAGAAGTCGACCATCATCAACCTGGAGTACCACGACCTTTCGCCCCGAAAGGCCAAGGAGGTGCTGGGCACCGTGATACAGGTGTACAACGAAATGTGGCTCAGCGACAAAAGTCAGGTGGCACTCTCCGCATCGCGCTTCATCGAGGAGCGTTTGGCGGTGATCGAACGGGAGCTGGGCAGCGTGGACGACAGCATCTCCACCTTCAAGGCACGCCACAAGATTACCGACCTGGGGCGCGTGAGCGATGTCTATCTGAACCAGCAGACCGAATCGGATGCCGAAATCCTGCGCCTGAACAACCAGAAGTCAATGGCACAGTATATCTTGGGCATATTGCAGGACAAAGCGGCACATCACCAGTTGCTACCCACCAACTCCGGCATCAATAATTCCGTGGCCGAATCGCAGATAGCACAGTACAACACTATGCTCTTCCAACTGAAGAACAGCATGTACGGCACATCACGGCAAAACCCGCTTATCATCAAGCAGGAGGCGGCACTTGACGACCTGCGCGGCAACATCCTGGCCACCATTTCCAACCATATCAAGACGCTCGACATCCAGCTCCGGGCTTTGCAGGGCTACAGCGGTGAGGCTGGCCAGCGCATCTCCTCCAGTCCGGACCAGGCCAAGCATCTGGTCTCGGTGGAGCGCGAGCAGAAGGTGAAGGAAAGCCTCTACCTCTACCTGTTGCAGAAAAAGGAGGAAAACCAGATAGGCATGACCTACACCTCGCTCAACACGCAGGTGCTCGACATGCCCCATGGCAGCGAACAGCCCACTTCGCCCAATGCGCGAAATATTTACTGCGGGGCGTTGCTCCTGGCACTGCTGCTGCCTGCCGTCATCCTCTTTGTGCGCGAGAGCCTCGACAATACCGTGCGCGACAAATACGACATAGAACGGCGTACCTCCTTGTCGCTCATCGGTGAAATTCCCCAATATGTCAGTGCCAAACAGAGGGCGTTGCAGTGGAAGCCGTGGCTGTGGCGACGGCGCAGGCAATCGGATATGTTTGCCGTGCAGTCCGGGTCGCAGAACTTCGTGAACGAAGCGTTCCGCCTGCTGCGTACCAATCTGGAGTTCATGACTTCAGGGCCGGGAGACAAGAACGTATATATCGTGACTTCCAGCTATGAAGGTTCGGGCAAGACTTTTGTCAGCATGAACCTTTCCATGGCTTTGGCCATCAAGGGGCAGCGTGTGCTCTTCATCGATGGCGATATGCGCCATGCCTCCGCCTCACACCATTTGAAATGCTCCGAGGCGGGATTGGCCGACTATTTGGGTGAGAAACAGACTGACCTGGACACGCTCATCGTGCCTTACTCGGAATATCCCAATCTCCACATTCTGCCTGTGGGCACCATTCCTCCTAACCCCACAGAGCTGCTGGCCACCGACCGGCTCTCGCGGTTGCTCGACGAGGTGCGTGGCCGATACGATTTCATCTTCATTGACTGTCCGCCGGCCGAAACGCTGGCCGATACAGGCATTATCGAACGCTTTGCCGACCGCACGCTGTTCGTTATCCGTGCCGGCCTCTTCGTACGTGCCCGGCTTTATGACCTGGAGGCCGACGTGCAGGGTGGAAAGTACAAGCACCTGTCGTTGGTGCTCAATGGCATCAAATCGGGTGGCCGGTATGGCTACCGCTATGGCTATCATTACGGTTATCACTACGGTCATCATTATGGCCGGAGCTGAGGCGCAGGGGGATTGAGAGGGTATGAGTAACTTGGGTTATCAGGTTATGAGGTTATGAGTTTATGAGGTTATAAGGTTATAACATAACTATTTGAGCGGAAGAACATTCCATCGTTCAGTAAGTAACTTTATAACCTCATAACCCTGGGAGCGAAGCGAACATAAACTTTTAACCAGTCCCTTCCTATACATTACGCAACAGATGACAGACAGCCAAACACGTTCGGCCAACCGGCGCATCGTCAAGAACACCGCCTATATGTATGTGCGCCTGTTCACCATCATGGTGATAGGGTTGTACACCTCGCGGTTGGTGTTGGAGATATTGGGTGCTTCGGACTACGGTTTGTTTTCCGTGGTGGGCGGTGTCCTGGCCATGTTCACCTTCATCAGCAGTTCGCTCACCTCCGCCACCTCGCGTTTCCTCAACGTGGAGATGGGAAAGAAGGACGGCGATGTCAACCGCATTTTCAACATCAACGTGCTGCTGCACACGGGAATGGCCTGCTTAATCTTTCTGCTGGCGGAAACTATTGGACTTTGGTATGTATGTAACCACTTAAATGTGGTGGAAGGTAAACAGGATGATGCCGTATTCGTTTATCAGGTTGCCATCGTTACGGCCTGTCTGGGCATAATGAATAGCCCTTATCACAGCCTTTTGATAGCCAAGGAGCGGTTTAATTTCCTGGCCTTGCTCGACATCATCAACAGTTTAGTCCGCTTGGGATGTATACTGTTTCTTTCGCTTTATCGGGGTGAGTATTCGCTGAGATTGTACAGTATCATTTTTAGTTTGACCACAGTCAATGCTTTTGTCATCTATCATTGGATTGGCCTACATTCATGGTATGACATTGTGCGTTTCAGGATAGTGAGTGGCTGGCAGGATTACAAAGGTGTATTGGTCTATGGCAACTGGAATTTGCTCTCTTCCTTATCCTATATAGCACGTTCCTCTGGTTCAGACCTCTTGCTCAACTACTTCTTCGGTACAGCGGTGAATGGTGCGTATGCAATCGGTAAAACGGTGCACCAATGCGTCGGCATCTTTTCTGGCAATTTCGACAGCGCATCTTCGCCACAAATTACGCAGGCTTATGCAGCAGGCGATAGTCAGCGCGTGGAATATCTGGTGCTCAAGACGGGAAGGTTCGGATTGCTTCTCTTCTTGATGGTGTTTTTTCCACTCTTCATTGAGTTAGATTATGTACTGCATTTGTGGTTAAGGCAGGTACCTGACGGTGCGCTCCTTTTTGTACAGCTATATTTAATCATTACAGGTATTTCTTTGAGCGGCGGCGGTTTGGGAGCTTTAATTAGTGCTTATGGCCGAATTAAATGGTTTCAGTTGGAAACGAGTATTTTTTTTCTTGCCTGTATCCCTCTGGGGTTCTGGTTCTTCAGTATAGGCTTTGCACCTTATTACATATTGGTGCTGTTTATCGTGGCTGACATCCTTCACCGCATGGTTCAGTTGACTTTGGTGCGCTTCCTTATAGGTTTCAATTCCTGGCATTATGTCAAGGAAACCTATCTGCGACCCGCAGTGATTGTGGCTGTGATGACGGCATGGACTTGCATGTACAATCAATATTCCGCTCGGATGGAGTTGTCACCATGGGTGATAATACTCGCAACTGGATTGGTTGTGGTAGCTATGGTGATGTTTGTGGGTATGACTTGCGTTGAACGTCAGATGATTTTCAAGAAATTATGCAGTGCTATAAAGAATTGAAAGTGCTTCATGTCGCATTGACTGACAGCGGTGGGGCTGGAAGAGGAATGCTCAATTTACACAGATCACTACTGGATATAGGTATTGATAGTAAAGTTTTGGTGGCCATCAAAAAGTCAAATGCAGATTTCGTATACAGTGTCAAGCCGAATCGAAACATTTGGCATCATTCGCCCTGCATTTATTTCCTGGAAAGAGTTTTTCGGAAATGTGGAATTTGCTTTAACCCATACGATAGGATTATACGCCGGATATATAAGAAGGCCGCCACGCATCCTGCTGTGTTCTCTTCGCCCATTACGCAGTATGATATAGCCAATCACCCCCTTGTGCTGCAAGCAGATATCATTAACCTGCATTTTATTTCGGGATTTGTCGACATCGGGAGTTTTTTCAGGTCTGTAAACAAGCCGATAGTATGGACGATAAGGGATGAGAATCCCGGGTTAGGTGGATTTCATTACCGTGTGACACGTGACAGGCTATATTCCTATTATTCAGATCTTGAAGACACTTTCCTTAAAATTAAAAGACAAGCCATCGGAGAATACAAAAATCTGCATTTGGTTTCCTTGTCCAAGATAATGGCCTCTTTTTGTCAATCCGTAGATTTCCTTTCGGTACATCCTAATCGCATCATTTACAATCCGTTGGATGCGCGAAGTTATTCGTTGACAGATAAAGCCAAAGCTAAGGAACAGTTGGGATTTCATGTAGACGATATTCTTATTTCATTTGTTGCCTGCAATTTGGATGAGAAACGGAAAGGATTGAAACAGGTGGTAGATGCCTTGAAACTGCTGGAAAACAAGAGAATAAAGCTGTTATGTATTGGGCATTCAACCACAAGAATGGATGTTCCAAATATCTTTTTTGGGGGATCTATTGTGGATACCCAAAAAATGTCATTGGTGTATGCCGCTTCCAATGTTTTTGTGGCTCCTTCCAGTCAGGAGTCGTTTGGAAAAACCATAGTAGAAGCTTTGTATTGCGGTACTCCTGTTGTTTGTACTCCTGTTGGTATAGCCCCGGAAATCATCAATCGGAGTAATGGTTTGCTGTGCAAGACGGGAGGTGCCGTGGATGTGGCTGATGCTATTCGTGAAGTGCTTCGCAGAAAATATGACGGAGAGAAAATAAGGAAGGAGGCTTTAGGACGGTTTTCTTCAGGGCTTATAGCCAAGCAATACTTCGATTTGTATTCAAATATCTTAAAGAAATGCACAACTTGCCTTTAATTTCCATTATAACTGTTTCGTATAACTGCCTTGACACCATCGAACAGACCATTCAGAATGTCTTGAAGCAGACGTACCCCAACTTGGAGTATATCGTGATAGACGGTGGTAGTACTGACGGAACGGTAGATGTCATTAAAAAATATTCAGACAGACTGACCTACTGGATCTCAGAACCTGACAAGGGTATTTATGATGCCATGAACAAGGGTACACGCGCCGCTACAGGAGAATGGGTATTGTTCCGCAATTCGGGCGACTTCTTCTTCAGCCCAGAGACGATGATGGATGTGTTTAGGGCGTATGAAGACAAGGGGGAGGAGTTTATTTATGGAGGTATGCGGCTGTTTACCAGTAATGGCTACTGTGATACTCTCTATCAACCGCAAGGCACGGATATATGGCGCAGAGCCTATTTTCCACATCCAGCAACATTCATACGAAGAACCACTCAGCTGAGAATTCCCTATCCGACTGAGTTCAGAGTAGCCAGCGATTACTATTTTTTCCAGAAGTTGGTGTTGGAGGGCGCATCCTATACAGTTTACAATGGTATTGTCACTTTATTTGACAATGAAACGGGGATATCAAGTACCACTTTTCTCGGCTGTAAGGAAAGTACTGAAATACTGAGACGATTGGGAGCACCAAAGGAAGTGGTCAGACGCAATCAAAAAGATTGCTACAATTTCAGTATAAGAGCCTATATACTGAAACAATATAAAAGGTTACGGAGATTCATTCCAAAGTGCGGCAATGGTTACATCCATCCTGGTTGGGTGAAACAACCCAAGTCGGTCACGTTGCAGGATATTTAATATTGTGTATATGATCAGTATTATCGTACCTATTTACAACAGGGAGCAGACGCTTCGCAAATGCGTAGATAGCATTCTGCGTCAAACCTGGCAGAATTTTGAATTATTACTCATTGACGATGGAAGTCATGATGGATCTGGTGCCATCTGTGATGAGTATGCAAGAAAAGACAATCGCATCAAGGCTTTTCACAAGAAGAATGGGGGAGTCAGTTCGGCGCGAAATGTGGGGCTGGAACATGCCCGGGGAGAATGGGTGTCGTTTGTGGATGCCGATGATTTCGTGGGTGAGCATTTTCTTGAGTATTTCTTTATGCACGGTTGTGATGCAGATTTGTTGGCCCAAGGAATCACTATAGTTGATGCCAATGATTTGGCGATAGATATCAAAAGAGAACACGATGATTGCCTGACAGGGGTCAATATAATTGATTACGCACTCAAGGGAATACAGATTGATTTGTTTGGATACAATGTTTGCAAACTTTTTCTCAGAAGTATTATTGTTAGAAATCATTTGCGTTATAATGAAGACATCCATCAAAGAGAAGATGTGCTGTTCATGATGGATTATTTACAGTTTGTCCGTCGAATTATTACTGTTAATGCGCATCAGTATCACTATTGGAAACCAGCATTAGGGAAGCAATATCGTAGCCAGGACCATATCGGGCTGAATATGAGGCTTTGCAGAACCATGCTGAAGGCCAGATATGCAGAGGAAAGAAGAAGGGAAATTATGGGACTTTTCTATGGATATATCCTTGGTAATCTGTTTTTTGCAGATAATATTGTCCCGAAAGGTCAATATATTGAACCATTCATTCAGCAGTTTTATGCTTACCGCCATGTGCTTCCATTTTGGTGGTATCGCAAAAAGATGATGCCCTTTGTGTTGTTCTTCCGCCTTTTTGATTGCAAAGCTATATATGTCCAAACATTACGAATGATTGCGAAAATATGAAGGTTTCTGTAGTTATCCCAGTATATAATGTAGAGCAATACATAGGCCGATGTTTGGAGTCGGTGCTCACCCAGACGTATGAGAACATTGAGGTGGTGGTGGTCAACGATGCCACACCCGACCGTTCCATGGAGGTGGTGAGGCAATATCAGGCTAAGGATAAACGCATCAAGGTGCTGGAGCATACCGCCAACAGCGGGCTGATGACATCACGCCGCGATGGGTTTGAGATGGCAACGGGCGATTACATCTTGCCACTTGACTCCGACGATTGTCTGGCACCGCGGGCCATTGATAAATTAGTGGCCAAGGCGAGGGAGGGGTTTCCCGATATCGTGGCCGGGCAGTTGTTGAAGAAAATGGTAAATGGGAACACCCTGCTGATTGCCAGCAATCCGCTCGACAGTTGCCATAAGGAGGAAATCTACAAGGCACTGCTTGAGGAAAAGCTGAAGCATGGTTTGATCGGTAAATTGTTCAAAGCAAGCCTTCTGAGAGAGAAGAGTATTCAAACTTTCGAGCATGTCACCCTTTCGGAGGACTGTTGCCTGTTTTATCAACTTGTGGCCCTGTGCAACCGTATTGTGACACTTGACGAAGTGGTGTACTACTATATGGAAAACAAGGCATCGAGTACGAATGTAGCTTATTCGGAGAAGCAGGTGGAAAGCGTTATCATAGCGAACCGCGTGATGGCTTCCTGCGTGGCACCCTATCCCTCGCTGAAGAGATTGGCCGATCACAAATTCACTTTCAATATTTTCCGGCTGTACATGGAAAAGATTTCCATGAGGAAATTGGAAGGGCTTATCGCTAAGCACCACATGACCACTTATGCTTTCCGACCAGGCAATCTGCAAAAGTTGACGATGGGAGATTATTGGTTTCTCCTAAAGCGATTTGTGCTTGTAAGGATATTATGGCTCAAATCAAAAAGATAAAGCGAACATGCTGATAGCCCCCCATCTATTCTTCATTCTGTTTGTTCCCTTTTTCCTGCTGTTCTATTCTGAACCTGTGAAGTTGGGAGCTTTCCCTGTTTCACAGCTTTGGAAAATTCCTTTGGCGATTTATATGTTATATGCTGTTTTCCAGTATCGCAGGAAAGCTGCACCCGTATGGTCGCAGACACAATATTGGATTTCGTTGAAGTGTCTTTTCAATGCCGGTTACTTCAGTGACTTTGCCAACAACCTGCAATACGGCATTAAATTTTTGTTCCTGCCCTTGATATATAATTTCATTGCATCGAAAGTTTATGGCGTGCGATTGTTGGAAATCATCTTGTTGACGATGTGCCAGTATTTCATACTGACTAACATCCCTATGTTCTTGGGGTTGAAGCCCATCAGTTCGGGGCACGACTACGGTTCGTTTGTGGCCTACTCGGGCGTATTCCAGAATCAACATGCCATGTCGGTCATTATGGGCATTTGCATTGTGGTCATCCTGTATTTCTTCAAACGGGGGCGTTTTGAGAGCTATTTCAGCAAAGGGTTCAATCTGGTGTTGCTGGGCATTGCCGCCTATTCCATGTATTTGGGGTTTGCCCGAACAGGCTGGCTGATGTGTGTGTTGGCCATCATTATCCTGTTCTGGCCGAGAAATCTGAGTGTGAAGCAATTTGTGGGCATTGCGGCTGTTAGTTCCCTTTTGGTAGGTGGTTTTGCTTACATGATGGCCACCAATGAACTGTTCTATGATCGTGTGGTAGGAAACAACATTACCACCCATGAAAAGATGAACATAGACTCGGGGCGGAGCGAGTATTCGGCTGCTGCTCTCGACCGTTACCTTAACGGAAGTGTGTTTGAACAACTATGTGGCATGTCAACCGCAGACGAGATGGAAGCCATTTATCAGGCAACAGGCCTCAGGGTTGGTGCTCACAATGGTTTTGTGGATATGCTTGCCCGAAATGGCATCGTGGGTTTGATGCTCATGTTCTGTTTCCTTGTATCCTTGTTTGTCTTTATCCGGCGGCGAAGGGAGAGCCAAGTATATAATCTTGCCATGTCGTTGTGGTTGATGAACCTTTCGTTTCAGGTTACGCAGGGAGGAACCATGTTCCATTCTGATTTATTATATTCCCTTACCTTCTGTTTGTTGGATACAGACCATCAAATTGAAACAGATGTTACCGTTTAAAGACTGTTTGCGCTTGGGCATCATACGTTTGCGCCATTGGTACCTCACTTCTTTCCTCAAGATGGACATAGCAGAAACCGCATTGGTTTCCGTGGGGGTGCGATTGGACAAGGTAAATCCGAGAGGCATCCATATAGGGGATGATACCTATATCGCATCAGGCACTCGCGTCTTGGCTCATGACTATTGCTTGAAAAAACATGGGGACACCCGTATCGGGAGAAAATGTTTTATAGGAGCAGATGCGATTATCTTGTGCGGCGTCAATATTGGAGATGAGGTCATTGTGGGAGCCGGAAGCGTGGTGACCAAAGATGTGCCTGCTCATTGTATCGTGGCCGGCAATCCTGCCCGCATCATCAGACAGAATATTCAAACGAGGCGTTACGGACAATTAGCGCAGAAGTGATGAACGATTTTCTTCAATCTAACGAGCAAGCTCAGACGCTTAGGCCGAAAGGGCAAAAACAGAAAGTACTTGTCGTTGTTCCTTCGCTGAAATTGGTCGGTGGTGTTTCCTTTCATTATCAAGGGCTTAGACCGCATTGGGCTTCGCAGGTGGAGTATGTGGAATACGGAAAACGTCCCCATTGGCACGCCGCATGGTGTCTGTTGCCTGATTTCCTGCATTATCTGTGGAAACTGCTAATGTTCCGGCCCGATGTTGTCATTGTCAATCCCTCATTCCGTTCCTATCAGCTGAAGCGCGACGGCTTCTATTTATGGGTGGCACAACTCCTTGGTTTCAAGATAGCGGCCATGTTCCATGGGTGGGATTTCTCCTATAGCCAGCGCATGAAAGAGAATCCAAGCTGTTGGATTCGGATATTTAGTCATTGTTCCTTTATCTATGTGCTTTGTTCTGATTTCAAGCGAGAACTCCGCAATATGGGCATAAAGGTGCCTATATTGCCCACTACGACTCAGGTTAGTGATGATTTGGTGAAAGACCATATTTGTCAGCCGAGAACAGAAGGTGTGAGAAACATTTTGTATTTGGCCAGAGTGGACCGGGCTAAAGGTATTTTTGAGACCTTGGATGCTTTCCGCATGGTGCATGACAAATATCCATACGTAAGGTTGAATGTGTGTGGTTCAAGCGAAGATGAAGCGTTCGTAGATAAGGTGAAACGCTACGTGCAAGAAAAGGCTATCCCTGATGTCACGTTCCATGGCGTGGTGTCCGGAGAAGCAAAACGCCGGGCTTTTAGCCACAATGACCTATACATCCTCCCTTCTTACGGTGAGGGCTTGGCAACTTCTGTGTTGGAGGCCATGGCTTTCGGACTGCCCGTGCTGAGTAATCCAGTAGGTGGGATAAAAGATTTCTTCGTCAATGGAAAAATGGGTTTCCTCGTGGATAAATTGGTTGCGGCACATTATGCGGAAAAAATCATTTTTCTGATAGAAAATCCCGAAGTGTACAATGCCATGAGGGAGTATGTCTCAGCCTATGCCCGTTCGCATTTCATGGCATCGGTTGTAGCAGCCCGATATGAAAAAGATATCACCACCTATTGCCTTTCACATGATGCCAATTAGAGTCATATCCGTTTATCCCTATTTTTCCAATTGTGGTGGAGCGCAGAATGTAACACTCCAACTGGCGACGAAGTTGAATACGGAGACACCGGTTGTACTGGTGGAAACACCTCTGGATAGAGTCCCATTGCGTTACAAATCAGCGGCGCGTTATGAAAAGTTCAGTATCCGTCGTGTGTATCAGTATGCCGGCAGGAATACGGTGTTCATATCCCATCATAGGAAGTCAACTCTGAAGTTGATGTTGATGAAGGCTCTTTTTCCCAAGAAGGTTCATGTCATTCACGTGGCGCACAGCACATTCACTGACTACAAATGGCTGGGATGGTTTCCAGATACAGTGGTGGCCATATCGCATGGCGTGGCAGACAACCTGAGAGATTTCTTCCATGTGAAGGAAAGAAAAATCAAACTGATATATAATGGCCTTCCAGACCGGTATAAGGGAAGACACATCAGGAAGGATGACAATCAAATCCGCATCCTCATGGCCGGAAAAATCTGTCCTTTGAAGCAACAGGTGAAACTGGCCAGACATTTGAGCAAAGGATTAGATTCCCGTATCCACCTTTTCTTTGCGGGTGAAGGCCCCGATGCGGATAAGCTGATTGAAACGATAGGCAACCATCATCAGCTACATTATCTCGGACAGATAGATATGGAGCAGCGAATCAACGATTTTGACTACTTGCTGTTGTTCTCTGAGAAGGAAGGTCTGCCCTTGGTGCTTATTGAAGCCTGTATGCACGGAATTCCGATGATTACCAACGCTATACCCACAGTGTTGGAAATCAACGAGGACAAGCGCACCGGATATGTGTTTGAGGATATGGACAAGTTGCTCGCAGGCATCAACCATTTGCCCCAGCCTCACAGCGAAGCCTATCAGGGAATGTCACAAAATGCCCGAAAAAAATACGACATTTTCTTCCGGGAGGAAACGATGATAAAGGCTTATAAAGATTTGATAGTCAACACTATTTACCAATAGCACAATGGATAAGGTTAACATTAAAGGCATTGATATATTGCCATTTCGGAGCTGTGGAGAATTGGCCATGTACGTAGACCAACACCCGGGCATTCTCATAGCTGTGAATGCAGAAAAAATTTTGAAGGCCACGCCCTTGACCCAAAGTATCATCAATCGAAACATTGGTTATTGTGATGGTGCCGGGCCGCTGATGGCTTTGAAAAGTATGGGCTACCTTGAAGCCATAAAAATAGCCGGCTGTGAGTTGTGGCTCTACCTTGTTGCACATTTCTATCGTCAGAAAACCTTTTATTTGGTAGGAGCCAAACAGCAAGTCATCGAAGAAACGGTGGCAAAACTGAAAGCGGAATACAATGGCATTCAAATTTTGGGCTACCGAAACGGCTATTTGCATTCGGAAACGGAAAAGGAAGAATTGATAGACGACATTGTCCGAAAAAAGCCCGATGTAGTGTTTGTGGCCATGGGCTCTCCCCAGCAGGAATTGCTCATGGAGGAAATGCTTTCCAAACACAAAGCCATTTATCAGGGGCTTGGCGGCAGTTTCGATGTCTATACCGGACACGTAAAACGCGCTCCCAAGTGGTGGATAGACCATAATGTGGAGTGGTTGTACAGACTTATCAACCAACCCCAGCGTATCAAACGGCAGATTATTCTCGTGAAATTCGCTTGGTGGATATTGACAAGGAAATTTAAATAATGACGTAGCGTGGTGGCTAAAGGTTATGTCCAGAGACAACCTTTTACCTCGTCTTCATACTTTATAGCTATATGGTTAATGTAATAGGATTAGGCTATATCGGACTGCCTACAGCCCTGATGCTGGCATCGCATGGGGTTGAAGTGGTCGGTACAGACTACAACAGTGATTTGGTCAATACGCTGAATGCCGGGAAGACCACATTCAAAGAAGAGGGATTAGATGAACTATATTCCAAGGCTGTGGCCTCTGGCATCAAGTTCACGAATGAATATCAGCGTGCGGAGGTTTACATCATTTCTGTGCCGACTCCCTACGACAAAAGCACAAAGAAAGTAGATAGCCGCTTTGTGGTGGCTGCCCTCCAACAGGTGGTGAAGGTCGCTCCCGAACAGGCCACGGTGGTGATTGAATCCACCATTTCTCCGGGTACTATAGATACCTATCTTCGCCCCATTGTGGGAAATTTGCCTCTTCATCTGGCTCATGCTCCCGAACGGATCATACCGGGAAATATGGTCTATGAATTGCTTCACAACAACCGCACCATCGGCGCAGACAACCCGGAAATCGGAAAAAAAGTAAAGGACTTATATGCCACCTTCAGCCGGGGTGAAATCGTCCTGACCGACATACGTACAGCGGAAATGACCAAGGTGGTGGAGAACACCTTCCGTGCCGTGAACATTGCCTTTGCGAATGAACTTTCGCGCATTTGTCGGCACGACAATTTGGATGTGTATGAAATCATCCGCATCTGCAATATGCACCCTCGGGTGAATATTCTCAATCCTGGCCCTGGTGTGGGAGGGCATTGCATCTCGGTAGACCCTTGGTTCCTTGTGGGCGATTATCCCCAACTTTCCAAGGTTATCCATGAGAGCATGAAAACGAACGACAGCCAGCCTTCTTTCATCTTGCACCGCATTCATGAAATTATGCGCCAGCACCACCTGGCCGATGCCGGCAGGGTAGGGCTGTACGGTATCACTTACAAGGAGGATGTAGACGACTATCGCGAATCGCCCACCTTGCAGCTGTTGGAGGCGCAAAGGGAGCATCTTGCCACACCGCTTAAATGCTACGACCCATTTCTCGAAAACCACATGGTGACGGAGAGCCAAATGACCAACTTTGAAGAGTTCTTGGAGAACATAGACTTGGTGGTCATCATGGTGAAGCACCAACACATCAGGCAGCAGTGGGAAATGCTTCGTGGCAAAATCATCCTTGACTGCCACAACATCTGTCCCTTGACTCCTGTTTATCATATATAAAGGTTATCCTATTTCCTATCCCAAAAGGTATGAAGAAAGTAATGTTGGTTTTTGGCACCCGCCCAGAAGCTATCAAAATGGCTCCGTTGGTCAAGGCCCTGCAAAATAGCCAGACGCAATTTGAAACAGTAGTATGCGTTACTGGTCAACATAGGGAAATGCTTGACCAAGTGTTGGAGGTGTTTCAGATAACCCCTGATTACGACCTGAACATCATGAAGCCAGGGCAGGATTTGTGCGACATCACGACTCATGTGCTGCAAGGTATGAAGGAAGTGCTCTGCAAGGTAAGCCCTCAACTCGTGTTGGTTCATGGCGATACCACCACCTCTATGGCTGCGGCTTTGGCCGCTTTCTATCAGCATATTCCCGTGGCTCATGTCGAAGCCGGCTTGCGTACTTATGACAAATATAGTCCTTGGCCTGAAGAGATAAACCGTCAGATGACCGCTCGCATCGCTTCCTGGCATTTTGCGCCCACCGCCCGCAATCGGGACAACTTGCTGAATGAAGGAGTGGAGGCCAAAGATATTTTTGTGACAGGCAACACGGTCATTGATTCTCTCCACTGGATGCTGAAAAAGGAAGGCATAGTTCCCTCTGCCCATACGGACGGGAGGAGAATGGTGCTTGTCACTTGCCACCGGCGCGAAAATTTCGGGGAGGGACTGGCCAATGTGTGTCGTGCCATTCAGGACTTGTGCTTGAAGTATCCCGATGTGGATTTTGTCGTGCCTATGCATCCCAATCCCCATTTGCGGAAAACAATACAAGATATTTGGGAATTAGGAGAGCGGCCTGACAATCTGATTTTGAGAGAACCTTTCGACTATCTCGGATTTATCAAGACAATGGCCAAGGCAACCCTCATTCTGACGGATAGTGGGGGAATACAAGAGGAAGCGCCGGGGCTTGGCAAACCTGTTCTGGTAATGCGTCAAACCACAGAAAGGGCAGAAGCGTTGGAGGCCGGCACCGTCAAATTGGTAGGAACATGCCGTGAAACGATTGTTCGCGAAGCATCCCGCCTGCTGGATGACGAAGTTGCCTATCAACAAATGGCCAAAGCTGTTAATCCATACGGTGATGGGACGGCCTGTGAAAAAATTGTGCGCATTCTTCAAGATACTCTGGCACATTCATTCTGATTTGTTCTTTTTATCCTCAATCCATGAAAAGAATCTTTCTAATAATCATCATACTTCTCACAGCATTCCCTGTTTCATACGGCGAAGAAGCGGACTCCATGATCGTGGTTCCGGAAGTCCCGGTTCGCTTCACAGACCCGCTTTACATCCAGCTTTACGGAGGCATCAACAAATCGGCCAACGAAAACCTGCCTTGGAGCGAATTTTCTTCCTATCCGTGGTCCGGCGGATGCTTCGTCGCGGTGGGACAGGAACTGACACCGCTGTGGGGATGGCGTGCCGTGGTGCGCTACAACCACAACAAAAGCCGCAGCGTGCGGCGGTGCGAAACGTCCGACACCTGGGGATGGGACAACCTGGGATTCTTTGGTGACCTCACTTTCGACCTCACCGACGGCTTGTCGTTCCTCCGCTCCGCCTCTTCCCGGTTGTTCAATCTCAAGGCTTTCGCCGGTGTCGGCATGGCCTATACCTTTGGTTTCCCCGAGCAGTATCCCCTTTCCTACACCACAGCCTATTCCTCCAGCAGCCGGGTGCTGCCTGCTGCGAGAGCTGGCTTGTCCGCCTCTTGGAGGATAAGCGACAACTGGCGGCTCGGTACAGAGCTGAGCCACACGTTCTTTGCCGACAATTTCAACGGGGTCAAAACCGGCGCGCCGTTTGACGGGCGCACCAATCTGAAGGTCGGCGTAACCTGGTTGTTAAACAAAAAAGAAAAAGCACCGCGACGCAAGGTGCAGATCGACAGCCGCCTGCATGAAATCCCCCTCCTGCCTTACTGCATCCCCGACCCAGAAGGATCTAAGCATCGCAGCGTGGCAGGCCGCGCTTTCCTCGACTTCCCCGTCAACGAAACCGTCATCTATCCGAAGTTCCGCCGCAATCCCAGCGAGCTGAAGCGCATACAGGCCACGGTTGACAGCGCGCTATTCGACAAGACCATTCGGGTAACCCGCATCTCGCTCCACGGCTACGCTTCGCCCGAGAGTCCTTATGCCAACAATACTCGTTTGGCCAAGGGGCGCACGGCGGCACTGAAGAACTACCTGCGCAACCGTTACGAGGTGGGCAGCGAACTCTTTACGACAACCTATACCCCCGAGGACTGGCAGAACCTGCGCGCCTTTATCGAAGCGGGCAACCGCCGCCGCGTCAAGGACGATGTGTGGTATGAAAGCGCAGCCATCCTCGAAACCCCGCCCATGCCCAACGAAGTGCTGGCCTGGCAGTCCGAACTGCTGGAGGTCATCGACCGCCAGATGGACCCTGACGAAAAAGAACTTCTGCTGAAACAAGTGGGCGGCGGCAAACCCTACCGTTGGCTTTTACAACACGTTTATCCTGGCTTGCGCCACACGGACTACGTCATAGAATACGTGGTGCGGCAGTACCCCGTCAAAGAAAGCCGAAAACTCATCTACACCCATCCCGAGGCTTTGAGCCTGAAGGAAATGTACGAGGTGGCGCAGAGCTATCTTGAGGGGAGCGATGACTGGCTTGATGCCCTCCTCATCGCGGCCCGCCAGTTCCCCGATGACGAAAAGGCCAATCTCAATGCAGCCTGTGCCTGTGTGCAGCGGAAACGGCTCCTCGATGCCAAACGCTTCCTGCAAAAAGCCGGAACGTCTGAGGAAGCGCAGTACGTTTCACGCGTCATTCAGGCCATGGAAGGCAGTAAAGGCTGGAAAATGGAGAACGGCCGGATAGTATGGACACAAAAAACTACAGAAGAATGAAACACATCCCATTCATATGCTTTGGCATTGCCGGACTGTTGGCCTCGTGCAGTGTGGACGACGGTTATACAGCGCAGCAACGGGCTGAGGCGGCTTTTCAGGAGCAACTCAAAGGCGAGGTGAGCAGTTCGCAATGGTGGCGCACTACAGTCAATGTGCAGGTGCAGGTAACCACCGACGAACCGGTGAAACTCTGGCTCATGTCCTCCGAGCAAGGTGGCACACTCTACGATTACCGCGAAACATCCGGTGCCGGTATGGTCACACTCACCGCGCCGCAAGGGCAGGTGCAGACCCTCTACCTCGTCAGTGAATGCCAGCGCACGCTCTCTTCGCAGGCACTGACCTTGACCGGCAAACTCAGTGAGTCGCTCACGCTCAACACTCCTTCCTCCTCTGCCGCTCCGGTGCCCGGTGGCCTGTCTGCTTCAGCACCCTCAGGGCTTTCCGAAGCCTCCCGTGCAGCGGTCGACCGCTCCTCGCTTTATGGCAGCAGCATGAGGTCGGATGCCGTTTACTATGAATTCAGTGCCGACCTGATGCGTGACTATTACAGCATGATGAACATAATGTCGCAGGAAGGCATCAACGCCAAAACGGGGTTGGGGCTCAACTGCGACTATGAGCTGGAGTCCAACGGCCCGTTCTCCATCACCTGGGTGGCTGGCAACTGTATGTCTCGCACCTCCCATGTCCTGGGCTACTATTATCACTCGCCTGGCACTTATTCGGACATCCAATATGTTGACATTTCCGAAACCGAAGTGTTCGACTACATTGACGGCTTGGCCAAGGTGCAGTATCAGGTGGACGATGCGGCAGCTCAGGAACACGGCGTGCTGGCGAATTATTGGTACGATGCCAATTTCGACATGAACGACACTTGGGACAAAATATCTCCTATCGCAGCCCGTCAGGGCGATGATGCCTACAATATCATGGCAGCTTATAAACGCTATGGCCAGTCGCTCACCGCGTTGCGCGGCATCTCCTTCACCATCGACGTGCCCAAGGGTAAACGCATCGGCTTCTACGACCGCTGGGAAACAGAACCGGCCCCCGAGCAGTACGACCGTCTGGTGCGCTATGGTGTCCAGCCCTACACCTCGCGTGAAAAATTCAAGGGAACAAGCTATTCCGCCGAGGGCATGAACAGCTACAACAGCAAGGGAAATTTCCGCAGTTTCATTGAGCAGCATCCGAACGTCACGTGGATGGGACTTGAAAACGACTGTAGCGGTGGCGACCTGGACTGCAACGATGTCATTTTCGGCGTGACTGCTGAGTTGGAAATCTACAAGCCCAGCATCGTCGAGCCGGATCTCCGCCCCAAAGGCGAATACGACGATTGCCTGCCCTGGACCATTGCCTACGAGGATGTGGGACGTGAGCCGGATTACGACTTCAACGATGCCGTCATCCTGCTTCAGCCCAATTATGAGAGCGAGGAATGCTGCGTGACAGTCATGGCTGCCGGCTCCACTTCGCGGATGTACCTGCACTACGACGGCCCCGACGGCGACCAGAACCTGGGCGAAATCCACGAATTGCTGCAAGGCAGTGCCAATTCGCGCATCAACACCGCCAACTCCATGGCTTCCACGCCCTTCGTTGAGGTGGCCTGTGTGAAATGGCCCAAATCCTATGCCATGCAGACCGATGCCCGGCGTTTCTATATCGAGATCCAGCGTGGCACCTGCGGCGACTGTACCGATGTCATCACGCTGGCCGACGAGCCGGGCCGGATGCCCGAAGCCCTGTTGGTGGCAGGAAGGTGGAACTGGCCGCGTGAGGGCGTGAACATCTGCAATGCCTACAATATCTTCCCCCTGTGGGCCACAGACAACACCAAACGCACCTACTGGAGCTGGTACCAGTCGTCACAGTCAGGA
This sequence comes from uncultured bacterium, assembly GCA_945867195.1. GTDB lineage: Bacteria > Bacteroidota > Bacteroidia > Bacteroidales > Bacteroidaceae > Alloprevotella. The sequence goes on along the minus strand of CAMBHR010000004.1, from coordinate 9,937 downwards.
CAGATTGTGTCGTATTGAAGTGCCGACGAATGACTGGTCAAGTGAATAATTACAGACTTGAGATAAAAACCAAGAAAACAAAAACAAACAACTAAATTATTATCTTATGGGAAAACAGTTTAAAATCAGGCCAATGCAGTTGGGTATGGCTGCAATGTGCCTCACGCTGTTCACCGTACTGACGGCGTGCAGCGAGGATGCCGGACTTAACATCGGCCCAAATGAGGATGTGCTGAAGGAGTGGCCCGAGCAGGTCGACTCCAATCAACATTGGATAACTTCCATGACCGTACAGCTCGACATAGAAGCCGATCAGGAAGCCGATATTACGGCACAGACCATCCTGAACGATCGAGTCACCATTTTGGGACAGAAGCACATTAAAGGCAGCAACGTGATGTTCGTCAATGTGCCTCAGGGAATTGGAAGCAGTTTCGGTTTGGTGTACGACGACGGTTCCGTGTCGAAGAAATACCGTCGCATTGACCTCACGGGCGAACCTGAGCAGCAAGTGTCGGTCGACTTTACTGCCGAAGCACCAGCAATGGCTCAAGCTGCACCGGTAGTTGCCGCACCCTCCAGCAGGGCTGCCACCAATACTTCGCTTTATGGTAGCAGCGTCATTGCTGATGCCGGCTACATGAACTTTGGCAGCTGGGTGTGGGATGCCATTGCCAATGCTGTGCCCGAATCGGTGAATGCCAGCAGCAACTATGCTACCCTTGTTGACTATGAAATCAAGGCTGACGGTTCGCTGCTTCCCGGCGGCTCTTATATTGCAGACGAAGAGATTTACATTTCCTTCCTGTATGGGTTTACCGGTCAGAATGCATCACGGGTGTTGGGCTATTACTACCATTCGCCGGGTGTTTATACAGACATTGTTTATCAGGACATTGCAGAAACTTTGGCTCTCGATTATTTAAATGGCAATGCCAAGGTGCAATATCAGTTGGACGGCAATACCGGGGCGTGGTATGATGCCAATTTCGACTATATGGATGCCGAAGGATTGCCCTTGCCCGACCCGATTTCCGGTGGCAACAATTCTACCGTCAACGCAGACAAACGAACTGTAGCCAATGACACTAAACGCCGGGGTGATGATGCCTATAATGTATTTAAGGTGAGGAAGGCCTATGGCGACCGGGTGACGGGTATCAGGGGCTTGACCTTCAAGATTAATGTTCCGGCAGGCAAGGAGTTCGGCTTTTATCTGCGCGAGAATTCGGCCTTGTCCGACGCTCAGAAATCTAACCTGAAAGCCATCGGTATGCCTGATGACAGAATGCCCAAATATTCTACCAACTTCTCCAATGCCCTCATGAACAAGGTGAAGGGTGCCAAATCCTTCCGCAGCTCCATGGCCATTTACGATAATTTCACTTTCATGGGCATTGATGACAGTATGGATGGTGGCGACTACGACTGCAACGACATCACCTTTGGCTTGCTGAATGCCAGGGGCGAAAAGTACATCCCCTCCTTTACCGATAGGACATTGGATAGCGATTTGAACGATAATACGCTGAAGGAACATCCCGAATACGCCAATCCCCCCAAGGAAGAAGGCGGTAATACCGAAGCTGATTTGCAGTCATGGACCATCGCCATGGAGAACGGAGGAACGGACATTGACTTCGACTTCAACGATGTGGTGCTCAGCATCACCCCCGACACCAAGCACCAGACTGCAAGCGTTGAACTCCTGGCAACCGGTGCCATGCGCAAAACGGAGTTGTACTATGGCGGCAACCTGATTGGCGAGGTACATGCACTGCTGGGTCAGAACGATTTCACCCAAACCATCAACACCGAAGGGACAGAAGCTTCGGTCGCTCCCGCTCCCTTGCCTTCGATTGAATGGCCCGAGAAATTCACCATTGAGGGTTGTCGCGACAAATTCATGCTGAAGGTGTATGACGAGAACGACGGTTCTCTGCTGCGCATCGTCTACCCGGGTGAACTGCTGGGAAGCAAGAAAAACATTCCGCAGTCGCTCTGTGTGGCCGGCAGCTGGTCATGGCCGCAGGAAAGGGAGCGTGTCCATGCGGTTTATCCCCTTTTGGGCGACTGGGCCGTGAATTTCAGTAATCCGGAGTTTTGGAACTGGTATGCACAACCCCATCAGGAAAAGGTGGTCAAACCCAAGAAAAAGAAGCACTAAATGGGAGGATTTCTGTGAGGAAATGTATCGATTTATCGCTCTGATAACATAGTTTCCGGTTATCCCGACATTTGCAAGCAGGCAAGGGCAGACATATTCGTGTCGCTCTTGCCTGCTTTTTTTCATAAAACAGGCTGCGGCTCGGCAGAGCACTGCTTTTCGATTGGCAAGGGTGCGTGTGTGTGAAATCGTTGTGAATTTCCGTCAGGTTGTGAAAAATTGTTGGATTGTTGTGTTTTTAACTAATGATATTTGTTTATCTTCGCCGCTTCTGAAAACAATGACTGAGAGTTATGAAACAACAGAAGCGTAAGGAAGGAGGGGATTTGAGCGAATACCGCGATGACATCCGCCAGGCGGTGGAGGTGCTGAACCGGGGCGGCATCATACTCTATCCCACCGACACCATTTGGGGTATAGGGTGCGACGCCACCAATGCGGAAGCCGTGAAGCGCGTGTTTGAAATCAAGCAACGCGAAGATGCCAAGGCACTGATTACGCTGGTGGATTCGGAGGCGAAGGTTCAGGCTTACGTGAGGGAGATGCCCGATGTGGCTTGGGACTTGATGGAGGTGGCGGACAGCCCTTTGACCATTATCTACGACGGCGCACGCAACTTGGCTCCCAACCTGCTGGCTGAGGACGGGAGCGTGGGCATCCGTGTGACGCACGAAACCTTCAGCAACTACCTGTGCTTGCGTTTCAAGCGTCCCATCGTTTCCACCTCGGCCAACCTAAGCGGCCAGCCTTCGCCCCGATGCTTTGCCGACATTGCACCGGAAATCGTGGCAGCCGTCGATTACGTTTGTACCTCGCGCCGGCAGGAGACAGCCTGTCCGCCCCCTTCGCATATCATCAAACTGGGCGTGGGCGGAGAAGTGAAGGTTATTAGATAATGAATAATTAAAGTTCATGAGTTTATGAGGGATTAGGTTATGAGGTTATAAAGTTACTGCTGTAACCCGGTTATTAGGTTATGAGGGATTAGGTTATGAGGTTATAAAGTTACTGCTGTAACGCTTCAATACTATCCTCTCAAATAGTAATCTTATAACCTTATAACCTGGGAGCGTAGCGACCGTAACCTTATAACCTGGGAGCAAAACGACCGTAACCTCATAACCTTAAGATTTTGCATTTGATGAGTGATAACAACCGACATACAAGTTTGCAGGACCGCATCGTCTTCAGCATTTCCGTTTGGACGCGCAAGCATCTCAGCGCCAAGCAGTTCCTGCTCATTCTGGCATTGCTCGTGGGCATTGGTTCCGCTCTGGCCGCACAGGTGCTGAAACTCCTCATCCACGAAATTGAGCACCTGCTCACGTCGCAGTTCGACGTGACCCGTGCCAACTGGCTTTTTCTGGTCTATCCCGTTGTGGGCATCTTCCTCACCGCGCTGTTCATCAAGTACGTGGTGCGCGACGACATAGGGCATGGCGTGACGAAGATACTCTACGCCCTTTCGCGCAAGCAGGGCAACATTCGGAGCCACAACCGTTGGTCCAGCGTCATAGCATCTGCCATCACCATCGGTTTCGGCGGTTCGGTGGGAGCCGAGTCGCCCATTGTGCTCACGGGTTCTGCCATCGGCAGCCATTTGGGGCAGATGTTCAAGCTGGATCACAAAACGATGATCCTGCTCATCGGGTGCGGCGCGTCGGGTGCTGTGGCCGGTATTTTCAAGGCCCCGATTGCCGGGCTGATGTTTACGCTCGAAGTGCTGATGGTCGATTTGACCATGGGTTCGCTTCTTCCCCTGTTGGTCAGCTGTCTGACCGCCACCTGCATCACTTATGCCTGGACAGGTACGCAACCCATGTTCAACTTTGTGCTCAACGACCCCTTCACCGTGGAGCGTGTCCCTACCGCCGTGCTGCTGGGTATCTTTTGCGGTTTCATCTCCCTCTATTTCACCCGGGTGATGAACTCCTTTGAACAGGTGTTCGGCAAATTGGGCAATATGTATGCCAAGTTGGCTTTGGGCGGATCCGTGCTGGCCGTGCTGATTTATTGTTTCCCCTCGCTTTACGGCGAAGGCTACAACACCATCTCCATGCTCCTTTCCGGCGGTGGCGGTGCCGAAGCCGTGCTGAACAACTCGCTCTTCTACGGTCATGCAGATTGGCTGATAGTCTATCTCTGTCTGATTCTCCTCTTCAAGGTGTTTGCCACCACGGCCACGAATGGCGGCGGCGGTTGCGGCGGTACGTTCGCGCCCAGTCTGTTCCTCGGGTGTATTGGCGGCTTTGTCTTCTCGCGTTTGTGGAACACCTACGGCGTGTTTGACGTGGCAGTGCCCGAGACGAACTACGCCCTGTTGGGTATGGCAGGCGTGATGAGCGGCGTGTTCCATGCTCCGCTCACCGGTGTGTTCCTCATTGCCGAACTGACGGGCGGCTACGACCTTTTCCTCCCCCTCATGATTGTTTCCGTGGCTTCGTACCTCACCATCCATGCCTTTGAACGCCACAGCATCTACGCCATGCGTCTGGCCCGCAAGGGTGAGTTGCTCACGCACCACAAGGACCAGTCCGTGCTCACCTTGATGTCGCTCGATGCCATCATCGACAAGGAACGGCCCAAGCTGCGCCCCGATATGTACCTCGGCCAGATTGTACAAGCCATCAGTACGAGTAAATCGCTCCACTTTGCCGTGGTCGGGCTGGAAGGCGGCCTGTTGGGGGTTATCAATGTGAACAGCATCCGCAAAATCATCTTCCGCAGCGAGCTATACCGGATGTACCATGCCGAGCAGCTGATGCAGCAGCCGCAGGTGACGCTCCGTACCGACGACAGTATGCAGACCATCATGGAGAAGTTTGCCCGTTGCGATGCCGGCACCTTGCCCGTGCTCTCGCCGGATGATAAGTATGTGGGCTTCGTTTCGCGTACCCGCCTCTTGGCCGCATACCGCCAGGTCATCAAGGACTTCTCGGAGGAGTAGGGGAGATAACCGAGTTACAGCAGTTACTGCTGAGGTTATGTGTTTTTAGGTTATGAGGTTATCTTCATAGATTATGAGGGATTAGGTTATGAGGTTATAAAGTTACTGCTGTAACGCTTCAATACTATCCTCTCAAGTAGTAATCTTATAACCTCATAACCTTATAACTTGATAACCGGGTTGCGCAGTAACCTTATAACCTCATAACCTTTTATATAAATAAATTGTTCAAGTCATGCAGACTTACGGACTTTTGGGTTATCCGCTGGGACACAGCTTTTCGGCAGGATATTTTGCGGAAAAATTCAGGAAACAGGGCATTGATGCCGAATACGTCAATTTTGAGTTTCCCGATGTGGCATCGGCTGTCAGCCATTTGCGCAGTGTGGACGATCTCTGCGGCTTCAACGTCACCATCCCCTATAAGCAACAGATAATCCCCTATTTGGACACGTTGAGCCCCGAGGCGCGGGAAATGGGGGCGGTCAATGTCGTTTGCGTGCGCCGTGATGCGGCGGGAAATGTCCGTTGGCACGGCGACAATTCCGATTGGATAGGTTTCAGCCGTTCGCTCCAGCCGCTGTTGGACAGCAAGCTGCATCGCAGGGCTTTGGTGCTGGGCACGGGAGGCGCATCGAAGGCGGTGGTCTATGCCCTCCGCCGATTGGGACTGCAAACGCTGTATGTGAGCCGTACGGCAGTTCCCGGTCGCATCACCTATCAGGATTTGACACCCGATTGTCTGGCGGAACACCTCGTGTTGGTCAACTGTTCGCCCGTGGGTATGTTTCCGCACGTGGACGAATGTCCCGACGTGCCCTACCATTTGCTCTCCTCCCTTCATCTGCTCTACGACTTGGTGTACAATCCCCTTGAAACGCTTTTCATGAAACGGGGAGCAGCGCAGGGCGCAACGGTGAAGAACGGTTTGGAAATGCTTCATCTCCAGGCCGAAGCGGCATGGGAGATGTGGCACGACAGGCAGTTGCCGGAGGGATGAACACAGGTTATAAGCAATAAGGTTATGAGGTTATAAAGTAACTCATAGAGCGGCAGATTTTATGAAACCGTTCTAACAGTTACATTATAACCTCATAACCTTATTGCTTATAACCAGATTATCTGATTATCAGATGAGATATTGTGAAGAAATGCTTTCGTTGTCCATCACGCGGCGGATGGTTTCAGCCAGCATACCGCTGACGCTCAATTCCTTCACCTTGTCGCAGTGTCCGCGATAGGGGATGCTGTCGGTGAACACCATCTCTTCCAGTGCGGATTGTTCCACGCGTTCGTCAGCCGGTCCTGACATGATGCAGTGGCTGGCGATGGCACGCACGCTGTGTGCGCCGTTGTTCATGATAAGGTCGGCAGCCTTGGTGATGGTTCCGGCAGTGTCTACGATGTCGTCCACCAATACCACGTCCATACCCTTCACATCGCCGATGATTTGCATATCGGCCACCTCGTTGGCCTTCTTGCGGCTCTTGTTGCAGAGCACCATCGGGCAGTCCAAGTATTTGGCATAGGAAGCCGCACGCTTCGAGCCGCCCACGTCGGGAGTGGCTATGCAGAGGTTGGGCAGGTTCAGGCTCTTGATGTAAGGCAGCATGACGGTGGAAGCGTACAGGTGGTCAACGGGAACGTCGAAGAAGCCCTGTTCCTGGTCGGCGTGCAGGTCCATCGTCATCAGTCGGTCGATGCCTGCCACACTCAGCAGGTCGGCCACGAGCTTCGCGCCAATGCTCACGCGCGGCTTGCTCTTGCGGTCCTGACGGGCCCAGCCGAAGTAAGGCACAACGGCACAGATGCTGCGGGCGGAGGCACGTTTGGCAGCGTCAATCATCAGGAGGAGTTCCATGAGGTTGTCAGAGTTGGGGAAAGTGCTCTGAACGAGGAACACGTCGCGGCCACGGATGCTCTCTTCGTAACATACCTCAAACTCGCCGTCGGCGAAGCGAGTTACGGTCAGATCGCCGAGGGGGCAACCCAGTTCCTGACAAATTTTTTCGGCAAGGTAGCGGGAGGAAGTGCCGGAAAAAATCATGAAGTTCTTGTTGTTCATTGTTTTTTGGCTGTGTATGGGTTTGTGTGTTAGATGCGGGATTTGTTGGTGTAGCGCGGCACGGTTTACTCCGAAGCCCTGCGCAACCGTCTGAAGTGCTGGATGAGTTCCTTGAAGTCATCCGTGGAGTGGATGCTGAACCTGTTCCATATATCTCCCAATATCACTGCTCCCCCGAAGCCCAAGTCTTTGACACGTGGCAGGTTGTCCAGTGTCACACCGCCGAGTGCCATCACCTTTTTGTCGATTACCTTGGCCGATGCCATCTCGCGCAGGGCCGTTTGGGTGAAGTGGGCCGGATAGTCCGTTTTGGAAATGCTGTTGAAAATGGGGGAGAGGAAAAGATAGTCGCAAGCCTTCTTGTGGGCTTTCACCTCGTCGGCCGTGTGGCAGGAGCAGGATATGTGTCCTTTGTACTTTGGGGGAAGCTCCGGGTTGCGGTGGTTGAGATGAATGCCTTTGAGGCCGTATTCTGATTTGAGATAAAAATGGTCGTGTACGACAATGCGCTTACGGTAGGTTTCCGGTATGAGCGTAAGCAGACGTTCTGAATAGACGGGTTCGGTTTCGGGCTTTCGCAGGTGCAGTATTTCAAGACCTTCGTCGAAGAGGGCATTTAATATCTGGTGTTCCTCCACAAAGAAGTATGGAGTTGTCATTAAAATCAGTTTCATAATGCTCGAATCCTTTTGCGAGTGCAAATGTAGGACTTTATCAGTGAAAAAGAAGCGAGTAGGTTAATATTTCTTTCTTTGTGGGATTTTCTTCCGCACTTTGCCAACTTCATTTGATAATATTCGTAAAAATTTCTGGGGTTGAGGATTGAATTGCTGCCGTTTCGTTTGCCTTGTATTGCTCAGAGGCTGCACGACTCATCAGTATTTCCTTGGGAATGCAATTTCCTTGGATATTGCCGGACATGAAAGAAGGGCGCAACCCACAGATTGTTTGCAGGTTGCGCCCTTGTGAGGGAATGAATGAACTGTTCAGAAGGTCCGGGAGGGTCTGGAAACGGTACTGCCGGAGCGTGAACTGGAACGGGAGGGCTGGACTTTTTGTCCGGAACGCGATGTTCCGCTGCGACCCTGTGATACGCTGCCCGACGACATATACCTGTCTGACCGTCCCGTGCGTCCGGGAGAGGCTGTACCGCCTTTGTTTGGCTGGTTGTTTCCGGGCCGGGTGCTGCCGGAGCTTTGGCCGCCGCCGGGGCGGTTGTTTCCGGGCTTGTTCACATTTCCGCCCGTTCCCGGTCTGCCATTGCCGGGTCGGTTCACGCTACCGTCGTTACCGGGGCGGTTGTTTCCGGGCTTGTTCACGCCTCCGCCCGTTCCCGGTCTGCCATTGCCGGGTCGGTTCACGCTGCCGTCGTTACCGGGGCGGTTGTTTCCGGGCTTGTTCACGCCTCCGCCCGGCTGGTGGTGGTTGCCGTCCGGTTTGTGGTGGTCACCTCCAGGTCTGCCCGGTCTTCCGTGCTGCCCCTGCCAAGGCGGTTGGAAACTGCCCGGCCGCGTATTGTGGTGGTAATGGTCGCGCATTCCGCCTGTTCGGGCAAAGTGCATACCGTGATAGGGACTCGGGTCGTTATGGCTGCGCCGGCGCCACCCACGGCCACCGTAGCTCACGTAGATGGCAGGACGGTCGAAGTAATAATAGCCGTAGCGATAGTGGTCGCAGACGGGGTAGTACCACCCGGCGCGCACCCAACGGATGGGGCGGAGGAAATAGTCGATGGTACGGAAGAGGTTGTACTGCCAGTCGAACAGGATGCAACGCAGGTCTGCATTTCGGTATTCCCAATAGTATCCCGAGCAGTCGGAAGCCGTGCGGATGCTCATGAGGTAGTCCAGGTTGATTTCATAAGCTCTGTCGTACTGTTCCGGCGTGAGGTTCAGTTCGTATGCCATTTTGTCTGTCAGGAACCATGCCCTTTGGCGTGCTTCCTCGTAGTCCATGGCCATCATTTTCAACAGTGATGTGCTCAATAGAAGTAATAGTAAGATAGACCTTTTCATGATAACAGGCTGTTTAGAGGTGAATTGTGAAGTAGAGAAGTTGAAGAGTTGAAAGTGTATCTTTTGGTGGGCAGGCCGTTCGGTGCAACAACCATTCAACCGCTGAACTTTTTATACTTTATGCAAGATCGTGCAAGGCGAGCGCACTAAGCTTGCTTAAATTGCCGAGCCGCCGCCGATTATATGCAAAGATGCACCGTTGGTTCAGAACGAAAAAGCTTTTGGCGTATTTTTCTTCTCTTATACCCTAAAATGTTCCATATTTTTAGAATATATTTAACAAAACGTCAAGTATATGCCGCGTTTCCTCTTGCATCACTTCATTCTTGAAGCGGGAATTAGGGGGCATCCTCCTTTCCCGCCAGATGGTCTTCACAAGTCCGGGACTTGTTTTTTCTAGTCGCCGAGTTGTAAAAACAAGTCCTGGACTTGTGAAGCGAAATCCCCGAGTTGTGTGGCTTGGGTAAAGAGGCCATCAAAACAATCAGAAAATCCGTGGCACGCGCGTATGTATATACGTATTTAAACTCCCCAAAAATGTATTCACTCCTTCACACGGTGTTTGTTTTCTGTTGATTTTCAACAGTTTTGGTGTGAAGGATCGGTTTTTATAGCATTCACACGGGCGATGAATGGCAGGCGTGGCAAACCTTCATTCCGGGAACTTCAGGAAACCAGGGAAAAACGCCCGTAAGCGTATCCGCGATGCCGCCTTGTACACAATCATTCATCCCTCTACCTTT
>CAMBHR010000003.1:0-103728 GCA_945867195.1 uncultured bacterium | reverse complement strand
CTACGACTCTATGCCCTGCATGACTGTCGCATCACTCGAAATGTCGGATGAACCATTTGTTTTTCCTAAGCCCGGACTTGTTATTACCATTCGCCGACTATGAGTCACAACGCCCTGACCCTTCGCCTCACATCTACCCAACGTGTCATCATACATTATTTATATATACGCGCGCGAAAGAAAGCGTCAGACAATCCCCATGTTCATCGTAAAGCTCGGCACGAAACACCATTATATACATTGTTGAATGATCAGCCTTCCATGCTCATCAAGGATATCACTCCCACCACGGATTGCGTACACCAACTAATGATACAAAAGCACTGAAAATGAACAGAGAACATAGCAAACAATCACCATGCGACTGTAAAAAGTCAAGAAAGAGAACGAAAAACAGCCTGCTACCTTGGTTGAGTTTGGCATTTAAATAAAAATACCCTATCTTTGCCACCGATTTTTAGAGCTTTTTATGAAAACTGAACACAAAACTCCCGACTATATATTTGAAACCAGTTGGGAAGTATGCAACAAAGTGGGAGGTATTTATACAGTACTCTCATCACGCGCAAAAACTTTGACAACCACGTATCAGGACCAAATCGTCTTCATCGGTCCTGATTTGAAACAGCCCACCGCCAACGCCGACTTCTGCGAAGAAGCCAAGTTGTTGCCCAAGTGGAAAAAGGCCGCTGAAAAAGTCGGTCTGTCCTGCCGCATCGGACGGTGGATGGTACCGGGAAACCCTGTGGCCGTTCTGGTGGACTTCCACCCCTTCTTCTCTCAGAAAAACGAAATTTATGCCCAAGCCTGGGAACTGTTCCAGGTTGACTCCTTGCGTGCATACGGCGACTACGACGAGGCTTCCATGTTCTCTTATGCAGCCGCCCTTTTTGTTGAGGCAGTGGTAAAGAACTGCCTGAAGCCGGCCGACAAGGTGATTTATCAGGCTCACGAATGGATGTCCGGACTGGGAATGCTTTTCCTCAAGCACCGCCTTCCGCGCGTGGCCACCATCTTCACCACCCATGCCACCAGCATAGGCCGTTCCATCGCAGGAAACAACAAAGAACTATATGCCTACTTTGAAGGTTACAACGGCGACCAGATGGCCGAAGAGTTGCACATGGATGCCAAGCACAGCATTGAGAAGCAAAGCGCATGGCATGCCGACTGTTTCACCACGGTGAGCCACTTTACGGACCGCGAGTGCAAACAACTGCTTGACAAACCGGCCGATGTCCTGCTGCCCAACGGTTTTGAAAACGATTTCGTGCCTGCACCCCGCCAGTTTGCCGCCGTGCGCCGTAAGGCCCGCAAACGCATCCTGGACGTGGCCGGCGCACTGACCGGATGCGAGATGCCGGACGACACCCTCATCGTCTCGACCAGCGGACGCAACGACTACCGTTGCAAAGGCTTCGATGTGTTCCTTGAAGCGATGGCGCAACTCCGCGCCCGCCTGAACAACGATGCTGAAACCGGCAAGCAGGTGCTGGCACTCATCGAGGTGCCCTGCTGGCTCAAGGGTCCGCGCGCCGACCTGCAGCAGGCCCTGGAAGGGAAGGCCAAGTATACCACGCCGCTGCCCAACCCGATCATCACACACGACCTGTGGAATCTGAACGATGACCGCATTGTGCGCCAAATCTGGCAAGTCGGTCTTCTCAACCAGCCGGCCGACAAGGTGAAGGTCATCCTGGTGCCCTGCTATCTGGAAGGTAACGACGGCATCTTCAACCTGCCCTATTACCACCTGCTCGCCGCCAACGACCTGGCTCTCTATCCTTCCTACTACGAACCGTGGGGGTACACACCGCTGGAGAGCTGCGCCTTCCGCACCCCCTGCGTCACGACGGACCTGAGCGGTTTCGGCCAATGGATCAACGAAGTGCTGAAGCACAACGGCGAACTGACCGACGGCGTGAAGGTGATCCATCGCACGGACGGCAACTTCTTCGAGGTGGCACAGGAAATGTGCGACACCATTTGCCAAATGTTGCAGCTCCCGGTCAAGGAACGCACCGCCATACAGGGTCGCGCTGCCAAACTGGCCGAAAAGGCGCAATGGAAGCATTTCATCAAGTATTACTACGCAGCTTATGACTTTGCCTTGAGCAAGGTGGAAGCATAGCTTCAGAACATCAGCCTCGAGGTTGTCCGGACATTGTCAAACAGCGGGTTGACCATTTCCTGCCGCTCCGGCAAGCCTTGTTGCCTCCGACAACATAAGCCGCAACCTCCCAACCATAAACATTAAAACTACACATTTTCATACAATCACCAATGAATATCAAAATCAGCAACTCAAACCAGCCTACTTGGAAGGTGGTAAACGTAAAAAGCCATATTCCCGAGGCTTTGAAAAAGTTGGATGAACTGGCACACAACCTGTGGTGGTCGTGGAACACTGAAGCCCGCGATCTCTTTGCCAGTCTCGATGAAGACCTCTGGCGCAAAGTGAGCCGCAACCCCATCGACCTGCTCCGCAGCATTGACTACGACCGTCTGAAGGAACTTTCCAAAGACCCCGAAATCATTGCCCGCATGGACAAGGTGTATGGCGACTTCCGCAAGTATATGGATGTGAAGCCCAACGCCAAGCGTGCCTCTGTGGCTTACTTCTGTATGGAATATGGCTTGAGCCATGTACTGAAAATCTACTCCGGCGGTTTGGGTATCCTGGCCGGCGACTACCTGAAAGAGGCTTCCGACAGCAATGTCGACATGGTGGCCGTGGGCTTCCTTTACCGCTTCGGCTACTTCACGCAGACCCTCTCGATGGACGGCCAGCAGATTGCCAACTACGAGCCGCAGGACTTCGACCGTCTGCCCATCGAACGTGTGATGGATGCTGACGGCAACCAGGTGGTGGTTGACGTTCCCTACCCCAACTTCACCGTACACGCTTCGCTGTGGCGTGCCAATGTGGGTCGCATCTCTCTCTACCTGCTCGACACCGACAACGAAATGAACTCTGAGTTCGACCGCCGCATCACGCACTCGCTCTATGGCGGCGACTGGGAAAACCGCATCAAGCAGGAGTACCTGCTCGGTATCGGCGGTATGCTCGCCCTCAAGAAGCTGGGTATCGAAAAGGACATCTACCACTGTAATGAAGGCCATGCCGCACTCTGCAATGTGCAGCGTCTGGTTGACTATGTGGAAAGCGGTCTGTCGTTCGACGAGGCTCTCGAACTCGTTCGCGCCTCTTCGCTCTACACTGTCCACACGCCGGTACCTGCTGGCCATGACTACTTTGACGAAGGTCTCTTCAACAAATACATGAACCAGTTCCCCGCCCGCATGGGTATCAGCTGGGACGACTTCATGGGCTTGGGCCGCACCAACCCCGACGACAAGGGCGAGAAGTTCTGTATGTCCACCTTCCTCTGCAAGACCTGTCAGGAAGTGAACGGTGTGAGCTGGCTCCACGGCCGCGTTAGCCAGCAGATGTTCAAGGGCATCTGGCCGGGCTATATGCCTGCCGCAGAACGCCTCAACCACGCCGAGCGCACGCACGACGAGTGGTTCGATCTGTACAACCCCCATCCCGAAGAGAGCCACGTGGGCTACGTCACCAACGGTGTCCACCTGCCCACATGGTGCGCCAGGGAATGGCAGACGGTATATGCCAAATACCTCGGCAAGGACTATCTGCACGACCAGAGCAACGAGGCTGTTTGGGAAAAGATTTACAATGTGCCCGATGAAGTGATCTGGAACACCCGCGTAAAGCTGAAGAACAAGCTCATCGACTACATCCGTGCCCGCTTCCGCGAGAACTGGCTGCGCAACCAGGGTGACCCCTCACTCGTTGTGAGCCTGCTCGACAAAATCAACCCCAACGCACTCCTCATCGGTTTTGCCCGTCGCTTCGCCACCTACAAGCGTGCCCACCTGCTCTTCTCCGACCTGGACCGTCTGTCGAAGATTGTGAACAACCCCGACTACCCCGTTCAGTTCCTCTTTGCAGGTAAGGCTCACCCCGCTGACGGTGCTGGCCAGGGTCTCATCAAGAAGATCTACGACATCTCCCAGCGTCCCGAGTTCATGGGCAAGATTCTCTTCCTTGACAACTACGACATGCAGCTTGCACGTCGACTCGTTTCGGGTGTGGACATCTGGATGAACACCCCGACCCGCCCGCTCGAAGCCTCCGGTACTTCCGGCGAGAAGGCTTTGATGAACGGTGTCGTGAACCTCAGCGTCCTCGACGGCTGGTGGTACGAAGGTTATCGCGAAGGTGCCGGATGGGCACTCACCGACCGCCGCACGTACCAGAACCAGGAACATCAGGACAAGCTTGACGCTTCGACTATCTACTCGATGTTGGAACAGGAAATCATCCCGCTCTACTACGCACGCAACCGCAAGGGCTACTCTGAGAACTGGGTGCGCACGGTGAAGAACTCTATCGCACGCATCGCCCCCAACTACACCATGAAGCGTCAGCTTGACGACTACTACGACCGCTACTACAACCCTGAAGCTGCCCGCTTCAAACTCCTCTCTGCCAAAGGCGGACAGCTGGCCAAGGACATCGCTTCCTGGAAGGAAAGCGTGGCTCAGCGCTGGGACAGCATCCGCGTGGTCAGCTCGGAGCGCAGCGAAAACCTGCAAAACGGCTCCCTGGTAAGCGGCAAGGAGTTCACCGTACGCCACATCGTGGACGAACAGGGCCTGGAAGATGCCATCGGTATCGACCTGGTTGTAATCAGCGGTGCTGAGGGCAACGAAAGCATCCACGAAGTGATGCCCATGAACGTGGTGGGCCATGAGGGCAACCTCTACACCTTCGAACTGACCTCCAGCATTGACTTGGCCGGTTCTTACAAGGTGGCTTACCGTATGTACCCTAAGAACAGCAACCTGCCCAACCGTCAGGACTTCTGCTATGTGCGCTGGTTCAACTAATACAAATCAGAAATGATACTTTTCAAAATCCGGGACGACTTTTCGCCCCGGATTTTTCTTTGCCTCTTCCGAAGCATGGCATTCAGCAGGTGTCAGTCATTTCACCGCCATTGATGGTAGTGCAAACTAAATGGACAATCACTCCTGATAACCAAAATTATATTCTAAAATTTGCCATGCTTCAGGAAAACCGTATTTTTGCGTTGCCAAATGCGCCTTCATACAATCACGACAGGCTGATCAGGCCCGTTGAAATCGCTGTCCTACATGAAGAACCATCATTCCGCCCTACCATTATCCTCCTGCACGCAAAATGCCCAGCGCGGTGAAACCGCCGTGCCGTGTGGAGCAGACAAAAGTTTCTGTATGCTCGGAGCCGGCCATGTGGCATGGCATCTGGCACCAGCTTTGCAAAAGGCTGGATTGGTGCCTCGGGGAGTGTGGAGCCGCACGGAGGCACACGCGGCACAGTTGGCTGGACGCTTGGGAACGAATGTCCACCACACGGATGACATGGCAACATTGCCGCAAGCCGATATCTATATCTGCTGTGTGCGCGATGATGCGCTTCCGGAAGTGGCCGGACACATGAAAGCCCTGCATTTTCCCGAATCAGCACTGTACGTTCATACGGCAGGATGTGTGGCACTGGATGTGCTTTCCCGACATTTTGACCGTGCCGGAGTGATGTACCCGTTGCAGACTTTCAGCCGCGACATGGCGGTGGACTGGCAGGAGGTGAGCGTGTTCACTGAAGCATCATCGGCCGAGGCTGAAGCTGCCTTGCAGGCATTGGCCAGAGCACTTACTCCTCACACGGCGCGTTTAGACAGCAAGGGAAGGGAAGCGTTGCACGTGGCGGCGGTGTTTGCCTGCAATTTTCCCAACCATTGTTACACGCTGGCTTACGAATTTCTCCAAAAATCCGGCATCGACCCCCGTTGCCTACAGGCATTGATACGTCTTACAGCGGAAAAGACAGCTCACCTTTCACCTCTTGAAGGACAAACCGGGCCGGCACGCAGGGCGGACAAGGGTGTGTTGCAACGACATTATTCGGCATTGGCACCCGACAAGGACCTGCAGGCCATCTACAAACTGATGAGCCAAAGCATCGCCCGTTATGCCGGAGTGACTTCCTATCCTTTTGAAACCATGATTGACTACGACTTGAAAAAGATCCGGGCACTGGCCTTCGACGTGGACGGCGTGCTCAGCACCTCCAAGGTGCTTCTGTCGCCCCACTCTACCGACGGCCCTCTGCGCACTGCCAATACAAAGGACGGCTATGCACTTCAGCTGGCCGTGAAATGCGGACTGAAAATGGCCATTATCACCGGCGGACGCAGCCGGGCGGTAAAAGAACGGTACGTGGCGCTGGGCATTCAATCTGTGTTTGACGGCATCGCGGTGAAGATCGAAACACTCCGAAACTGGATGCAGGCTGAAAACCTCGCCCCGGAAGAAGTCATCTATATGGGCGATGACATCCCTGACTACGAGGTGATGCAAGCCGTGGGATGTCCCTGTTGCCCGGCGGACGCTGCACCCGAAATCAAATCCATTGCCCGCTATGTCAGCCCCCTTAGCGGAGGAGAGGGCTGCGTGCGCGATGTCGTAGAACAGGTGTTGCGTGCCCAGGGCAAGTGGATGGCGGGAGCCGAAGCCTTCGGATGGTAATACTACAGCAATCCATAACTTCATAACCTATATATAATGCCATGCTCGAAAACCTTAAGAAATATCAGATAGTTCTGGCCAGCAACTCACCCCGGCGCAAGGAACTGCTGCAAAGGCTGGGCGTGCCGTTCAAAGTGCGCACACTTTATGGCATCGACGAAAATTATCCCGACAGCTTGCGCGGCGAAGACATCGTGAGGTACATCTCACGATGCAAGGCACAGGCGTACCGCCCCTCGATGGCTCCCGACGAACTGCTCATCACGGCTGACACGATTGTCTGCCTGGGAGGCACGGTGATGGGGAAGCCGAAGGATGCCACAGCAGCAAAAGCCATGTTGCGCCAGCTCTCCGGACAGACTCACCAGGTCATCACCGGTGTCACGCTCGTGACGCATGACCGGATTGAGGACTTCGCAGTAACCACCCAGGTCACATTCGCTCGTATCTCGGAAGAAGAAATCAGCTACTATGTGGACAATTACCTGCCCTTTGACAAGGCCGGTGCCTACGGCATTCAGGAATGGATTGGCATGGTGGCCGTCGAAAGCATCCGTGGCAGCTATTTCAATGTGGTAGGTTTGCCCATCCAACGCCTATACCAAAAACTCAAGGAATTCTAAACATCTCCATCTCCCACAATGAATACCAAACACCTCCTCTTGATTATCCCCTTCCTGACGCTCTTCTGCGCGTGCAGCGACGATGCAGACGATGAAAAGTACGCTTCGCGCCCACCGGTTTTTGAGGAAATCGTATGCCAACCCCTGAATGCCGGGGAAACGGTACTGCGCGCCGGACAACCGTTCGTGGTTACGGCCAGACAAAAATCGTTGGGAAGACTGCTTAACAACACAACTTACACGTGGTCGGACCGTGAGGGACAACTCTCCCACAAATTCACGCAAAAGGTTATCTACGACCAGGAGACCCAAAACCCGACCGATACGGTGGTGGCTCCAAGCGCGGGAGCCTACAAGCTAACGATGTACGCCAGATATAACGCTTCGGGAAACACGAGTTGGTGGTCAGGGAAATACGGCAGTACTTTCCAAAGCACACTGACAGAGGGCGGAAAAGCCACTTACGTGACCGGCGGATTGTTCTATTTTGGCGTGACGCTCGAAAAAACAATCATGGTCGGCAACTGATTTTCCAACTCACATCCTCTCTGCAAAGGAAGTACATGAACGATTTCGTTAAGCCAAATGAGCAAAGCAAAACTTGTTTTAGCTTTGCCATGGCGAGAAATTGCACTTTTAAGAACCGAAAAATCCCCCATTATCCTTTATTGCCAGGTAATGGGGGATATAAATTTCATCTGATGTTCTATCTGACGGGTCCGCTTCTGCATATACCGCGACGGACGCAGCGAACTGTACCTGAGAGGATTGGGCAAGGTGGCTGCAATCAGAGCACAATCTTTTCGCCGAAGCTGCGAAGCGTTACAGCCAAAATGCCGTTGGGCCACGGCTTGTACTCCAAATGTCTGGGGCCCCATCTCTATGCTGTTCAGATATACTTCCATGATGCGTTCCTTAGACCAAAGCAGTTCTATCAGTACAGTAAAATAGGCTTCAAATCCTTTCCGGACCCAAGTGGAGGATGGCCATAGGAAAACATTCTTGGCGGTTTGCTGCGTGATGGTGCTGGCACCACGGACACGATTACGCTCCTTCTTTTCCTGCACGGCCTGACGTATGGCTCCGAAATCGAAACCATGATGGCGCATGAAATTCTGGTCCTCTGAAGCTATCACGGCCTGCGGCATTGCCGGAGGCATTTCTTTCAAGGAGATCCATTCATGATGGATATTCACAGGACGATGGTCAACAAATGCTTGCCCCGCACGAATGACCATGAGCGGAGTGAAGGGGACGGGCAACCACCGAAATGCCAATACCGACAATACGGTGGAGACAAAAAAGAAGATGACCGCCCACTTCATTATCTGAAAACATTTGCGCATGATTCCAAATGGTGTTTGTTTCAACAGAAAAGACAGTTTTAATTTCAGTTTCCAATGAAGGAAGCAACTTCCCAATCTTCAACTCAAACTAAAACTGCCTTGGATATGACTTGGATATGATTTATCCTTTAAACCTTTAGAAAGGCAGATCATCTGCCGTACCTTCTTCAGCCGCAGGAGCAGGAGCCGGAGCCGGTTGTGCTGCAAAAGCATCGGCAGAAGGAGTTGCCGGAACTTCAGCAGCTGTTGCCGGTGCTGCTGCGGGAGCCTGCACGCCACGCTGTACTCTCCAGGCACTTACATCGTTGAACCAACGACCCTGATATTCATGTGCGTCAATGTCGAACGACACCGTAAGCTCTTCGCCCACCTGGATGTTGAAATCACGCAGACGATCCTCGCCAAACACACGGAACACACAACGCTTGGGGTACTGCTCGTGTGTCTCAATGACAAATTCCTGCGATTTCCATGTATTGCCCGTTCGTTGGGACACACCTCCGCGCGGTTCCAGCGCGGCAATTACTTTTCCGGATATTTCCATATTAAATGTCTTGTAGGGTTAATTGTTTGACGTGCGAAAATACAACTTTCTTTTTGATGAAACGTCTTTTTCACACTTTTCTTCTTGTAGACCGCAAAGAACGTCACTGTCCTGTGTGACGCAGCAAGTACAAGGGCTGCGACCGAACACCAGCGGGCATAGCGTTGGTAGAAGAGATAATATGGAAGGAACAGTCATTCACCAATAGGCTCCACACCGATGAAATGACGCGGCATCATAGTCCATTAAAAAGGCTTCATTCTTCATGGTTCATGATTTTTTATTACTTTTGCGCGTCATGCCTTAAGGGGTATGTACATTCATTTTACTACTTAAACTTGCCACTCCATGAAATTTGTGATTTCCAGTGCTGTGCTTTCCGCACACCTTATGACTATCGGGCGTGTGATTGTCCAGAAAAACAACCTGCCCATTCTTGACTGTTTCCATTTTGCCATCCAATCCGGCAACCTGACCATCACGGCTTCTGACAAAGACACCACGCTGACAGCCCGCATGGAGCTGAACGAATGTGATGCAGATGTCACCTTCGCTGTCAATGCCAAAACTTTGCAGGATGCCATCAAGGAACTGCCGGAACAACCGCTCGAGTTTTATCTGAACACGGAAACACTGGAAATTACCATCGTTTACCAAAACGGCCAATACAAGCTCATGGCGCAAGACGCGTCAGACTATCCCATGCCGATGCTGCCAGAGGAGGAACTTATCGGCCTGAGTATGCCGGGATCCGTACTGACGGCGGGGTTGTCGCGCTCACTCGTGGCGGCAGCGAACGATATGCTCCGGCCACAACTCAACGCGGTATGCTTTGACATTCGCGAAGGCAGTATTTCGCTAGTGGCCAGCAACGGAAGTCATCTGGCACTGACCCGCTCTCACCTGCAGGCTGAGGCCGGACAAGAGGGATCTTTCCTTGTAGGTGCCCGACCTGCCGGACTGCTCCGCACCATGCTCGCCAAAGAACAGGGAGACGTTCACATGAGTTTCGGTTCAAGGGGCGCCACCTTCTCCTCCGAAGGATATACTTGCATCTGCCGCTTGGTGGAAGGTAAATACCCCAACTACCGCAGTGTGATTCCGCAAGACAATCCGTATGTTGTCACCTTGCATCGCCAGTCGCTGGTCAGCGCACTGCGCCGCGTGCTGGTATTTGCCAACCCCAGTGCCGTCCTGGTGAAGTTCCGCCTGGAGGCGAGCACGTTGAACATTTCCAGCCAGGACATGGATTTCGGCAAATCAGCCGAGGAAACGGTGCTCTGCGACTATTCAGGCACACCGATGCGCATTGCGTTCAAGGGGTCTACACTGCTGGAACTCATCCAAAACATTGATGGGGAAGAAATTCAACTGCAATTGTCTGACCCCAGCAGGGCAGGGCTTATCGTACCGGCTGAACAAAAAGAAAACGAAGAGGTGCTGATGCTCATCATGCCCTCGGTGTTCAATGAATAATGTGGCTAATGAATAATTGCCTCACGTGGCAGTGGCAATTATTCATTATTCGTAATACGATAATGCATTGCCCCCAGGAAGTACCCTAAAATAGTATTACAATAAAAAAATATATAGAACAATGCAACTATCCCTTTCCCGTCCCATCGTCTTTTTCGACATTGAGGCCACCGGATTGAATGTGGCGACCGACCGCATTGTTGAACTGTGCTACATCAAACTCTTCCCGGACTACCACGAGGAGGTGAAGACGCTGCGTTTCAACCCCGGATTGCACATTTCGGCCGAGGCTACGGCCGTTAACGGCATACATGATGAGGACGTGGCAGATTGCCCCACATTCAGATCGATGGCAGCGGAACTGTTGGAAGTATTTTCAGACTGTGACTTTGCCGGATATAACTCCAACTATTTCGATGTTCCACTGCTGGTGGAGGAGTTTATCCGCTCGGGAATCAATCTGGACATTACGGAAGCAAGGATGGTGGATGTCCAAGGCATCTTCCACAAGATGGAGAAACGGGACCTCACAGCTGCCTATAAGTTTTATTGCCAGAAGGACCTGACAGCCGCCCACACGGCACAAGCAGATACCCGGGCTACCCTGGAGGTGCTGGAAGCACAGCTGGACCGATATGCCGACAGCCTGAAAAACGAGGTGGGGTTTCTGGCTGAATTTTCACGCAGAAACAACAATGTGGATTTGGCCGGACGTATCGTGTATAACGAACAAGGTATCGAAACCATCAACTTCGGCAAATACCGTGGCAGGGCTGTCACTGAAGTACTGCGCAGGGATCCAGGGTATTTCAACTGGATTATGCAAGGCGACTTCACGCAGAACACGAAACAGACGTTTATGCGTATCAAACTGCGTATGTCGTAATTATCTAACTATATAGTTTTTGCGCTCTGCATAACTTATAACATATAATCCACTATTCTCACTCAGCCTATGAAATCTGCTCTTTCCGGAAAACATATCGTGCTCGGCATTTCAGGGAGCATCGCCGCTTACAAGGCTTGCACCCTTATCCGTTTGCTCATCAAAGCGGGCGCAGAGGTCCAAGTGGTGATAACTCCTGCGGGAAAGGAATTTATCACTCCGGTGACATTGTCGGCACTGACCTCGAAACCGGTCGTTTCGGAGTTCTTTTCACAGACCGACGGTGCGTGGCATAGCCATGTGGACCTCGGCAGGTGGGCTGACGCCATGGTGGTGGCTCCGGCCACTGCATCGACCATAGGGAAAATGGCACACGGAATTGCCGATAATATGCTCATCACTACCTACCTGTCGATGAAAGCTCCTGTTTTCGTGGCTCCTGCCATGGACTTGGATATGTATGCTCACCCTTCGACGCAGCACAATCTGGATTTGCTCCGCTCGTACGGCAACCACATCATAGAAGCTGCAGATGGAGAGCTGGCCAGCCACCTGATTGGCAAAGGAAGGATGCAGGAACCCGAAAAGATTGCCGAAACGCTTGCAACATTCTTCTGGCAACAGGAAGAGCACCCCTTACACGGCAAACGCATTCTCATAACAGCAGGGCCTACCTATGAGAAATTGGATGCAGTACGCTTCATCGGCAATTATTCTTCAGGAAAAATGGGCTATGCCTTGGCACGTTCTTGTGCAGACCTGGGGGCAGAAGTGGAGCTGATAAGCGGACCGGTAGGACTCAGCGTAGAGCATCCACTCATACACCGCACCAACGTGACGACCGCAGCGGAAATGTACGAAGCGGCAACTACATTGTTTCCCGGTCAGGATGCCGCCATTCTTTGTGCCGCAGTAGCTGATTTCACTCCTGCTCACACCGCCCCACAAAAGATCAAACGCGAAGGAGCCGGTTCTCTGCATTTGGAGCTGGTTCCCACTAAAGATATCGCTGCTGCGCTGGGTAAAATGAAGACACCGCATCAGCGGCTAATCGGATTTGCCCTTGAAACTCACAACGAAGAGGCACACGCATTGGACAAAATGCAACGCAAAAACCTGGATTTCATCGTGATGAATTCACTCCAAGACAGGGGGGCAGGTTTCGGCGTGGACACCAACAAAATCACCATTTTCCATCGCGATGGCACATCGGCTTTGTATGCCTTGAAGTCCAAAGATGAGGTGGCTGATGACATTGTGGCCTGTTTGCAACATATCCTTTGACGACTTTACTTTTATCTCTTTCCCACAAACCCTCAAGCTACATCCGTATGATGTCCAAAAATGCTACCGTTTCCTTGTTCCCCACATGGGGCACAGTATTCCTGATGACCCTATGGATGTTTCTTCCGCCTCGAAGGGCAGCGGCACAGGAACTGGATGCACGTGTAAGCATCAACCACCAGCAGGTGCAGGGTACCAGCACTTCGGTATTTGAGACATTGCAGACAACGCTGGAACAGTTCCTGAATGACAGGCAATGGACTACCTTGCAGTTCAAGCCCAATGAACGGATTTCATGTAACTTCAGCATCACGGTCAAAAAATATTCTACTGCCGATAATTCCTTTGAAGCCTCGTTGAACGTGCAGGCTACGCGACCCGTTTACGGTTCTTCTTACACCACTACTGCCTTTGCCTTCAATGATCCCAATTTTAATTTCAAATACCAGGAATACGACCAGATTGATTTCCGAACAGATGTGATTGATAACAATCTCACCGCTACATTGGCATTTTATGTATATCTGATTATCGGCATAGACCTTGACTCCATGGCTCCTTTGGGAGGGACGGAATATCTCACTACAGCACAGACTATTGCGGGAAATGCCCAAAGCCTGACAGAAAAGGGCTGGAAAGCATTCGATGACAGCAAGAACCGGCATGCCATCATCACGGACTTGCTGGATGGTGGCATGACGGACTTCCGCAATATGTTATACACCTATCACCGGACGGGACTGGACACCATGAGCGAGAATGCTGAACGAGGACGCACTGCTGTAACGGAAGCTGTCAAGCTGCTCAAAAAAGCCAAGGAAAACAAACCCATGACTATGCTCCCACAGATATTTACCGAATATAAACGTGACGAACTCCTTTCTATCTATAAAGGACACGGTAATTCCAAGGAAAAGGAGGAAATCGCTGATATTCTGTCTTCAATCAATGCTTCCCAGAGTTCTTATTGGAGGCAGATGAAGCAATAGTGTTCATTACGCCTCGCACTGGGTATCAGGCGAAATGAGATTACCTCCTTGTCCCCCAATTGCAATATTATCCAAAACTATGTCATCTCCATGCTCCAACGCTTAACCATATCCCATTATGCCTTGATAGAACAACTTGACATCCATTGGATGCCAGGATTTTCTGTTATCACCGGTGAAACAGGAGCCGGAAAGAGCATCATGCTCGGTGCGCTCAATCTGTTGCTGGGAGGCAGGGCGGATGCCAAATCAATACAAACAGGACAGAAAAAATGTATGGTCGAAGCCTCATTTGACTTACATGGACTACAGCTCGAAAACTTTTTCACATCGAACGATATTGACTATGACCCCACCGAATGTATCATTCGCCGTGAGGTGCTTCAATCCGGTAAAAGCAGGGCCTTCATTAACGATACGCCTGTTTCGGTAAGCATATTGAAAGAACTCGGTGCTGCTCTCATTGACATCCATTCACAACATAAAAACCTGCTGATACGCAACGAGCATTTTATCCTTGACACACTCGACACGATGGCCGTACCCGCACATCTGCATTCAGGCTATGTTGACATACAAAGAAAATTCAAACAAGCAGAGAACCGACTACTTCAACTCAAAGAACAGGCACAGCAAGATGCGGCTGACCAAGAATACATCCAGTTCCAACTAGACCAAATAGATGAAGCAAACCTCGAAAGCGGTGAACAGGAAAAACTGGAAAAGGAGCAACAAATCCTCAGTCACGCAGAAGACATCAGACAAGCCCTTTTCACAGCACAGTCGCTCATTAACACTGACAATTACAGCATGCCGCAAGCCATTCGGCAAGCAGAAGATGCACTGTTGCACGTAGCATCCTCTTTATCCACCGCTGATGAATTGGCAAACAGGTTGCACAGCCTTCGCATCGAATTGGAAGATATTGAGGCGGAATTGGACCAACAGGCTCTCAACACGCAATTTGACCCGCAGAGACTCTCATTT
Source organism: uncultured bacterium (assembly GCA_945867195.1). Classification (GTDB taxonomy): domain Bacteria; phylum Bacteroidota; class Bacteroidia; order Bacteroidales; family Bacteroidaceae; genus Alloprevotella. Next base: position 88,999 of record CAMBHR010000003.1, on the reverse strand, counting down.
GTCGAAGACAGGCTGAGCACCATCTACAGCCTGGAACAGAAGCACCACGTGGAAAGCATCGACGGACTGCTGACCCAAGCTGGCAAGCTACGAGAAAAAATAGAAGCTGTTCTCCACATGGATGAAAACATCAGACAGCAAAGTGAAATAGTCGGACAATTACGCAAACAGCGAGATGCTGAGGCCGGAAAACTGACCCAAGCTCGGGAAAAGGCTGCCCGTCTGGTTGAAAAGGAGCTTATGCAGTCATTGCAATCAATGGGTATGCCCCATGTTCAAATAACCATTCAGCTTTCTCGTCGACCAGAGCCTGATGAAACGGGAGCCGACCGCGTCACGTTCCTGTTCTCTGCCAACAAAAACGTACCGCCACAGGATGTGAGTGAAATTGCCTCTGGGGGTGAAATTGCCAGGCTTATGTTAGCAATCAAGGCACTTATCAGTCGCCGGACCCATTTACCCTCCATCATCTTCGATGAAATTGATACAGGAGTATCGGGTAACATGGCTGAAAGAATGGCACGGGTGATGCAGCAAATTGCCGAAAACTGCCAGGTCATCTGCATTACCCATCTGCCACAAATTGCAGCAGCGGGAACCCATCATTTTTCAGTTTATAAAGAGGAGGATGGCGAAACCACAAGAAGCCACATCCGTCCGTTAAGCCAACAAGAGCGCATACATGCCATAGCCCATATGCTATCAGGGCAAGAACTTACGGAAGCCGCCGTCAACAATGCCAAAGCCCTACTCCATCTCTAATTATTTTTACCACAAAAATCAATTCAAGAACAAACCCCATGCGACACCTTTTCCTCATCATAACAATCTTTTTCACCACATTGGGCATCTACGCCCTTCCCGCCCCCGAAGGAGGAGTCAATGCAGAAAATTACTTCAAGGCATTATGGCATATTTATGCTTACGACTCTCAGGGAAAACTGTTAAGAAACGGTTATGCCTGCTGCCTCTCACCCGATGGACAAGGTGTGACAAGCTTTGCCACGTTACAAGGGGCAGCACGTGCTGAAATCGTGGATTATAAAGGTAAAAGCTATGCTGTAACACGTATTTTGGGAGCCAACTCCACTACCGATTTGGTAAAATTCCAAGTGGCAGGAATCTCAAAAGCGGAATATTTCGCCATCACTGAGGCAGCTGCCTCTTCAAACAGCCAAATACTTCTTCCTCCGGTAAATTGGGGAAAGAAAAAGCAAGCGGTCTCTGTCCAGATTACCTCAAGCGAGAGTTATCCTCCCTACCAATATTATCATACCACTGTATCAAACGAAACTGCCCATTTCGGCTTGCCTTTATTGGGAAGTGACGGAAGTCTGGTAGCCTTTGTGCAACAAAATGTGCAAAAGCAAGCCACCACGGCTTGCGCCATCGATGCCCGTTTCGTTTCCTCGCTGACCATCAAGCCTACATCAGCCTTGAATGCGGATTTGCGTTCCATCCTTATCCCCAAGTCATTGCCCGATAATGCAAAGGATGCCTCTGCATATATCTTCATGCTACCCTCATCCGACACACTCTCACTTCGTATAGCATACGACGATTTTGTGGAGGCTTATCCCCAAATGGCCGATGGATATGTCAACCGCGCATCGTTTGCCGCCCAACGCAAACAATTTGGAGCCAGCGAAAAAGACTTGGCCCTAGCTTTGCAAATGGCAACTTCTCGTACCGACACCGCCTCAATGACCGTAGATGCCGTGCGTTATCAAATCAGCAATTTGATCTATCGCGCCATCAGCCAACAGAACGATACACTCCCACCCTATCAGGATTGGACTCTTCAAAGAGCCGAAAATGAAGCAGCAACGGCATACAGCCTCAATCCACAAACGCTCTACCTGTTGCAGCAAGGTAATTGCCAATTCTTGGCGCAAAAATATGATGCGGCATACCGCACATTCCTTCAAACATGCCAAGATACGCGGTTTGCCTCAGCATCTACTTTTTTCTCGGCTGCCCGTAGCCTTGAACTCGCAGGTTCCGATTCCCTGGGCGTAATGGCCCTGCTCGACAGTTGCATTGCATACATCCCTCAGCCGGTCAGTGCAAAGGATGCGGCCTATTATCTTGAACGCGCTGTGCGACTTCTGCGAATGTCACGTTACCGTGATGCCGTGGCCGATTACAATGAGTATGAAAAAGCCATAGGTCCCCGCAACCTTACCGACCGTTTCTATGCCCTGCGAAGTCAGGCAGAGATGGAAGCACACATGTACCAACAAGCCCTGGACGACATCCGCACTGCCATAGCCACTGCTACGGCTCCTATTCCCTATCGTTTGGACGAGGCTTTCATCCTCTTGCGTGTGGGAGAGTTTCAGGAAGCCATTGATGCCGCATCCAAGCTGCTGATTGATTTGCCTGAAAACCCCGACTGTTACCGCATCATAGGCATCGCACACGGAGAAATGGGCCATAAGGCATTGGCTGTTCAAAACCTGCAAAAGGCCATCGAACTGGGTGACGATACAGCCGCATCCGTCTTACCTCGTTACCAAAAGTAATATCTCTCCCTACATCCTTGAAACGACAGTATGCAACATACGCTTCTTAAAAGTACGATTTTCTGTCAAGCCCAAGAGAACAAGCACTCTTTGTTCATTGGACTTAAAGGAATTGTTCCCGTTCTGATATTCTTTCAGCCCTCCGTGCTCAGTGCCCAAGTCGTACGTCCCATTGACACCCAATATGAACAATCCCAACGGCAAGGCGGATTTGATAACGATGACACCGAAACAACCAATGTTCCGGAAGGCATCTACGCCTGGACCATCGACTCCAGGTTTGGCCACATCAAACCAGCCGTTTTCGACACGATACCCCATGGATTTCAAAACGAGAACGCCACGGATGGCCCAACAGGACTGTATAATTTCACAGGCAATCTGGGAGCTCCCCGTATAGCCCGTCTGTTCTCGCTGCAAGAAGTAAATATGCAGCAGAACCCCTTCATCTTTACCATCCCTTACAATTATTTTCTGACCACGCCCGACAAAGTACCTTTTACCAACACACTGTCACCATTTACGAATATCACCTACCATTCATGCGGTAACAAAATGAATGGTGAAGACCGTATCTCCGCACTTTTTGCCGTCAATGCCGGCAAAAGATTAGGGATGGGGGCAACAGCCGATTACGCTTATGGGAGAGGATACTACGATGCACAATCTACTGCCCTGTTCAACGGCACATTCTTCACCTCCTATATAGGTACCCAATACCAGCTACATGCTTACGTCAAAAGGTATTTCCTGAAAAACAGGGAAAACGGTGGCATCGAAAACGATGATTACGTAAATCGGCCTGAAAGTTTTCCCACACGTTATGGCACCGCCGATATGCCGGTAAATCTGGCACGTGCATGGAACAAGACAGATGGTACGGAAGTGTTTCTCACCCATCGGTATAGTCTGGGTTTTACACGCTATTATGATGCAAAGGGTAATGAAGTCAAAAATCCGACAGCATTACAGCAACAGCAGCAAACCGAAGAGGAAAATGCGGACAAGTCGAAGCTGGCCTTGCCTGACTCGGTCAGCCAGCGCAAAGTGCGAATGCCACGCATACCCCGTAACCTGAAAGCTGAAAACGAGAACATACAGGATGCGGACTCCCAGGACGAAATGGAAAACGACTCACTCCAGCTCCAAACACGCTTTATCCCAGTAACATCCTTCATCCACACCTTCCGGCTCACCGGTAACACACGCAAATTTCAGTCACACACTCACAACACCGCCGATAATCCGGGGTTCTTCGATGAATTCTTCCTACCGGGAGATTCAGCCAAAGACAACACATCACATCTCGGTGTAGAAAACACCTTAGCGGTTCAGTTGCATGAAGGCTTTAACCCTTGGATGAAAGCAGGACTGACACTGTTCGGAAAGCACGAACTGGCACGCTTCAAATTCCGTCTGCCCTATGCAGAGAACATCCTCGAGCCGGAAACATATACCGAAAACTATTTCACCGTAGGAGCACAACTTCAAAGTGAACAAAGCCCTCGCTTAAAACTCCGCCTGCTGGGTGAGTTGCGCACCACGGGTTCTGAATGGGGAGAATTCAATGCCGAGGCAGAAGCAGTGCTGCGCATCCCCATGCGCAAGGATAGCCTTCACATCGAACTGCGCGGCAACATACGTAATGAACTTCCCTCTTTCTACTACCGTCACTACCACGCACGCAATGCCTGGTGGGACAACGAAAATCTGCACAAACAACTGCGCAGCAAAGCCGAAGCCACGGTGCGTTACCGCTCCACGTCGCTAACAGCAACTCTGGAGCATATCAACAATTATGTCTACTTTCAGGAAAAGCTCACACCGACAGAGAATACGGATGGCACCCGGAATTACCGACACGCAGCCACAGTGGCCCAAGCACCAGAAGGAGTCCAACTGCTATCCGTCACGCTTCGTCAACCACTTCAATGGGGAATACTCCATTGGGACAACGAACTGACCTGGCAAACATCCACCCATCAATCCGTGCTCCCCCTACCCGCTCTCAACTATTATTCCAATTTATACCTACTGTTCAGGCTGGCCCGAGTGTTGCGTACCGAGCTGGGAGCCGATATGCGCTACTTCACCCGTTATCATGCACCCGTTTATTCCCCCATTATCGGGCAGTATGCAGTACAAGACACAAACTATTACACATCCATAGGCAATTATCCCATCATCAATGCCTATGCCAACTTCCACCTCAAGCGCACACGCTTCTATATCATGGCATCACACATCAATTACAAGGCCGGTTCGGGCAATCCATTCCTTGTGCCCCACTACCCACTCAACCGTCTCACCTTCCGATTGGGCATATCGTGGAACTTTGTCAACTGATGCCCTGTAATTCCCCGGGAACATACAATCAGAAACCTTTAGAGGCTGTGCCGTAACAAATCCATTACGACACAGCCTCTAAAAGTAAGTCTGTGGACCAGGAGGGAGTCGAACCCTCGTCCAAACGAGGAAGCAATATGCTTTCTACACGCTTATCACTGCTTAGGTTTTCGTGCGCAAGCAAGACCGGTGCCACCAACTTGCGCCTTATCCTCTAATAACTTCATCCCGGTTGCGAGGCCAACCTGAACTATCTCCGATTTCTCTGCACCACCTGTTCAAGACGCTTCGGAGCGATTAGCTCTTGGGTGATGTCTCGTTCCCGCACCTTGTGCAGGAATAAAGCCAATCTACTATACTTCGATTAAGCAGCGAGAGCAAACTTGTTTTCGCCAGTTAAATTGTTGAAAGCCGAGATTAAAGTGCCCACTTTCAGGCGCACTGCGTGCTTACATACCACTCCGACCCGCTGTCAAATCCAGTCTGGCCCGTACTTTGGAGTGCAAAGATAGTGCAAGGCGAGCGCAGAAAAAAGAAAAACCGCAGGATTTTCATTTTTTCTACCGAGCCGCCGCCTATTTTATGGAAAGATAGTGCAAGGCGAGCGCAAAGGAAAGGAAATGCCGGATATTTTCTGCTTGTTCTGGAAAAATGTGTACGAAAACTGTATGGATCATTCAAATTTGGTCCACCTGGAAACTGACGAAATCCGCCGACTTGCCTAAGCACAAGTAACGACGGATTTCGTTTGGTTTACATCACGCCCAGAAACGGGAGTGAAAAGATAGTGAAAGTATCAATACAGATGGATTATTCTTCGTCCATATCAGCCCAAATTTGATCGCTGAAGTTTTGCTTTCCGCTCAATGAATAATTGGCATCCACTGATTCACTGCCATAGCCAACTGTGGGAGATTGGGCTATCAGCGTATCAAGGTGCATGGCGATGATATGAGCAGAGGGTTGTTGATAGTTCTTTTTCATGTCAAATAGATGCTATGCTGTTATTTCACAAAAAGTTTCTTACCGTTTTGGATAATGAGGCTACCCTTGGCCGGTTGGAACACACGGCGACCCTGCAAGTCATACATAGGAGCTTCGGGGTCAAGAGCCACAACGGTTTCAGTCAGCCCCGTCTGCGTGCTGCCAAAGTTCAGCTGCAATGCGCTTGCTGAGCCAGCCATGTTCAGGTATGCCTTATTCATGGCCAGTGTGCTACCCTCCGAGGCAGGATAAAAGGCAATGCCCTCCGATGCTTTAGCCAAGATATAGTCGCCTTCACCGATAGTGTGTGCTGCTCCGGCAGAATGCTGGAGGAAGTTGGAGTTGGCATCGATGCTTGCCTGCGTTTCGTCGGCAGCAGGTACCATGCAGGCCGAGCTTACACCATCGCCCACCAGCAGCACGCCCTGGTTAGCGGGCAGGGCCGTTTCGGTGATGGCCTTGAGCGTCACGCAGTCCGTTCCTTGCTTGGCATAGTAAGCCGTCACATTCTCGGGGATGACAACGGGGAAGGGCGCACTGAATGTACCGATAGTAGCTCCCGGTGCCAATCCCGTGATCTTGGTATCCGAAGCAGATACCGTAGCGAGATTTACGTTGTTGGGATAGGTGGCATCCTCGAAGATGATGGCGGAAGAGTAGGTAGTCTGAAAGTAGGGAGAATTTGAATTGTCATAGCTAGAACCATTGAATGTCAGATAACCTTTAGCATAAGAAGAACTGCGTCGCGCTGCAAATGCCATGTAACCAAAATAGTCAGCTTGTTCTCCCAAGGCAACATAACCTCCTTTTACCATCTTCTCAATAGAGATATGACACCAATCGCTGTATCCAGAGTTGGAATAATCATAACTGTCTACATACCCTTTATTATTATTTATTCCGCCACTAGAACCTTTCCAAGCCAAATACTTTCCTTCGTTGCAGACAAAGATATATTTACCATTTTCAAGTTCACGGCATACGAATACCGTCGGTTCATTAGAAGCGCTACACGACATTCCGCTTTCTGTGTATTTGAAATATTGCTTTACACCTGCAACGCTGACATTAGCCATAACATAAGCCTTTCCGTCCTCGGGCAGCTGGATGTCGGTAGTGCTGGCCTTGTAGGTGCTGACTGCGCCATTCAGCGTAGAAAGTACATCATCAATGGCAGCTTCACTGGTCTGGGCTGCGTCAATGGCATTGTTCAGCGTGGTGCGGGCAGCGGCTGATTCGGTAGGATAGCCCACGCCCTTCTTGGCCAAAACGCTTTGTGCGTAGTTAGTAACTACAGCCAGACGGTTCTCGTCGGAATATAAGGTATAGGTACCGCCAGTCACGTCTTCGATGCTCAGCGGAGTATAGATGATGCAGTAGCCGCCCGGTTCTTCTTCAAAGAGGAAACCGATACGGTTATCCTGCTGCAAGGTCATGGTGGAGTAGGCAGAGTTGCGGAAGCTCACCTGCTTGCCCAGTGTCCAGTCGGCGGCGAAAGTAGCCGGTGTATAAGTGGTGGCGGGGTCAATCACCTTGTACCAGATAGCAACATTCTTTCGTCCACTGCCGAGAGGAACAGACTGCAACATGATGGTCTTCTGCTCGCCTGTGGTCTTGTCCATCACATTGTTCAGCGAATAGATTTCACCGTTCGTGCCGCTGTCGTTGTTGCTGATACCAGTGGCCACAGTGCCCCAAGTACCGGTTGTGTAGGTGTTGTCAGCGAAGGTGAAGAGGTTGAAGAAGCGGCCATTGCCACGTCGGCTGCTCAGTACAACCGTGCCGTCGGGAAGTTCTTCGCACTTAGGCTCATTACCACCACTGGCAGGACGATCGTCCACTGTGCCCAGAATAGCCCAAGTTTCACCGAAGTCATCGGAATAGATGACGCGGTTGCCCTGGTTGTTCGTCCACAGGGCTGCGTAGAGGCGATAGTATTGGTTTTTCTTCACCACGCGACTCTGCATGATGCGGCCTGAACCAACGAAGAGAGAAGGCAAGCTACAAGTAGTTACACCATCTGTAGTAACATTGAACAAAGGATAGATAGCCTCAGTGACTTCAACAGGCTCAGTCCACTCCCATTCATTGGTTTCAGTGTTGAGCGTACCCTTCACCTTGGCCACGCGGTTGGGGTTGCCTGCATTATAGTTGGCATCGCCGCAAACAGTCTTTCCGCAGACAGAAAGCACAAGCACTTCATTGCGTTCGCAGTCAGCAACAATAGCAGCATCACCAAAAGCGTAATCAAATTGAAGTGGAGTATCTGCTGTTGCTTCAACACCTGTTCCTTCTGCCACATAGAACTCTTCGCCCCAAGTTTTGCCGTTATCCTTGGAGATACGACCCTTGATGTGTACAAGACCATAACCGATGTCACTGCCGCAGGGACGGTTGTCAGACAGTGCAATCACATCGCCGTTCAGTGCGGTGGCTATGGCGGGAATGCGGTAGGGCTTGCCGTTGGCATCGGGTGTCTTGAAGAGGATGCGGTCGTTGTTGGCCGTGTAGGTAACGTCAACCACCGTGGGAGTGCCTTCAACCAGAGTCAAGTCGTTCAGTTCAGTTTTCACTTCACCGTTGAGTCTCATCTCGCAGTCAAAGCCACGATAGGTATAGGAGCTGACACTGAAGGTGGCATTCATGGGCAGATAGACAGCCGTGCCCTCTTGTGAACCCGTCACGCGTGTCTGGGTGTTAGTACCGTCAACGGTGAAAGTGAGGTCTGCAATGGGGTTACTTTCGAAGGCTTCGCCGTTAACCGTGACGTTCATGGTGAGGGACTTTTCGGTGTCAATCACCTCAAAGAACCAACGGTTGCCACCGTCATAATTGCCATAGAATTTCAGGATATTGCCTATGCCTCCATGAGGGTTAAGACCAATACCTGTGTTTGCCGTCGGAACGATGGAATAGCCTACCACTGCGTCACTGGTATAGTCTACCAATTTCCAAGCGGCATTAGCTGAAGTTACATCCTGGAAGGTCACTGTCTCGCCATCGGCGGGGCTTCCGTCGTGGCCAACCACCAAGTTGCTTGCTTCATGGCTGTATATCTTGAAGTTATTGGCAGTACCCACAAAGCACCAGAGGTTGTCAAGACGCGAAGCGTCGAGCACTTCGGTGTCAACATTTGCTCTAGCTGTGGGCGTGGCGTTGTCCACCAGGGTGAAACCGTTGTTCGGGTTTCTGGAGTTGCGCACACGAATCCACTTTTCTCCGTAGGTGTTGGAGAATATGTTGGGCATGAATTCAGCCGTGTAAGTCTTGTTGGTGGTGAGTTCGCTTACCTCAACCGTATTTCCCACATTGTTGCTGCCCTCCAAGAAACCGTTGAACACATAGGTAGCATCGCATTGTGTAATGCTCAGCGTGGCATCGGAAATGCTCTGGCCTGTTGTCAATGCAAAAGCAGCCGGGATATTCTGCGTCAGTCCGTTCCAAGTAGCTTTGGCCTCTGCCAGTGAGCTGCCGTTGACGGTCAGGACAGGAACATTCTCAACAGGTACGAAATAGTAGTTGGCAGCGAAGGCATTGCCATCATCCTTCGTGTAGTTGGCATGACTGGAATTGTCAAAACTGCCATCATTTTTCATCACCAAGTAGGCTCCTGCAGCATTGGCTTTCAGATGCACGGCCCCACCGGCAGGAACACCGTCTTCCACAAGGTAGTTGTATGCTCCGTCGCTGAATGCCTTGTAGCCGAAATACTTTCCGTTGCTTACATTCTGGAACTGGTAATAAGTACCGTCGAAGGTACAAGTGAACTTGTACAGCTCGGCGTTGCCAGTGATGCCGTTGCTCACCTTCAGCGTACCGTTGTCATTGTAGAAATACTGGCTGGTGTTGTTGTCGCAGTAGATGTAGTAGGTCTTGCCGGGAACAGGATAGTTGGCGGCCAGTTCGACCGTAGTCTCGGCCACCTTGTAGAAAGCATAGGGATGACAGGAAGACCATTTGGCCCAAGAGCCTGTGTTGCCATTCCAGCAGTCGCCGCTTCCATTGCTTTGTCCGTTGGAGGTAACGCTGGTTCCGCAAATGGTCCATACACCACTCTCGTCTGTCAGGTTTGAAATCAGCGTTTTGGTCGAACCGTCTGCACCTAAGCTATATACATTACCAGTGGGTTTGGGTGCCTGGGAGGTGGAAAAGTCCTGAATAAACACTTGATTGCTGGCAGCGTCCGTATAAGTACCTGTTGCACTCGCATACTTGTTCAGGCCAACGGAAAAGAGATAATAGCCGGCATCGTCCGTCCCCTCACTTAAAGTCCAAAGATAGGACTCGCTGGTAGTCTTGAAAGCTGCGGGACGGGGATGGCTGTCGCCCGTATGGCCGAAGCCTCCGGCACTTTTACTGCTGATGAAACCGGTACGATCCTGAGTGTCATTATAACACGTGTTGTAGATCATGTACTTTACACCGGTTTCCAATGTTGTCACGCGTTCACTCGGGGTATAGACCTTTATTGTAGTCTGTGCCTCCGAGGTGAGAACGCCAGTCAGGAGCAAGGTTGCGCCTGCCAATAATAGACGTAATCTGTTCATTGAAATGGTTTATTAAGGTTTGATAATTGTATTGATTCAAAGTGAAGAAACATATCGTGCTTTCACCAAGCAGCATCTCAGTCTGCAACTCGGGCACAACAGGTATGAGTCCGATGTTCTATGGAGTAGAAGATTTAGGGTTAGAAAATTCATCATACGGCAAGAGTGGCGCAAAACCCGGAGGGCGGATTGCGTCATTTGCCTTGACTTGGTTATAAACATTAAATATCTGTGGGCAAAAGTAAATATATTTAATTAAAATCGGGGGGGTAATTTTCAGTATTTTCATACGAACAGAACATATTCTTCACTACCCCCCCTTAAACGTCAAGCATTGGTTGTCAAAAAAGTGCCTTATGCAAACAGGAAATGGCTCACCCACACACGAAAAACCGCCGCACAGACACATTTGTCGTGCGGCGGAAGATCAACCAAAATAACATATCCAGTTTAGTAAGCCTCTTGGTGTACGCCCGCAACGGCTCTGCCGCTGGGGTCGTTCAGATTTTTGAAGGAAGCATCCCATGCCAACGCCTCGGCTGTGGAGCAAGCCACACTGGGCACGCTCGGCACGCTGCGGGCGGCACTTTCGCTGGGGAAGTATTCCTCAAAAATGGAACGATAATAATATTCTTCTTTGTTCATGGGCGGATTGATGGGGAAACGCTCCGCAGCCTTTTCCATCTGCTCGTCAGTTACCGCAGCGGCGGTAATCTCTTTCAGCGTATCAATCCACGAATAGCCCACGCCATCGGAGAACTGCTCTTTTTGTCGCCATGCCACACTTTCGGGCAGCATATCGGCAAAAGCCTCTCGCACGATGCGTTTTTCTATCGTATTTCCCGGGCACATCTTGGCCGAAGGGTTCAGCCGCATGGCCACGTCCAGGAACTCTTTGTCCAAGAAAGGCACACGTCCCTCCACGCCCCATGCCGACAAACTCTTGTTGGCACGCAGGCAGTCGTACAGATGCAGTTTCGACAGTTTCCGCACCGTTTCCTCGTGGAAAGCCTGAGGCGTGGGAGCCTTGTGGAAATACAGGTAGCCGCCAAACACCTCATCGGCCCCTTCGCCCGAAAGCACCATCTTGATGCCCATCGACTTGATCACGCGGGCCAACAGGTACATCGGCGTAGAAGCCCTGACGGTAGTCACGTCGTACGTTTCGATGAAATATATCACGTCGCGAATGGCATCCAGTCCCTCTTGGATGGTATAGTTGATTTCGTGGTGAACAGTCCCGATAAAGTCGGCCACCTCGCGCGCTTTCGCCAAGTCAGGTGCGCCTTTCAGTCCCACCGCGAACGAGTGCAGCCGTGGCCACCAAGCATCCTGCTTGCCGTCCGTTTCCACTCGTCGCGGGGCATATTTTCGCGCCACAGCCGAGATGACCGAACTGTCCAAGCCGCCGGATAACAGCACACCATACGGCACATCACTCATCAGTTGCCGTTTCACGGCATCCTCCAGCGCGTTGCGCACGTCCTCCACACGGGCTTCATTGTCCTTCACGGCATCATACTGTTCCCAGTCGCGGGTGTACCATCGTTTCAGTTCGCCTTCCGACCCTCTGTAGTAATGTCCGGGAGGGAAAGGCTGGTATTCATCGCAGAAGCCCTCCAAGGCTTTCAGTTCACTGGCGCAATACACCATGCCGTCCTTGTCCTTTCCGATATATAAAGGTATCACCCCGATGGGGTCGCGGGCTATCAGGAAGTCATCCTTTTCCTCGTCATAGAGCGCGAAGGCGAAGATACCGCTCAGCTCTTCCAGGAAATCACATCCCCGCTCGCGGTAGAGCGCCAGCACCACCTCACAGTCCGATCCTGTCTGGAAATCATATTTCCCGGCATACTCTGCCCTGATTTCGCGGTGGTTGTAAATTTCCCCGTTCACCGCCAGCACCTGCTTGTGGTCGGGTGCGAACAGCGGCTGTTTTCCGCTCTCGGGGTCTACGATAGACAGGCGTTCGTGGCACAGTATGGCCGACTTGCCACAATATATGCCGCTCCAATCCGGTCCTCTGTGTCTTATCTTTTTGCTCATCCGGAGAGCCTTCTGCCTCAATTCGGGTGTTTGTTCTTTTACGTTGAAAATTGCTACGATACCACACATAGTGTTTGGAATTTTAGGTTCAAAGTCGTCCGATGTAGCACGCATCCTGCCCCTAAGTCACATTGCCTTGGCAATGGACGGGTCAACGACTTTCCTGCTTACATTTTGTATTTATTTATGGTTATTTAGATTTCGCAGTGCAAATATATAAAGAAAAATCAGCGCAAAAGGTTTTTGCAGCTATTTTTTCGCTTAATTTTTGCCTTTTGGCTCACATGGCACTACCGGCTGTTCCGCCATACACAAAAAGAGCTGTTCCGGCAAGGGGGAAACCGCTTGAGAGAACAGCTCTTTCTGAAAACGGAATTTCTGCAATTAGAAATCCGCCGTCTTGGGTGTACGCGGGAAGGGGATGACATCGCGGATGTTCTGCATACCCGTCACGAAGAGGATCAGACGCTCAAAGCCCAAGCCGAAGCCGGAATGGGGGCAGGTGCCGAAGCGGCGGGTGTCCAGATACCACCACATGTCCTTCATCGGGATATTCAGCTCCTCGATGCGTGCCATCAGTTTCTCATAGCTTTCCTCACGTTCCGAACCGCCGATGATTTCGCCGATTTGCGGGAAGAGCACATCCATGGCGCGCACCGTTTTGCCGTCGTCGTTCTGCTTCATGTAGAAAGCCTTGATTTCCTTGGGGTAGTCAGTCAGGATAACGGGCTTCTTGAAGTATTCCTCCACCAAGTAACGCTCGTGTTCGCTGGCCAGGTCAACTCCCCAATATACGGGGAACTCAAACTTGCGTCCTCCGGCGATGGCCTCCTCCAGGATGCGGATGCCTTCGGAGTAAGTCAGCCGCACAAAATCGTGTTCCACCACAAAGTGCAGCCGCTCCAGCAACGTCTTGTCAATCATCTTGTTGAGGAATTCCAAGTCGTCCTTGCAGTGTTCCAACGCCCAACGCACACAGTACTTGATAAAGTCCTCTGCCAAGTCCATGTTGTCGTTGATATCGTAGAACGCCACTTCAGGTTCAATCATCCAGAACTCGGCCAAGTGGCGCGGCGTGTTGGAGTTTTCGGCACGGAATGTGGGTCCGAAGGTGTAGATGGCTCCGAGTGCCGTGGCACCGAGTTCGCCTTCCAGCTGTCCGCTCACCGTCAGCGAGGTGGTTTTTCCGAAGAAATCGTCGCTGTAGTCAATCTTGCCATCCTCCGTCTTCTTCAGGTCATAGAGGTTTTTGGTCGTCACCTGAAACATCTGTCCGGCACCCTCGCAGTCGGAAGCCGTGATGATGGGCGTATGGAAATAGCAGAAGCCGTGTTCGTGGAAATAGGTATGAATGGCCATGGCCATGTTGTGTCGGATGCGGAACACAGCGCCGAACGTGTTGGTACGCAGGCGCATGTGGGCATGTTGGCGCATATACTCGAAGCTCTGTCCCTTCTTCTGCATGGGATAGTCCGCCGCGCAGGTGCCCAGCACCTCGATGTGTGTGGCCTGCACCTCACTGCTTTGTCCGGCACCCTGACTCTCGGTCAGCACGCCCTCCACACTCAGGCAGGCTCCCGTAGTGATTTGTTTGAGCATTTCGGCATCAAACTTTTCCACGTCGGCCACGATCTGCACATTCTTGATGGTGCTGCCGTCGTTCAGGGCGATAAAGTTCACGGACTTGCTGCCCCGGCGGGTGCGCACCCATCCTTTTACGCATACGTTTGCTCCGTAATCCGTACGTTGGAGCAAATCGATGATTTTTGTCCTTTGCATTGTATTTAGGGGTGTTCAATATTATTCAAATGCTCCCATGCGCAACATCTGCACCTCTTTTTCGGTCAGGTACCGCCAGTCGCCCCGGCGCACGTTTTTCTTGGTCAGTCCGGCAAAGTAAACGCGGTCGAGCTTGGTGACATGGTACCCCAGGCTTTCAAAGATGCGGCGCACGATGCGGTTCTTGCCGCTGTGGATTTCGATGCCCACCTGCTTTTTGTCAGTAGGATGAGCGTATTCCACGGCATCGGCCTTAATCTGTCCGTCGTCGAGCGTAATGCCGTCGGCAATCTGCTGGATGTCGGCAGCGGTCACGTTCTGGTCGGTCGTGACGTGGTAGATTTTCTTCTTCAGGAACTTGGGGTGCGTCAGCTTGGAGGCCAGCTCACCGTCGTTCGTAAGCAGCAGCACACCCGTAGTGTTGCGGTCGAGCCTTCCGACGGGATAGATGCGTTCGGGGCAGGCGTTTTGCACGAGGTCCATCACCGTCTTGCGGTTTTGCGGATCCTCGCTGGTCGTAACATAGCCTTTGGGCTTGTTGAGCAGCACATAGACCTTCTTTTCCATCTTGACCAGGTTGTCATGGAATTTGATTTCGTCCGTGCGCAGCACCTTGGCACCCAGTTCCGTCACCACTACGCCATTGACGCTGACCACGCCGGCTTCGATATACTTGTCGGCATCGCGTCGTGAGCAGATACCGGCATTGGCCAGGAACTTGTTGAGGCGGAGGGGTACTGTGGGGTCATAGTTTTCCTCCTTGTATTCCATGCGTTTCTTGTGCGAATACTTGGCGTGCGGATCATATCCCGGGCGGCGTTGCTGCGGCCGGCTGTAGCCGCCTTGTCCCTGGTAACGCGGACGGAATCCTCCCTGTCCGCCACGGGGCTGGTAGCCCCCACCCTGCCGGCGCGGCTGGAAGCCGTTCTGTCCGCCGCGAGGCTGGTAACCGCCGTCCTGTTCGTATCCCTCCCGGTTGTAACGGGGCTGATAGCCGCCCTGTCCGCCGCGTGAAGCATAGCCTCCGCCCTCTGCGGCATTCTGTCCGTAGCGCGATTTGCCCCATCGGTTTTCGCGGGGCTGGTATCCGTCGCGAGGCTGATACCCGTTGCGAGGCTGGTAGTTGCCATCTCTGCTGTCCTGTCGGCGTGAGGATTGATAGCCACCTTCACCGTTGTAACGGGGCCGGTATTCTCCGCCCTGTCGCTGCATTCCGTAGCCACGCTGGTTGCCATACTCGCTGCTGCCGGCCTGCCGGAAGTTGCGGTTTATACGCGGGCGAGGTGTGTGTCCACTTTCAAAGCGGCCATTTCCTTTTGCATTTTCCTCATCTTGCGAACGAAAGCCATCCCGGCTGTCTTCGCTTTGGTTAAAGAATTCTTCACTCATGATTTTTTGTAATTTGTTTGGTTGTTGTAGGTGGGGCTTATCTATTCCCCACCCACCATATTATTTATATTGGATGATCATCCGTTGTGTCATCATGGATTGCTCCGGTCCACGGCTCCTGTCGTCACACGCCGGTGTAGTTGTGCGGTGTGATGGCCTTCAGTTCTGCCTTGACCTCGTCGCTCACTTCCAACCCATCGATGAAGTGGTGAATGCGTTCTTCGGTCACGGCCTCGTTGGTACGTGTCAGTGCTTTCAGTGCCTCGTAAGGATGCGGGTATGCTTCGCGCCGCAGGATGGTCTGTATGGCTTCTGCCACGACAGCCCAGCAGTTGTCCAGGTCCTGAAGGATGCGCTCCTCGTTGAGCAGGAGTTTCCGCAAGCCTTTCAGCGAGCTTTGGAAGGCTATCAGGGCATGTCCCATGGGCACGCCGATGTTGCGTATCACGGTAGAGTCCGTCAAATCGCGCTGCAGGCGGCTGATGGGCAGTTTGCGGCTCAGGTGTTCCAGCAGGGCGTTGGCCACTCCCAGGTTGCCCTCAGAGTTTTCAAAATCAATGGGGTTGACCTTGTGGGGCATCGCACTGGAACCCACCTCGCCCTGTTTGATGCGCTGCTTGAAATATTCCATCGACACATATTGCCAGAAATCGCGGTCCATGTCGATCACGATGGTATGGATGCGTTTCATGGCATCAAACACGGCAGCCATGCTGTCGTAGTTGCTGATTTGTGTGGTGTATTCCTCTCTTTCAAGACCCAACTTCTCAGCCACGAAGCGGTTGCCGAAGGTTTTCCAGTCGTAGGCAGGGTAAGCCACGTGGTGGGCGTTGAAATTGCCGGTTGCCCCACCGAATTTGGCCGTGAAGGCGCAGGCCTGAAGTTGGGCCAACTGTCTTTCCAAACGATAAGCGAACACCTTCACTTCCTTGCCCAACCGTGTGGGCGAAGCGGGCTGGCCATGGGTGCGTGCCAGCATGGGGATTTCCTTCCATTCCTCGGCATAGGCATCCAACTGGCTGATGAGTTCCTGAAGCAAGGGTACATAAACCTCCTCGACCGACTCTTTGAGCATCAAGGGGAAAGAGGTGTTGTTGATGTCCTGCGAAGTAAGTCCGAAATGGATGAACTCCTTGAACTGTTCCATTCCTCCCAGCTTGTCAAGCTGTTCCTTGATGAAATACTCGATGGCCTTCACGTCATGGTTCGTCACCTGCTCGATGTCCTTCACACGGGCGGCGTCTGTTTCGGAAAACTCGCGGTAGATGCTACGCAAGGCTTCAAATTGTCCGTGGGGAAAATCGGCGAGCTGGGGAAGGGGGAGTTCGCAAAGGGAGATGAAGTATTCAATTTCCACACGCACCCTGTATTTCATCAAGGCATACTCTGAGAAATAAGGTGCCAAAGGCTCAGTTTTCGAACGGTATCGTCCGTCAATCGGCGATACAGCTGTCAGAATGTCCAATTCCATTGTCTGAAGGAATAAAAAGTTCAAAAAGTGCGTTGTTCCGTCACCGCCAATCCCGGAGCAGTCGGGCTGTGTCCGGGGCTTGTCCTTATGGCTTAACGAAAACGTCGGATTGGTGTTAGTTTTTCAGGCCGCAAATATAGTAATTCTTCGTTGAATGTCGGTTTGCCATTCATGTTTTTGTGCCCCCGGATATTATCGGACTGCACTTTTTCTTACAGGACGAAGCTTCAGAAACGCATCGGGCGTAACGGATCGGGCTGAGCCGGGAGCATACAGGACAAAGCCTGGAGTTGTCATTTCTAAGCCCGGACTTGTAAATCCTAAGCCCGGACTTGTAAAACCTAAGCCTGGACTTATTGAAGCAAGGCCAGCTTTTGGTGAGGGGGGGCGATTGGAATTTTTCGGGAAAGAAACATGGCGGATTACTATATATATACGTATTTCAACCTTTGAAAATTTCGTTCAAACCTTCAGAAAGAAATGTTTTCTTCTGATTTTCAGGATATTTGGTCATGAACGATTGTTTTTATCAGCATTCAGGAAGGGCTTTGCAAAGCAAATATCCGATGAAAAGCGTCAGCGTGTTTGTCATGGCGCGGCGGAGGCGGCTGAAAGAGGAATGAGCGAATTGAAACTTTTGCCTTGAGGAAACCGTCAAGGCTAAACCGCTGGAAATCAGCGTATTTTTTGCGAGATGAATGTTTGAAGCTTTTTTTCTGGGGTTAATTAAAAAGCGTATATAATAGGGGGAGTCATGAAGGGCGCAGCCGCGAGAGCTGGCATAGAAGTTGCTATCAGGGAAGTATAGGGAGCTATAGGGAGCTATAGATTGCTATAGATAACTATAGATAACTATAGAAAACTATAGAAAACTATAGATAACTATAGATAACTATAGATGCCTATCAAAACCCTATCAAAGCAAAAATCTGCGATTTTCCTTTTCATTGCTCTCGCCTTGCACTCATTTGCTGCGCGAACTTAGGCGGCGGCTCGGCAATGAAAAGCAAAAATCTGCGATTTTCCTTTTCATTGCTCTCGCCTTGCACTAAATTTGCAGCCCAAGAGGACAATTCGACAAATATCAACAATCATCATCCGCTGAATTATACAACTCAGAAACTATCTGACTATATCCAACGACATTTATGAATTACGAAATACCGGCCGACACGGCACACATCATCCAAGAAAGCAAAAACATTGCCAAACGCTATGGACTGCTTGAAGTTACTTCGCTCTGCTTGCTGCGAAGCACACTCGATGTGACCCTAAAAACCACGGAACGACTGAAAGAGATGAACCTGGACGTGCAGGCCATCAGCAAAAAGGTGGACGAAGCACTGGCACAAAACGACATGGAACTGACCGGACCGGAAGGCGACTACCCGCTGTCGTTCGACACGGACTGTACACGCATCATCAAACTGCTTGCGCTGGAGTACAGACTGATCGGCAACGAACGCGAACCGGCATGGCTGATGTTGCGCGCCATCATGCATGACCGCAACAATGAGGCCAAAACGCTGCTCCACTCTTTCGGCGTGACTTATGAGGCATTGGTCAACAAGGGGGATAACAACAAGGTGAAAAGCCACTTCGACTTCCCCGACGAGACCGATGCGCCCTACCCCGGCGACGAGAAACCCGGACAGGGATATGCGTCCTCCTCGGCCAAAACCCAGGAGAAGAAACCGTCAAGCGACACGCCCATCACCGACAACTTCGGCACGGACCTTACGGCGGTGGCCATCAAGGGGGGGCTGGACCCCGTGGTGGGACGCGAAAAGGAAATTGAACGCGTGGTGCAGATTTTGTGCCGGCGCAAAAAGAACAACCCCATCATCATCGGCGAACCGGGCGTGGGCAAAAGCGCCATCGTGGAGGGACTGGCCGACCGCATAGCGCATCGGCGGGTTCCGCGTCTGCTGCTGGGCAAACGTATCGTGGCCCTCGACATGGCATCGATAGTGGCCGGCACGCAGTATCGCGGACAGTTCGAGGAAAGGTTGCGCCGGCTGATCGTGGAGCTGAAGCAGCATCCGGAAATCGTTCTCTTTATCGACGAAATACACACCATCATCGGTGCAGGTTCGGCACCGGGCAGCCTCGATGCCGCCAACATTCTCAAACCAGCCTTGGCGCGCGGCGAGGTGCAATGTATCGGCGCCACCACCACCGGGGAATTCAAGAAGAGCATCGAAAAGGACGGGGCACTGGACCGCCGTTTCCAGAAAATCATGCTGGAACCGACCACGCCCGAAGAGACCCTGGCCATCCTGCAAAACATCAAGCCGCGATACGAAGAGCACCACAACGTGAGCTATACGCCCGAGGCTCTCGAAGCCTGTGTGCGCCTGACCGCACGCTACATTGCCGACCGTGCCCTGCCCGACAAGGCCATCGACGCGCTCGACGAAGCCGGGGCGCGCAAACACCTGGCCGGTTCGGAGAACCCCAAATTCCTGGAAGAGAAGGAAAAGGAAATCGAACAGATGCGCGAGGCCAAAATGCAAGCGGCACAGGCCCAGGACTATGAAACGGCGGCCAACCTGCGCGACGAGGTGACACGGCTGACCAAAGAGCTGGACGAACTGACGCTGCGCTGGCAGAACGAAACCGCTGCCCACCCCATCGTGGTGGACGAGGGCGATGTGGCGGATGTGGTATCGGCCATGAGCGGTGTGCCCGCCGCACGTGTGGCCACGGCTGAGAACGAACGCCTCCAAGGCATGAAAGCGGCGCTGTCGGCCAAGGTGATTGCCCAGGACAAGGCGGTGGAACGCCTCACGAGGGCCATCATGCGCAACCGCATGGGACTGAAAGGTCCCGACCACCCCATCGGCACCTTCCTCTTCGTAGGGCCTACGGGTGTGGGCAAGACCCATCTGGTGAAATGCCTGGCCCAATGGATGTTTGCCGCCAAAGACTCGCTGATACGCATCGACATGAGCGAATACGGCGAGAAATACAGCGTGAGCCGGCTGCTCGGTGCTCCTCCGGGATATGTGGGCTACGAAGAGGGCGGCCAGCTGACCGAAAGGGTGCGCCGCCATCCTTACTCGGTGGTGCTGCTCGACGAGATTGAAAAGGCGCACCCCGACGTGTTCAACACCTTGCTGCAGGTGATGGACGAGGGACGGCTCACCGACGGCAACGGCACGACGGTGGACTTCCGCAACACCGTCATCATTCTCACCTCAAACAGCGGTACCAAACAGCTCCGCGAGTTCGGAACGGGCGTGGGCTTTAACCGGCCCGAAGAAGGGCTGACGGGCGAAGCCGCCGAAAGCATCGTACTGAAGGCTCTGCGCAAACAGTTCTCACCGGAATTCCTCAACCGACTGGACGACATCATCATGTTCAACCCGCTCAACAAAGAGAACGCCGCCGTCATTGCACAGCTGGAACTCAATGAGCTGAAGGAAAGGATGATGCAAAACGGGTACGAACTGCAATGGACCGACGAGGTGGTGCAGTTCATTGTCGACAAGGGATTTGACTCCCACTACGGCGCACGCTCGCTCAAACGGGCCATCCGCCAACACATAGAAGACACTCTCTGCGACAGCATGATGGAACATCCGGAGCTGACGGCTTTCCAACTGACTGTAGACGAGGGGAAAATAACCCTTCTTAAAAGTGCAATTTTATAGCCAAGGCAGAGTTTAAGCGAGCTTGAACACTCCGCTCATTTGGCTTAACGAAATCGTTCTTAAAAGTGCAATTTTCTCTGACACTTTCGGCTGCGCTCGGCATAGCTCAAGCAAGCTTGGCTCTGCGCTCGCTTGCACGAAAGTTCCAGCCATGGCAGAGTTTAAGCGAGCTTGAACACTTTGCTCATTTGGCTTAACGAAATCGTTGATTGATTATTTACTCCATGAATTATATTCCGACCGATATTCAGGATGTGTTCATCCTTGAGCCCCGGGTGTTTGAAGATGCCCGTGGCTATTTTATGGAAACATGGCGCGAAGAGGACTTTAACCGCGCTATGGGCCGCGAGGTCCATTTCGTACAGGACAACCAATCGATGTCGTCACGCGGCGTGCTGCGCGGACTTCACTACCAACGCGGCGAAGCCTCACAGGCCAAGCTGGTGCGCGTGTTGCAGGGAACGGTGGTTGACGTGGCGGTGGACCTGCGCCAGGACTCTCCCACCTACGGACGGCACGTGATGGTGGAACTCTCGGCTGAGAACAAACGCCAGCTGTTCATACCCCGTGGTTTTGCCCACGGTTTCCAGGTAATCAGCGACAAGGCCGTGTTCACTTACAAGGTAGACAACCGCTATGCCCCCGAATGTGAATGTTCCATACGCTACGACGACCCTTCATTGGGCATCGACTGGCCCATCAAGGGCGAGGAGGTCGTGCTCAGCGAAAAGGACCTGCAGCACGCAGTGAGCTTCGAGGCGGCAGAGAAATTCTGACACTGGCCGGCACAAGCACGCCCCACTTCATCAGTTCATACTCATTATATTATATATAGGAACACATACGGTTTCGGCCTGTAGACACCAGCCACATACCGGCTGTTTCCGACAAACCCCAATCCCCTTCCTCACGTGAAGCATATACGCAATTTCAGTATCATAGCCCATATCGACCACGGTAAAAGCACCCTGGCCGACCGTTTGCTGGAACGCACGCAGACCATCCAAGTTACAGAAGGACAGATGCTCGACGACATGGACCTGGAGCGCGAAAGAGGCATTACCATCAAGAGTCACGCCATACAGATGGAGTACACACTCGACGGCGAGACCTACCGGCTCAACCTGATAGACACGCCGGGACACGTTGACTTTGCCTACGAAGTGTCTCGCAGCATTGCGGCCTGCGAAGGCTGCCTGCTGCTCGTCGATGCCACTCAGGGCGTACAGGCGCAAACCATCTCGAACCTGTACATGGCCATCGAGCACAACCTGGAAATCATTCCCGTGCTGAGCAAGTGCGACATGGTGAACGCCATGCCCGAGGAGGTGGAGGACGAAATCATCGACCTGCTCGGATGCAAGCGCGAGGAGATTATCCACGCTTCGGGACGTACGGGACAGGGTGTGGACGACATCCTGCGTGCCGTCATCGAACGCATTCCCGCTCCCACGGGCGACGAGAACGCGCCTTTGCAGGCTCTTATCTTCGACTCTGTGTTCAACCCCTTCCGGGGCATCATTGCCTATTACAAAATCGTCAACGGTTCCATCCACAAGGATGAGGAGGTGCTCTTTGTCAACACGCGCAAGAGGTATCATGCCGACGAGGTGGGGGTGCTGAAAATGGAACTCTCGCCGCGCAAGGAACTGAAGTGCGGCGATGTGGGCTACATCGTGAGCGGCATCAAAACGGCCACCGAGGTGAAGGTGGGCGATACCATCACCGCCGTGGCGAACCCTTGCGAGAAGGCCATCGAGGGCTTTGAAGAGGTGAAACCCATGGTGTTTGCCGGGGTGTATCCCGTGGAGACGGAGGACTTCGAGCAGCTGCGCGCCAGTCTGGAGAAACTCCAGCTCAACGATGCCTCGCTCACCTTCCAGCCTGAGTCGTCCGTGGCACTGGGCTTCGGCTTCCGCTGCGGCTTCCTGGGACTGCTGCACATGGAAATCGTGCAGGAACGACTGGACCGCGAGTTCAACATGAACGTCATCACCACCGTGCCGAACGTGAGCTATAACGTGTACGACAAGCACATGACGCTGCTCGAAGTACACAATCCGGCCGGTATGCCCGACCAAACGGAGATTGACCACATCGAGGAGCCGTACATCAGGGCATCCATCATCACCCGCACGGACTACATCGGCAACATCATGACGCTCTGCCTCGGCAAACGCGGCGAGCTGATCAAGCAGGAATACGTTTCGGGCAACCGCGTGGAGCTGTACTACGACATGCCGCTGGCGGAAATCGTCATTGACTTCTACGACAAACTCAAAAGTCTCTCGAAAGGCTATGCCTCCTTCGACTACCACCCCATCGGTTTCCGGCCCTCCAAACTCGTGAAGCTGGACATCCTGCTCAACGGCGAACCGGTGGACGCGCTCTCCACCCTGACACACGTGGACAACTCGGTGTTCTTCGGACGGCGGATGTGCGAGAAACTGAAGGAACTGCTGCCCCGGCAACAGTTCGACATTGCCATCCAGGCCGCCATCGGTGCCAAGATCATTGCCCGCGAAACAGTGAAGCAGGTGCGAAAGGACGTGACGGCAAAATGTTACGGCGGCGACATCAGCCGCAAGCGCAAACTGCTTGAAAAACAGAAACGAGGCAAAAAGCGCATGAAGGAAATAGGCAACGTACAGGTGCCCCAGAAAGCCTTCCTCGCCGTTCTCAAACTTGACTAACACGCAGAGACCATGCTGATAGAACTCAACGACGTGGCACTGAGCCATGAAGAAGACCCCGTGCTCTCCCATGTCAATTTTCAGGTTGACCGGGGCGACTTTGTCTACATCGTGGGCAAAGTGGGCAGCGGAAAGAGCACACTGCTCAAATCGCTCTACGGCGAGGTGCCGGTGAAGAAGGGACAGGCACGCATCCTGGACTATGACCTGCGAAAACTGAAGAACAAGCACATCCCGCCACTGCGGCGCAAGCTGGGCATCGTGTTCCAGAAATTCGAGCTGCTGCACGACCGCACAGTGAGGCAAAACCTCGACTTCGTGCTGCGCGCCACGGGATGGAAAAAGAAACTGCGCCCCCAACGCATGGCAGAGGTGCTCGAACTCGTGGGGCTGGCAGACAAAATAGACCGATACCCTCACGAGCTCTCCGGCGGAGAACAGCAAAGGGTGTGCATCGCACGAGCCCTGCTGAATCACCCGGAAATCGTGCTGGCGGACGAACCCATCGGCAACCTCGATACCGAAACGAGCCGGCAAATCATGCAGCTCCTGCTCGGCATACGAGAAAAAGGTACGGCAGTGGTCATGGTGACGCACAACCTGCACCTGCTCTCCGAATTTCCCGGCATCGTTTACCGCCTGCAGGACGGTGAAGCCAAACTCGTGACCGAGGAGTACAACCGGGCCATGGAACTGTCTATCTGACGGCTTCCCGCCTTTCCTCCACTTTATCCCCTTCATACAACTACCCTTTTTCATACAAAACTATACCACACATGAAAATATTGAAATTCGGCGGCACTTCGGTAGGCTCGCCCCAGCGCATGAAAGATGTGTGCAAACTCATACACGACGGCGAACAGAAGATTGTGGTCCTCTCCGCCATGTCGGGCACGACCAACTCGCTGGTAGAAATTGCCGACTACATCAACAAGCGCAATCCAGAAGCTGCCAACAATGTCATCAACAAACTGCGCAACCTCTATATGCAGCACGTGGACAACCTCTACGTGCAATCCGAAAACGCAGACAAGACCCAAGCATTGCTCAACGGCATATTCCGCCACCTGCACAACCTCACCGCACAGGAATATTCCCTCTCTCTGGAGAAGGAAATTCTGGCACAGGGCGAGCTGATGAGCACCAACATGGTGACCAACTACCTACTGGAGTGTAGCGTGAAGGTGAAACTGCTTCCGGCACTTGATTATATGCGCACCGATGACAACGGCGAGCCGGACATGGGCTTCATCAAAACGCACATTGCCGAACAACTGAAGCAGCATCCCGGCTACGACCTGTATATCACGCAGGGCTTCATCTGCCGCAACCACCTGGGCGAAATCGACAACCTGCAACGTGGCGGCTCTGACTACACGGCCTGCCTCATCGGTGCCGCGCTCGGAGCGGAGGAAATCCAGATATGGACGGACATTGACGGTATGCACAACAACGACCCGCGCTTCGTGGAAGGCACGACGCCCGTGCGCCAGCTCAACTTTGAAGAGGCTGCCGAACTGGCTTATTTCGGTGCGAAAATCCTCCACCCTACCTGCATCCAACCCGCACGCTACGCCGGGGTGCCCGTGAAACTGCTCAACACCATGGACCCCAACGCACCGGGCACCATCATCAACAACGAGATGCAACGCGGCAACATCAAGGCCGTGGCCGCCAAGGACAACATCACCGCCATCAAGATTGTCTCCTCACGGATGCTCCTCGCCACTGGGTTCCTGCGCAAGGTGTTCGAGATTTTCGAGACGAACCACACACCCATCGACATGGTAACAACCAGCGAGGTGGGCGTGACTGTGACGATTGACAACACGGCACATCTGGCCGCCATCACCGAAGAGCTGAAGAAGTACGGCACGGTGGAAACCGACGAGAACATGTGCATCATCTGCGTCGTGGGCGACCTCCGCTGGGGCAACGTGGGCTTTGAAACACGCGTGGTGGAAGCCGTGGCGGAAATTCCCGTACGCATGATTTCCTACGGCGGCAGCAATCACAACATTTCTCTTTTAGTGCGCGAGGCCGACAAGAAGGCGGCACTCTGCGCCCTGAGCAACAAGCTCTTCGTAACCGAAAACAACGCATAACCCATAACCTGAACACTATCCCTGTCCCCTCCACTGCGGCGACAGGGATTTTCAACAATAACCAACCGATGAACTTCCCTCTGACACAATTTCAACAACTGGACACTCCTTTTTATTACTACGACCTCGGACTGCTCAAGACAACGCTCCAAAACATCAGACACCTGCTGGCTGGCCGCAATGCCTATCACGTGCATTATGCCATCAAGGCCAATGCCAACCCGCGACTGCTGCAAATCATCAGTGCGGCCGGACTGGGAGCCGACTGCGTTTCGGGCGGCGAGATTGAAGCGGCATTGAAAAACGGATTTGCTTCCTCATCCATCGTCTTTGCCGGCGTGGGGAAAACCGACAAGGAAATACGGCTGGCTCTCGAAGCGGGCATCCATAGCTTCAACGTGGAAAGTCTGCCCGAGCTGGAAGCCATCAACGAGCAGGCTGTTGCCATGGGCAAGCAGGCAAAGGTGGCCTTCCGCATCAACCCCAACGTGGATGCACACACCCACGCCAAGATTACCACCGGCCTGAACGAGAACAAATTCGGCATCGCGTGGGAAGACACGCTGGCGGCCATCCGCAGGGCCAATGAATTGCCCGGGGTACACTACGTCGGACTGCATTTCCACATCGGCAGCCAGATTACGGACATGGAACCTTTCCGCGCACTCTGCCTGAAGGTGAACGAGCTACAGAACGTGCTCGAAGCCGAAGGCATCCGCACCGAAAGCATCAACGTGGGCGGTGGCCTGGGCATTGACTACGGACAGCCCGATGCGCATCCCGTGCCTGATTTTGAAAAGTATTTCGCCGTCTTTGAAAAACACCTGCAGCTCCGCCCCCACCAGCAACTGCATTTTGAACTGGGACGCAGCATCGTGGCACAGTGCGGCTCGCTCATTGCCCGCACGCTCTACGTGAAACAAGGCCATACCAAACAATTTGTCATTGTCGACGCGGGCTTCACCGACCTCATCCGGCCTGCCATGTACGGCTCTCACCACTTCACCCAAAATATCAGCGCGCCCGATGGTGCTCCCCATGATACCTACGACATCGTGGGACCCATCTGCGAAAGCAGCGACGTGTTTAGCAAGGACGAAGTGCTGCCCGTCACCCACCGGGGCGACCTCATCGCCTTCCGTTCTGCCGGTGCTTACGGCGAAGTGATGGCCTCGCAGTACAACCTACGCCCCCTCGCCCCGGCATATTTCAGCGAATAATCATGATCAATATAGCAGCCCACATCATCGGGTGGCTCTTTATCGCCGCTCTTGTGCTCGCCTTTATTGCCGTGGTATGGTATATGATGGAACTTTTCCGCTATGCCCTTTCCCGTAAAAATTCGGGACCATTGCCATGGTGGGTTTTCTGGCGTCCATAGATTTTTCTTTAATGAAAAGAGTTACTACTACACTCTTACTGACAATCAGCCCTACACTATGTGCTGTCGCCCAGAGTGCCATGCACCCTACTGACAGCGTGGTACAGGACACCGTGCCCCGGAGTCAGAACCTCCACAACGTGACGGTCAAAGCATCGCCGGGCGGCAAGTCGCGCTTCCGCGTTACCAACACCGACATCATCGGCAAAGGCGAACTCATGCGGGCGGCGTGCTGCAATCTGGGCGAGTCATTCACCACCAATCCTTCAGTGGACGTTTCCTACAGCGATGCGGCGACGGGAGCACGGCAAATCAAACTGCTGGGACTGAGTGGCACCTATGTGCAGATGCTCACGGAAAATATGCCCAACCTGCGCGGCGCATCCATCCCCTACTCCCTCGCCTACGTGCCCGGGCCGTGGATGCAGAGCATACAGGTGAGCAAAGGGGCCGCCAGCGTCAAGAACGGCTACGAGAGCATCACGGGGCAAATCAACGTGGAATACCTCAAGCCCCAAGGTACGGACGGCATCCGCGCCAATGCCTATGCCGACACAGAACTGAAGCAGGAAGCCAACCTCGACGGCAGTTTCCACCTCAACGAACGCCTCTCGGCCAGCGGACTGCTGCATTTTGAGAACCGGCAGACAGACCACGACGGGGATGGCGACGGTTTCATGGACATGCCCAAGCTGCGCGGATGGAACGCCATGGCACGCATGGCCTACGTGTCGCCCCGCTGGATCAGCCAGCTGAGTTTCAAGGCACTGGCCGACGAACGCGAAAGCGGCATGAGCCACCACGGAACGAACCATACAACGCCCCACTACGGCATTGAGGTCAACACCCTCCGTTACGAAGCGCAGTGGAAGAACGGTTTCACCCTTGACCCTGAGCACAACACTTCCGTGGCCCTCATGCTCAACGGTTCCATACACGATGCCGACAACCGCTTCGGGCGCACCCTGTACGATGCCAACCAAAAGAGCGGCTACGCACAGCTTATGTTTGAAACGGACTTCACCGACCGGCACAATCTCAGCGTGGGGACATCTGTCAACCACGATACCTACAACCAGACAATCGATTTGTACAACGCGCTGACGGGCGACCAGCAAAACCTCTTCGGACCGCGCCACGAAACGACCTCGGGATTTTACGCCCAATACACCTTCAAGCAGGGCGAGCGGTTCACCCTTATGCCGGGCCTGCGCTGGGACTACTCGTCAGTCTACGGCGGTTTCCTCACCCCGCGCCTGCATCTGAAATACTCCCCCAAGGACTGCCTCACCCTCCGCGCTTCGGCAGGCAAAGGTTACCGTTCGCCCCATGCCTTAGCCGAAAACGTGTCGTTGCTGGCCAGTGGGAAGACGCTCATCGCCACCGAGAAGCTGCGGCAGGAGGAGGCCTGGAACACCGGGCTCTCGGCCTCGTTCCGTCTCCCCATCTTCGGCAAGACGCTGGAGCTGAACCTCGATTATTACTACACCGACTTCAGTCAACAGCTCGTCATCAACCCCGATGGTGCCAAAGGCTCCGACACCTTCTCGTTTGAAAACCTGTCGGGCAAGAGCCGCACCCATGCCGCGCAAATCGATGCCAACTACCCCTTCTTTGCAGGCTTCACCGCCACAGGGGCCTTCCGCTACACTGATGCACGCACCACCTACGACGGCAGCCTGCGCCGCCGCCCCCTCACCTCGCGCTACAAAAGCCTGCTCACCTTGGCCTACAAGACACCGCTTGAACTCTGGCACTTTGACCTCACGGGCAGCCTGAACGGTGGCGGCGAACTCTATGACCACTCGCGTTATCCCGCCTACTTCCAACTACAGGCGCAGATAACCCGCGACTTTCCCCGCTTCGCCATCTACATCGGCGGCGAAAACCTCACGGGCTACACCATCCCCCAACCCATACGTGGAGCGGCGGACCCTTGGGCCTCTGCCTTCGATGCCACGCAGGTGTGGGGACCCGTGAGCGGAGCCATGGCCTACATCGGCCTGCGCTTCAAATGGGAAACATTCTGATCAACTGAAAAACTTTATTCAAACACAATAATTAAGCCCAAACTCAAGCCTGATGAAAAAGACATTCCTCCTCACCCTCATGGCCGCCGCATCATGGTCGACCTCGGCCTACGCCGCACACACCGCCGACGTTTCCTCCGCCGACACGCTGCAAGTGACCACCACGCCTCAGATGCACTGCGAGAATTGCGAAAAGAAAATCAAAAGCAACATCCGCTTCGTGAAAGGGGTGAAAAAGATCGAGACCTCCGTCCCCGAGCAAAGAGTGACCATCATCTATAACCCCAAGAAGAGCACCTATCAGGATTTTGTCAAAGCCTTCAAGAAAATCGGCTACGACATCGCCGTCGCTCCCGGCAAAAAATAAGCAACACCATTTCTATAACCGCCCATGGCGTAGCCGGGGAGAACCCTTTCCATCTCTCTCCAGCTACGCCATTGTTCTTCCGTTACGAAAAACACGAATACCACACGCTCCGCCGCCCACTGCATCATACAGCTTGACGACGGCCTTCAGCAGCAGCCCCAGAAACTCTCGTAAAGTGGGTGCATGATAACATCTATTGACAAAAAATACATACAAACCTTTGGCGTTCCAATTCTTTTATCCAAATTTGCAAGGTAAATAATACATTCAGCTACATAAACCTTTCAATATCATGGAAAACAATGCCCAGTCCCTAAGCGGACTTAAAAGAGAGGACTTCCAAAAAACGGTACAAGGAAAGGAGACGGATCTTTTCTTCCTGCGCAACAGCAGCGGCATGGAGGTGGCCGTAACGAACTACGGCGGCGCGCTGGTGGCCATCATGGTGCCCGACCGTGACGGCAACTACGCCAACGTCATCCAGGGACATGACAACATCGATGACTGCATCGCATCGCCCGAACCATTCCTCAGCACACTGGTGGGACGCTACGGCAACCGCATCTGCCACGGCAAATTCTCGCTCAACGGCAAGGAATACAGCCTGGCCATCAACAACGGCCCGAACCACTTGCACGGCGGACCCACCGGCTTCCACGCCCGCGTTTGGGATGCCGAACAAATCAACGGACAGACCCTGGTGCTCCGCTACGTTTCGCCCTATTATGAAGAGGGTTTCCCC
The DNA here is from genome assembly GCA_945867195.1 of uncultured bacterium. GTDB lineage: Bacteria > Bacteroidota > Bacteroidia > Bacteroidales > Bacteroidaceae > Alloprevotella. Next base: position 58,938 of record CAMBHR010000003.1, on the reverse strand, counting down.
GGCGAACTGAGCATGACGGTGATGTATTCGCTCACAGAGGAAAATGAACTGAAGATTGATTACAAAGGCACAACGAACAAGAAGACCATCGTGAACATGACGAGCCACGGCTTCTTCTCGCTGGCTGGCATCGCAGACCCCACACCGGTGTGCGACGACGTGATTTGCCAAATCAATGCCGACTTCTACATCCCCATTGACGAGAACTCCATCCCCACGGGCGAAATCCGCAGCGTGAAAGGCACGCCCTTCGACTTCACCACGCCGCACGCCGTAGGCGAACGCATCGATGCCGATGATGAGCAAATCAAGAACGGCGCAGGATATGACCACTGCTTCGTGCTGAACAAGCAGGAACCGGGCGAACTGACCTTCGCAGCCAAAATCGTGGAACCGAAGAGCGGACGCTCCATGGAGGTGTACACCACGGAACCGGGTGTGCAGTTCTATTCGGACAACTGGGCCGACGGCTACAAGGGTCAGCACGGCGCCACCTTCGGCCGCCGCTCCGCACTCTGCTTCGAAGCGCAGCACTTCCCCGACAGCCCCAACCGTGCCTACTTCCCGCCCGTGGTGCTCAAACCCGGGCAGGTTTACACACAGAAGACCATCTATAAATTCGGCGTGGAATAAGCCGGAACGACAGCAGAGTTGACGAGTCACAGCCTGAGCACGACAAATACCGCCAAGGCGTACCCGTCAACTCAGCCGTTTTTCATACGGAAGCTGTTAGACAAGCAAGTTAACAGTCACTTGCTTTTATGCTGAAAACCATCTAATTTACTAATCTTTAATCTAACAAACTTCATTACATCATGAGTAATCAAAAGAAACAATGGGGAGCCATCATAGTGATGATTGCGCTCTTCGCCATGATTGCCTTCGTGACGAACCTGTGTACGCCGATGGCTACCATCATCAAGAACCAAGGCGAAATCTCTAACGTGCTTGCCCAGATTGGCAACTATGGCAACTTCGTGGCCTATCTGGTAATGGGTATCCCCGCAGGTATGCTCATCTCCAAGTACGGCTACAAGAAAACGGCTCTCATCGGCCTTGTTGTAGGTATCGTGGGTATTGCCATCCAGTGGTTCAGCGGCCAGCTCGACGCAAAAGAAAACCTGGGCTTGGTCTTCGGTGTTTACCTCGCCGGTGCTTTCATAGCCGGACTGTGCATGGCCATCCTCAACTGCGTGGTGAACCCCATGCTTAACCTTCTTGGCGGCGGCGGCAACAAGGGTAACCAGCTCATCCAGCTGGGCGGTGTGTTCAACTCATCGGCTGCCGTGGCCTGCTACATCCTGATGGGTGCGCTGATAGCCGATGCCACAAAAGCCAAGATTGACGATGCTACTCCTGCCCTGATGATAGCCCTTGCCATTTTCGTGGTAGCTTTTGTGGTAATCTGCTTCACCAAGATTGATGAACCGGAACAGGCTCCCGTACAGGTGGAACTGGTCAAGGAGGCCATGAGCTACCGCCATTTCGCCCTCGGCGCACTGGCCATCTTCCTTTATATGGGTATTGAAGTGGGTGTGCCTAACTTCGTGAACCTCTACCTCATCGGTGAGGGCATCCCCGCCGGTACGGTGGGCATGCTGGTAGCTGTTTATTGGTTCATGATGCTCATCGGCCGTTTGGTAGGTGCCAGCATCGGCGGCAAGGTTTCCAGCCGCGCCATGATCACCACCGTGTCGGTCATCACCCTGCTGCTCGTGCTCTTCGGTATGTACGCTCCCAGCGATGTAACCGTAAACTTCCCGGGCGTTGACTGGGGCAAACTCGAACTCATCTGGCAAGAAGTTCCCCTCGGCATCTTCTCCTTCCTGCTTGTTGGCCTCTGCACCTCCGTTATGTGGGGCGGCATCTTCAACATGGCTGTTGAAGGTCTTGGCAAATACACAGCCATCGCTTCGGGTATTTTCATGACGATGGTGTTCGGTTGCGCCGTCATGATGTTTATCCAGGCTACTGTGGCTGACGTCGCCGGCTACATCAACAGCTTCTGGGTAGTAGTGTTCTGTGCTGCCTACATCCTCTTCTACGCACTCATCGGCAGCCGCGTCAGCAAACGCGAAAACTAATTTTCTCAGGCAAACGGCGTTGGCGGTCTGCGCATTGCCGTTTGCCTTCTCCATATCCCTAATCTTTACAACTAACTCCTAAAACTGAATACCTATGAAACTGACTATTGAGGACGTTCGTTCTCGCTTCGTGAAGCATTTTGACGGTGAAACCGGAAGTGTATATGCCAGCCCGGGACGTATCAACCTGATCGGTGAGCACACCGACTACAACAATGGCTTTGTATTCCCCGGCGCTGTAGAACAAGGCATGATAGCCGAAATCAAACCCAACGGCACCCGCAACGTGCGCGCCTACTCCATCGACCTGAAAGACTATGTGGAATTTTCGCTCGACGACGAAGCCGGACCTTCTGCCACCTGGGCACGCTACATCTTCGGCGTTTGCCGCGAAATGATGGCACTCGGCGTTCCCGTTGAAGGCTTCAACACTGCCTTCGCAGGCGATGTACCCCTCGGTGCCGGTATGTCTTCATCGGCTGCACTGGAAAGCACATACGCTTTCGCACTCAACGACCTGTGGGGTGAAAACAAGATTGAAAAGATGGAACTGGCTCGCGTAGGTCAGCGCACTGAACACAAGTACGTGGGCTGCAACTGCGGTATCATGGACCAGTTCGCTTCCGTATTCGGACGTAAGGGCCGCCTGATGCGTCTGGACTGCCGCAGCGGTGAATACCAGTACTTCCCCTGGAACCCGAAGGGCTACCAGCTCATCCTCGTGAACAGCTGCGTAAAGCATATACTGGCAGGTTCGCCCTACAACGAACGACGCCTGCAGTGCGAGCACGTGGCCGAAATCATCAAGCAGTCGCACCCCGAAGTGGAGAGCCTGCGCGATGCCACGATGGAAATGCTCGACGAGGTGAAGGGCAAGGTTACCGGCGATGAATATAAGCGTGCCCGCTACGTGATTGGCGAAGTGGAACGTGTGCTGGCTGTCTGCGACGCTCTGAAACATGACGACTACGAAATGGTCGGCAAGATGATGTACGAAACACACTACGGCCTGAGCAAGGAATACGAGGTCAGCTGCGAAGAACTCGACTTCCTCAACGATGTGGCCAAGGAGGCCGGCGTAACCGGCTCGCGCATCATGGGCGGCGGATTCGGCGGCTGCACCATCAACCTCGTGGCCGATGAACTGGCTGACAACTTCAAGAAGGTGGTTGCCGAGAAGTTCAACGCGAAGTATGGCAAGAAGCCCATCATCATCGACGTAGTGATTGGCGATGGCTCTCGCAAACTGTGCTGATACACCTATAATATATATATTGTATGTAACCGTTCCGGCCTCTCCAATGAAGCCGGAACGGTTTTGATTATCGATGCACTTATTGATGCCCTTTATTCCTAATTTTCAGTGCATCCTTAAACTATTCCATGACGCTTTAGTATAGTTCTCATTTTTTGTCTTACCTTTGCAAAGCATTAACCATAAGCATCACATAACAAACGAATATAGCAATGTCCACTGTACATTCAAAAGAACTCATGAACCTTGCCGCAGACAATATCCGCGTGTTGGCTGCAAGTATGGTAGAACGCGCAAAATCAGGGCATCCCGGAGGTGCCATGGGAGGCGCGGATTTTATCAACGTGCTTTACTCGGAATTTCTCCAATTCGATCCGGACAATGCCACATGGCGGTGCCGCGACCGTTTCTTCCTAGACCCGGGGCACATGTCTCCCATGCTATATTCTCAACTGGCGCTGATTGGCAACTACTCTATAGAGGACCTCATGAAGTTCCGCCAATGGGGTTCGCCCACACCGGGACACCCGGAGGTGTGCTTCGAACGGGGTATTGAAAACACCAGCGGCCCCCTTGGACAAGGCCATACCTACGCAGTGGGTGCCGCCATCGCTGCCAAGGCTCTCTATGCCAGAACCGGCAATCCGGGCTTTGACAAGGAAAAAATCTATGCCTATATTTCCGACGGCGGCGTTCAAGAGGAGATTTCGCAGGGAGCCGGACGCATAGCCGGACACCTGGGACTGAACAACCTGATCATGTTCTTCGATGCCAACGAAATACAGCTGTCGACCGAGACGGCTGCCGTGATTTCGGAAGACACGGGCATGAAATACCGCGCTTGGAACTGGAATGTACTGGAAATTGACGGCAACGACTGCGAACAAATCCGAAAGGCTCTGGCTGCCGCACAGGAGGAGGAGAACCGTCCCACCCTTATCATCGGCCACTGCGTGATGGGCAAAGGATGCCGCAAAGCGGACAACACTTCGTATGAACGCAACTGCAAAACGCATGGCGCACCGCTGGGAGGCGATGCCTATGTCAACACGATAAAGAACCTGGGTGCTGACCCGGAGAATCCTTTTGTCATCCGTCCGGAAGTGGCCGAGATGTACGAAGAACGGAAAAACGAACTCCGCGCCCTTATCGCCGAACGCAAGGCAGAGGAAAAAGCTTGGGAAGAGGCCAATCCCGAAAAGGCTGCCCAACTGAACGACTGGATGGCAGGACGGCTGCCCCACATCCCCTGGGAAGAAATCCAACAGAAACCCAACTCACCCACCCGCAACGGTTCATCGGCATGCCTGGCCCTGCTGTCACAGTATGTGCCCAACATGATTGTGTCGTCTGCCGACTTATGCAACTCGGACAAGACGGACGGCTTCCTGGCGCATTCCACAGAAATCACACGGACGAATTTCGCCGGAGGTTTCCTTCAGGCCGGTGTTTCCGAACTTACCATGGCCTGTGTGTGCATCGGCATGATGCTGCACGGTGGTATCATCACTGCCATGGGAACATTCTTCGTTTTCTCTGACTACATGAAACCGGCCATCCGTATGGCAGCACTGATGGAAATACCCGTCAAATTCATCTGGACGCACGATGCCTTCCGCGTAGGCGAAGACGGACCGACCCACGAACCCGTGGAACAGGAGGCGCAAATCAGACTGATGGAGAAAATGAAGAACCACAGCGGACGCGACAGCGTGCGGGTGTTCCGCCCTTGCGACGTTCACGCCGTGACAGAATGCTGGCGCATGGCCATGGAGAACATGGACACGCCTACGGCCCTGATTTTCAGCCGCCAGAATGTCAACGACCTGCCTGCCGACACAAATTACAAAGACGGTGTGGCACGAGGTGCCTACGAGGTGGTGAAGGAGGAAAATCCGGATGTTATCCTCGTGGCCTCGGGCTCCGAAGTAAGCACACTGGCCGAAACAGCTGCCTTGCTGAAGGAGGACAACATCAAGGCCAGGGTGGTAAGCTGCCCGAGCGAAGGCCTCTTCCGCAGACAAGACAAGGCTTATCAGGAATCGCTCCTGCCGAAAAACGGCAAGATTTTCGGTCTTACGACAGGACTGCCCATCACCTTTGAAGGACTGGTAGGAGCAACGGGTAAAGTGTATGGATTGGAAAGTTTCGGCTTCAGCGCACCTTATAAAGTGCTGGATGAGAAACTGGGCTATACAGCCTCCAACATCCGCAAAGAGGTGCTGGCTTACCTGAAGGAAACGGAATGACCCGCCCCTCCCTTATATATAATTATAGATATCAACTTGCTATCTAACAACCCCAAACATTGACAATAATGGAAATGATAGGTCTGGCCAGCGACCACGCTGGTTTTGAACTCAAACAGTACGTCATCCAGTATCTCCAAGAAAAGGGAATCTCATTCAAGGACTACGGCACTTACACCACGGAGAGCTGCGACTATCCCGACTATGCACACGCCTTGGCGCTGGGCATGGAACGGGGCGAAGTGGAAAAGGGCATAGCCATCTGTGGCAGCGGTGAAGGTATCTCCATGACGCTGAACAAGCACCAACACATCCGCGCAGCACTGGTTTGGTGTCCGGAAATTGCCCACATGACCCGTCTGCACAACGATGCCAATGTGCTGGTGATGCCGGGCAGGTATATTGACCACGCTACGGCTCATGACATCATGGAAGAGTTCCTCCACACGGACTTTGAAGGAGGACGACACATCAAACGCATCGAAAAGATTGCCGTAAAATAGCTCTCCATTGTATGGCGAAGATACTTTTCTGTTGAGAATTAGTCCAAAAAAAGTGCTGTAGCTTCTCTAAAACAACAGAAAAACATATCTTTGCACCCACTTTCCAAAAGGGACAACACGTGGGCGCGGCTGCAAAGTCCGCAAAGTGTTGCCAAAGGCGGGAAGTAAGAACAACCATTCAAAAAACAAATTCATAGACATGACTAAAACTGACATCATCAAGTCTGTTGCAAAGCAAACCGGTGTTGACAGAGAAACGGTAACCCGAATTATCGAATCCTACGTGGATACAGTGAAGGAAACACTCATCGAAGGCGAGTCCATTAACTTCCGAAATTTCGGAACATTTTACCTCAAACGCCGAGCACCCAAAACCGGACGCAACTTGATGACCAACACGACCATACTGATTCCGGCTCACAAAGTAGCTATGTTCAAACCGGCCAAGGAATTCTCCGACGCCATTTGCAAAGCTACGGTCGAAGAATAATTCATAACTCACATAATTAACCCTAAAACGTAAATAGGTATGCCTAACGGAAAAAAGAAAAAAAGACACAAGATGTCAACCCACAAACGTAAAAAAAGACTGCGCAAGAACCGTCATAAGAGCAAATAAGCTCGGCGTCAAAGCCTGAGAAGTCTTTAGAACCTGACGAGTAAACGAGCAAAGCCAACCCCGCACAGCGAGAAGCATCCTCGTTTACTCGTTTTTTTGATACACCAAGGAGTTGAACAAACCTGACGAAGGCAAAACAACTCCCTTCTCTTAAATCAACCTTTCTCAACATGACAAGCGAAGTTATTGTAGATGTTACATCGAAAGACATCTCCATAGCACTCCTCGAGGACAAACGTCTCGTGGAATACCAGCGCGAAGGGAGAACAGAGCACTTTTCGGTAGGAAACATCTATTTGGCAAAAGTCAGGAAACTGATGCCGGGACTTAATGCTTGCTTCGTGAATGTAGGTTTCGAACGCGATGCGTTTCTTCACTACCTTGACCTGGGCACTCACTATGCAGCACAGGAAAAATACCTGCAACTGCTTGGCGACGGAAGCAAAAACCCGCCTTCGCTCGAAAAAGTGCTTCGGCAACCGGATCTGGACAAGGACGGTAGCATCCAAAACACCCTCAAGGTAGGTCAGGAACTGCTGGTGCAAATAGTCAAAGAACCCATCAACACCAAAGGGCCAAGACTGACTGCGGAACTCTCCTTTGCCGGCAGATTTCTCGTACTGATTCCCTTCAGCGACAAAATCTCAGTTTCTACAAAAATCAAATCCGCTGCTGAAAGGGCACGCCTCAAACAGCTGGTACAAAGCATCAAACCTAAAGGGTTCGGTGTCATCATCCGTACCGTTGCAGAAAACAAACGTGCCCCTGAATTGGATACCGAGCTGCGCATATTGCTCGGACGATGGGAAGAAGTCATCAAAAAAGTCAGACAAACACACAGCAAAAAACTGAAGCTGCCACAGCTGGCCTACGAAGAAACAAGCCGTACCGTAGCTTTACTGCGTGACCTCTTTAACCCTTCCTACGAAAACATCTACATCAACGACACCAATGTGTACCGCGAAGTGCGCGACTACGTGACGTTGATCGCACCGGAATGCAAAGACGTAGTGAAGCTCTACAAGGGCAATGTCCCTATTTTTGACAACTTCTCTGTAACCAAGCAGATAAAAACCTCTCTGGGACGAACCGTAACATACAAACACGGAGCCTACCTCATCATCGAACAGACGGAAGCGCTCCATGTGGTAGATGTCAACAGCGGAAACCGCTCGAAGAGCCCGGAAGGACAAGAAACAAACGCCCTTGACGTAAACCTCGGGGCTGCCGACGAACTGGCAAGACAGCTGCGCCTGCGTGATATGGGAGGCATCATCGTGGTGGACTTTATCGACATGAACCTGCCCGAAAACCGCCAGAAGCTCTATGAACGCATGGTTGAAAATATGCGCCAAGACAGAGCACGGCACAGCATCCTGCCACTATCCAAATTCGGACTGATGCAGATTACCCGTCAAAGGGTGAGGCCGGCAATGGATGTGAATGTGGAAGAATCATGCCCCACCTGCGGCGGAACTGGCAAGATAAAGCCCAGCATCCTCTTCACCGATGCGCTTGAAACCAAAATTGACACGTTAGTCAACAAAATCGGTATCAAGAAATTCACGCTCCATGTTCACCCCTTCGTTGCAGCATACATCAATCAAGGGTTGCTGTCAATAAAGCGGCAATGGCAAATGAAATATGGCTTCGGAGTAAAAATCATCCCCAATCAGGAATTAGCCTATCTGCAATACGCTTTCTACAACCAGCACGGAGAAGAAATATCCATGAAGCAACAAAACGACATGAAGTAAAAGAGTGCGCCACCATGCACTTGCCCAATCATCTACAAAACCCCGGTTGAAGCTCAACCGGGGTTTTGTCTATATGGACCCGGCCCCCTTATATTGCAGTCCAATCCACAGTTCATTGAGGCGGCAAAAGCAGAAAGAGCTGAAAGACCATTGAATTCTTTGCATTTCGCGTGGTTTTACGTACTTTTGCGCACCTATCTATGATTAGCCTCAGTTTCAATGAACAATATTTTTGCAGAATTTGCAAGTCCGCTATTGCTGATAATCAAAGGTTTGCTTGTAGGCATCATCGCCTCGGCCCCCATGGGTCCCGTAGGCATATTGTGTATTCAGCGAACGATGCAAAAAGGCAGAGCGTACGGAATAGTAACGGGAGCAGGAGCCGCGCTTAGCGACATCATATACGCACTCATAACAGGTTTAGGCATGTCGGTAGTGATGGATTTTATCGACAAGGAACAGAACATCTTTTGGCTTAAACTTGTGGGTAGCGTCATGCTTTTCATATTCGGCATATACATGTTCCGCACCGACCCCCGGAAATGTATGAGACCTTCATCCGGCAGCAAGGGGACATTGCTGCACAACTTCACCACAGCCTTTTTAGTCACCTTGTCCAATCCCCTCATCATTTTCCTTTTCATTGCCCTTTACAATATGCTTACGTTTGTCATTCCGGGCAATTTCTTCGGGCAATGTGTGGGATACCTGTCCATTGTGGCCGGAGCCATGTTATGGTGGCTCGGACTTACCTATGTCATCAACAAGATGCGCAGCAATTTCGGTTTGCGCGGCATTCTTCGCCTGAACCGCACCATCGGCAGCATCGTGCTCGCCGCCTCCGTCATCTATGCGGCCATGACGCTCTTCAACCTATCACTTTATTAAGGGAAAAAACATGACGATTGCTGAGAAACTCAGGAATACCAACAGGGCTGAATACCTGCTGTACATGTGGCAAGTGGAGGACCTCATCCGCGCCTACCATCTCGATGCAGAACGCATAGCCAAGGAATATGTCGCCCGCTTTGACCTGGACAAAGAACAAAAATCCCAGACAGAGCAATGGTACGCCGACCTGTGCCGGATGATGGCAGAGGAAGGGAAACGCGAGAAAGGCCATCTGCAAATCTGCCAGAACATCCTCACCGGATTGGACGAACTCCACAACCAACTGGTCAACTCGCCCAAATTCCCCTACTACCGCGAAATGTATTATAAGGTACTGCCTTACATCGTAGAGCTAAGAGCCAAGAACGGCACAGCCGCAGGACAGACGCAGGAAACGGGCGAACTCCAAACCTGCTTTGAACTGCTTTACGGCCTCATGTTGCTGCGTTTGCAAGGAAAACCCGTGGCGCAAGATACCGAAAAGGCGGCGCGCGATGTCGCAACACTTCTGGGACAGCTCTCCGATTACTACTTCAAGAACAAACAAGAACCTATCGAATTCTAAAGCATAATGAAACATATACTCGTTACCGGCAGCAACGGACAACTGGGCAGCGAGCTGCAAGCACTGGCTCCCGCACACGACGACACCTGCCGCTTTTTCTTCACCGACGTGGCGGAGCTCGACATCACCGACCGCCAGGCCGTCTATTCCTTCATCGAACAAAACCGCATTTCCGTCATCGTCAACTGCGCCGCATTCACCGCTGTCGACAAGGCCGAGAGCGAGCCGGAACTTTGCAATCTGCTCAACCACATCGCCCCGGGCTACCTGGCCGAAGCCATCGCTTCCGTGGGCGGCACGATGATACAGATTTCCACCGACTATGTCTTCGACGGCACGGCCTGCAAACCCTATAAGGAAGAAGACATCACCAATCCCCAGACCGTTTACGGCCGCACGAAGTTGGCCGGTGAAGAAAGCGTCATCCGCACCTGCGCCGGCTCTATGGTTATCCGCACCGCCTGGCTCTACTCCACCTATGGCAACAACTTCGTAAAAACCATGCTCCGCTTAGGCAAGGAGCGCGACAAGCTGGGCGTGGTGGCCGACCAAATCGGCACCCCCACCTACGCACGCGACCTGGCCAACGCCATCCTCACGGTCATAGAAAAAGGCATCAAGCCCGGCGTGTACCATTTCACCAACGAAGGCACCTGCTCCTGGTATGACTTCACCAAGGCCATCCACCGCATGGAAGGCATAGAGGACTGCGAAGTAAGCCCTATCCACACCGAAGACTACCCCGTGCCGGCCAAGCGGCCCCACTACTCCGTACTGGACAAAACCAAAATCAAACAAACCTACGAACTGGACATCCGTTGGTGGGAAGACGCGCTGAAAGATTGTCTGAAAAAGCTCTGACCGCGACCTACGCTCTCCCGCCCATATCCTCCTTGGGTCACAACACGCATCAAGTCCAACAAATCAAGCCCAGGGCGCTCTATCCCCAGAATACCAAACCCCTTCACACTGACAATGAATCCGGAAATAGCTCGCCGACGCACCTTTGCCATCATCTCCCACCCCGACGCAGGTAAGACCACGCTCACCGAGAAGCTCCTGCTCTTTGGCGGACAGATACAGGTGGCCGGTGCGGTAAAGAACAACAAGATAAAGAAAACCGCCACCTCCGACTGGATGGAAATCGAGAAGCAGCGCGGCATCTCCGTGACCACCTCGGTCATGGAGTTTGACTACGAAGACTATAAGGTCAACATACTTGACACCCCCGGCCACCAGGACTTTGCCGAGGACACCTTCCGTACCCTCACCGCCGTCGACTCAGCCATCATTGTGGTCGACAGTGCCAAGGGTGTGGAGGCACAGACGCGCAAGCTCATGACGGTATGCCGCATGCGCAACACCCCTGTCATCATCTTCGTCAACAAAATGGACCGCGAGGGAAAAGACCCCTTCGACCTCTTGGACGAACTGGAGCAGGAACTGCAAATCAGCGTGCGTCCCCTCTCCTGGCCCATTGCCCAGGGAGCGCGATTCAAGGGCGTATATAACATCTATGAAGAGCAACTCCAGCTTTTCGCCCCCGACAAGCAGAAAGTGACCGAGAAGTTCGACGTCGACATCCACAGCTCCGCCCTTGAAGAACACGTTGGCGAAGAAAACGCCCGCCGGCTGCGCGATGACCTGGAACTGGTCGATGGCGTATATCCCGCCTTCGACCACGACGACTACCTCAACGCCCAAGTCGCTCCCGTCTTCTTCGGCTCTGCACTGAACAATTTCGGTGTCAAGGAACTGCTGGACTGTTTCGTCAAGATAGCCCCGTGCCCCCGCCCCACCAAGGCTGAGGAGCGGCAGGTTGACCCGGACGAAGAAAAGTTCACGGGTTTCATCTTCAAGATAACTGCCAACATCGACCCCAACCACCGTTCCTGCATCGCCTTCTGCAAAGTATGTTCCGGACGTTTTGAGCGCAACAAGCCCTACCTCCACGTGCGCGACGGCAAGACACTCCGTTTCTCCTCGCCCACCCAGTTCATGGCCCAGCGCAAGAACACCATTGACGAAGCCTGGGCCGGCGACATTGTCGGCCTGCCCGACAACGGCACCTTCAAAATAGGCGACACCCTGACCGAAGGCGAAAAGCTGCACTTCAGGGGCCTCCCCTCCTTTTCGCCCGAGATGTTCAAATACATCGAGAACGCCGACCCCATGAAAACCAAACAGCTGAACAAAGGCATCGAGCAACTCATGGACGAAGGCGTGGCACAGCTCTTCATCAACCAGTTCAACGGCCGCAAAATCATCGGCACGGTCGGACAGCTCCAGTTTGAAGTCATCCAGTACCGTTTGGAAAACGAGTACAACGCCAAATGCCGCTGGGAACCCATCCACCTCTACAAAGCCTGCTGGATTGAAAGCGACAGTCCCGAAGAGCTGGAAAACTTCAAGAAGCGCAAATACCAGTACATGGCCAAGGACCGCGAAGGCCGCGATGTATTTCTGGCCGACTCCGGCTATGTGCTGCAAATGGCGCAGCAGGACTTCAAGCACATCAAGTTCCATTTCACGAGCGAATTTTAACTGCCGCAAAAAGCTGATTAACATACATCAAACATCCACACCATGTACACAGTTGACGAATTGAACGACCGTCTCATCGACCTCTCCTTCTCCGAGGACATCGGCGACGGCGACCACACCACCCTCTGCTGCATCCCCGAAGATGCAGAGGGAACTTCCAAACTGCTCATCAAGGAAGAAGGAATACTTGCCGGCGTGCGCATTGCCCAGGAAGTGTTCCACCGTTTCGACCCCACGCTCCGGGTGCAAGTACTGCTCACCGACGGCACCCCCGTCAAGCCCGGCGATGTTGCCATGCTCGTCACGGGAAAGGTGCGTTCCCTCTTGCAAACCGAACGCCTCATGCTCAACATCATGCAGCGCATGAGCGGCATCGCCACCATGACCCACCGCTATGTGGAACGGCTCAAGGGCACCCACACCCGTGTGCTTGACACGCGCAAGACCACACCCGGTATGCGAATGCTCGAAAAAGAAGCCGTGAAGATCGGCGGCGGTGTCAACCACCGCATCGGGCTGTTCGACATGATTTTGCTCAAGGACAACCACGTCGACTTCTGCGGCGGCATAGCCCGCGCCTTGGACCGCTGCGCCGCCTACCAAAAGGAAAAGGGGCTGCATCTTAAAGTCGAAATCGAGTGCCGCACGTTCGATGAGATACGCCAAGTCATGGAACATGGCGGAGCCGACCGCATCATGCTCGACAATTTCTCCGTGGAAGACACCCGCAAAGCCGTGGAACTCATCGGCGGCAAGTTCGAGACAGAGTCCAGCGGCGGCATCACCTTCGACACCCTGCGCGATTATGCCGAATGCGGCGTCGACTTCATTTCCGTGGGTGCCCTCACCCATTCCGTGAAAGGTCTGGACATGTCGTTCAAGGCCACTGACGAAAAAGCATTCTAAAATCATTCATAGCTGATAGTCTTGCGGTTTCCGGCACACTTCCGAAAACCCAAGACTATTTTTTGTGTTCTCCACTTTCCGTTATCCCCTCTTTCCCTTCTCATGATGAAACTTCTGAAATCGCTTGGAGCCGCCTGCCTCGCAGCCTTCGGCTTCACCCCCTCCGCCCAAGCCTGCACCAGTTTCCTGGTAGGCAAGAAAGCCTCCACCGACGGCTCGGCATTCATCACCTACAACCAGGACGATTACGGCATGTTCGGCCGGCTTCTCTATCTGCCCGCCGCCCATCACGCCCCCGGCACCATGCGCCGCATCGTCGACGGCGACACCCATGTATACCATGGCGAAATTCCCGAAGCACCCTTCACCTACGCCGTCATGGGCTACATCAACGAACATCAGGTGGCCATCACCGAAACCACCTTCGGCGGGCGCGAAGAGCTGGCCGACCCCAAGGGCATCATCGACTACGTCAGCCTCATGACCATCGCTCTCCAACGCTCACGCACGGCCCGCGAAGCCATCGACGTGATGACCTCCCTCGTCCAGACTTACGGCTATGCCTCCGAAGGCGAAAGTTTCTCCATTGCCGACCCCAACGAAGTCTGGATTTTGGAGATGATAGGCAAAGGCCCCGAGCAGCGCGGAACAGTGTGGGTGGCCGTGCGCATTCCAGACAACTGCATTGCCTGCCATGCCAACCAAAGCCGTATCCACCAGTTCGACCTCAAGGACAAGAAGAACGTGCGCTACTCCAAGGATGTCATCAGTTTTGCCCGCCAGCGCGGCTACTTCTCCGGCAAGGATGCCGACTTCTCCTTTGCCGATGCCTACGCGCCGGCCGACTTCGGTGCCATCCGTTATTGCGAAGCCCGCGTGTGGAGCTTCTACAACCGGTGGGTGGAAGGCATGGACAAGTACCTGGACTATGTCGACGGCAAACACATCGGCCAAGCCCGTCCCATGCCGCTCTATTTCGAGCCCAAGCAAAAACTCTCGCTCCACGATGTGATGAACTCCATGCGCGACCACTTTGAGGGCACGCCCTTCGATGTGACGCAGGATGTGGGAGCCGGCCCGTACAATGCGCCTTATCGTCCTACCCCGCTCTCATGGGAGCATAAGGGCAAACGCTATTTCAACGAGCGGCCCATCTCCACCCAGCAAACTGCCGGCACGTATGTCATCCAGTTGCGCGACTTCCTGCCCAATGCGGTGGGCGGCGTTTTGTGGTTCGGCAACGACGACCCCAACATGGTGCCCTATACCCCCGTCTATTGCTCGGCCACCCAAGCACCCGAGTGTTACGACCCGAAGGATGCCGACGGCGTGACCTTCTCCTGGAACTCCGCCTTCTGGGTACAGAACTGGGTGTCCAACATGACCTATCCGCGCTATTCCCAACTCTTCCCCGGTTTGAAGGCAGCCCGTCAGGAGTTGGAAGATGCCTACGCCGCCCGTCAGGCCTCGGTGGAAAAGCAGGCCGTTGAATTGTTACGCTACGATGCCGACAGGGCAGCAGCCTACCTCACGGACTATTCGGCAGAATGTGCCCGCCAAATGATGGAACGCTGGACACGGCTGGGGCAATACCTCATTGTCAAGTACAACGACCAGACCGTCAAGCCCGAAAAAGACGGCAAGTTTGAACGCACACCCGAGGGGCTGGGCGCACGCCCCGCACGTCCGGGATTTGACGACAACTACAAAGAAGTGATTATCCGCGAAACCGGTGACAAATACCTCGTACCCTAAAACCATTGACCCTTTCAGAAGAGCCAAGTCTACAATAACAGAATTTATGGCTATCACCTACTTATAAGGTGTTGAGGTTACGAAATGCCATTCTAACCAAGTCCGGGATTTGTTTTCACAAGTCCTGGACTTGTTTTTCCTACTCCCCGAGTTGTGCGGACAAGTCCCGGACTTGTGAAGTGTTACTCCACGCCTTGTCCGGCTGGGCAGCCGAAGCGGACCGTTCACGCTGCGAAAACCGCTGTCTGTTGGGCAGATACTCCTTTCGCGCGCGTATATATATACGTAATTTTTCCCCCGAAAAAACATTCACACCTTCACACAGAGCTTGTTTCCCTCTGATTTTCAACGGTTTTAGTGTGAAGGATTGAATTTCAAAACATTCACACGGACGGTGAACGCTTGTAAAGGGCGGAACGAGTAAGCCTTCACACCAAAACCATTGAGAATCAGACAGAAACAAACTTCATGTGAAAGAGTGAATACTTTTTTGAGGAATAAAAAGCGTATAGAGAAGTACTATTAGCGGACAGCAATAAAACCGTATGCTCATTTTGTCAGGTAAAGTTCAAGAAAATCTGACCATACAGCAAAGGGTCTATACACCACCATCGTGGCGCATAGACCCTTGTCGTTCCCATGAAGGACGGGGGAAGATAGATGGTTAAGCCATCATTCTTCGTCAGGATAGCTTTCTGTCATACTGTCAAAAAAACTCTTTCTGGCTCTGGTAGGATAGCCTTCACCGAAATTCACTTCCGTTTCGTCCACTCCTGACAGACACAGCAGCTGTGCAAGCTGCACACCATATGACGCTATCTCGGGCTTGATATATTGTTTCTTCATAATCATCTATTATTTATTTGTTGTAAACCACTTTTCCGTTCCGGATGACCAGTCCCTTTTGCTGACTTCCTGCCGGCAGACGGCGGCCGCTCAGGTCGTAGGTCTCCGTCGCCTTGCGCTCCTCGCCATAGACGTTCACGATGCCCGTCACGTTCTCCTCGCCGATGACGGAGAGCACGATGCTGCTGATGGAAGCTGCAGGCGATGCCGAATGACGCGGTGCGATGGTCAGGTAGTGGCGCATAGATTCCAGGCTGTAGAAGTGCTGCCATGTGCCGTTGGTCCACAGCGTGTACGGGTCGTACAGCGTTGCGCCGCTCTCGCCCATTTCATTGTAAGTACCCGTGAAGGTGTAGGTGAAGTCCACGCTCTGGCAATCGATGCTGTTCGTCACTGCCGGTGCGGGAGTGATATCTGACAATTGCAGCACCATGTCACAGTAGTCACTGCTGAGCGGCTTCACCAAGTAAGGATAGTTGGCCTTCAACGTCACGCCGGGCTGCTGGCGGAAGCTCTCCACCACGGTCTTTTCTGCCCTGCCGTTGTTGTCCAAGTCATACTGATGCACGTTGTTGATGCGTGAGAAGGCATATTTGTCACAAAGCTCGGAGGTCAGCGTCAAGTCGAAAGGTACGTACCACGTAGTCCATTCTGCCCCGCCAAACGAGCGGCTGTAGGTGAAGTCAGCCACGGTGAACACCGCTTGGTTGTCGTACGTTGTGGCATCCAGCAATTCGTAAGTTGCCACGCTGAAAGCCGTTTCATCCTCATTGGGAATAGCTTCGACAGTTCCTGCCGCATCTGCAAAATATTTTATTTGTCGGCACCCTTCTTCCTGACAAACCTTATAGTAAATCTTTTTGTCGTTGTTGAATAAGGTTTCACCCGTGAAGTCATGCTCCGTGGTTACATTGCCCTTCAACGTGAAATAGCCGGTAGTGTAGTTGGCATAGGTGGCATCTGCTTTGTAGGGGTCATACGAAATGGCTCCTACAAGAGAGGTACAGTCGGAAAACATACCAGATGAATTAGTGACGCTCTCTGTTGTGAACAAGTCAGAAGCATATATGGTAACGAGGTCTGAACAAGAATTGAACATATAACTCATATTCGTCACCTTGGCGGTGTTGAAGTTTGACAGGTCAAGAGAGGTGAGGCCTGAGCAATCAGAGAACATAGCGTGCATATATATCACATTACTTGTATTGAAACTTGACAGATTGAGAGAGGTGAGGCCTGAGCAACCATAGAACATAGAGTACATATATTGCAACTTGGCGGTATTGAAGTTTGAGAGGTCAAGAGAAGTGAGGCTGGAGCAACCATAGAACATTTCGATCATATCCGTTACCTCAGAAGTATTGAGGTTCTCCATACCTTGGATCTCTGTCAATGCACTACAATTATAGAACCACTCAAAGCATGTAATTGGTCGTGCTTCAGCGAACGATGTGTCAATTACAACTTTCTTAATGTTTGACCTGTGGGAATACCACTTGGGTCCGGAATAAAAAGACGTAGGAACATCATACACCAGCTGGCTTGCTGTACTCTTCGGCTTGTTTTCATCATACTTGAACGTCAGCGTACCGGTCTTGGTGTTGAACACCGTGTACATCGTTTTTTGTGCCCACACCGCGTTGAAGCAGAGGAAAAGGGTGAGGAGTGAAAATATTTTTTTCATGAAAAAGGATAAAAAAAGGCGTACACCATTCCATTGCTTGCCTTTCTATCGGGCTACCGCCAAGTGGCCTCACAACTAACAAGCACAGAACGGCTCACGCCTAAAGGCGTGAACCTTCATACTGCTTGTTCCCAGTTGTTGAATATTGGCGGTATTCGGATAGAAAGAAAACAAGAGCAAAAAGCTCAGTAATATATGTATGTGTTCTAAATCAAGTCAAAGGTAACGGAACGCACGCGGAATAAAAAAGGGAGGCTGTGTGCCTCGTTGTTACATCTCTAAATGGCCTGACCGCTGCCCTTCATGGTGGCACGCGGAGGCAATGCGTTCATCGGATCCTGTCTGTTTCGTAGGTGGCAATCCGGGCCGCTGGCGGAAGGGTGCTGCGGCGGAATAGGCGCGGAATAGGGGTTAGGAGGTGAAACGTGGCATTCTGTCTGTCAGGGCTGTTGGGGCGAATGAATGCGTGTTCGCCGGCAACCATGTCGGCAAAAGTAGTACAAGCACAGGGAAACGGCAAGGGAAGTGCCGGTTTTTTTCAAGTTTTTAATGACAAATGTCTTCGGAAATGTACTCGGAATTATCGGCTTCATGCTCGTAGAGGTGGAAAATGCGCTCCATCATTTTCCATTTCGCGTCCGATGTGGCCGTTGCCTCTGCCTGCTGGTACTGTGCTGTCAATGCTTCCCATTCGGCCTGCTTAGGCAATGTGGCCAAACGTGACATCACCTCGTCCCACTCCAGTTCCTGCGGCATCTCCACAATCATAAACAGCCGCGTACCCAGCAGGTATATTTCCATTTCTAATATACCCACTTCACGGATGCCTTGCAAAATCTCGGGCCAGATGCCTTCCCGGCTGTGCAGCCGGCGGTAGGTGGCTATCAAATCCGGATTATCGCGCAAGTCGAGCGTTTGGCAAAATCTTTTGACTGGGAGGCGGTACGTTTTTACCGGCGTTCCCACCGTATGCTTTTCGGCAGAAGTTTCTTTCATCGGTTATGAAGTAACAGTAAAACAGCAGTGAATTTGATTGGCCAAATACCGGCTTACATCATCTACACCAAGAGGGTGCAGATGATGCAAGCCAATTTTGAACTCGTACTAACAGAAACGGAACTGACGCTAAAGCCTCAGAGCTCCAACACGACAGCTCCATAAGCGGGCACGTCCACATAAACCGGTACATCGGGCTTCACATCTAAAGGCTGATTGTGGCCGGTCAGCAAGCAACGGGCTTCACGGAAACCCCTGCGCAGATTCAGGAAATCAAAAGCGTGCTGAGGGATGCAAACCCCGGCGTGGATTTTCACGGCATCGAAATTTACCACCACCAACAAGGTCTGACCTCCTGATGACTGACGGATAAAGGCATACTGCCTGTCACAATTATACCCATTGGTGTGGGAATAGTTGGCATACTGCAAATCATAGAAACTGCCATCTGACAAAGCACGCTCCGAACGACACAACTGCACCACACGCTTGTAGAAATCATAGAGTTCCTTTTCCTGCTGCGTGAACTGCGCCTCTGGCCTTCTGGCCGTCAGTTTGCGCAACGAAGCCACAGACCAATAGTCGAAGATGGTGGTCCGTCCGTCACTGCCGCTGAACCCTTCGGCCTCCATGGCGGGCTCGCCGATTTCCTGTCCTGCGTAGACCATAAAGGCACTGGTTCCCATCATGGCACTCACGACGAGGGCGGGTAAGGCTTTTCGGGCATCCCCGGCAAAGAAAGCTGAAGCAATGCGTTGTTCATCATGGTTTTCGAGGAAGTTGAGCATCTTCGGACGTATGTCGTCGATGGCTTGCCAACAGCCGGTGATGCAGCTGGCCGACCAACCGCCTGCCACGATGCCGCGAAGGGTGTCATAAAGCCCTACCTTATCGTACAAATAGTCGAAACCGCTGGCAATGTAGTGACGGTATTCCGAAGGATTATAGACCTCGGCAATGAAAAGGATTTCGGGATATTTTTCCTTTACCTTGGCTGTGGCATAAGCCCAGAACTCCGCCGGTACCATTTCGGCCATGTCGCAACGGAAGGCATCAACCCCTTTCTTGGCCCAAAAGAGGAGGATGTCTGTCATTTTCAGCCAGGTGGAAGGTATGGGAGAGAAGTGGGTCTGACGGCCACCGATGTAGTCGACCCCATAGTTCAGCTTCACCGTTTCGTACCAATCGTTTCGCGAAGGCCACGCGTCGAAGTGGTCATTTCCGGTAACCTTGGCAGGAAACTCTTCATAAGGTGTGCCGGAACGATGCTCTGTGTCGAAACCGGTATGGAGGTTTTGGTCTACAATATAATAGAAGTTGTTGTTAGGGTCGAATGCCTTGTTCACGTCATCGTCGGCCCCGAGGTCTCTCACCCCCTTGGGGCACGCATCGCTTTTGTATTGACGTGCCACGTGGTTCGGCACAAAGTCGATGACCATTTTCAGTCCGGCCTTGTGCGTGCGCTTCACCAGGTTCTCGAACTCCTTCATTCTGCCGGGCACATTCACAGCCAGGTCCGGATCAATATCGTAGTAGTCCTTGATGGCATACGGTGAGCCGGCACGCCCTTTCACCACAGCCGGATGGTCGGGCTGTATGCCGTATGCCTCATAGTTCGTTTGCGTGGCATGTTCTATAAGTCCTGTAAACCACACATGAGTGAAGCCGAAATCGGCGATGCGCTTCAACTGTGCCGCAGTAAAGTCGTTCATTTTGGCACAGCCATTCTGTTCCAAAGTGCCTGCAGGCACATTGTTGGTGGTTTTGTTGGTGTAAAGACGTGTGAATATTTGATATATCAGCGGTTTCATAAGTAGTTTTTGTGATGCAATGTCTGCTGCTGTGTTCCGCCAAGGGAACAGAGAGACTTACAGGGTTACTATAACGGGGAAACGAGTTGGTCGGCAGACAATGATGCACTGTATCCTTATGCCGGAACCCAGCGTATCATTCCATGCCCTGCACCAACTCGTTTGAGGGAAGCGGGAAGTCTCAGCTCCCGCCACATTCACGCAGTGCGCAATCAATCATTTACTCCGTGAGCCCTTACTTGGTCATTTCCCTTGCAGATTTTCACAATCATACCCTGCAGGGTCTTGCCGGGACCACATTCGGTGAAGTCGGTAGCTCCATCAGCCACCATGTTGTTGACCTCTTTGGTCCAAAGAACGGAAGCCGTGAGCTGGGCAATCAGGTTGGCCTTGATTTCCTCAGGGTCGGTGTGCGGCAGGCCGTCCACGTTTTGGTAAACAGGACAGATGGGCTTATGGAATTCCGTAACGGCAATGGCCCTTTCCAGTTCTTCCTGTGCAGGCTGCATCAGCGGCGAGTGGAACGCGCCGCCCACGGGCAGCACCAAAGCGCGCTTGGCGCCGGCTTCCTTCAGTCGCTGGCAAGCTACTTCAATGGCCTCTGCCTGGCCGGAAATGACCAGCTGTCCGGGACAGTTGTAGTTGGCCGGGACGACTACCAGACCGGTTTCCTCACGGACGGCTGCGCAGACTGCTTCCACCTTTTCGTCAGCCAAGGCGATGATGGCAGCCATCGTGCCGGGTTGCGCCTCACAAGCACGCTGCATGGCTATGGCACGGGCGGCCACAAGCCGCAGGCCGTCTTCAAAACTCAAACAGCGCGAAGCTGTCAGGGCGGACAACTCGCCCAAGGAGTGACCGGCCACCATGTCGGGCTGGAAATCGGCTCCCATACAAAGCGCACTGACCACACTGTGCAAGAACATGGCCGGTTGCGTGACCTTGGTTTGCTTCAGCTCCTCGTCTGTTCCGCTGAACATGATGTCGGTAATGCGGAAACCGAGAATGTCATTGGCTTTTTCAAAAAATTGCTTGGCAATGGGATGCTTTTCATACAAGTCCTTACCCATGCCTACGAATTGTGCGCCCTGTCCGGGAAAAACAAATGCCTTCATATAATTATTGTATTTCTATTGATGTTAATAAGGATGAAACGGACAGACAGATTGTCCCTCTGAAACGGAAATCCGGACTGTCGGCAGACATATCCCCCAGTCCGGCTACATTCTGAGAACCTGCCTTTATTCCTTGCAAAGGTAGCGCAACAGAGATGAAAAGCAAAAGAAAACCCGAAGTTTTGCATAGTCCCACGCAAAATGGGCAAACATTCAGGGAAAAAGGAACGGAAAAGAAAACTGCGGATTACAAGTCGGCAGGCAGCAGATACATGGCTCCATGCCCTGCTCCGGCATGGTAACCTGCCCCTTGGCGCAAGGCATTGGTGAGGAATGCCTTTGCCCCTTCCACTGCCGCAGGAAGTCCGTAGCCCCGCGCACTATGTGCCGCTATGGCCGACGATAGCACGCATCCAGTTCCATGGGTATGAGGTGTGTCCACCCTTTCGCTCTCGAAGGTATAATGTCTATCAGCAAAGAGCACATCTACCGGACGGCCGGCTGCATGGCCTCCCTTCACAAGTACGGCCACCCCACCCCACTTGCGTGACAGCATCTCAGCCCATTTGCCGGGAGAAGCGGCCAGACATCCCGACAGGACTACGGCTTCGGGAATATTCGGAGTGACCAAGGTGCAAAGGGGCATCAGCTCTTCATCCATCGTCCGAACGGCCTGTTCGTCGACAAGCCTCCTGCCGGAAGAAGAAATCATGACCGGATCCAACACGATGAAATGCGGCCTGAACTGCCTGAGGGCTTCGGCCACGGCCTTGACCACATCGGCATTGGGCAACATTCCGATTTTTACGGCTTGCGGCATCAGGTCCTGCATCGCGCAGGCCATCTGCTGATATACAAGTGCTGCATCAACGGGCACACTGTCGCGCACGCCCAGCGAGTTTTGCACTGTCAGTGCTGTCGGCACGGCTTGTCCGTAACAGCCCAACAGGGTGAATGTTTTCAGATCGGCCTGCAGTCCCGCACCTCCTGAAGGGTCCGAACCGGCCACTGACATACATACGCTGTACTCTTTCATCATTGCCTGATTTCTATCCATTCTATATTGCCTGAAATGTCCTGTCCGTTTCAGTGTGCCGACAGGGAAACCTCATCCTAACTGTAAGGCCTTCTGAAAACAACCCAGAGGTTTCCAAGGATAGCTGTTCCTTGGAAACCTCTGGCATACATCTTCCACGGCCACATTTTCCGGGCGGCATCGTGTGCCACATCTTGGATATGTCCGAACCCACGCGCCCACCCTAAGGTGAAACAGCATAGGTCAAATCATCGGACAGACACATCAATGCTCCGGGCCGTTGCTACCGGGGAAGAAAAAAAGGAAATCCTTGTTAGTCGAGCTGAGCCAGCTTGTTGTCAGAACCCAAAACTTCCACAATCTTGTGCTCGTAGAGTTTCTTCATGTTCTCGCGAGCGGGGCCAAGATATTTGCGCGGGTCAAATTCGCCCGGTTTTTCGGCGAACACCTGACGTACGGCAGCCGTCATGGCCAGACGGGAGTCGGAGTCGATATTGATTTTGCAAACTGCGCTGGCAGAAGCCTTGCGGAGCTGTTCTTCAGGAATACCTACTGCGTTGGGGAGCTTGCCACCGTATTTGTTGATGGTGTCAACTTCTTCCTGGGGCACGCTGGAAGAGCCGTGAAGCACGATGGGGAATCCGGGAAGCTGTTCCATTACAGCGTCGAGCACATCGAATGCGAGAGGAGGAGGAACCAGACGACCGGTTTTCTCGTCGCGGGTACACTGCTCGGGAGTGAACTTGTAAGCACCGTGGCTGGTACCGATGGAAATAGCCAAGCTGTCGCAACCAGTGCGGGTAGCGAAGTCAACCACTTCTTCGGGCTTGGTATAGTGGCTTTCAGCGTGGGAAACCTCATCTTCCACACCAGCCAGCACGCCCAGCTCACCTTCAACCGTTACATCGAACTGATGGGCATAATCAACCACCTTCTTGGTCAGGGCCACGTTTTCTTCATAGGGAAGGCCGGAACCGTCAATCATCACCGAGCTGAAGCCCATGTCGATGCAGCTCTTGCAGGTTTCAAAAGAATCACCATGGTCAAGGTGCAGCACGATTTCAGGGTGCTTGCAACCCAGTTCCTTGGCGTATTCAACGGCACCTTCGGCCATATAGCGAAGCAGTGTCTGGTTGGCATAGGCACGCGCACCCTTGGAAACCTGGAGAATCACAGGACTCTTCTTCTCGGAAGCAGCCTGGATGATAGCCTGAAGCTGCTCCATGTTGTTAAAGTTGAAGGCGGGGATGGCATAACCTCCGTCAATGGCACGCTTGAACATCTCGCGGGTGTTCACCAAACCTAAGTCTTTGTAGTTTATCATAACTGTTTGTTGTAAATAAAGGAATAATTGGGTTTGTATGATGCAAAAGTACAGAATCTGATTTTTACGTGCAAATTATAGCTCTTTTTTTTACATCGGCTAACCACTTGGGACAATTTGGGACAATTTGGACATATCCTTTTACAACGTGTGCTGCGCCACCATTGCTTGATGACCAAAACAATGGGGGCTGAAGCCGAACTGCAACTCCCCACAATACTGCAAAACTATACCGGCACAGCCACACATGTCCAGCTCAACATATTTTTAGGCAAAACGTCAGCATGAAAGCCACAAAACACCAAACATTCATACCTAAACAGATGGCAATCAGACATAACAAGGGTGCAATGAAGATTTGAACCTTATTTTTAAAAGAAAAAAACACGTATATATATAGAAAATGTGTACAAAAGACGGCAGTCATTGTCAAATCGTGAGCATAATCCTGAGGGAGATGAACCCAGATGCGCCAGATCGACCCGTCAGCCCGGACTTGTTATTTCTATTCGCCTATTAGTAAAAAAAGTCCTTGGGTTGTCGGCACAAATCGCCGACTTCTTCGGTGAAATCACCATTTCCCAAACGGGCGTTCGACCGAAAAAGTGCCGTTTTTATCGAAATGTTTCATTATTCTCTTTGCGACAACGTCCGGATAGTGACAAATTATTTATAAATTTGCGGCGGATTTGCCATGTACAGCAACATCTGGCAAACCGACAACGCCATCACCACCCCGGAATGGCACAAAAAACAATATATCAGTATGAAGCCAATAGCCGCCCTGTCCTGCTTGTTGTTAGCTATGATTTCGTTTTCATGCACTGGCTACAACCGCATTGTCAAGACGCAGGATTACGAATACAAATACGAGGCTGCCAAGCAGTTTTATGCCGAAGGTATGTACAACCGGGCCGCCCTGCTGTTGCAGGATGTGCTTTCTGTGCTCAAGGGAACGGAGCAGGGCGAAGAGTCGCTCTACCTCACGGGATTGTGCAACATGAAAGCACATTCGTACGATGCTGCCGCCACGGTGTTCAAAAAATATTACCAAACTTATCCGAAAGGAAAATATGCTGAGATGGCACGGTATAATTGTGCCAAATCGCTGTACCAGTTGGTTTCTGAACCCCGGCTTGACCAGACTGCAACGTACGAAGCCGTAACGGAATTCCAAAACTTCATCGAAAACTTCCCCTACAGCAGCCACCGGCAGGAAGCACAAGACTATATCTTCAAGTTGCAGGACATCCTGGTGGAGAAGGAGTACCTGTCTGCCAAACTGTACTACGACCTGGGCACTTATATCGGCAACGGTGTCAACGGCAACTACGGCGCGTGCATCGTGACGGCCGAAAATGCCATCAAGGACTACCCCTACACCTCACGGCGCGAGGATTTCGCCATGTTGGTGCTGAAAGCCAAATTCGCATTGGCCGCCCTGAGCATTGAATCCAAAAAGGAGGAACGCTACCACAGTGCCATCGACGAATACTACGGCTTCGTGACCGAATACCCCGAATCAAAATACATGAAGGAGGCCAAAAGCCTGTTTGACAAAGCCAAGGCATACGTGCCCGAGACTGAATAACCTGCTGGCAACGGCCACCGGACAAAATCCCAACCGATAACTTCTTATTACGCAATAGAACAATGGATTACAAAAAAAGCAAAGCTCCCACCAACACGGTAACTCACAACTTAATGGACTTCTGCGACGGAACGAACAACATCTACGAAAGCGTGGTCATCATGTCGAAGCGTGCCAACCAGATTTCTGTGCAAATGAAAGAAGACCTTTCCAGAAAACTGAAGGAGTTTGCTTCAGCCAATGACAATCTGGAAGAAACTTATGAAAACCGCGAACAGATAGAGATTTCGCGCTACTACGAAAAATTGCCGAAACCTACGCTGATTGCCGCAGAAGAGTTTGTCAACCACAACATCTATTTCCGTAATCCTGCCAAGGATAAAGACAATTTGAGTTCAGAGGCATGATACAGCGAATCCAAAGTATATATCTCTTATTGGCCGGTCTGCTCCCGGCCTTTACGTTTTTTGTTCCTTCAGCCCGCCTGTCATCCGGCGAAGTGTGGCTCACGGTGTACAGCTGCCACTATGACGCCACCCAGGTGGCCGAAATGGCTGGCAGGCATCCTTGGGGTTTGATGGTGTGGTCATCGGTGGCCATACTGCTTTCCCTTTGGGCTATCATGGGCTACAAAAACCGGAAGAAGCAAGCCCGGAAAACACTTTGGGCCGTTGCCTGCCAAGTGCTGTGGTTTGTAGCACTGGGCGCATACACTTATGCCATAGCAAGCCGCACGGGGTTCACCCCGAGTGTGGGCGTGGGATGTGTGTTCCCCTTGTTGTCCATCGTCTTGCTGCTGCTGGCACGACGGGCCATTTGCAAAGACGAGGCTTTGGTGCGCGCCGCCGACCGCATACGATGAATGCTTCGCTTGTGCCGTTTCACCTTCTAACATTGCTGCAACTATGTCGTTGAACAAAGTCATGCTGATTGGCAACGTAGGCAAAGAACCGGAAATACGCTATGTCGATGCCGGGGTATGCACGGCTTCACTGAGCCTGGCCACCACGACCCCAGGCTACACCCTGCAAAACGGGACCCAAGTGCCAGAAAGAGCCGAGTGGCACCGCATTCTGCTTTGGAGAACCCTGGCAGAGAATGTGGAACGCTATGTGCATAAAGGCGACAAGCTGTACATCGAAGGGGAACTCCGCACCAGAAGCTACACGGACAAAAAAGGCATCACGCACTATATCACCGAAATTTGGGCAAGCAACATGGAAATACTGACATCCAAAAGTTAGTGCAGGAAGAAGAGTTGTGAAAAATATGCCCGGCCGTGCTGGGGCATGGGCTCCTGCATACCACAACCGGGCTTTGCATGCGCATCTCTGTCTATCCCAAGGTTGCAGGTATGCAGCACCTTTGAAATCATGTGCCTGCCTGAAGCTCCGGCTTTTCCTCATCAGATATTCCGCTTCAAAGTTTTGTTCCGCCAACCCGAAGCCCTTGATTTTACCAATCCTCCGAACAATCTTATTGTTTCGCCATGCTCCTGTTTGAAGAGGAACTCCGCTATTTGTCTTCCCGCTCGGCCATGTTGACCGCACAACAAAAGACTGTGGCCTACCTGTGGCAACACCAACTGTCGGCAAGCCAGCTGAAAGACTTGGCACAGCTGTTGTTCCCGTGTCTGGACCTGAACAAATACGCTTCCTTTTCATCCAAACGACTGACCGAACGGCTTTCTGTCGACATACTTGCGCAAGCACTGTGCGGCCCTTCTGCCCAAATCGGCCATACGGAAAGCGGACAGCCTTATCTATCGGCGTTGCCTGTCGAAATCAGTGTTTCACACAGCGGCAACACTTATGCGCTGAGCGTATCGCCACGCCCTCATGGCATGGATATTGAAAAATGGGACAGTGGGGCGCGGGCTCTGAGGATTGCACATAAGTTCTTGTCAGCCCAAGAGACCCATTTGCTCGACGCATTCAGTTATCTGCATGGACGGGAAGAAGCGGCCACAATGCTTTGGAGTGCAAAAGAGGCGGTATTCAAACGCTTCAACCGAAACGGACTGCAATTACTCAGCGACATCAGGCTCTCCAACCCGGTTAACAGGCAAATCCAAGCCTTTGTACCCCGACTGAAGCAGCATTGCGTGGTAGACATCATGCTCTATCCGCATTGCGTGTGTACTTGTAGCGAATAGACTGCCGCATATACCGGGGCGATGCCCCCAGACAACGCATCCGAAGATGCTTGTACATCAACTAAAATTCCTTTATAAAAATATGATTACAGTTTCCAACTTGGCCATTCAGTTTGGCAAGCGCATCCTTTACCAAGACGTTAATATCAAGTTTACCAACGGAAATATCTATGGCATCATCGGAGCTAACGGTGCCGGCAAATCCACACTTCTGAAAGCTATCTCGGGTGAACTCGAACCCAACAAGGGTTCCATTGAAATGGGACCTGGAGAACGCTTATCGGTACTGAGTCAGGACCACTTCAAATATGACAATTTCACAGTTCTGGACACCGTACTGATGGGACATACCACCATGTGGCAAGTGATGCAAGAGCGTAATGCCTTATATTCCAAGGCTGACTTCACGGATGAAGACGGCATCAAGGTGGCTGAACTGGAAGACAAATTCTCACAAATGGGTGGCTACACCGCTGAAAATGACGCGGCCACGCTGCTGAACGGATTGGGCATCAAAGAGAAACTGCATGGCAAGCTGGTGGGCGAACTGAGCGGTAAAGAGAAAGTGCGCGTGATGCTGGCACAAGCTCTGTTCGGCGAACCGGACAATCTGCTGCTTGACGAACCTACCAACGATTTGGACCTTGAAACCGTGGAATGGCTCGAAGAGTATCTGGGCAACTTTGAACATACGGTACTGGTGGTGAGCCACGACCGACACTTCCTGGACCAAGTGTGTACGCATACGGTAGACATTGACTATGGCAAAGTAACGCTCTTCTCGGGTAACTATTCTTTCTGGTACGAATCATCGCAACTTGCCCTGCGCCAGGCTCAGAACCAAAGGCAAAAGGCTGAGGAGAAGAAGAAAGAGCTGGAGGAGTTCATTCGCCGTTTCTCGGCCAACGTGGCCAAAAGCAGACAAACGACCAGCCGGAAAAAAATGCTTGAGAAACTTAATGTGGAGGAAATCAAACCTTCTACCCGCAAATACCCCGGCATTATTTTCCAAATGGACAGAGACCCCGGCAACCAAATCCTGGAAGTGAAGGACCTGAAAGCCGTGACGGAAGACGGCACCGTGCTGTTTGACCGATTGAACTTTACGGTGGAAAAAGGTGAAAAAATCGTTTTCCTCAGCCATGACCCACGTGCCATGACGGCACTGTTTGAAATCATCAACGGAAACGCCACCCCTGCGGCTGGCTCGTACAAATGGGGGGTGACTATCACCACAGCTTACCTGCCGCTGGACAACACGGCTTTCTTTAACACGGACTTCAATATGCTGGACTGGCTGAGCCAATTCGGCGAGGGCAACGATGTTTATTTCAAGGCGTTCCTTGGAAGAATGCTATTTAAGGATGAGGACATCCTGAAGAAGGTCAATGTGCTGTCGGGTGGCGAAAGGATGCGCTGTATGATTGCCCGTATGCAGCTGCGCAACGCCAACTGCCTGATACTGGACACTCCGACCAACCACCTCGACATGGAGAGTATCCAGGCGTTCAACAATAACCTGAAACTCTTCAAGGGTAACATCCTCTTTGCCAGCCACGACCATGAGTTTATCAATACCGTGGCCAACCGCATCATTGAACTCACACCGAACGGTACAATTGACAAACTCATGAACTACGAAGAGTATATCCACGATGACCGCATCAGGGAATTGAGAAACAAATTGTATCTGGGCGAATAGAATACGCTGCCCTTGAAGTGAGGTATCTTTCACCCTTCCGGTCGGACGCGACATAGCTCAAACAATCCTTGGCTCTGTCTCCGACGGCAAGAAAGCTCGCTAACATGACAAAACCGGGGAGATTGCTTATATCATCCCCGGTTCTTTCATATATGGCATACTATTTGCTATCTTATTTTCAAAATAAATATATTGCAATCATGAGTAAGAATGACCAAGAACTGAAAGAAACAGAAAACGTGGTAAACAACAATAACGATAATTCACAACAGGCATCAGCAAATGACGACACGAAGGAACAGGAAACCGGTGTTGTCGACGATAATGCCGAAACCGAAACTGACAAACTTGCAGCAGCTTTGGCCGAAATCGATTCGCTGAAGGACAAATACCTGAGACAAGTGGCTGAATTCGACAATTACCGGAAACGTACGCTCAAGGAAAAAACCGAATTGATATTGAACGGCGGAGAAAAGGTACTGTCGGCATTGCTCCCCGTGCTGGACGATTTGGACCGCGCCATGCAAAACATCGAAAAGAGCACAGACGTGGAAACCCTGAAGGAGGGTGTATCGCTCATCATGGACAAGCTGACCAAAACGCTCCAAGGACAGGGTTTGCAGAAGATGGATGCCATCGGAAAAATGTTTGACACAGATTTCCATGAAGCGGTAGCACTTATTCCATCTACTGAAGAGGCTCAGAAAAATCATGTCATTGACTGCGTGCAACCTGGCTATATGCTGAATGAAAAGGTTATACGCCATGCCAAAGTGGTGGTAGGACAATAACGGTTCTCATTCAAATCATCTTGCTGCTCCCCATTAAGCTATCATCAGATAAACCTTTTTAACTACATCAATGCTGTATGGCTGAAGAAAAAGATTATTATAAGATATTAGGCGTGGAACGCAACGCTTCTGCCGATGAAATAAAAAAGGCTTATAAAAAAGTAGCCATCAAATATCATCCCGACCGTAACCCGGGAAACAAAGAGGCGGAAGAAAAATTCAAACAGGCAGCCGAAGCTTATGATGTTCTGCGCGACCCGGACAAAAGGGCACGATATGACCAGTTCGGTGCCGAAGGCGTGAACGGCGGTGCCGGTTTCGGTGGCTTTGGCGGTCAAGGCATGGACCTTAACGATATATTCCGCCAGTTTGGCGATATCTTCGGAGGAGGAGGCTTTGGCGGCTTCAGCGGAGGCTTTGGAAATTTTGGCGGCGGAAATGCGCAAACCCGACAATATAAGGGTAATGACATGCGCATGAAAGTAAAACTCTCGCTGGATGAAATCTACAGCGGAGTGACAAAAAAATTCAAAGTACGCAAAGACATTACCTGTCCGGAATGTGGCGGATCTGGCTGTGAGAAAGGCAGTCATCCTGAGAGTTGCCCTACCTGCCATGGTCAGGGGTATGTGGTGCGGACACGACGCAGCATCCTCGGTATGATGCAATCGCAAGAGGTATGTCCTACATGCCACGGCGAAGGTACTGTCATAAAAAACAAATGTACCCATTGCCACGGCGAAGGCATCGTGAGTGGTGAGGAAATCGTGGAAATAAAAATTCCCGCTGGTGTCGGAGAAGGCATGGTGCTTAATGTTCCCGGAAAGGGACATGCCGGCAAACATAATGGCGTGCCCGGAAACATTCAAGTCATTATCGAGGAACTCCCCCACCCCGATTTTATCCGCGATGAAAATGACCTGATTTACAACTTGCTGCTGACCGTGACGCAAGCTGCCTTGGGCGACACAATAGAGATTCCTACCTTATCAGGAAAAGCGAGAATCAAAATCGAACCGGGCACTCAGCCCGGCACAGCACTGCGATTACGTGGAAAGGGGCTTCCTGCTGTTCAGGGCTATGGATATGGAAACGGCGATATTGTTGTGAATATCAGTGTCTATATTCCTGAAAACCTTGACAAAGAGGAAAAGGCTTGCTTTGAAAAACTGGCAGGCAAGAACCATATGCAGCCCAGCACCGGAATTAAAGACAAAATCTTTAAAGCATTCCGCAACTATTTCAACAAATAAGAGTCTACTTGATCCTTTTCACATGACCTATTCGGAAACCATAGATTATTTATATGCAGCAGCTCCCCTATTCCAACAAGTAGGCGGAGCTGCTTACAAAGAGGGACTTCAAACTACTCTTTTGCTGGATGAACACTTTCATCATCCGCACCGGAACTTCCGCACCATTCATGTGGCTGGAACAAATGGAAAGGGGAGTTGCGCACACACTCTGGCTGCAACTCTACAACACAAAGGCTTGAAAACAGGGCTTTACACTTCGCCGCATTTGGTGGATTTCCGTGAACGTATCAGGGTAAACGGAGAAATGATTCCTGAGGATTATGTCGTCAAGTTCGTTGAACAGGAGCGTTGCTTCTTCGAGCCTCTGCATCCTTCCTTTTTTGAACTTACAACGGCCTTGGCTTTTAAATATTTTGCTGATGCCGAAGTGGATGTGGCTGTGATCGAAGTGGGGCTGGGAGGCAGATTGGACTGCACCAACATCATCCGCCCTGTGCTTTCGCTCATTACCAACATCAGCTTGGATCATACCCAATTCCTGGGGCATTCGCTCTCTGAAATTGCCATTGAGAAAGCTGGTACCATCAAAGCTGGCATCCCAACAGTGATTGGCGAATCTTTACCTGAAACACTTCCCGTTTTTAAACAAAAAGCCAAGGAGGTGGGCACAGAACTGCACTTGGCCGAACAAAATCCGGAAATATTACAAGCTACCACAACAGAATCTGGACTGCATCACTACGAAACGCTGCATTGGGGCAGCTTCGATGCGGAACTGGTGGGCGAATGGCAAATCAGAAACGCCAATACCATACTCTGTGCGGCTAACCTGTTGGCTCCAATTTTTAATCTGCAAACTGAAGATGTTCAATTTGCCTTTCGCCATGTTTGTGAAATGACGGGACTGGCAGGTCGATGGCAAACTATCGGTCATTCTCCCTTGATTGTCTGTGATGCAGGGCATAACATCGGTGGATGGCTATACCTGAGCCAGAAACTGGAAAAAGCCATCAACGAACATCCAACAGTCCATGTGGTTTTTGGCATGGCAGCAGACAAAGATATTGACAATGTACTTTCCCTACTCCCCAAAAAGGCACGCTATTATTGGACCCAAGCATCTGTGCGCCGAGCATTGAACTCGCAACAACTTCAGTTACAAGCAGAGAAACATGGCTTGGCGGGAAACTTTTTTGAAACTGTCCCTGTTGCCTATGAAGCAGCACTCAGCAATGCCCTACCCGATGATTTCATCTATGTTGGCGGCAGCTGCTTCATTGTAGCCGACTTGTTGGCGCACTTGAAGGAGAATCAGTAGAAGTTCGCTGAAATACTAAATCCTACAGCAAAAGGCTACCCAATCCAATTGGCATAGAAACGAATGGCAGCTGTACTCCAGGAATAGTCCACAGAACCATCTGATTGATAATAATGAAGAGGAGCTTGGATGGGCAAATGCTTGTCCAAATCCCTGTGATACTCGTTATGCAAGGTCATGGGCTCATATTCCAAATGTCCCACAATAAAAGTGCGCTTCAAGTCCATTGTAGCCACAATGCCTACCCCACTCTCTTCACTTTCTGCCACGATACAGGCATCCGCTCCCAATTTCTCCAGTACTTCATCCTTTCTGACCTCCGTATGTCGAGAATTGGGCATGGGAAATGCCGGAGAAAGTCCATCCATCAGTTGCAAATTGGGCTCTAAGACTTTCTGACTGAACACGCCGAACATTTTGGCAGGCAACGCATACTTGTTGATGGCATAAAAATGATACAAACCAGCCTGCGCTCCCCAACAGATATAAAGTGTGCGTTTGATATTCATGTCAGCCCAATCCATAATGTTGCATAGTTGCTGCCAGTAACGCACTTCCTCAAAGGGAATCTGCTCCAGAGGGGCACCAGTCAAAATCATTCCGTCAAAACGCTGCTCCATCAAATCTTCCACATCCAGATAGAACGCATCCATATGCTCCTGAGGTGTGGTTTTATAATGTTGTCCCTTGATCTTTACAGGAATAAGCTGAACATCCTTCCCCGTAGCAGCCAAAGTGCGAGCAATGTCACATTCAGTCACAGACTTCTGTGGCATCAAGTTCAACAAAAGGACACGCTTGGCATTACCCACTTCATGCCAGCGGGAAAGACCATATGGAGTAGCCTTCACACTTTGCATAGCCGGCAAGCCGGCAGGAAGATAAAGCATAAATAGAGATTTTTTTGGGAAAAGAGATGAAAAAAGTGAGATAACTAATCCATTCTGGACAAATAATCCTCGTATGTAAACTGCCGCAATGTCTCTACGCTGCCATCCAAGTGCCTCATTTTCAACATAGGATGAGCCACGCCGTTGAACATATTCGTTTTGACCGTCGTGTAGTGTATCATATCTTCAAAGATGACCTGCGCCCC
The DNA here is from genome assembly GCA_945867195.1 of uncultured bacterium. Lineage (GTDB taxonomy): Bacteria > Bacteroidota > Bacteroidia > Bacteroidales > Bacteroidaceae > Alloprevotella. The sequence continues at coordinate 25,089 of CAMBHR010000003.1, read as the reverse complement.
CACCTTCAGCGGTGCAGCAAAACGCCAATACCCCATATAATCCCCACTTAGGCAGCTGTTGCCCCCCAATCTGTATACATTGTTTTCCTTATCCAATCCCGTTTCTGACGCATCAGGCAGCACCTCGGCACCTCGCACCGCAGGATGATAGGGCATCTCCAAACAATCAGGCATATGACAGGTAAAGCTTACATTTAATATCGCTGTCTTTATTCCATGATTTTCAACTATATCCACCACTTCTGAAACCAATGAGCCAGTCCGCCATGCAAAGGCAGAACCGGGCTCAAGAATGATTTTCAAATGAGGATACCGCTCGTGCAAGCCCCTCAAGATACGAATAAGATGTGCCACATCATAATCCGCTCTGGTAACCAAATGCCCTCCTCCCAAATTCAGCCATTTGATACGAGAGAACCACCGTCCGAACTTGGCCTCCAAATGTTCCAAAGTATGTTCCAAAGCCAGTGCAGAACTTTCGCAATGACAATGACAGTGAAAACCTTCAATGGAATCAGGCAAGCCATGAGCTTCCAGATTGGCAGCCAGCACACCAAACCGGGAACCCGGAGCACATGGGTCATACAAAGCTGTTTCTATCTCGCTATATTCCGGATTTACACGCAACCCTAAGGAAGGAGCACCTGCTCCGGCAGAGAGCACTTGGGGCATGAAGCGTTCGTATTGTGTGAGTGAGTTAAAAGTGATATGGCTTGACCATCGCACAATATCCGCAAACGTGTCTGCCTCATAAGCCGGAGAATAAGTGTGGGCTTTTGAACCAAACTGCTCTGCCGCCATCCGTGCTTCATAAACGGAAGAAGCTGTGGTATGTTGAATGTATTCGCGGAAAACAGGAAATGTTTTCCACAGAGCAAAGGCTTTGAAAGCCAAGATAAATTCCACATCCGCTTCACGTGCAATGTTGGCAATGAGTTGCAGGTTACGACGCAAATCGGCCTCCTCAAGCAAGTAATAAGGTTGCATAATCAAACAAGCAATAACAGGAAAAATGAGATGAAAATATATTATAGAAAAAGATTAAGTGCCAACTCGTAAAATCATGAGTTTCAAAGCACTTAATCTTTCTATTATAAACATAGGCAGAATTGGTACATCTGATAAATGTCGGTTATCCCAAACGTCAACAAGCGTCCAATCATACCATCAATCTGCGAGTGCAAGCAGTTTACATGATGCCACGTTCACGCAGCTTCTGTTGCCAGTTCCAGGCAGAAGTCAAGGCTTCTTCCAATGTGTGTACAGCTTTCCAACCTAACACTTGGTTAGCCTTGTCCACGTTGCCCCAAACCTTTTCGATGTCACCGGCGCGACGGGGAGCGATTTCATAATTGAGCTTAACGCCCGTGCATTTCTCGAACGTATTGATAAGTTCCAGCACACTGACACCGTTGCCCGTACCCACATTGTAAATTTCAACAGGCTCAGTATTCTTTCCGTCCACGATGCGAGCCATGGCAGCCACGTGAGCCTTAGCCAAGTCAAGCACATAGATGTAGTCGCGGATGCAAGAACCGTCGGGCGTATCATAATCATCGCCAAACACCTTCAGGCTGGGACGGATGCCGATAGCCGTCTGTGTGAGGTAAGGAATAAGGTTGGCAGGCACACCATTGGGCATTTCACCGATAATACCCGTGGGATGAGAACCGATGGGATTGAAGTAGCGAAGGATGATAGCACTGATTTTGGCACCACTGTGGATATAGTCCTGAATGATTTCCTCATTGATTTGCTTCGTGTTTCCATAGGGGCTTTCAGCCTTCTTGATGGGAGCCTTTTCCGTAACGGGAAGGTTTTCGGGATCAGGCTGGCCGTAAACCGTACACGAAGATGAGAAGATGATGCCTTTCACGTCATACTTAGGCATCAGTTTCAGCAAGTTAATAAGAGAGAGCAGGTTGTTTTCGTAGTATTTCAGCGGTTTTTCCACGCTTTCGCCTACAGCCTTGGAAGCAGCGAAATGGATGATGCCCGAAATGCCGGGATATTTTTGGAAAACGGCTTCCAATCCAGCCAAATCGCAGCAGTCAACCTCTTCAAAAGCAGGACGCACACCCGTAATCTTTTCGATGCCATCCACTACATCTGCCTTGGAATTGGAAAGATTGTCAATGATTACAACATCATAGCCGGCATTTTGCAGCTCAACCGTGGTGTGAGAACCGATGAAGCCAGTTCCACCGGTTACCAAGATGGTTTTTTTCATGATACTATATTTTAAAGTTGGGTTTATCGTATTGCAAAAGTATTGGATTTTTTTAGAATGAGGCGTTATTTGACAAGAAAAATTGGAGAGTTTGCATATTCGCACTCCGTGATGCAAAACAAGCCAAAATTTCTCCAGAGCCAGAGGGTTGTCAGACTGCTGTAAAGGTCCAAATCCATACAAAAGCTTTACGCCCCAGTATGCAAAACAGAGGACACATCCCAGTCGGGAACTGCATCCTCTGTAAAAATATGGTCAGCTCTTTTGGTAAACACCAACAGAGCAAAAAGAATTAAGCCTTTCCTTGTTCCAGTTTCAGCGTAACCGTACACTGGTCGCAAACCTCAGTAGGACCGAAGTACTGGATGGGGCCGGGATAAACGAAGCAAGTCTTTTCAGCCCATTCTTCGCGGTGAGCTGCAAATTCCTTAAAGGGAGCACCGTCCAGACGAACCAATGCCTTCTTGATCACCGGTTTCATTTTGCCGTTACGGCGTTCCATGTTCATCATCATGGTGATGGGCACACCGCCAGCAATCCATTGTTCGGCAGGAGCGGTAGTGTTCTTCACGATAGCCATGTAACCCGTCTTGCCGTTGGCTACCAGCTGTGCGGCACTTGTACCGAGTGCATAGCAATAGTCAGCATCATAGTTAGAAGGAGCTGCACAGCGTCCTTCGTAACCGAAGAAGTGGTGCTGAGCGGCAAATTTGCCTTTGAACTTGCCTTCTTCCTTCCAAGCGGCGAGTTTTACTGCCACCATTTCGGAAAGCAGTTTTTCCGTTTCGATGAGAGAAACCTGCACATTACCGTGGGGGTCACGCTCCATGGTGAGCTGTTTGGCCACACCTTCGGGCAGACTTTCGTAGATGGCAGCATTGGCGGCAGAAAGTTTGGAAAGGATCCATGCACGCTGTTCTGCGGGTGCCACGCCGGCAGCTTCCGGAGTAGCGAGCAAGTCGTTGAGTTCGGCAATGAGCTTCTTCATGGCCGGGATAAACTCAATCAAACCTTCCGGAATCAGCACGGTACCGAAGTTATTACCTGCCTCAGCACGTTTGGCCACAACGCTGGCAATGTACGTCACGATGTCATCGAGTGTCTGGTTCTTTTCTTCCACCTCTTCACTGACGATGCAGACGTTGGGTTGGCACTGCAAAGCGCATTCCAGTGCGATATGGCTTGCCGAGCGTCCCATGAGCTTGATGAAATGCCAGTATTTGCGAGCCGAGTTGGCATCACGCTGAATGTTACCGATCACCTCAGCATAAGTTTTGCAAGCCGTGTCGAAACCGAAGGACGTTTCGATTTGGTCGTTCTTCAAGTCACCGTCAATGGTTTTGGGGCAACCGATAACCTGCACGCCATAATTGTGTGCGGCATAGTATTCAGCCAAAACGCAGGCATTGGTATTGGAATCGTCACCGCCGATGATTACAACGGCCTTGATGCCCAGTTCGCGGATAATCTCGAGCCCGCTCTCAAACTGGCTTTCCTCCTCCAGTTTGGTACGTCCTGAACCAATCATGTCGAAGCCGCCGGTATTGCGGTATTCGTCGATGACAGCGTCAGTCAGTTCAATATATTTGTGGTCAACCAAACCGCCGGGCCCCATCAGGAAGCCGTACAGTTTGTTGGAGGCATTTTGCTTTTTGAGTTCATCATAAAGGCCACAGATTACGTTGTGTCCACCGGGAGCTTGTCCACCGGAAAGGATGATACCGATGTTCATCGGTGCATATTCCTTCTTCTCATCAGTGGGAACGAACTCCACGAGAGGCATCCCGTAAGTGTTGGGGAAGAGCTTTTTGATATCCTCCTGATCGCCAACGCTTTCAGTGGGTGCTCCTTCTTTGATGCTTACATTGCCACGCAAACCAGCGGGGAGCTTGGGCTGGTAGGCGGCACGTGCAATCTGCAGTGCGCTTTTTTCCATAAGGCAGAAAATGAATAAGAGTTATTGGATATGCTTATTTAATAATGTCTAATTCGCGGAACACTTTTCCGAGTGCGGCCACAGCGCGGTCCACCTGTTCTTTGGTGTGGGTTGCCATGAGCGCCACACGCACCAAGGTATCGTGCGGAGCGCAAGCCGGTGGAATCACCGGGTTGATGAACACGCCTTCGTCAAAGGCTCTTGCCGTGGCCACGAAGGTTTTCTCCGTGTCGCGTACATAGAGGGGGATGATGGGCGATTCCGTTTCACCGATTTCAAACCCTTCTTCGCGGAAGCGTTTGAGGGCATAGCGCGTCACGTCCCACAAAGCCTCGATACGTTCCGGTTCCTGCTGGATGATATGCAGGGCCTCCATGGCACAGGCCGTAGCCGCCGGCGTATTGGAAGCGGAGAAAATATACGTGCGGGAATTGTGGCGCAACCAGTTGATGATAGACTCGTCAGCTGCAATAAATCCGCCGATTGAGGCCAACGATTTGCTGAAAGTACCCATAATGAGGTCCACCTCGCCCGTCAGGCCGAAGTAGTCGCAAACACCGCGTCCCTGACGGCCGAACACACCGATACCATGCGCTTCGTCCACCATGATGGTTGCGTTGTATTTGTGCTTGAGCTTCACGATTTCAGGAAGGTTGGCCAAATCGCCTTCCATGGAAAACACACCGTCCACCACGATCAGCTTCACAGCTTCCGGGGCACATTTCTGGAGTTGGCGTTCCAGGTCGGCCATATCGTTGTGCTTGTATTTCAAGCAAGTGGAGAAGGACAGCCTGCGTCCATCCACGATAGAGGCGTGGTCGCGGTCATCGCAAATGATGTAATCTTCGCGACCGGTCAAGCAGGAAATCACGCCAGAGTTGACCGTAAATCCGGTAGAATAGCACAGCGCATCTTCCTTGCCGATAAACTCTGCCAGTTCCTTCTCCAATTTCACATGGAGATCCAAGGTGCCATTCAGGAAGCGAGAACCGGCACATCCTGAGCCATATTTCTCCATTGCCTTGATACCAGCCTGAATGATGCGTTCATCGCCGGTGAGTCCAGTATATGCATTTGAGCCGAACATCAGCACGTGATGGCCGCCCATCTCGACCTCTGTGCCCTGTTTACCTTCAATGGCACGGAAATAGGGATACACACCTTTTGCTTGGTATTGCTGGGGCAAGGTGTACTTTGCTAATCTTTCTTGTAATATTCCCATTTGTAAATCAGGTTGTAAGAATCGCCTAATAATTATTGATTTTTAGGCTTTTCAACTTTTATTTTGGGCAAAGGTACGCAATTCCTTATAAAAAGGTTAATTATCCAAGAGAAAAAATGCACGTTGGGGCGCAAATTGTGCGATTTCATTGTTTGAGCATGATTTCACGGTACGGCCAGGGCATGAAAAAAAGCAAAACCACAGGTTTTTCCTTTTTCATGCGCTCGCCTTGCACTATCTTTGTCCAAACTATATACCAAAACCGGAAGCACCCATATTCATGAAAAAGAAAATCCGCTATATCATCAATCCCATTTCGGGCACCCAACGCAAGCAGGGCATTGCCCGGCTGGCCGAAGAACGGACAGACAAAGATGTGTTCGATGTGGAACTTGCCTATACCGAATATGCCGGCCATGCCAGTCTGCTGGCAGCCGAGGCCGTGGGTCGCGGTATGGATGTAGTGGTAGCCGTAGGCGGCGACGGAACGGTCAACGAAGTGGGCCGGGCATTGGTACACACCGACACCGCCCTGGGCATTGTGCCTTGCGGTTCGGGCAACGGCTTGGCACGCCACCTGGCACTGCCGATGGAGCCGACAAAGGCCATTGATATCATCAACCGACATGTGGTACACACACTTGACTACGGCACCATCAACGGCCGCCCGTTCTTCTGCACCTGTGGCATCGGGTTCGACGCCTTCATCTGCGAAAAATTTGCGGCTGCCGGCCGGAGGGGGCTGCTGACCTATGTGGAAAACACGTTGCGTTCAGGCTTGATGTACAAGCCACAGCCTTACACCATCGAGGACGAGAAGGGCACGGAAAGTTGCAAGGCTTTCCTCATAGCCTGTGCCAATGCTTCGCAATACGGCAACGACGCTTTCATAGCCCCTTATGCCAGTATGAAAGACGGGCTGCTCGACGTGGTGGTCATGGAACCCTTCAACGCCATTGAAGCACCGCAGGTGGCACTCCAGCTGTTCAACGGGACTTTGCCCGCCAACAGCCACGTGAAAACCTTCCAGGCTTCCAAACTCCGCATCCGACGTGAGGGCGAAGGGGTGGCCCACTTCGACGGCGACCCATTTTGGACAGGCGAAACGATTGAAGTGGGCGTTGAACGCCATGCCTTCAATGTCATTGTCAACCCCGACAAACCGAACAAACCACGCACCGAAACAAAAATGAATTTGCTGCAACTGCTGCCCGTTTTCTTCAATGAATGGAAAACACTGCCCGAAGCCTTCCTCAACCGCACGGGGCAGGACTTGCGGCGTCTTAACCGCACCATCATTGACAAGCTGGGCATGCGCGGCAAATAGCATATCCTATAATTGTGGTGTTTTTCAATCAGAGCATTATGAGTTGATTATATGACGAAGAAACATTGCCACACCCGAAACATCTTTAAACCAAAACTCTAAACGTATCAACTCCACGCTACTGATAATCAGCATTGAAGGCCGCAGGCTGTATGCCTGCGGCCTTCAATTTATTCATGCCATTATAGTAAATGTGCAATTATTTGCCAGCCTGAGCGTTGGCAGCCTTGATCATGTCATCGCTGGGCAGGATATAAACCTCAACGCGGCGGTTCTGCTCCTTGCCAGCGGCAGTGGAGTTGTCGGCCACGGGGTTTTCTTCGCCATAACCCTTCACGCTAACCAAACGGCTTGCGGGATAGCCGGAACCTACGATCTGGTTCTTCACCGATTCGGCACGCTTCTGTGAGAGGTCAAGGTTCTTTGCCTTGCTCTGCTCGGCGGTGCACCCCTTCCAACCGGCATTGTCGGTGAAGCCACAGATAGCCATGTTGTAAGTATTGTCCTCAGCCACGAGGTTGCTGATGAACTTCTTGATGGAAGCCTGAGCAGCTGCGCTCAAAGTGGCAGAACCAGTATTGAACAGAAGACCGCTGTCGAAAGTTGCCTTTACGTACTGCGTACCATTCTGGTCGGTCAGCACTTGAGCTTCGGCGTTAGCCAATTCGGCAGCCTTTTTGGCCTTGTCCATTTTGTTGCCGATAAGCACACCGGCACCGGCACCTACAACAGTACCAACGGCTGCACCGATGGCCGTGCTCTTGCCGTTACCACCAACGAGCTGGCCTACCAAGGCACCCAGTGCACCACCACCTGCACCACCGATGAGGCCACCTTTGGCCGTGTTAGACATACCGCAACTGCTCAGCAACATGGCCAAGCTTACTGCACAAACTGAAAACTTCATCTTTTTCATAAACACGTAAAGAATAAAATGATTGGTTTTTTTGTCTAATTTGAGGTGCAAAGATAGTGCAAGGCGAGAGCAATGCAAAAGAAAAAACCATTTTTCTTTTCATTGCCGAGCCGCAGCCTGTCTTGGCGAAGCAAAGTGTGCAAATATGACACCTTATATATACGTGTTTTTTACCTGCCATTTATTCTTCAATCATTCAGCACCACCTGTTTCCTGCTGAAAATCAATGCAATTAGCCATGAAGCTTTTGATAAGAAACATTCATCCTCCTCATTCCTGCCGGAACTTCGTCCTCCCGTTGTTCGGCCAATGTCGATAGTCCGTCTGAACTATACACTTGTCCTCCCTCCCGCAGCCGGCTGACTATGAATGATTGAAAATCCAATCATTCAGTATGAAAACAGCTGATATTCAAAAGGGAAATGAACAGTTCCTGAAGGTTTGAACAATATTTATCAAAGGGGAAATTACGTATATATAATGATGCAATGACTGGCCGGCAAAAACGGGGAATGCAATGCCCCAATCTGCCTCCTTCCGGACCGGCCGCCCACAAGTGGCGGAGCTGCGTTCACAAATCAGGGAGTTGAAAAAAACTACTCTTGGACTTGTTACAACTAGTCTAGGACTTGTTACAACTACTCTTGGACTTGTTTTCTACAATTCCAAGAGTAGGCGGCACAAAGTGGCCGTGTGACGGACGGACCGCCCCATCCTGTAAAAACCTCCCCTACCCCAAAAACACGATACGCCTCATTCCGTTTACCGGTCAAGGCTTCTGTTTTTCAGCCCCCTGTCCGTCTGGCAATCCGTCATTCGCAGAAAAGGGGAGGTGAAAAAGTGTGCCACTTGTTCCCTACTTCAACGACAAAGTTGTACTTTTGCGCGGAAAAATTTATTAAAAATGAGATGTTTGCGCCCCTCCGGACACGCAAACCACACAAATTGATATGGCAAAAGAACTGAAAGACCTCACCAAGCGCAGTGTTGACTATTCGCGCTGGTATAACGAGTTGGTAGTAAAGGCCGATTTGGCAGAGCAGGCCGACGTGCGCGGCTGCATGGTTATCAAGCCCTACGGCTATGCCATCTGGGAACGCATCCAGCAGTCGCTCGATGCCCGTTTCAAGGAAACCGGCGTGCAGAATGTTTACTTCCCCATGCTCATCCCCAAAAGTTTCCTCTCCAAGGAGGCCGAACACGTGGAGGGATTTGCCAAGGAGTGCGCCGTGGTCACCCACTACCGCCTGAAGGCCAACCCCGAAGGCGACGGCGTGGTGGTGGATCCCGCCGCCAAGCTCGAAGAGGAACTGATCATACGTCCCACTTCCGAAACGACCATCTGGAACACCTACCGCAAGTGGATCCACTCCTGGCGCGACCTGCCCCTCTGCTGCAACCAGTGGTGCAACGTGATGCGCTGGGAAATGCGCACCCGACTGTTCCTCCGCACTTCGGAATTCCTCTGGCAGGAGGGGCACACGGCCCACGCCACCCGCGAAGAGGCCGAAGCACGCGCCAAGCAGATGCTCGACGTGTATGCCGACTTTGCCAAGGACGTGCTGGCCATCCCCGTGGTGCGCGGTGTGAAGAGTGCCACCGAACGCTTTGCCGGTGCGCTCGACACTTACACCATCGAAGCCATGATGCAGGACGGAAAGGCACTGCAGAGCGGCACCAGTCACTTCCTGGGACAGAACTTCGGCCGCGCCTTCAACGTGCAGTTCGTGGACAAGGAGAACAAGCTGGACTATGCCTGGGCCACCTCGTGGGGCGTGAGCACCCGACTGATGGGCGCGCTCATCATGACGCACTCCGACGACAACGGACTCGTGCTGCCGCCGCACTTGGCACCCATACAGGTTGTGATTGTGCCCATCTACAAGGGCGATGCCGAACTCGCGGCGTTCAACGAGAAGCTGGGCGGACTGGCCGAAAGGCTCAAGGCCATGGGCATCCGCGTGAAATATGACAACGCGGACAACAAACGCCCCGGCTTCAAGTTTGCCGACTACGAGCTGAAGGGTGTGCCCGTACGCTTGGTAATGGGCGGACGCGACCTGGAGAACGGCACCATCGAACTGATGCGCCGCGACACGCTCGAAAAGGAAACGCGCTCGTTCGAGGGTATCGAGGACTACGTCAAGCAGCTGCTGGAGGAAATCCAGGCCAATATCTACAACAAGGCCAAGAAGCACCTGGACGACCACGTATTTACCTGCGACAACTACGAGGAATTCAAGGAACGCATCAAGGACGGAGGCTTCTTCCTCTGCCCCTGGGACGGCACCGAGGAAACCGAAGCCCGCATCAAAGCCGAGACGCAAGCCACCATACGCTGCGTGCCCTACGGTTACAGCCAAGAGAACCTCGGCGTTGACATGGTGAGCGGAAAGCCCGCCACCTGCCGCGTCATCGTGGCGCGCAGCTACTAACAGGTTTTTGATAATCACCAAGAAATGCTATCAGTAGACAATCTCAGTGTAGAATTCAGCGCACGTCCGCTTTTTGCGGACGTGTCGTTTGTTATAAACAAGAAGGACCGCATCGCGCTCGTCGGCAAGAACGGTGCCGGCAAATCTACACTCCTGAAAATCCTCAGCGGCAGCCAGCAGCCCACCAGCGGCACCGTTTCCGTACAAAACGACATCACCATCGGTTACCTGCCACAGGTGATGGTGCTGAGCGACGAACATACGGTGATGGAGGAGGCCGAAAAGGCTTTTGAACACATCAGCGAAATGCAGGAACGCATTGCCCGCATGAACGACGAGCTGGCCAGCCGCACTGACTACGAAAGTGCCAGCTACATGAAGCTGGTGGAGCGGTTCACCCACGAGAGTGAGCGTTTCCAGATGATGGGCGGCATGAACTACCACGCCGAGCTGGAACGCACCCTGCAGGGACTGGGGTTCGCCCCGGCCGACTTCAACCGCCCCACCCGCGAATTTTCCGGAGGCTGGCGTATGCGCATTGAGCTGGCCAAGCTCCTGCTGCGCCGCCCTGACATCCTGTTGCTCGACGAACCCACCAACCACCTCGACATTGAGAGCATACGCTGGCTGGAGCAGTTCCTGAACCGCTCGCAAGGGGCTGTGGTGCTGGTAAGCCACGACCGCGCCTTCATCAACAATGTCACGAACCGCACGCTCGAGATAGCCTGCGGAAAAATCACGGACTACAAGGTGAAGTACGACGAGTTCGTGCGCCTGCGGGCCGAACGCCGCGAACAGCAGCTCCGCGCCTACGAAAACCAGCAGAAGGAAATTGCCGACATCAAGGACTTCATCGAACGCTTCCGCTACAAACCCACCAAGGCCGTACAGGTGCAAAGCCGCATCAAACAGCTGGAAAAGATTGTGCCCATCGAGGTGGACGAGGTGGACAACGCCTGCCTGCACCTGAAGTTTCCGCCCTGTTCGCGCTCGGGCGACTACCCGGTCATCTGCGATGAAGTGCGCAAGGATTACGGCGACCACTGCGTGTTCCAAAAGGTGAGCCTCACCATCAAACGCGGCGAGAAAGTGGCCTTCGTGGGCAAGAACGGCGAGGGTAAGTCGACCCTGGTGAAGTGCATCATGAACGAAATCCCCTTTGACGGCAGCCTCAAGTTGGGACACAACGTCAGCATTGGCTACTACGCCCAGAACCAGGCGCAGCTACTCGATGAGGAACTGACCGTGTTCGACACCATCGACCGGGTGGCCAAAGGCGACATCCGCCTCAAGATTCGCGACATCCTGGGAGCCTTCATGTTCGGCGGCGAAGCCTCTGACAAGAAGGTCAAGGTGCTGTCGGGCGGCGAGCGTTCGCGTCTGGCCATGATCAAGCTGCTGCTCGAACCTGTCAACTTCCTCATCCTGGACGAACCTACCAACCACCTGGACATGCGAACCAAGGATGTGCTGAAAGAGGCCATCCTGGCTTTCGACGGCACGGTGATTGTGGTGAGCCACGACCGTGACTTCCTGGACGGACTGGTGACAAAAGTGTATGAGTTCGGCGGCGGACAGGTGCGCGAGCATCTGGGGGGCATTTACGATTTCCTGCAAAAGAAGGAAATGGAAACGCTCGACGAGCTGCATACCGCCGGGTCGCCCTCGCAGGGGACAGCCGCCGCACCTGCACCATCCAAGACCGAACCTTCGGAAGGAAAACTGTCCTACGAAGAACGCAAGGAGCAGAACCGCCTGCGCCGAAAGGTGGAGAAGCTGGTGGAACAGTGCGAAAACCGGGTGATGCAGCTCGAAACGGACAAAGCCGCGCTCGAAGAAAAGCTCTCTACGCCCGAAGGCGGCAGCAACGCACAGCTCTTTGAACAATATGCCGACATACAACGAGAATTAAAGCAAGCCGAAGAGGATTGGGAAAACGCTTTGCTGGAACTGGAATCCATGAACAATGAATAACGGACATTGATCATTGAAGCAGCGCAGGACATCCGTTTGCGGTGCAAGCTTCACTTCTGTTATCGGCTTCATCAGCAATCTTATTCCTTTGGTAACAGATTTTTCTGAGGCTCCTGATTTGCATTTTCAGTTAAATCAGCACAATCTGTAATCATGCTTAAATCCCCAGCCTGCTCCTTTGTTCTATCCGGAAATCCCATGACTCACTTCATCAAAGTAATCATTCATCTCAGATAACTCCATCATTCTATTCATGAACATCAAAACATTCCTACCGACCTTGGCCATGTTTGCCGGCACAACGCTGGCGCAGCAGCCCCTTGCCTCGGGCTTGGACAAGGCTAACATGGACCTGACTGCCAAGCCGGGAACGGACTTTTACCGTTACGCCACCGGAGGCTGGAGCGATGCACATCCCCTCACCGCAGAGTATGCACGCTATTCGCAGTTTGAGGCACTGGCCGAAAACAACCGCAAGCAGCTGCGCGAACTGATTGAAGGCATCGCCTCCAAACAGTATCCGCAAGGCTCACTCGAACAGAAAATCGGCTCGCTCTACCGGCTGGCCATGGACAGCGTGCGGCGCAACCGGGAGGATTTCGCCCCCATCCAGCCTGCCCTGGACGAAATCGAAGCCATCGGCAGCAAAGCGGAAATTTCCTATGCAACGGCGCGCCTCTTCTCACGCGGCATCGGTTGCTTTTTCGGCCTGTGGTGCGATGCCGACCTGAAAGACTCCGAGTGGAACTTGATGCAGATCAGCCAAGGCGGCATTTCGATGGGCGAACGCGACTACTACCTGGCCGACGATGAGCCTACCCGACGCATCCGCGAAGCTTACCGCCAGTATGTGAAGCACTTGTTTGAAATGACAGGCAAAAGTTCCGCCGAAGCCGAAAAGGGCATGGAGGCGGTGATGAACATCGAAACACGCATTGCCCGGGCATCGTACAGTGCCACAGAACAACGCGATGTGGAGAAGAACTACCACAAAATGAGTTACCGGCAACTGCTGGCCGACTTCCCCGGAATTGACTGGAGCACGTTGTTCCTGCTCAGTGGCATTCCGGCGGTGGAACACGTTTCGGTGAACCAGCCGGAGCCTATCCACGAAGTGGAAAAGGTGCTGGCGGAATGCTCGCTGGAGGAACTGAAGGCATACTTATATTATAAGGTGGTGGACGACGCGGCCAGCTCGCTGAGCGACCGTTTCCGCACCGAGGCTTTCAACTTTTACAACCGGACCATGACCGGAACGGAACAGGACCGCCCGCGCTGGAAACGTGCCATCAGCTCGGTCGAAGGGGCACTGGGCATGGCGGTCGGCAAGATGTATGTGGAGAAGTACTTCCCCGAATCGTCCAAGAAACGCATGGAGGAGTTGGTGAAGAACCTGCAACAGGCTCTACGCGAACGCATCGCGCAACAAACCTGGATGAGCGAGGAGACCAAGCGCAAGGCCAACGAAAAGCTGGATGCCTTCTATGTGAAAATTGGCTATCCCGACCAATGGATGGACTACGGCGGACTGGACATTGACGAATCGCTGAGCTATTACGAGAACATGGTGCGCGCCACGCAGTTCATGAGCCACTACTACATCGACAAGCGCGTGAACAAACGCACCGACCGCACGGAATGGCTGATGAAACCGCAGACCATCAATGCCTACTACAACCCGACTACCAACGAAATCTGCTTCCCGGCCGGCATCTTGCAGCCGCCATTCTTCAACGCCGAGGCTGACGATGCTTGCAACTACGGGGCTATCGGCGTGGTGATCGGCCACGAAATGACGCACGGCTTCGACGACCAGGGTTCGCAGTTTGACAAGGACGGCAACCTGAAGAACTGGTGGACGGATGCCGACAAGGAGAACTTCAAGAAACGCACAGAGGTGATGCGCCGCTTCTTTGACCACGTGGAGGTGCTGCCCGGCCTGAACGCCAACGGACAGCTCACCCTGGGAGAGAACATTGCGGACCACGGCGGACTGAACATTGCCTTCCAGTCACTGCAAAATGCCATGAAGTCACATCCGCTGCCCTCCAAGGACGGCTTCACGCCCGAACAGCGATTTTTCCTCAGCTACGGCCTGATATGGGCCAACAATATCCGCGAGGAAAAGTTGCGGCAACAGGTCAAGACTGACCCGCACTCTCCGGCACAATGGCGTGTCAACGGTGCCCTGCCCCATATCGAAGCGTGGTACAAGGCTTTCAACATCAGCAAGAAGGACCCGCTCTACGTTCCCCAGAAAGAGCGCGTCGATGTGTGGTAAGACCGTGTAAGGCAAATAAATTCGCCTTTTAGAATCTATCAACTACTCAACCTCAAGACTTTCAACTATGAAGGAAACTTCCCTCCCCGAAAACGCCTTTCGCGAACTCCGTGAAGGCGAAGAGTACGAGCCCCTGATGAAACCGGGCAAGAGCTATCGCGAGGTGACCCCGTGGTCCATCACCTGGGGCATCCTCATGGCTGTTATCTTCTCAGCGGCCACGGCCTATCTCGGCTTGAAAGTGGGCCAAGTGTTTGAAGCGGCCATTCCCATCACCATCATAGCCGTGGGCCTAAGCGGTGGCTTCCTCCGCAAGGACCCACTCGGCGAAAACGTGATTATCCAGAGCATCGGTGCGTGCTCCGGCATGATTGTGGCCGGTGCCATCTTCACCCTGCCCGCCCTCTACATCCTGCAACACAAGTATCCCGAACTCACCGTCAACTTCGTGCAGGTGTTCCTGGCTTCGCTGCTCGGCGGCGCACTGGGCATCTTGTTCCTCATCCCCTTCCGCAAATATTTTGTGAAGGATATGCACGGCAAATACCCCTTCCCCGAAGCCACCGCTTCGACGCAGGTGCTCATTTCGGGCGAGAAGAGCGGGTCGCAGGCCAAACCGCTCTTGGTGGCCGGACTGCTGGGCGGCCTCTATGACTTTGTGGTGGCCACTTTCGGCGCATGGACGGAAAACTTCACCAGCCGCGTGACGGAAATGGGCGCAGCGTTTGCCGACAAGACCAAACTGGTGTTCAACTGCAACACGAGTGCTGCACTGCTGGGTATGGGCTACATCGTCGGCCTGAAATACGCCGCCATCATCTGCTTCGGCTCTGTGGCCGTGTGGTGGGTCATAGTGCCCGGCATCGCGCTCATCTTCCCCGACATGAACATTGCCGCAAACGGTGCTCCTGCCCTGACGGCTGCCGAGGCTTCGCCCGAACAACTCTTCAGCTATGCCAAGAGCATCGGCATCGGCGGCATCGCCATGGCCGGCATTATCGGTGTGGTGAAGAGCTGGAGCGTCATCCGCAGTGCCTTCACGCTCGTAGGCAAAATATTCAAAGGAGGTTCCGTACCTGAACAGGTGGCACGTACCCAGCGCGACCTGTCCATGAAAATCATTGCTGTGGGCTCATTGCTCACCATCGTCATCACGGCTCTCTTCTTCTACTTCGACGTGATGGGAGGCAACTTGCTGTTCACCATCGTGGGCATTCTCATTGTGGCCGTTATCGCCTTCCTTTTTACCACGGTGGCCGCCAATGCCATTGCCATCGTGGGCAGTAACCCAGTCAGTGGCATGACGCTCATGACGCTCATCCTTTCGTCCATCATCATGGTGCTGGTGGGTCTGAAGGGAACCGGCGGCATGGTGGCTGCCCTCGTCATGGGTGGCGTTGTCTGCACCGCCCTCTCCAGTGCCGGTGCTTTCATCACTGACCTGAAAATCGGCTACTGGCTGGGCAGCACGCCCAAGCACCAGGAAACATTCAAGTTCCTGGGCATCCTGGTCAGCGCAGCCACTGTGGGCGGTGTCATCATGATTTTGAACAAGGCCTACGGCTTCACGCCCGACAACTCTGACGTGATGGCCGCCCCGCAGGCCCGCGCCATGGCTGCGGTGATTGAACCGCTCATGTCGGGTCAGGGCGCGCCCTGGCTGCTCTACGGCATCGGTGCCCTCATTGCTTTGGTGCTCAACGCCTGCGGCATCTCGGCACTGGCCTTTGCACTGGGTATGTTCATCCCTCTGCAACTCAACCTGCCCCTCATCGTGGGCGGTGCCGTCAACTGGTATGTCAACAGCCGCTCCACCGATGCCAAGCTGAACAGCCTGCGCAACGAGAAGGGCACGCTGCTCGCTTCCGGCTTCATTGCCGGAGGTGCCTTGATGGGTGTGGTCAGTGCTGCCATGCAATTTTGCGGGCTGAACTTTGCCAATGCCGAATGGCTGGCCTCAGCACCTGCCGAATGGCTCTCGCTGGGCATGTACCTGCTGCTGATTGGCTACCTCGTGAAAGCATCCATGCAGGTAAAGCAGTAAAAATCAGCAGAAAAAGGGCAATCGAAACTTGCCAGAACAAATAAAAAACGTAATTTTGCGCCGCCGTTACGAGATAGCGGCATAATTCAAACCTATTTTAAAACTTAAACAACAAAATGGCAACTAAGATCAGATTGCAGCGTCATGGCCGTAAGGGTTACGCTTTCTACAGCATCGTTATCGCCGACGCAAGAGCACCACGTGATGGTAAGTTTACTGAAAAGATTGGTACTTACAACCCCAACACCAATCCCGCCACAGTAGATTTGAATTTCGACCGGGCACTTTATTGGCTGGAAACCGGCGCACAGCCTACCGATACCGTACGCAACATCCTTTCGCGTGAAGGTGTCATGCTGATGAAGCACCTCAAGGGTGGCGTGCGCAAGGGAGCTTTCGACGAAGCTGCTGCTCAGGCCAAGTTTGAAGCTTGGAAGCTGGAAAAGAGCAACAAGGCTACTGCCGCTGCCAACCAGAAGGCCGCTGACAAGAAGGCCGCTGCCGAGGCTCGCTTGGAGGCCGAGAAGAAAGTAAACGAAAAGATTGCTGAGAAGGTAGCCGAAAAGAAGGCCGCCGCTGCTGCAGCCAAGGCTGAAGCTGAAGCTGCCGCTCAGGCTGAAGCAGCCGCTGCTGCCGAAGCTGAAGCTGAGGCTCCCGCCGAAGCATAACAAACTGCACTCCACTTTCTTTGGAGTAACGGCAATCAAAAAACAAGAGAGAATTCCCACTGCCACACGGCGGAGAGAATTCTCTCGTTTTGTTCTTCTGGTTATCACACCTCGCTCATCACTTAAATGCCTATTCATAAAAATGCGGCTACGGAAGACAAGCGAAAATGTACTGACCAGAAATGTATGTTGAGCAGAACCTGACGTGAAAGCACAATAAAGCCCGGGGTGCGATACCGAAATACCGCGCTCCGGGCTATGATATTCTTGCATCAGGAATTACATTTCCGAATAAGAAGATGTACTTCCTTGGTTTTTCGCAGACGTTGTCAAACGGTTCAATTCTCTTTCCAGGGCTTGGCACATCGCGCCGTTACCCATGGCTCTGTATCGGTCTATACGATAGCGGAGCATGACGATGTTCTTGTTCTTTTCCATGTTTAGTCTTCGTCTTAATTACGCCCCTCGCCTTTCGAAGGGCAAGTCTATTATCCTGATAAATTATTGTGTTGCTTCGTCGAGTTGTGAAGTTGGGAAGTGCTCGGCACAGGGACTTCACTGTTTCCTTTACAGAGGCAAAATTAGAGTTAAAAAAGAACTGCACACACGTTTTTTGATGACAAAAAGATGAAAAGCAATGATTTTTTCCTTTCCACGCAAGGTTATGCAAAGCAGGGTTGCCAGTAGCCCACACAAAAATGCCGAGCCGACAGATTATACAACCTGTTCGACTCGGCAAAATCCTTATTGAATCTGTTCAACGCTACAGTCTGCACATCCTTGCAGCAGATAGTAGGGACAGAGAGAATGGCTTTGCGTTACTTTTCTTCAGACAATTCTTGCTCGTGTTGCTGCACAAGCTTGGTCTGCAGGTCGCCGGGTACGAGTTCGTAGCTGGCGAACTTCATGATAAACGAGGCGCGGCCGCCAGTGAGGGAGCTGAGCGTGGTGGCGTAGGACGACATTTCGTTGAGGGGCACCTTGGCCTGAAGCTTTTCGTAACCGTTCTCGCTGCTCATGCCGATAATCATGCCACGACGACCCTGAAGGTCGCTCATCACATCGCCCAACTTATCGGCGGGCACGAACACCTCAACATCATAAATCGGCTCGAGGATTTTCGGACCTGCTTCCTTGAAGGCTTGGCTGAAGGCATTGCGGCCTGCAAGCATGAAGGAGAGTTCGTTTGAGTCAACGGGGTGCATCTTGCCGTCGTAAACAACCACACGGACATCACGGGCGTAGCTTCCGGTGAGCGGTCCCTGCTCCATGCGGCTCATTACACCTTTCAGAATGGCGGGCATGAAGCGTGCGTCAATGGCACCACCCACAACGGAGTTGATGAATACGAGCTTGCCGCCCCATTCCAAGGGAATCTCTTCCTTACCCTTGATGGCCACGCGGATTTCCTGGTTTCCTACCTTATAAACAGTGGGATCAGGCATTCCTTCGCTGTAAGGCTCAACAATGAGATGAACCTCACCGAACTGGCCTGCACCACCGCTCTGCTTTTTGTGACGATAGTCGGCACGTGCCATACGAGTGATAGTTTCTCGGTAAGGAATGCGCTGGGGATAGAACTCCACAGGAATCTTGTCAAGGTTCTCCAAACGCCACTTGAGGGTGCGGAGGTGGAACTCTCCTTGTCCGTGAACAAGGATTTGACGCAGTTCTTTGCTCTGCTCCACTTGCCACGTGGGGTCTTCCTGACGCATCCGGCTGAGGGCAGCCATCATCTTCTCTGTGTCAGCTTCGTTGAGGGCACGGATGGCACGGGTGAACTTGGGGTTGGGGTATTTGATGAAGTTGAAGCGGTTTTCGCAGTCCTTGGCGTTGAGGGTGTTTCCGGTGCGCACGTCTTTGAGCTTGACGGTGCAGCCGATGTCGCCTGCAGAGAGCTGTTCCACCTTCTCGCGGTTGGCACCGGAACATACGAAGAGCTGTGCCATACGCTCCTTGGAGCCACGGTCTGAATTATTGAGGTCGTCGCCCTCGTGTACCGTACCGCTCATTACCTTGAAGTACTGCACCTCGCCGATATGGGGTTCTACACCAGTCTTGAAAAAGTAGATGGAAGTGGGGCCTTCGGGGTCAAGCTTGACTTCCTGACCACGCGTGTTGTGAACGGGAGGCATTTCATCGACAAAGGGTACTACGTTGCCGAGGAATTCCATCAAGCGTCCCACACCCATATTCTTGGAAGCGCAAACGCAGAACACGGGGAAGATGCTGCGCGTAACCATACCCTTGCGGATGCCTTCGCGCATTTCGTCTTCGGTGAGCTGTTCTGTTTCAAAGAATTTCTCCATCAGTCCTTCATCGTTTTCTGCTGCAGCCTCTACGAGCGCACGATGCATGGCCTCGGCGCGCTCCTTTTCTGCTTCGGGAATATCCTCCAATGTCGGCTCACCGCCCTCAGGCTTCCAGGTGAGTTTCTTCATGAGGATAACGTCAATAAGTTCATGGAAGTCCGGTCCGGTCTGTATGGGATACTGTACGGGCACCACTTTGTTTCCATAAATGCCTTGGAGGTTTTCTACCACCTGGTCATAGTCGGTGTTCTCACTGTCGAGTTGGTTGACGAGGAAGATGACGGGTTTGCTGAGTTTCTCGGTGTAGCGGAAATGGTTCTGTGTGCCGACTTCAGGACCGAAGTTGCCGTTGATGAGCAACAGGGCGGTATCGGTTACGTTAAGGGCGGTGAGTGCTGCACCAACGAAGTCGTCCGAGCCCGGGCAGTCGATGATGTTGAGTTTCTTGCCGGCCCACTCCGTATGGAAGACGGTGGAGAAGACAGAGTAGCCGTAATCCTGCTCCACGGGGAAATAGTCTGACACGGTGTTCTTTGCGGTGATGCGTCCGCGCCGTTTGATTTGACCACACTCAAAAAGCAAGGCTTCGGTCAGTGTGGTCTTACCCGAGCCATCGTTACCGAGAAGTGCAATGTTCTTGATTTCGTGAGAATTGTAGACTTTCATGGAAACTAAAGCGATTAAAGGTTGTAAAAATGCGTCCCGATTATTGCGTCTCAAGAGGCTGTGCGCTGAGGTCGCACCCTATGCCCAGCGCAATAATCGGGGCGAAATTTAGTTTATAATTTGTATTTACCAAAATAATGTTCAGAAAAAATCAATTTCAAAGGTAGTTCCCTTTCCCACAATGCTTTCTTTCACGAATATGTGGCCGTGATGGTAATCATGAACGATGCGCTTGGCCAGAGAGAGCCCGAGCCCCCAGCCGCGTTTTTTTGTAGTGAAGCCCGGCTTGAAAACCGTTTTGAAACGGCTTCGTGGAATGCCCCGGCCTGTATCGGCCACGAAAATGCTGGCACCCCGGGCCTGCGCCTTGGCGGTAAGGGTGATGCTACCCGTTCCCTGCATGGCATCGACTGCGTTCTTGCAAAGGTTCTCCACCACCCACTCAAAGAGCGGAGCACAAACACGTGCAGGCAGCGGATGGGGCGGCAGGTCAACGGTAAGGCTTACTTTCTGCGAGATGCGGGGACGCATATAATCGGCCACGGCCCGCAAAAGGGGACAAAGATCCTGTGTTTCCAGCTCGGGAGCCGAACCGATTTTGGAAAACCGCTCGGCGATGAGCTGCAACCGCCTGACATCCTTGTCCATTTCCGGCAGGAGGGCATCGTCGGGATAGGTGTCACGCAGCACTTCGCTCCACGCCATCAGGGCGGAAATGGGCGTTCCCAGCTGATGAGCCGTTTCGCGCGACAGTCCCACCCACACTCGGTTCTGCTCCGCCTTTTTAGACGCAAGCAGGGCGATAATGGCGGCAAGGACCACCAAGCCCACCAAGCCCAGCTGCACATAAGGATAAACCGTGAGACGGCGCAACATGATGGACTCGGTATAGTAAACCATGATGTAGTCAGGCCGCCCGGCAGACTGCTGCGGCGTGTCAAGGTCCATTCGCATCCGGTGCCCCTGCTCCTGCATCTGGTGGAGGGCCTTTTGGAGAGTCTGCAACGAGTCTGCACCGGCCGGTGGCGGAGTGAGGTTGCGCATGGCCAGCACCTGTCCGTCGGCACCCGTGACTATGACAGGGATGCTGTGGTTGCTGTTGATTACCTTGAGCACCAGGTTCAGGTCGGTATGCTCGTCGGCGGCTTGCAACGAGCGCATAGCTTCGGCCCAAACCTCCATCTTGCCCACTTCCTCATCGAGCAAACGGCCGGTGAGCCGGTGGGAATAGAGCAACGAACCGATGGAGATTAGTGCCGTGGTAATGGCCAGAGCCCATTTGATACTATGCATATTCAGCGTGAAATTGCGCATCATGCCGCCCGGGGATTAGAAAGTGGATAAGTTATATTGGTCAAAACAGCGGAAGCCATCCGCACCTGACAACCTTACAAACTCATGTTGATTTCATGGATGTATTGCAGTATTTCCTCGCGTCCGAGGCCGGTCTGGCTGCTGGTAACGAAATGCGGTGGCAACGTTTCCCATTCCTCTTGCAGGGTTTCCAGGAAGAGGCTGACATTGGACGACAGCTTCGATGACTTGTTCTTGTCCGCCTTGGTGAAAACAATGCAGAAGGGAACGCCGTTTTCGCCCAGGAAACGGATAAAATCCAAATCGATGGGTTGCGGCGCCAGCCGGGAATCTATGAGGACAAAGAGACAAGTAAGCTGACTGCGTTGGAGCACGTAGCTATGAATAAGGTTTTGCAGCTTGGCCAAATCGCGCTTGCTGCGCTTGGCAAATCCGTAGCCGGGAAGATCCACCAAGTACCACGACTGGTTGATGATGAAATGATTGATGAGCATCGTCTTGCCGGGCGTAGACGACGTGGAGGCAAGGCCTTTGCGCGAAGTGAGCATATTGATAAGGCTGCTTTTGCCCACATTGCTTCTCCCGATAAAGGCATATTCTGGAAGGTTGCCCTCGGGACATTGTGCCACGGAACTGTTGCTGATGAAAAAGTCGGCCGATTTGATTTGCATAGGTTATCAGTTAGTCGGATAGAGCTGGTAAGAATTCACAGAAAGGCTTTTTTCCTTACTGCCGACGGCAAAGTTAAGTCAAATACACTAACTTTGTGCGCCATAACCATAAAAAAGGACCCAAAGGATGGACAATCCATACGCCTCGACACTGCTTGAAAGGGCTGTGCAGGAACTGACCCGCCTGCCGGGCGTGGGGCGGAAAACCGCGCTGCGGTTTGCCCTTCATCTGCTGAAAACAGAACCTGAAGCCGTCAGAGGATTTTGTGACAGCATATTCAACCTGCGTACTCAGGTGAAACATTGCCGGGTATGCCACAATCTTTCGGACACAGAGGTGTGCCACATCTGCTCCAACCCCAGGCGCGACAAGAGCACCATCTGCGTGGTGGAGAACATCCACAGCGTGATGTGCATAGAACAGACTGGGGTGTACAACGGCCTTTACCATGTGCTGGGCGGTGTCATATCACCGATGGACGGCATCGGGCCGGCCGATCTGACGCTCGACGCGCTGTTTGAACGGGTGGAACAGGGTGAGGTCAACGAACTAATCTTGGCCCTGAACCCCACCATCGAAGGTGACACGACCAACTTCTACATATCCCGCCGCTTGGGCGGCACACAGACCAAGATTTCCGTGCTGGCGCGCGGGGTGAGCGTGGGAGATGACCTTGAATACACTGATGAAGTAACCCTGGGACGTTCGCTCGTCGGGCGGACTCCTCTGAAATAAAACCTATTGATGAATAACAAACCCATTTTCTGCGCCCGCCTGCTCTATGCCTTTGTATGGCTGCTGGGCGGCCTGTTTTGCCTGCTTTCCGAATGCAACGTACTGCCCACGGCTTACCTTCCAGCGGATGCCACCTCTGTCTACGTGATGCAACTGCTCTGCGTGGTGCTCACCATCGGCGTACTGCCCACCGCACTCCGGCTGCTGCACCTGCCGCGCATCAAAGCGCACATGGGAAATGACATCCGGAAAGCGGCCACGTGGAACAGCATCCGGCTGGGCATTCTCTGCATACCTTTATATATAGACATGGTTGTCTACTACGGGCTGGCGGTTACGGACACGCCGCTCTACTGTCTGCTGATCTGCGCCACAGGATTGGTCTTCTGCTATCCTAAACGGGAGGATTAGCCCCACACACATATTATTTTATTTAAGCCGCCATGTTGCTTTCCATTCTCATCGTAAACTACAACGTCAAATATTTTGTAGAGCAATGCCTGCTCTCCATTTACAAAAGCCAAGGGATAGACCTGGGCCAAACGGAGGTATTTGTAGTAGACAACTGTTCGACCGACCACTCCGTCGCTTATCTGCAAAAACAATTCCCCGCCGCACACTACCCCCGGCTGCATTGGATAGCCAACCGGCGCAACGTGGGGTTCGGACGAGCCAACAACCAAGCCCTCAAAAAGGCGCGGGGAGAATACATCCTGTTTCTCAATCCCGACACGCTGCTCACTGAAAACACACTGGCCGAAGTGATCGGCTTTGCCCGCCAATGCCCCAGACTGGGTGCCGTGGGAGTGAAGATGTTGCACGCCAACGGCAAATTCGCCCTGGAGTCGCGCCGGGGCATACCTACCCCCTGGACATCCTTTTGCCGGATGAGCGGACTCACCTCGCTCTTTCCCCGCAGCAAACGGCTGGGCAGATATTACATGCAGTATCTGCCGATTGACGCGCCCTGCCCCATCGACATCGTTTCAGGAGCATTTATGCTTACCTCGAAAGAGGCTCTGCAACAAACCGGGGGATTTGACGAATCGTTCTTCATGTACGGCGAGGACATAGACCTCTCGTGCCGGCTGCTGCAACAGGGCTTCCAAAACTATTACCACCCTACCCCTATCGTCCACTACAAAGGAGAAAGCACCAAGAAGAACACCTACCGCTACGTCCACGTGTTCTACCAAGCCATGCTGCTCTTCTTCAACAAACATTACAAACACTACGGAAGGCTGCTGTCCGTGCCCATCCAATTGGCAATCCTCCTGCGAGGCATTTTTGAATTCACTCTGCGCCAAATCAGTTTCTTCGCCCGCTTTCTGCATCCCCGTCACAGCCAAAGTACCGAACGTATGCTCTACATAGGCACGCACCCGGAATGTGTGGAACAAATTGCCTCGGACTACGGCCTGGACATCGACTGCTTCCACGCCGACGAACAAACGTGCCCGGAAGGTCATTTGGCAAAGGATATGCCTTCGGGAAACTATGTACACGCTGTGTATGACTTGGAGGACTTCTCGCTACGGACCATCTTGACACTCTTTGAGAAACAACACTCCGACAAGATCCATCTCGGCACCTTCAACCCGGAACGGAACATCATCATAACGGGCAACAACACCTACACACTCCAAAACCAGCCATGACCCTACGCCCCATAGAACCCGAAGACCTGGCTTTGCTATACACCATAGAGAACGACCCTGAATTGTGGGACACATCAAGTGCCTCAGGGCCTTATTCGCGTTACGACCTGAAACAATACGTCACCCAGTCTCTGGCAGCCCCTTCCGGAAGCGAAGCACGCTTTGTGATTGAAGTGGCACGCACTGAGGGTAAGGAACCGGGGCCTGCCATCGGACTGGCCGACCTGACAAACTATTCCCCACTCCACGCACGGGCCGAAGTAGGGCTGGCCTTGCTGAAGGAGCAACGGGGAAAAGGTTATGGAAAACAAGCCCTTCAACTGCTCGAAACGTATGCACAAAACCGCTTGCGCGTCCACCTGCTTTATGCCTTCGTACTGAGCCAGAACATTCAAGCCTTCAACCTCTTCACCACTGCCGGATACCACGTACAGACGAAACTACCGGAATGGCATTACGCCCGTGGCCGCTATCACGAGGTCACTCTTTTCGTCAAATATTTCACAGAACATTGACACGCTTCCGAATACGGTCTTGAAAATTGAATAGAAACGGCCACCCCCAAAAAAATTGTGCCACAATCAAGCAAAAAAAGTGCTGCAATTCAAGGATTACAGCACTAAAGAGGTACCCAGCAGATTCGAACTGCTGTACACGGTTTTGCAGACCGCTACCTAGCCACTCGGTCAGGGTACCAAA
>CAMBHR010000002.1:0-125110 GCA_945867195.1 uncultured bacterium | reverse complement strand
CATATTTTTCTACATCGCCCAATGTATTCTGACAGTCAAATAAAATGGTTACAATTTTTTCTAATCGCCGAGTAGGAGAAAATAATCCCGGACTTTTTCAGACGTTTGTCTAATGTCATGATATCGCAACAGGTTTGTCACACGATATGTTGTCCTTTGCACCCTGAGAGACAAGCAAAATCCGGCTGCCGACCAACGCGTTTTCTGCAAGCCCGAAGGGTAAGCTACCGTGGAATGAACCCTGCCGAGAAAAAAACAAACAGATGGAATGCCATATAATATGTATATGAAACACTACACTGCTAAATGCCTTACAGCCCTGACGCTGTTTTTCCTGTTCCTTGCCAAAGGATGGGGAATTGATTTAAAAGGAAAAGTGATTGACCGCGAAACGGGCGAGCCCTTGGTAGGTGCCACCCTCAGCCTGCCCCAAATAGGCCGCACCACCCTCACCGACAACGACGGACTCTTCACCTTCCAACTGCCAGCCCAACGCAACTATACGCTCACGGCACAATATCTGGGATACCGCAGACAGACCCTCACCGTCAACCCCGCCCGAACTGATACCCTGCTGATTATCAGCATGGAAACCGCCACCGACGAACTCAGCACCGCTGTGGTGACGGCTACACGGCGCAAAAACACGGAAACGGCGGCGGTGACCATCCAGCAAACGAGTATGGTGGTGCAGAGCGGCATTGCGGGACAACAAATCCGGCGCACGCAGGACAAGGATGCCGGCGAGGTCATCCGCCGCGTGCCGGGCATTTCGCTCATCGACCAAAAATTCGTGATGGTGCGCGGACTCTCCCAACGCTACAACAACGTGTGGATCAACGGTTCGGCAGTGCCCAGCTCCGAGCCAGACACCCGCGCCTTCAGCTTCGACATCATTCCCAGCAGCCAGATTGACAACTTGCAAATCATCAAGTCGCCGGCTCCGGAATATCCCGCCGATTTCTCCGGCGGCTTCATCCTCATCGACACCAAGGAAATACCCGGCCAGAACTCCACCACTCTCTCCCTCCAAATGGGTGTCAACGACCAGACGCACTGGCAGGCAGCCCACTTCGGCAAGAGCAGCGACATGAGCTGGCTCGGATTTCCCGGCTCCGGTCGCGGCATCCCCGGCGGCATCAAGGCACCCGTCACACAGCTGCCGGGCGGTGGGGTGAGTCTGACTGGGGGAGCGTTCGACAACGACTGGCGCATGCGCACGGTACATCCTGCAGCCGACTGCTCCTTCGCCCTTGACCTGAACCGCAGCATCGAACTCGGAGACGGCGCACTCCTCTCCGTACTCGCCGCACTGAACTACAGCAATGCCTACAAAACGTACACCGATATGGAAAACTCCCTCTTCGGTGCCTACGACCTGGCGCACGACCGCAGCAACTACCTGCGCCACAGCACCGACCAGCAGTACAACCACGACGTGCGCCTCGGCGCGTTGCTCAACCTCACCTTCCTGCCCTCACGCGGCACGGGACGCTACGAGTGGAAAAACATTTTCAACCAGCTCGGCAAAGAACGCTTCACCTCCCGCACCGGCGTCAACGCACAGAGCGACAACGAAGTCGAGAGCGAGTATTACTATAGCAGCCGCTCCACTTACAACACGCAGCTGACGGGCAAATATGTGTGGTCGGACAGCCGCTTCGACTGGAACGCGGGTTACGCCTATGCCAACCGCAACCTGCCGGACCGCCACCGCTACACCCTGGACGACGCGCTGGGAAGCGGCATCCAGCTCACCACGGGCAACGAGGTGAACCGCGAATATACGCGCCTCGACGAACACATCGGCTCAGCATCGGTGAACTACCAACACCGCTTTGAGGATGCCGCACTGCGCCCCACCCTCTTCGGCGGTGCATTTGGCGAATACCGCACACGCAAGTACCAGACGCGGAGTTTCATCTACACCTGGGACCCGGCTCACAACACGCTGCCGGCTGACTTCCAGACGCAGGAAATCACCTCCCTCCTCTCCAACTCCGACAACTTCGGCGAAAGCGGCCTCTACCTGCTGGACGACACGCACATGACGGACGACTACGAGGGCAACCAGTTCACTGCCGCCGCCTATGCCTCGGCCAACCTCAACCTCGGCCCCTTGGGCATGTACGCCGGCCTGCGCTACGAACGTAACCGCATGGAACTCATCAGCAACACGCGCGACTACGAGCGGAGCCCCCTCTCCCACTTCTACGATGCCGACGGACTCTTCCCCTCGGTGAACTTCACGCTCCACCTGCCCCGGAAGCAGCAACTGCGGGCGTGCTACGGACGCTCCATCAACCGGGCGGAATTCCGCGAGGTGAGTGCCAGCGTGTTCTACGATTTCGACTTGGCCAGCGCAGTACAGGGCAACCCTGACCTCCGTCCCTGCTACACGGACAACGTGGACCTGCGCTATGAATTTTACCCCACAGAAGGCGAGCAGATTTCCGTGGCAGCATTCTACAAACATTTCGACAACCCCATCGAATGGACCTACACCGTGGCAGGAGGCACGGACCTGGTGTACAGTTTCCAAAACGCGAAAGGAGCTTACAGCTACGGCCTGGAGCTGGACGTGCGCAAGCGGCTTGACCTCATCGGCCTGCCTGACTTCACCCTCGTCTGCAACGGTTCGCTCATCAAGAGCCGTGTGCAGTTTGCTGACCGCCGGCTGCAAAAGAACCGCCCCATGCAGGGACAGTCGCCTTACCTCATCAACCTCGGCCTCTTCTACTCTCACAAGGCATGGAACGCCACCGCGCTCTACAACCGCATCGGCAAACGCCTCATCGGAGTGGGCCGCAGCCTGGGCAGCACGGGCGACCAGACGGTGAACATCCCCGACAGCTATGAAATGCCGCGCAACTCCCTCGACCTCGGTTTTTCCTACACACTGAAATCCTTCACGTTCAAAGTGGGCTGCAAGGACATCCTCGGCGAACACGTCTTGTTCAAACAGTTCAACGACGTGCAGCTCCCCACCGGCGAGAACAAGAAGGTGGAAGAAATCACCCGCCGCTACCTCCCCGGCCGCACCTTCTCCCTCGGCGTGAGCTGGAAACTGTAACAACGCTGTGCCAATCAATAATTAGGGCCACGCCTATATAGAGTATGTCTGTAGACCATCATCCCGATGCAGGGAATGGCTACAGACATTTGTTATATAGAGGCATTATGCATGGCTGTTGGAAAAGTCAAGTGTTCCTTGACGGGATGCTGCATCTGCGGATAAAGGGCAATCTATCGAACAAGAGGCATCCTCGCTTTTGTGAACAAGGAGAAAACATAGCCGGTGCTTCCTATGACAACATTCGCCGACATGACTTGAATGAACGATTTCGTTAAGCCAAATGAGCAGAGTTCAAACTCGCTTGAATACTCTGACATGGCGAGAAATCGCACTTTTAAGAACCTTTTATATCCTCGGTTTATGTTCCGGAGAAATACCCTCATAACCCAAAGATTTTTACCCTTTAACCGAAATCTCATTACCAAAAACGCTCAATCCGGCCATTGACTGAAAAACTATTCGTACCTTTGCCGCCGTCTTTGACAAGAAAATCATGCGAAAACTCATTTATATACTCTCCTTCCTGATGGCTATGCTCCCCACTGCCCTGCGGGCGGAGCAGGACCGCCAACGGCTTACTGACGACGGGCAGCAGGACTCCGTATGCGTGAGCCTGCTCACCGTAACGCCCGGGAAAATGGTGTATGAACTCTACGGACATACGGCCATCAGGGTGCGCGAGGTAATGCCGGGACGGCTCAGCGACTGGGTGTTCAACTACGGCACCTTCTCCTTTGCACAGCCCAACTTTGTATGGCGGTTTGTCAAGGGAGAAACGGACTATGAGTTGGGCGTGGTGCCTTTTGCCCTGTTCTATGACACGTACGTGAAGGAGGGACGTGGCATCGACGAACAGCTGCTCAACCTCTCGCCGACAGAAAGCAGGCGGTTGGTGGATGCACTCAGCCGGAACCTGCTGCCGGAAAACGCCACGTACCGCTACAATTTCTTCTACGACAACTGCACTACACGGGCCATCGACATGATTGAACGGGCCGTGGAAGGAAATATCGTGTGGCCACAGGCTGAAGCTGACAAAACACTTCGCGACATCGTGGACCAATATTCCGAAGCAAGCCCATGGAACAAACTGGGGCAGGATTTGCTCTTAGGAGCAGAAGCCGATGCTCCTGCCGACCGGAAATCACAGGGGTTCGCCCCGCTGTATGCCGAACAGTTTGTGGAGGAAGCAGTTGTGGTGAGCCCCGACGGTGCACGGCGGCGATTGGCCGAACCGAAACGGGTGCTGCTGCCGGCTCAAATGGAAAGGGCGGACAAGGGATTGACTCCGATGTGGGCTTTTGGCATACTTTTTGTAGTCACGCTCATCATCACGACATACGAGTGGCGCAAAGGCATTTGCTTCTGGGCATACGATGCCCTGCTCCTGCTGGCGCAAGGTTTGGCCGGTCTCGCTGTGTTCCTGCTCTTCTGCTTTTCCACCCACCCCACGGTGGGCAGCAACTGGCTGATCATTCTCTTCAATCCCTTACCCTTGCTCTATCTGCCTTGGTATATGAAACAAGCCTCGCTGCACCGCCCCGTGAAAGGGCTGTACGTACAGGCTGTCATGCTGGCCGCCACGGGCTTGGTGGGCACGGTCGGCTTGCAGCAATTTCCGCCGGAGCTGTTCCTGATTTGGGGCACGCTGGCCGTGCGCTGCATCCACGGGCTGAAACGGAGGCCTGAAGTGAAGAGTTCATAGTTTTAAGTTGAAAGTTTAAAAGTTGAAGAGGTAATATTCCAAACCATCCTATCGATGCGAAAAGACATCCCTCCACACGTTCCTAAAACCACCCTGCGCCTGCCGCTGCTGCTCTCGCTGCTGGCGGCCATGGCCGCGCTCCCGGCAAGCGACGCTTACGGCGCGGCGAACGAGGTACCACGGGTCGTGGTGAACATATTGGTGGACCAGCTCCGCTCTGACTACATGAATGCCTTCATGCCCCTCTACGGGCAAGAGGGCTTTGTGCGTTTGTTGAACGAGGGGCGGGTTTACACCAAAGCGGAATATCCGCAATACCGCCCGGACCGCGCTTCGGCGGCTGCCACGCTGGCCACGGGCACCACGCCTTACAACCACGGCATCGTGGGGCTGCGGTGGCTGGACCGCGAAACACTGCGCCCGGTTTACTGCGTGGACAACAAGGAGTATGCGGGCATACAGACCGCAGACGCTTCGGCACCCACGTTCCTCGGCGTATCGACCATAGGCGACGAACTGAAGGTGGCCACGGAGGGCAAGGCGGTGGTGTATGCCATCGCACCCTATCGCGATGCGGCCATCCTCGGAGCGGGACACGCTGCCGATGGTGCGCTGTGGATTGACGACCGCACGGGACGCTGGTGCTCCACCTCTTACTATGGCTCCGCACTGCCGACATGGGCCACAATGCTGAACAGCAAACCGCTGGAAGAAAAGCTCAAAACCTGGGTGTGGGAACCGTCGAACGAACTCGTGGGTAATTTTTCCTACTTCCTTTCAGGAGGAATGAAAAAGCCTTTTGCCCATAAGTTCAACAAGGGTGAGAAACGCTTCGCGTCATTCAAGACCAGCGGACTGGTCAACGAGGAGGTGGCACGCGCCGCCCTTCAGTGTTTCAACGGAGCCATGATGGGCAACGACGACATCACGGACTATCTCTCCGTGACGTTCTACGCCGGCAACCTGGAACACAAAGCGGTGAGCGATGCTCCGATGGAGCTGCAGGACACGTACGTACGGCTGGACAACGCCCTGGCCCGACTGATTAACTCGGTGGAGAAAAAGGTGGGGGCCGGCAACGCGCTTTTTGTGTTAACTTCCA
The DNA here is from genome assembly GCA_945867195.1 of uncultured bacterium. Classification (GTDB taxonomy): domain Bacteria; phylum Bacteroidota; class Bacteroidia; order Bacteroidales; family Bacteroidaceae; genus Alloprevotella. The sequence continues at coordinate 119,227 of CAMBHR010000002.1, read as the reverse complement.
CAGGCTATGTGGATGAAGAGACACCAGACCTATCCAAATACCGCATCCCCACGGGCACCTTCGACGTGGAGCGGGCTGCCGCCTTGCTCAATATGTACCTGGTGGCCGTCTACGGTCAGGGGAAATACGTGGAGGCTTGCCTCGGCACGCAGCTTTATCTGGACCACAAACTGGTGGAGCAGAAGCAAATCAACCTGGCGGAAATGTTGGAGCGGGTGCAGGATTTCCTGCTGCAACTTTCGGGCGTGAAGGATGTTTACACTTCATCGCGCCTGATGCAGGGAGCCTGGACACCGGGTATCAGCCGCATTCGCGGAGGTTACAACCCGCGCTACTCCGGCGACATTCTCATTGAGGTGGCACCGGGATGGCACGCCGTGAACACGTCGATGAACGAGCACCAGCTTGTGCGCGAATCGTACATCGCTTTCCCCATCATTTTCTATGGCATGGGCTGTAAGGCTGACAGCCTGACCACGCCGGTGTCGGTCGACTGCATCGCGCCGACACTGACGGATGCCATGCGCATCAGGGCACCCAACGCCTGCAATGTGGCACCGATATTTTAAAGCGCAGCCTTCATTATACATTATCCATTTTTCCATTATACACTGATAAAACCGCATTCCTATCATGGATATCAATAAATTCTTAAGCAAACTATTCGGTAACAAATCTACCCGCGACATGAAGCAGATACAGCCGTGGGTGGAAAAAATCAAAGCGGCCGAACCCGCTATCCACGCTCTGGACAACGATGCGCTCCGCGCCAAAACGAAGGAGCTGCAACACACCATCCAGCATTCGGCCGACGATCTGAAAGAGAAAATCGAGGCACTGAAAGCCAAAATCGAAGAAACACCCATCGAAGATCGTGAGGTGATTTTCAACCAAATAGACAAACTCGACACGCAGGTGCTCGACCGCATGGAAGAGGCACTGACCGAGGCACTGCCCGATGCCTTCGCCATCGTGAAGGAAACAGCACGCCGCCTGGCCGAGAACGATTTCCTGGAAGTGACAGCTTCTGACTTTGACCGCGAACTGGCCACATCGCACGATTTTGTACGTATTGAGGGCGACAAGGCTATCTACCAGAACCACTGGGTGGCCGGCGGAAACGACCTGAAATGGAACATGATTCACTACGATGTGCAGCTGTTCGGCGGCGTGGTGCTGACGCAAGGAAAGATTGCGGAAATGGCCACGGGTGAAGGTAAGACGCTGGTGGCCACGCTCCCCGTTTTCCTCAACGCGCTCACAGGCAACGGTGTACACGTGGTGACGGTGAACGATTACCTGGCCAAGCGCGACGCTGAATGGATGGGGCCGCTCTATATGTTCCACGGGCTCTCGGTGGACTGCATCGACAAGCACCAGCCCAACTCGGAAGCGCGCCGCCGCGCTTACCAGGCGGACATCACGTTCGGCACGAACAATGAGTTCGGCTTCGACTACCTGCGCGACAACATGGCGATGAGCCCCAAGGACTTGGTTCAACGCCGCCACAACTACGCGATTGTCGACGAGGTGGACTCCGTGCTCATCGACGATGCCCGTACGCCGCTCATCATCTCCGGCCCCGTGCCCAAGGGCGACGACCAGCTCTTTGAGCAGTACCAGCCGCTCGTGGAGCGACTCGTCGACGTGCAGCGCAAATTGGCCACGCAGTACTTGGCGGAGGCCAAGCAGCTCATCGGCTCGGGCGACAAGAAGAAGGAGGAGGAAGGTTTCCTGCAACTCTTCCGCAGCCACAAGGCGTTGCCCAAAAACAATCCGCTCATCAAGTTCCTCTCCGAAACGGGCATCAAGGCGGGTATGCTCAAAACGGAGGAAATCTATATGGAGAACAACAACCGCCGTATGCCAGAGGCCGTGGAGCCGCTCTACTTCGTGGTGGACGAGAAACTGCACAGCGTGGACCTCACGGATAAGGGTAACAAGTGGCTGGCGGACCAGGTACAGGACGACCAGCTCTTCATCCTCCCGGACATTACCTCGGAACTCTCGGCGCTCGAAGCGCAGAAGGGGCTCTCTGACGAGGAACGCGTGATGCGCAAGGACGAACTCTTGCAGGACTATGCAGTGAAGTCAGAACGTGTTCACACCATTCTCCAGCTGCTCAAGGCTTACACCATGTTCCGCATCAATGAGGAATATGTGGTGATGGACGGACAGGTGAAGATTGTGGACGAACAGACAGGCCGTATCATGGAAGGTCGCCGCTGGAGCGACGGGCTGCACCAGGCCGTGGAAGCGAAGGAACACGTGAAGGTGGAAGCCGCCACACAGACTTTTGCCACCATCACGCTGCAGAACTATTTCCGTATGTACCACAAACTGGCGGGCATGACGGGTACGGCCATCACGGAAGCCGGCGAGTTCTGGAACATCTACAAGCTCGACGTGGTGGAAATCCCCACCAACCGCCCTGTGCAGCGCGTCGACATGAACGACCGCGTTTACAAGACGAAGCGCGAAAAATATGGTGCCGTCATTGAAGAAATAGAAAAGATGCGCCTGGCCGGCCGCCCCGTGCTGGTAGGTACGACGAGTGTGGACGTGAGCGAACTGCTGAGCCGTATGCTCCAGCTCCGCCACATTCCGCACCAGGTGCTGAACGCCAAGCTCCACCAGCGCGAAGCTGACATCGTGGCCCTGGCCGGACAGAGCACCAAAGGGAAAGTGGTCATCACAGACGCTGACGGCAACAAGCACGAAGAGGAACGGATGCTCGGTGCCGTGACCATCGCAACGAACATGGCCGGACGTGGTACGGACATCAAGCTGACGGATGAGGTGAAAGCTGCGGGCGGATTGGCCATCATCGGTACGGAACGCCACGAGAGCCGCCGTGTGGACCGCCAGCTGCGCGGACGTGCCGGCCGTCAGGGCGACCCGGGCTCGTCAGTGTTCTTCGTTTCGCTCGAAGATAACCTCATGCGTCTCTTTGCCTCAGAACGCATTGCTCGCGTAATGGACAAACTGGGCTTCAAGGACGGCGAGATGATTGAATCGCCCATGATCAACAGCAGCATCGAACGCGCACAGCGCAAGGTGGAGGAGAACAACTTCGGCATCCGCAAACGCCTGCTGGAATACGACGACGTGATGAACAAGCAACGTACCGTCATCTACGAAAAACGCCGCCATGCACTGATGGGCGAGCGCGTGGGGATGGACATCGCGAACATGATTTGGGACCGCGTCATCAACATCATCGACAAGAACGACTACCAAGGTTGCCGCGAGGGCTTCATCGAAATCTTTGCCATCGAAGTGCCTTTCACGGAGGAGGAGTTCGACGGCATGAAGCGCGAGGACCTCTACGAAAAGGCTTTCCAGGCTGCCATGGCGGGCTTCAAACGCAAAACGGACCGTTTGGCGGAAGTGGCCATGCCGGTAATCAAGCAGGTGTACGAAAACCAGGGACAGATGTACGAAAACATCCTTGTGCCCATCACGGACGGCAAACTGGTTTACAATATCCGCACGAACCTCAAAAAGGCATACGACACGGAGTCGCGCGAGGTGGTCAGCGACTTTGAGAAGGCCATCCTCCTGCACAACATCGACGATGCCTGGAAGGAGAACCTCCGCGAACTCGACGAACTGAAGAAGTCTGTGCAAAACGCTTCCTACGAGCAGAAGGACCCGCTCCTCGTGTTCAAGCTCGAAAGCGTGCAGCTCTTCGACAAGATGGTGAACCGCATCAACAACGAAACGGTGTCGACCCTGATGCGCGGACAAATTCCCGTGCAGGATCCGCAGGAGGTGAAAGAAGCAGCTCCGGAACCGCAACAACCGCAGCAGAAGCTCCAAACGCAACACGAATCGCTCGATGAGGCCGGCGACCCCGCAGCACGTGACGCTGCACAGCGCGACACCCGCGAGCGGCCTCAGCAACCCATCGTGAAGGAGAACCTGCCCGGTCGAAACGACCCCTGTCCCTGCGGCAGCGGAAAGAAATTCAAAAACTGCCACGGCAAAGGAATTTTATAAACCATAGATTGGGATTATGAAGCTGATAACACGTTTAAAAGTTCAGGAGTTAAGAAGCTCAGGAGTTTAAAAGTGAAAGACAACAAAGCGCGTAGCATTACCGCTGAATGTCACATGCTCTCCGTCAGACAGCACAACCACTGACTCCCCCATCAACCTGTTTACGTTTTCTGCCTCATAATCCTGACAAACACCTCATTACTCCAAGAAATGTTTGAAAACCTAAGCGAAAGACTGGAACGGTCTTTCAAAATACTGAAAGGTGAAGGCAGCATCACCGAAATCAACGTGGCCGAAACCCTCAAGGACGTGCGCCGCGCGCTCCTCGATGCCGACGTCAACTACAAGGTGGCCAAGAACTTTACCGACACGGTGAAGCAGAAGGCTCTCGGCCAGAATGTGCTGACCAGCGTGAAGCCGGGACAGCTCATGGTGAAAATCGTTCACGACGAACTGGCGCAGCTCATGGGCGGACAAGCCGCCGAACTGAAGCTCACGGGCCGTCCCTCCGTCATTCTTATGGCTGGTCTGAACGGTGCCGGTAAAACGACGCTGTCGGGCAAGCTGGCCCTGCTGCTCAAGAGCAAGAAAAACCGCAAGCCGCTGCTCGTGGCCTGCGACGTCTACCGTCCCGCCGCCGTGGAGCAGCTGCGTGTGCTGGCCGAGCAGATTGAGGTGCCCATCTACATGAACCTCGAAGAGAAGGACCCCGTGAAGATTGCACGCGAGGGCATTCAGGAAGCCAAGGCCAAAGGCTACGACACGGTGATTATCGATACCGCCGGCCGTCTGGCTGTTGACGAAGAGCTGATGCAGGAAATCGCTGCCATCAAGGAGGCCGCCCAACCCGACGACACGCTCTTCGTGGTAGATGCCATGACAGGACAGGACGCGGTGAACACGGCGAAAGAGTTCAACGACCGCTTGGACTACGAAGGCGTGGTGCTCACCAAACTCGACGGCGATACCCGTGGCGGTGCCGCACTCTCCATCCGCACCGTGGTTGACAAGCCCATCATGTTCGTGGGTACGGGCGAAAAGATGGAAGCACTCGACGTGTTCCACCCCGAGCGGATGGCAGACCGCATCCTCGGCATGGGCGACATCGTGAGCCTCGTGGAACGTGCCCAAGAGCAGTTCGACGAGAAGGAAGCCCTCAAGCTGCAACGCAAAATCCAGAAGAACCAGTTCGACTTCAACGATTTCCTGGCACAAATCCAGCAAATCAAACGCATGGGCAACCTCAAAGAACTGGCTTCCATGATACCCGGCGTAGGCAAGGCACTCAAGGATGTCGAAATTGACGACAACGCCTTCAAGGGCATCGAGGCCATCATCCTTTCCATGACTCCGCGCGAACGGCAACACCCCGAAATCCTCAACCAAAGCCGCAAAAACCGCATTGCCAAAGGATCGGGCACCACGCTTCAGGAGGTGAACCGTCTGGTCAAACAGTTTGACCAAACCCGCAAGATGATGCGCATGGTCACCGGCTCAAAGATGGGCAAGATGATGGCAAGAATGCCGAAGATGCGATAAACATTCAAGGTTATGAGGCTATCTTCATAGGTTATGAGGGATTAGGTTATGAGGTTATAAAGTTACTGCTGTAACGCCTGAATACCATCCTCTCAAATAGTAACATTATAACCTCATGACCCAAAAACTTATAACCTCAGCAATAACCTCATACCCCCTAAACCCTCCTGGAATATGCAACTGATAGACGGAAAGGCCACAGCTGCGGCCATCAAAAAGGAAATAGCCGAAGAAGTGGAACGCATCGTGGCATCGGGCGGCAAGAGGCCGCATCTGGCAGCCGTACTCGTGGGCCACGATGGAGGCAGCGAAACCTACGTGCGCAACAAAGTGCTGGCCTGCGAAGCCTGTGGCTTCCGGTCATCCCTCATCCGTTATGAAGACGACGTGACCGAGGCAGAACTCCTGGCCTGCGTCGACAGGCTCAACCGCGATGCCGATGTCGACGGCTTCATCGTGCAGCTCCCCCTGCCCCGCCACATCTCCGAACAGAAAATCATCGAAGCCATCGACTATCGCAAGGATGTCGACGGTTTCCACCCCGTCAACGTGGGACGCATGGCCATCGGCCTGCCCTGCTTCGTGTCCGCCACGCCCAAGGGCATCCTCGAACTGCTCCGCCGTTACCACATCGAAACAACCGGACGCAAATGCGTCATCCTGGGCCGCTCCAACATTGTGGGCAAACCCATGGCGCAACTCATGATGCAGAAAGCATACGGCAACGCCACCGTCACCGTGTGCCACAGCCAAAGTCCGCAGCTCCGGAAGGAAGCCCGCGAAGCCGACATCCTCATTGCCGCCATCGGCCGCCCGGCCTTCGTCACGGCCGACATGGTCAAGCCCGGCGCAGTGGTCATCGACGTAGGCACCACCCGCGTTCCAGATGCCTCCCGTCCCAAGGGCTACCGCCTGCAGGGCGATGTCGATTTCGACAACGTGGCTCCCCTTTGTTCCCACATCACCCCCGTACCCGGCGGCGTAGGACCCATGACCATCTGCATGCTCATGATGAACACGCTCGCAGCCGGCAAAAAGGAAATCTACGGATAAGGAAGCACGGATTTCCCGACAGGGTGCTCCCCTCCCCCATTTCATCAATCTCACCGACAATCAGTACCCATTACGATAATGACAAAAGGAAAAGTTGATGCCCTGCTGGGCATCGTATTTGGCGATGAAGGCAAAGGTAAGGTAGTCGACTACTTTACTCCGCGCTACGATGTGGTGGCCCGCTTTGCGGGCGGTCCCAACGCCGGACACACCATTATCTTTGAAGGAAAGAAATTCGTGTTGCGCTCCATTCCTTCGGGCATCTTCGACGAAGGGAAAGTCAACATCATCGGCAACGGCTGCGTCATTGCCCCCGACCTCTTCATGGCCGAGGCCAAAGAACTCGAAACCGCCGGCTATTCGCTGACCGACCGCCTGCACATCAGCCGCCGCGCCCATCTCATCCTGCCCACCCACCGTGTGCTCGACCGCGCCTACGAGGCCGCCAAGGGAAAAAACAAGGTGGGCACCACTGGCAAGGGTATCGGCCCCACCTACAGCGACAAAGCACAGCGCGTAGGTCTCCGCGTGGGCGACATTCTGGAGAATTTTGAAGAGAAATACCAGGCACTCAAAGCCCGCCATGAGCAAATCCTGCGCGACCTCCACTTCACCGACTACGACATCCGCGAGGAAGAAGAAAAGTGGATGCAGGGTGTGGAATACATGCGCAAGTTCCAGCTCACCGACACCGAGTTCGAAATCAACCGCGCCCTGGCCGAAGGCAAGAACGTACTGGCTGAAGGAGCCCAAGGCTCGCTGCTCGACATTGACCACGGCACCTATCCCTACGTGTCATCGTCCTCCACCACCAGCGGCGGCGTATGCACCGGTCTGGGTGTCGCCCCCAACACCATCGGCCACATTTTCGGCATCTTCAAGGCATACAGCACACGTGTCGGAGGCGGTCCCTTCCCCGTAGAGCTGTTCGACGAGACCGGCGACACCATCCGCCACATCGGCAATGAGTACGGTGCCGTCACGGGGCGCAACCGCCGCTGCGGCTGGCTCGACCTCGTGGCCCTCAAATACGCCATCATGATCAACGGCGTGACGGACCTCGTGATGATGAAGGGCGACGTGCTCGACGGTTTTGAGACCATCAAGGTATGCACCGCCTACACGAAGGACGGCGTAACCGTCACCAACATGCCCTACGACACAGCAGGCTGGGAACCCGTTTACGAAGAAGTGCCCGGCTGGCACACGCCCCTCACCGAGGTGCGCACCGAAGCCCAGTTCCCCCGCGCCTTTGCCGACTACATCGCCTACATCGAGCAGGCCACCGGCACCCCCATCCGCATCGTGTCGGTAGGTCCCGACCGCGAAGCCACCATCATCCGCGCCTGATACCCCACAGGTCGGCTCTGCCCCACGACAAAAGGTTATGGCATCGCCCCGTACAGCCACTTGGCTGCCGCGAGGTGATGCCATAACCTTTTTGGTACATCTGTGCGCAAACTTCAGCGCGCAATTTCCGACTTCAGCGTGCAAATTCGGACCTCAACGTGCCATCTCCAGCCTCAACACACGGATGGGCCTGTCCTTGCCGCCTTCCAGCGTATCGTCGAAAGCCGTCTCGCCCGTGGGGCTGAATCCACATTTCTCCATCACGCGCCCCGAAGCCGGGTTGTCCGTGAAATGTCCGCTGATGAGCGAAGGTAGCAGCGTGTGCCGCCTCACGCGCTCCACCATCCACGCCAACGCCTCCGTACAGTAGCCCCGGTTCCAATAAGGCCGGCCCACCCAGTAACCCACGGTAGGCTCGCCTGACCGTGCCGGCAACGCGCAGTCGCACGAAGGCCCATAGCCTATGGCACCGATGGGCAGCCCCGTTTCTTTCAGCACGATAGCCCACGTCGTTTCGTTATGGAACACGGTGCAGATAATGTGCAAACTCTCGTCCGCCGAACGGTGGGGCGGCCATCCTGCCCTCGGCCCCACCTCGGGGTCGGAAGCCAACCGGAAAAGCACTTCGGCATCCTCGTCGCGCCACGCGCGGAAAATTAGTCTGGTAGTTTCCATTTTGTCAATAACATTTACCCAAGCCTCCCAAAGCCCGTACATTCACCTATACGTTTTTTAATCCGCAAAAAAGCATTCACTCCTTCACATGAAGGTTTTTTATTCCTGATTTTCAGTCGTTTCAAGTGTGAAGGCTTGGATAATCAAGTATTCACACCATATAGGGCGTATATATCGATTACCTTCTGATTTCCAATACTTTTCCGGTGTGAAGGCCTGTTGTTTCAACCCTTCACAAGCATTCACCGCCCGTGTGAATGCTTTAGCTGCCCATGTGAACACTTTGAAATCCAAGCCTTCACACTCCAAACCGATGAAAATCAACAGCAAAACACACGCCGTGTGAAGGGTGAATGCTATTTTGAGGAAATAAAAAACGTATATAATACGCGCGCGAGAAAGGCAACTTCAAAACTGATTGCAGCTTATTCAGCGCGATTTATCCGCATCGTCCGCCAAGCAAGACTCTGCGTGAGGTTCTCTTCACAAGTCGCCGACTATTTCGCACAAGTCCTTGAGTAGGCGAAACAAGTCCCGGACTTGTGGAAACAACTCCTGGACTTGTAGAATCAACTCTCGGACTTTTAGAAAAGGCATTGCCCTATCTCAGAACCTTATACCTCATCATCCTTTCACATCCGAAACTTCAGTGAATGAATTATATTGTTTTTTACCGTGCAAAAATAACAATTTCATGGAGATAGACTGGAAAAGAATGTATTTTTGGATAAGATAGGCTTCGGCTCGGAAGAAAAACCAAAACTCTTGTTTTGCTTTTATTCTTCTCTCGCCTTGCACTATCTTTGCATAAAATAGGCTGCGGCTCGGCAACAAGCTATCCGGATTGTGTGGAGTCGCCAAAGAAAAAAACGAGTGATGGCAAAGAAAACGACCAATAAGAAAGAAAGCCTTCCGATGGAGGAAGTACTGTGGAAAGCGTGTGATGCACTGCGTGGTTCCATCGAACCGAGCGAGTATAAGCATGTAGTCCTCTCGTTGATCTTCTTAAAGTACGCAGGCTTCCATTTTGAGAAACGCCGCCAAGAGATTATCGCCGAAGGGCTGGAAGATTTTGTGGACAGCGTGGAGTTCTATGCGGCCAAAAATGTATTCTATCTTCCGGACAATGCCCGCTGGCCGTATATCAAGGAGAATGCCAAGCAGCCGAATATCGCATCTATCGTAGATAAAGCCCTTTCCGATATAGAAAGGGAAAACCAGCCCTTGCATGGAGCATTGCCCAATAATTATTACAGTTCACTGGGAATAGAAGCCGAAAAGTTAGGTTCACTATTGGACAAGATTGACGGATTCGATGCCATTCTGGAATCCGCCGACGGTAACGACATCATCGGCAGGGTCTATGAGTACTTCCTTTCCAAGTTTGCCATTAAGGAAGGGAAAGGCAAGGGCGAGTTCTATACCCCCAAGACCATCGTAAACCTGATTGCCGAAATGATAGAGCCTTACGAGGGCAAGATTTACGACCCCTGTTGCGGTTCGGGCGGTATGTTCGTGCAATCGATGAAGTTTGTGGAGAGCCATCATGGCAACCGCCGCAAGGTTTCAGTGTATGGACAGGAATACACCAAGACCACTTTCAAACTGGCCAAGATGAACCTCGCCATCCGGGGCATCGCTGCCGACTTGGGCGATTACGCCGCCAACACATTCACCGATGACCGGCACAAGGACTTGAAAGCCGATTTCATCATGGCCAATCCGCCCTTCAACCAGAAAGATTGGCGGGCAAGCAACCAACTCACCGACGACCCTCGTTGGGACGGCTATGACGTGCCGCCAACCTCCAATGCCAACTATGCTTGGATTCTCAACATGGTGAGCAAACTCTCGACCAATGGCGTGGCAGGTTTCATTTTGGCCAACGGTGCGCTGAGTGCCGACGGCACAGAAGGGGAAATCCGCCGCAAGATGATTGAACGCGGACTGGTGGAAGCGATTGTCATCCTGCCCCGAAACCTCTTTTACTCCACCGACATCTCCGTCACGCTTTGGATTCTCAATGCGAACAAGAAAGCCCGTGTGGTCCATCGCAATGGAGAGGAAATACATTACCGCGACCGCGAGAAGGAAATCCTTTTCATCGACATGCGCCAGATGGGCGAACCTTTTGAAAAGAAGTACGTGCGTTTCTCCGATGGGGATATCCGTAAAGTGGCCGACACTTATCACAACTGGCAACGGGAAGGACATACTGAAACCTATACCGATGTGCCGGAGTTCTGCAAATCGGTGAGCGTGGACGAAGAAGGTGGCATCGCCAGCAAGGGTTTCTCGTTGGTGCCCTCCAAATACATCGAATTTGTCAATCGGGATGAAACGGCAGATTACGACACACGGATGAAAGAGCTCCAATCGGAACTTGCCGACATCCTCCGTCAGGAAGCCGAAAGCAGGGAAGCAATGCTCAATGTCTTTAAATCGCTGGGATATGAAATCAACATCTGAAAAGCAGCAGCCACAGGGACTTTCATTCAAACTTGGCAAGGGCAACGATGTTCGTAGTTTTGCCAATAACCAATGCTATTATTGGGGCTATCCTGATTGGGCGATTGTGCACTCGCGAGTGCACAATCTGACAGTTGCGGCACCTCCGTCAGGAAACCGCAACAGGGAAGCTGTGCTCAATGTATTTAAATTGCTGGGGTATGAAACAAAAGTATAAAAGATTGGGTGACTATATCCGGCAAGTTGACGTGCGCAATCGGGACTTGGCGGTGGATAAGCTGTTGGGGTTGAGTGTAAACAAGCAATTTATACCTTCAATCGCCAATACAGTTGGCACGGACATGAGTAATTATAAAGTTGTTGCTCCCAATCAATTTGTTTACATAGCTGACACATCACGTAGAGGGGACAAAATAGCGATTGCATTGTTAGGTGGTCAGGACAAAGCGATAGTTTCTGCCATATACACGGTCTTTGAGATAATAATCAAAACAGAACTATTGCCTGAATACCTGATGATGTGGTTCCGCCGTCCTGAGTTCGACAGATATGCCCGTTTCAAATCGCATGGCTCGGCACGTGAAGTGTTTGAATGGGAGGAAATGTGCGAAGTGATTATTCCCGTTCCGCCGATTGAAGAGCAACGGAAAATTGTAGCCGAATACCAAGCCATAGAGCGACGAATTGAGAATAACCGCAGGTTGATAGCCACTCTTGAAGAAGCGGCTAAGGCCATCTATCGCAAGATGTTTGTGGAGGATATTGACCCTGAAAACCTGCCGGAAGGGTGGAGGATGGGAAAATTGGGAGAGATTGCCCGGATAAAAGCAGGAGGAGATAAGCCAAAATTATTTTCTGATAATTGTACTGACCAATATAGAATACCAGTAATAGCTAACGGCATTGAGAATATGGGTGTTGTTGGTTATACATTATATCCAGTCATAAAAGATGCAGCAATTACAATATCTGCAAGAGGAACTATAGGGGTTTGTTTTATACGAACAGAACCTTATTGCCCAATTGTGAGATTGATATCTGTTATTCCACATGATGAAAGTTTTCTTTACTATTTATTTTTCCAACTTAGTAGTAAGCAATTCAAAGGCGATGGATCCGTACAAAATCAACTTACCATTCCAAATATAGAACGAGAAGAGGTCGTGACACCTAATGTTCAAATGGTTGATGAATTCAACAAAAAATTCTTGTTGATAAAGAATACAATTGAGTTAAAAATACGTGAAAATAGCGTGCTAACGGAATTACAATCTTTGCTTTTTTCAAAATTAGGATTATCAGAAAGTAACAATAATTATTGACTATGGCACTACCAATCAACATAGAGGACTTGCTCACCAAGCGAAAAGTTGAGTCCAACCGAATAGAGTTCAAAGCAGGTTGGAATCCAGATAAAATATACCGTACCATCTGCGCCTTTGCCACTGATTTGGAGAATATCGGTGGCGGATATATCCTTGTGGGAGTGGAAGAGGAAAACGGAGTAGCCAAGCGTCCTGTGAAAGGCTTGTCCGAAAATGAAATAGACCGCATATTGAAAGAGATGGTGGGATATGATGCGAAAATCTCGCCGTCGTACCTTACAAAGGTTTCTCCGGAAGAAGTGGACGGAAAAACCATCCTCGTGATATGGGCACCTGCCGGAATAAACAGGCCCTATTCTGTGATGGAGAGTGTGGTGGCCAAGAAGTCGGTACCTAAATTCTATGTACGAAGCAAATCGTCCACCATTGAAGCCAAAGGTGAGATTCTAAATGAGGTGAGGGAATTGGCAAACCGTGTGCCCTTTGACGAACGGGGAAATGAAGCAATAAAAATAGATGACATCTCCGGTGTGCTTGTTTACGAACACCTGAGAACGGTAAAGAGTAAATTAGCGGAGAATTTCACCGCCAGGCCATTGATGGATGTGCTTGACGAAATGGATTTGTTAACCGGTCCATCTGAAAACCGTTTGATAAAGAATTGTGCCGCGATGATGTTTTGTGAACATCCCGAGAGGTTCTTCCCCGTCACTCAGGTTGATATTGTCTTGTTCCCCAATGGAAGTATAGAAAATCCTGACGTGATGATTGAAGTTCCGAAGATAACCGGACCTGTTCCCCAAATGATTAAGGAAACATTGTCATATCTCCGCACCAATGTCATCAAGCAGAAAATCACGAAACCCACGGATAGGGAAAAGTCGGACAAAATCTTCAACTATCCTTATCAGGCATTTGAAGAAGCGGTGGTCAATGCCTTGTACCATCGAGACTATCAGGAACGTGAACCTGTGGAAATCACTGTGGAACCGACACATATTGACTTCTTGAGCTATGCAGGCCCGGATCGCTCCATCAGTGCAGAAGCCATCAAAGCGGCACGCAAACTGAAGGCACGAAGATACCGCAACCGCCGATTGGGCGACTTCCTGAAGGAGTTGGGTTTGACGGAAGGCAGGGCTACCGGAATACCGACTATTCAGAAAGCACTGAAAGACAACGGTTCTGCTGCTGCCGTCATAGAAACGGATGACGACAGGACCTATTTTCTCATGACCATACCTTGCAGAGATGGGTTTGAAGGTGTTGATTATGCGATAAATGAGAATATAAATGAGAAAAATGAGGCTATAAATGAAGCTATAAATGAAGCTATAAATGAGAAAGAAAAGTCCTTACTTAGTCAAATTGCGCAATCTCCTAATATAAAGCGAAAAGAACTGATGGATACATTGAATATTTCTCGCTCGACCATAGAGCGTCTGTTGAAATCCTTATCTTCCGCCCCGCTGAACTTGGTAGCCTATCAAGGCTCGAAGAAAACAGGAGGTTATGTCCTGACAGAAAGAGGGAAAGCCTATTATCACTCATTAAAACGATCATGAAGATGGCACACTTCAACGAAGCCCAGTTAGAGCAAGCTTTTGTCGAGCTTTTCAAGAAGGAGGGTTACGACTATGTGCATGGGGAAAGCATTCCGCGCGATACACGGGATGTCATTCTCTACGATGACCTACGCCTTTATTTGCAGAGGAAACATGAAGCCGACCATATCACCGAGGATGAAATCAACCGGGCCATCGCCAGACTGGAAACGTCGGACGGAGGTGGCGTGTATGCAGAAAACGCAGAAGCGTTACGACTGCTGCAAGAAGGCTTTTCGTTGAAACGGACCAATCCCGAACAGCCCAATCTGCATATCTGGCCCATCGACTATACCGAGGTGGAAAAGAATGCGTTGGGAAAGAACAATATCTTCAAGTTCGTCAACCAGTTTGCCATTGACGGAGAACACCGCCGCATTCCTGACGGCATAGTGTTTGTCAACGGCCTGCCCTTGGTGGTGCTCGAATTCAAGAATGCCATCAAGCAGCATACCACCATCGAAAACGCCTACAAGCAACTGACGGTGCGCTATCGGCGTGACATCCCCAAGCTGTTCCGTTACAATGCGTTCGTGGTAATCAGCGACGGCGTGAACAATAAAATCGGTTCGCTCTTTGCGCCCTACGATTATTTCTACGGCTGGCACAAAGTGGAAGCTGCCGACTCCATTCTTGACGGTGCATTCGACACGATGTTCACCATGATGCGCGGATTGTTCAGAAGGGAACGCTTGCTGGATGTGTTGCACAACTTCATCTTCCTGCCCGACACGCCCAAAGGCGAGGACAAAATCGTGTGCCGCTATCCGCAGTACTTCGCCACCACGAAGCTGTACCACCATATCCTGGAACATTCGCGGCTCAATCCCGGCGGCGACGGGAAAGGCGGTACCTACTTCGGAGCTACAGGCTGCGGAAAGTCGTACACCATGCTGTTCCTCGCCCGGCAACTCATGCGCTCCAAACCTCTGAGCAGTCCGACCATTGTGCTGATTACGGACCGCACAGACCTTGACGACCAGTTGGCCAAGTCGTTCCTGAATGCCACCAAATTCATCGGCGACAAGACCATCGTCCAGGTAGAAAGCCGGGAGAAGCTGAAAGAGCATTTGGAAAACCGCACAGCCGGAGGCGTTTATCTGACAACAATCCAGAAATTTGAGGAAGGTACCGGTCTGCTGAGCAACCGTGCAAACATTGTCTGCATATCCGACGAGGCCCATCGTTCGCAAACCGGCTTGGGACAGAAAACGACCGTCACGGAAAAGGGCGTAAGGCACCATTATGGCTTTGCCAAATACTTGCGCGATTCCCTGCCTAACGCCACCTACGTGGGATTCTCCGGAACGCCGCTCGAAGAGACGCTGCACGTGTTCGGCCCGGTGGTGGACAGCTACCTCATGACCGAAGCGGTGGCGGACGAAATTACACGCAAGATAGTCTATGAGGGCCGTGCAGCAAAGGTGATGATTGACTCGGAGAAAGTCAAAGAGATTGAGCTGTTTTACGAGCAATGCAAATCCGAGGGCGCGAGCGGCTATCAGATAGAGGAAAGCAAGAAACAGATGACGAGGATGGACCGTATCCTCAATGACCCAGACCTGCTGGCCCGGATTGCCCAAGACATGGTGGAACACTACGAAAAACGGCTCGAAGAAGGCTCAACGGTGTTGGGCAAGGCGATGATTGTGTGCAGCAGCCGTTCCATTGCCTGGAATCTTTATCAGGCAATAGTCCGTTTGCGACCGGAATGGGTCGAAGTCAAAGAATGTATCGAAGGGGAAACGCTTTCGGAGAAGGAACGCCAGGAAATCAAGCCGATGCCGCGCCTCGCCATGGTCATCACGCGCGACAAGGACAATGACCCCGAAGAGCTTTATAATCTGCTCGGGGGTGACGAATACCGCAAAACGCTGGACAAACAGTTCAAGGAGAAGAAAAGCAATTTCAAGATTGCCATGGTGGTCGACATGTGGATAACGGGGTTCGACGTGCCAAGCCTAGATACCATGTATTGCTTCAAACCTTTGCAGATGCACACGCTGATACAGACCATTTCGCGGGTCAACCGTGTTTACCCTGGAAAAGAGAAGGGGCTTGTGGTTGACTATCTCGGCATCAAGCGGCAGATGAACGAAGCTCTTCGCAAATATGGCCGGAACGGTGACGTTGATGGTCCGGACCTGGAAACCACAGACGAGGCACTGAAGGTGGTGAAGGACGAATTGGACGTGATGAAGCGAATGTTCCACACCTTTGATTGGTCGGGCTATTTCGTCGGCTCGCCGCTTGAACAGTTACGAATCCTTCAAGCGGGAGCGGAACATATCCAGCGTACCAAAGAACTTGAAACGCGGTTTATGCGCCACTGCCGGAAGATGAAAAGCGCATACGACATCTGCTGCAACTCGGAACAACTGACCGCAGCGGAAGACAATGACATTCATTTCCTGCTGGCCATCCGTTCCATCATTTCCAAACTGACAAGAGGCAACGCGCCGGACACGGCCAAGATGAACAAGCGTGTGGCCGAAATGCTGAAAGATGCCTTGATGTCCGAAGCGGTGGAGGAGGTGACGAAAATCGGCGTGGCAGCCGATGAGGAAATCGACCTGCTTTCTGCGGAATACATGAAACGACTCGAACAGATACCTTACAAGAACACGAAAGTCAAACTGATGGAGCAGCTTTTGAAACAGGTTATCGAATCGCTGCGGAATGTCAACAGGATGAAAGGCATTGACTTCACGAAACGCTTGGAGGATATTGTCAAGAAGTACAATGACCGTTCGGACGATGCCGCCCTGGCCAACGATGTGATTGACGAAGTCGTTGGCGAAATGGTACGGCTGATGGAAGATGTGGCCAGCGAACGTACCGCCGGCGATTCCATTGGGCTTTCATTGCAAGAGAAAGCATTCTTCGACATACTGAAATCCGTGGCGGTGAAATACGGGTTCATTGAGCACTTCCCGGATGAGAAGTTGACGGAACTGGCCAAACAGGTAAAGGAAATGGTGGAAGAGCAGTCGGACGTGGAGGATTGGCTGAACCGTCCGGACCTGAGGGCCACATTGAAGATGAACGTGATTATCCTCCTGGCTGGTGCAGGTTATCCGCCGAAAATCCGTGACGAAGTGTTCAAGGAAATCCTGGAGCAGGCTGAAAGTTTCAAACGCCATAGCCAGCCTCGCACCTATGCGATGGATAACGTGTCCAGTCTTTCCATGGCAGCAGAACCGTAAGTATAAGGAAAAAGGTTATGAGGTTATAAAATTACTGACTGAACGACAGGAATACGCCAGAGTAACTTTATAACCTCATAACCTTATCTCTTATAAACACTGCAAAAACCTCCCAATGTCTCAAAAGGCTGCATCACGTGCCTGTTGCAAACGCTCCCGAGCCCCGGGAGCGTTTGTTGTAACAGCGGCCAACTTGGCGCAGACCGGCATCGCATCGCAACCGGCACAGGTTTCCACTTGTTTTTGCCGGGCACACTGCCTGATGGGACACAAGTCGGTGCAATAGTACGTCTTGCAACCCTCCGTGCGGCAGCCCATGCAGTTGATCATTTCCGGTTGGATTTCCGGCGCGTTGTTCAGCTCCGCCCATTTCCGGGCCACCGCTTCGCGCAGCGCACGGTCATCGCGCACAGTGGCAATGCGGGCTTCGCATTGTTCGCAGTCAATTCCGCAATAAGCAATCAGCTGTTTCATGAAAATAGCAGCTTAAATGAGGAAACAGGTTCAGAATTGCCACGTAACGTCCACCCCGAAGTGGCGCGGCACGTTGTACTGGGCGAAACGGCGGTTCATGCTGTCGAAACTGAAGGTGGCATATTGCGTGGCCGTGAGGTTACGTCCCCACGCCTCCACCCGTACGCCGCCGGCCAGCTCCAGACCGAGCCGTGCGCCGAGCGTGGCATAGAAGTCCTGGCTGAAGGAGTTGGCTTCGTCCCACATCACCGAGCCTGCCCCGCGCACATCGGCCCCGAGGCTGAAGGCGCGTACCACCTTACCCTTCAACGGCTGACGGAAGTCGGCCGAGGCACTCAGCGTATGGGCCGGCACGTAGGGCACGCGGTTGTCGGTATAGTCCACCGGTTCCATGCCTTCGGCAGGCACGCCCAGATAGTAGTTGGTGAACACGGCATCGGTGTAGCCATAGGCTGCGGCCAGCTGCAGGCGGTCGGCGAGCAACAGCGAGCGCAACGATGCCTCCACGCCGCAGCTGCGGCTGCGCCCGGCGTTGACCATGACGCGTCCCATGCCGCTATCCGAGAAGCGGGCCAGCTGCTGGTCGCGCGTCTTCATGTAGAAGGTGGACAGGTCCAGCTGCAACGCCTTCCCCGCCAGGTTCAGGTGCGTTCCCAGCTCATAGCTCCAGGTGTACTCCGGCTTGTAGTAGAGCGTGTTCAGGTCGGGTTCGGCGGGCGTGTACCGGTCGAGTGCGGCATTCATCCCGGCGAGCGCGGCCTGCTTGGCCGCATCGGGCAGGGGCAGGCGGTTGATGACCTGCGTGCTGTAGTCCTTTACGCCCGTCATGATCTGTCGGCGCAGCAGGCTTTGGCTCAGGTCGGAGTACGACTGGATGTTGTAGCCTCCCGAGCGGTAACCTTTCGCCACGCTGAAGTACACCTGTCCCAGCCCTTCGGGCAGTGCATAGTTCAGCGCGCCTTTGGGCAACACCTGCCAGCTGTCGTGGCTCAGCTTGCCGTTCTGTGCGGGAACGGCCTCCAAGTCGGTGTCGAACGCCATGGTGGGACCCATGCTCATGCCGAAATGGTACGGGATGGCCGATGCCGTTCCCGAAGCCAGGTTGAGCCGGCGGTAGTCGTAGTCGAGGCGCACGCCCAAGGTGAGCGAAAGACCCTTGACCAGCAAGTCGTTGAACGTGGACTGGTGGAACATGGCCACATTGGCCGAAGGCGTTTTCATTTGCGACACGAAGGGCAGCGTCTCGCCCGTGAAGTTCACCGAAACCGCAGGCCGCGCGGGCATCACGGAGGCCAGCTGGGCGTTGAGGAAGTCCACACCGTCGCGGTAGAACGTCACGGGGCAGTCAGTGGTCAGGTCCTGCCACATGGCAAACACGCCGGTGGTCCATTTCCACGCGCCGCCCGCCTCCGGACTGCGCAGGGCGATTTCTTCGCTCACGGTGTGCATCCGCTGCTGCTGTTCGAGCGAGAAGATGTCGGCGGCGGTGAAATCCTGGTCCATGAAGAGGCGGTCGTCCAGCAGCTGGTAGGCGGTGATGGAGGAGAGCACCATGCCGGGCAGGCGGTGCTCCACGCCCAGCCCCGTATTGAACATATTGCGGCGGTATGTGCTGGGGCGGTTTTGTGCGATGGTGGGATTTTGCTGTACGTCCGTTCCGTCGCTCGTACCGAGGTAGTAATAGGGACAAGCATCCTCGTTGTTGTGTTCAAAACTGGCCGTCCAGTCGAGCTTCACCACGTCGGTGGGCCGCCACGACCATCTGAGCCTTCCGCCGGCGGTTTCCTTACCGTCCTGCTTCTCGCCCGTGAAGGCGTTGCGCCGGAATCCGTTCTCGGCCTTGTAATATCCGCTCAGGCTTATGCCCATCTGCTGTGCCGGGTGCAGGTAGGTATTGAAGGCCACGCGCCGGCCTCCAGTACGCGATGTCCATCCGGCCTTCACCTCCCCGCCCTCGTGGGTGATGGGGTCGGCGGTGAAGATGCGGATGAGGCCGCCCATGGTATTGCGTCCGTAGAGCGTTCCCTGCGGTCCGCGCATCACGTCCACGCGGTCGATGCCCTGGAACTCGAAGTCGTAGGCCGACTTGTCCACATAGGGCACATTGTCCACATACAGTCCCACGGCAGGGGTATTGATGCGCGAGCCGATGCCCCGGATGTAACAGGCGGAAGTGATTTTGCTGCCGTAGTCGGGCATATAGAAGTTGGGCGCACAGGCGGCCAGGTCCTTGACATCGTCCACGCCCCGCAGACGGAGTGTTTCGGCGTTGAAGAGCGACACACTGAGGGGTTGACGGCGCAGCTGCACGTTTTCCTTGGGCGATGCCACCACCACTGCCTCCTCGATGTCGAAATTCTTCAGCGAGTCGGCATCAGTGGGCAGCAGGGCCGTGAGTAAGGGGAGTAATAGCATAAATCTGAGAATGTTTTTTTGAAAAATCGTTCTTTTTTACGGCTGCAAAGGTAGCCGACCGCGCCGTGTGCCACAATCCCTATTTATGAGGAATTAACACTATCGCGGCGGGAAACGGGGCGCAGGGAAAGGAAAGGCAGGAGAAATGACGCGAAACGGCACTTTTTAAGGCGAAATATTTGATTATATCAAGGATTATGCTCACTTTTACCCGCAGGAATATCCGCCGTATGCTTGGCCGCACGCACTGACCGACTGGATACCGCCTTCTAAATGTTAACCCTTTATTCATCTTTATAATCTATTACCGTATGAAAAAACAGAACCTTTTCGGACGCTTGATGCTCTGCATGAGCCTCATCGTCATGGTTTGTCTGGCCTCGTGCTCCGACACACCGAAGTACGCTCGCGTCATCTCGAAAGACGCCGCCTTAGTGGTGCGCGTGGATGTGAAGCAGATTGCGGAAAAAGCGCAGACGGCGGACAGCAAACAGCTGGCGGACAAACTCACGGCGCAGCTCGCTGCTCAGGGCTTGCCCGTTGAAACGCAAGAGAAACTGAAAAAAATCTTTGAAGACCCGGCCGAAGCGGGCATTGACCTGCGCAAACCCGTGTTCATCTTCGTGGAAAACTTTGAACCTAAAGCTGTGGGAATGGTGGCTGCCGTTCACGATGCCGACAAACTGGCCGAACTGGTCAACACCATGGCCAAGCAGGATAATGGCGTACAATTGGTGAAGGAGGACGGACTGAACATCCTCAAGGCGGGCGGCGCGATGACGCTGATGTTCGACGATGACATCCTGCTCTGCATGGAAAACGAAACTGTCAACGATGTGGTGGCCGAAGGCAAACGGCGTATGCTGGCCAAGGACGACCAGGGCATCCTGGAACGCGACGACTTCAAACAGCTTTGCAAGGCGAAGACGGACATGCAGCTGCTCGTGTCGGGAAAATTGATGAAACAGCTGGAAAACGAGCCTTCGTTCCGGCGCATGGCAATGTGGCAGCAGCTCTATCCCGCCGGGCTCAAACTGGAGGACTACAGCTTGCTGGCTGAGCTGAACACGGAAAAAGGCGAGGTGACCCTCTCCGTTCAAAACCTGCCTCAGACCGACGAAGCCAAGGAACTGATCGAGAAGAACGCTAAGATGCTGGGCAAGGTGGACGGCGAACTGCTCGACTTCGTGCCGGCCTCGGCACTCTGCGTGTTCAACTGCAACCTCAACGGCAAGGAACTCAGCAAAGTAGCCATACCCTCGCTGCGCCAGACGGGTCACTTGAACGAGGAACAGCTGAAAATGGCCGAAAACTTGCTGTCGTCCATCGACGGCGATGTACTCCTGGCCGTCAACGCCTTCGATGTGCAAGCCGGGCCGCAGAGCTGCTTCCTCGTCAAGGTGAGCGACAAGAAGAAGGTGAAGGAAACCATCGCCAAACTGGGCGGCGCACTGCTCAACGAGGTGGAACCGGGGCAGTACTCGGTGAACAACCAATTCTATCTGGGTGTGAAAAGCGACATATTCTACGTGAGCCTGCCCACACCGGTGCTTTCCATGGCCAGACCGCAACCGGCTATGGAGAAGGACAATTTCAAAGGCAAACTCTTCTTCGGCTCGCTCAATGTGAAGAACGCCCTTTCCAATCCGCAGACGGTGGCCATGATGTCGGGCGATAGCGATTTCCGCGAAGCACTCCCCTTCCTCCAGCTGTGCGACAGACTGGAATTTTCGGTGGAGGATGCCACCAAGGCGGAGATGCGCCTCAAGCTGACGCAGACGGACAAAAACCCGTTGCAACTCATGCTTGAAAAACTCTGAACCTCTTTCTGACTGATCCGTCAAGGCGCAGCCGGGATGAATGCGCTGGGCCGGGTGTACCCCTGCCTGCCACGCGCTCTCCGCAGCTGCGCCTTGCACTATGCCCCTCTCCCCGCTCCTGCTCCCGGATAAATTATTTCTCCCCATGTTCTCTCCCTTCCGTTTCCTGATTTCCCGCACCCGTTTGGGACTTGTGTTCAAACTGCTCTACCGCCACGTCAGCATAGCGCAGATGACGGGATTTTTCCTGGCCAACCTGCTGGGTCTGGGCATCGTGCTCTGCGGTTTCCAGTTCTACCGCGACGTGTGCCCCGTGCTGGAGGGCGGCGACAGCTTCATGAAGAAACAGATTGCCGTGGTTACGCGCCGCGTGAGTGCGCTGCAGACCTTCGGTGTTACGCAGACGGACTTCAGCGAGCGGCAACTGGCTGACCTGTCGCGCCAGCCCTTCGTGGCCAGCGCGGCTCCCTTCATCCCGGCCCGCTTCCGGGTGTACGCGTCGGTGCAGACGGGCAGCGCGCTGAGCATGGGCACGGAAATGTTCTTCGAGGCCTTGCCCGACCAGTACATCGATGCCGACCTGTCGCGCTGGAACTACCGCGAAGGCTGCGACACGCTGCCCGTCATCCTGCCCCGCAGCTACCTCAACCTGTACAATTTCGGCTATGCCCGGGCACGCGGCCTGCCACCGCTCACCGAAGGCATGATAGGCATGATAGGCGTTGACTTCGTGCTGAGCGGCACCACGGGACGCTGGGACATGAAAGGCCGGGTGGTAGGTTTCTCCAACACACTCAACACGATTTTGGTGCCCCGTTCGTTCCTCACCTACGCCAACGAGCGGCTGTGCCCCGAAGGCACGGACAAGCCGTCGCGCATCGCCGTGGAGCTGGCCTCACCCGCCGACGAGCAGTTTGTGCGCTACTTAGAGGCCAACGGGCTGGAGGCTGAAGCCTCGGCCGCCGACGGCGGACGCACGGCGTGGTTCTTGCGGCTCACGGTATCGATAGTGATGGGCGTGGGACTGGTGATATGCGCGCTGGCGTTCTACGTGCTGCTCCTCAGCATCTACCTGCTGCTGCAAAAACATACGGAGCGCATCCGCACGCTGCGGCTCATCGGCTATTCGCCAGGCGAGGTGGCACTGCCCTTCCACGTGCTGAGCCTCGGACTCCACCTGCTATCGTCAGTATTGGCGGTAGTGTTGCTCTGCGTGCTGCGCTCGCTGTGGCAACCCACGCTGCAGACGCTCTCGCCCCAGTATGCCCCGTCATCGCTGCTCCCGGCCCTGGGCCTGCTCGCCGCGTTGATGCTCACCGTCGTCACGCTGGACTATGCAGCCGTCAGGCGGAAAGTGGGAGGAAAGGTATAAGGCACACCGGCACAAACAGTTCAGCCACCGGGAAAACGGATTTCCCGGTGGCTGAATTTGTCTTGGGGTGCCGTGCGCACGGACGGCGCACGCCCCGTTAGCTTCGGCGCGGCGCAGGCCGCACTGGGTTAATAATCAGTATGGTTCGGGTCGAAGTTGGTCCAGCCAGTGAGCCAGTTGTCCGAGGGTGCGAAAGCACCGGCATAGGACACTTTGGTGAACCAGCCATCCAGTCCGGTGAAGTCGGCACCCGTGCAGAGCGGACTGCCCACGGCGGGCATGAAGTTGGCCGAGAGCCCCGTCAGCGTGTTCTTACCCGTGAGCAGGAGCTCGGCAGACGAAACGGAGTGGTTGCCCCAGAGCTGGAACAGACGGGTGGAGTTAGAAGGAGCGGTGCCGTCGGAGTTCACGTCGTCATAGCTCTTGTTCGCATCGCTGCCCGTGATGTCCATGTCGGCAAACCAAAGGTTGCGCAGCTTGAGCGTGCCCGCTTCGGCCTGCGACGGCGTATCTCCCTTTTCGCCGTCGATAATCAGACCGATGGGCCAGCCCACAGCCAGGCTGTTATGACAGTTGAGGCGGCTACCCCTGCGGATTTGCATGGCCGACTGGAACTTGCCGAGGCCGGAACCATTGTTGGGGAAGTAGCTGCCGGCATTGATATAGTCGGTAGTGTTCACGAAGTCGGAGGCCACAGCTTTCGGGCCTACGAAGGTGATGTTGGAGAAGGTGGCCGAGGTGAAAGGCGATGCCGTGGAACCATTGGCGTCGTTGTCGCTCTCGAAGCCGTTGCTCTGGCTCTTGTCGGCAATGCGGGGGTCACGCACAGAAAGGCCGAACTGCACGTTGCCGCTGAAGCCGTTGTCGGTGTCGAAGTCGTCATCCCAGCCGTTGAAGGCCACCAAGTACTTGCAGTTCACCGTACCACCGAACCACTCGTAAGAGTCGTCGTTGGAGTAGCTCACCTGCACGTGGTCAATCTGCGTGCCGCTGCCCACGCTGCCGAGGGTGAGGCCGTTGATTTCCTTGTCAGTCTCAAAGGGGTAGCCGGCAAATTCAATGCGCACGTAGGATAGCACGCCGCTGTTGTCCTGCGCATCGCTGCCGCCGTGGTGAGTACGCGGCCCGCCTTCAATCTGCTGGTCGAGCGCGTTGTTGGGTGCTTTACCGCAGATGATAAGACCGCCCCAGTCGCCCGGCTTGCGCTGTCCCTTGGCTTCGCCCGAGGTAAACACGATGGGCTGCTGAGCCGTTCCTTGGGCAAAGAGTTTTCCGCCGCGTTCCACAATCAGTGCGCTCTTGGTGAGCTTGTCACCCTTGATAACCGTTCCCGGCTCGATGGTCAGCTCCGCGCCTGCGGCCACGTAGACCCAGCCTTTCAGCGTGTAGGTGCCTTTTTTCAAGGTCTGTTTTCCGGTAAACACGATTTCCTTGTCGCCGTTGCCCAGCGTGTTGTTCTCAAAGAGAATGTCGTCCGTGGCACGCAAGCCACCATCGGTCGTCCAATGGCGTTCGGTGGTAGCAGTCGTTTCATCATCATCGGAACAAGCCGCCGTCAGGAACGGGAGGCTGAGTGCCATGGCAGCGCACAGGGGCCACTGCTTGTTGAAAAAAGATTTTTTCATTGTGAGTGAATAAATTAAACGATAGTCGTTGTTTCTTTGTTCTTTTTGTTCGTTTTTGACGGTGCAAAGGTCAGCACCCCCTGTTACAAAACCACGAAACCCGGGTTACCGTTGTGTAAATGTTCTTAAAAGTGCGATTTTCTCGCCATGGCATAACGGCGCGGTGCCATCGGACCCGAAGAAGTCCGGCAAAAAGACAGGGGCAGAAAGGCGAAAGGCAAGGGCTGTTAAACAACAGACGGGATTTGACCCCTCGGCCAAATCCCGTCAGCAAAACAGTTGTCAGTTCTTTATCCAAGTCCATAGCTCGTGGACCCACAACACGAAGGACGAGCCTATGATGATGATGATCCAGTCCTGGAAACTCAGGCCGCAGACATTGAAGAACTGCTGCAGACCGGGCAACTCTACCATGACCACTTGTCCCACAAAGATGATGGCCACGATGGTCAGCAACACCTTGCAGCCCTTGAAGTGGAGCGCGCTGCGTCCCGTTTCAAAGGCGCGGGCACAGAAGAGATAGAAGAAATGGGTCATCACAAAGATAGTGAAGAGCAGGGTCAGCTCGTAATCCGTCACGTGGCCTTTCGCTCCCAGCTGCAACGTGAGGAAATCCGTCAGCTGCTGCACGTCGGCGTGCTGGAAGATGTAGAGCAGCACGAGGAGCATCACGAAGAAGAAGCCGCCCACGCCCACGATATTCCACATCATGGGGCGGTTGAGGATGAATGCGTTGCGGTCGCGCGGCTTGTCGCGCATCACGCTCTCCGAAGGCGGCAGCGAGGCCAAGGCCGTGGCGGCGAAGGTGTCCATGATGAGGTTGATCCACAGCATCTGGGTCACCGTCAGCGGCGACTCCGTGCCCATGAACGCGCCGCAGAGCACGAGGAAGCAGGCCGTGACATTCACCGTGAGCTGGAAGAGGAGGAAACGCTGGATGTTCTGGTAGAGGGAGCGGCCCCACATCACGGCCTTGCCGATGGAGGCGAAGGAGTTGTCGATGATGGTGATGTCGGATGCCTCCTTGGCCACCGAGGTGCCGTCGCCCATGGAGAGCCCCACGTGGGCAGCCTTCAGGGCGGGGGCATCGTTGGTACCGTCGCCGGTTACGGCCACCACCTCGCCCAAGCGTTGAAGGGTTTCGACGAGGCGTTTCTTGTCCATGGGCCTGGCGCGCGCAATGATTTTGAGGTCGCGGATGCGGTCTACGAGTTCCTCGTCGGTCAGGGCCGCAAATTCTGGTCCGGTGATGATGCTGCGTTCGGATTCGGCCTCGGTGCAAAGCCCAATCTGCCTACCGATTTCGCGGGCCGTACCCGGCGTGTCGCCGGTCACTATCTTCACGCTGATGCCTGCATCGATACATTCCTTGACCGAAGCGGGCACGTCGCCGCGCACAGGGTCGGCAATGGCGGCAATGGCGATGAAATGAAGTTTCTCAGCCACTACCCGACCGTCCTCTATGGTCTTGTCGCCCTCGTCCACCACCTGATAGGCGAAGCCCAGGGTGCGCATGGCGCGCGACTGCCAGGCAAGGAGCTGCTCGTCGAGCGTGGCCTTGTCGATGTCGGCCTGACGGCAGAGGGAGTAGACTATTTCCGGTGCGCCCTTGACATAAACCACCTGTTTTCCGGGCAGCGCGGCGGAGCGCACCACCGTGGCCATATACTTGCGCTCGGTGGAGAACGGCAGTTCGCTCACGGCCGGGGCAGCCTCGCGCAGGGGGCGGTAGTCGGTGCCTTGTGCCAAAAGTTGGAGGAGCAGTGCGCCCTCGGTGGGGTTGCCCAGCACCTGGGGTTTTGCAGCATCGGTGAAATCGAGCGAAGCGGTGGAGTTAACGGCCAGTCCTTCGTTCAACACGGCCTCCGGCACCTCCTTGGCGCAGGCCCGGAGCTCGTCCACGCGCATCTGGTTTTGCGTAAGCGTACCTGTTTTATCCGTACAGATAACTGTGGTAGCGCCCATCGTTTCGCAGGCGTGCATCTTGCGCACCAGGTTGTTGGTTTTGAGCATCCGCCGCATGGAATACGCCAGTGAGAGCGTTACGGCCATGGGCAGACCCTCGGGCACGGACACTACGATGAGCGTCACGGCTATCATGAGGGTTTTGAGCGTATAGGCTATCAGCTCTGCCGAGCCCGTGGCGGGCAGAAGGGTGTGTTGCAGATAGAGGGTCAGGCCCATGAGCACAACAAAGTAAATCATGATGGCCGGCATGATGGCCTTCCACGACCAGCGGGCGAATTGTCGAATGACGAGCCAGAAGAACACGACGGAAGGCAGGGCCAGCGTATAGGACAGGGGTTCCCAGTGGAACCACACGATGAGTCGTCCCACAATGATGAAGGCTGCGAAGACATAGCTGAACTTGGAGACGAGGTCGGCCAGGCCGGTGAGCTGCTCGTTGAGGGGTGTTTTCACGCTGTCGTCAATCTGTGCGGCCTCGAACACCTTTCCCTGCTCGGTGCGGTCGCCCACGGCGAGCACGCGCATGATGCCGTGTCCCTCCATCACCTTCGTGCCTTTCATCACGTGGTTGGTGGGATAGGTGGCGTTGGGGTCGAAGTGGGCCTCGTCGGTGCTCTTGGCACAGGCCGGCTCGCCGGTGAGGGTGCTCTCGTCCATGCTGAGCTGGACGGCCTCCAGGAGCTCGCCGTCGGCGGCTGCCTCACCGCCGGTGTTGAGCACCACGATGTCGCCCACCACCACGTCGCGCCGAGGCACCTGGGTGATGTTGCCGCCCCGGATAACTTCCACAGGCTCGTCGTCGTTGACTTGGTTGAGCACGGTAAATTCCTTGTCGGCCTGCAGCTCGAAATAGAACGCCAAGCCCGTGGCGAGGAAGATGGCCACGAAGATGCCCACCGGCTCGAAGAACACTTGCGCGCTCTGGCCGAGAGAGAAATATTCGTAGATGGAGATACACACCGACAGTACGCCGGCAATCAGCAGGATGACGATGAGCGGATCGCTGAACTTATCCAAAAATTGTTTCCACAGTGGGGCTTTCGCGGGTGGAGTGAGCACGTTGGAGCCATGCTTTCGGCGGCTCTCAACCACTTCGGCCTCGGTGAGCCCCACCAGATGTTTGCTTTGTTCCATTTTTTTAAAAGGTTTCTCAGAGTTTTCTTGCCGGGACTGCACGCACTATTTGTCGGCGGTGAGGCCGAGACGGTTGAAGCGGGTGGATTCCAGCAAGGGGAGGTTGGTTTCGGTGGGGATGTAGATGACGGTTTTGTCGCTGAGGTCTGACTGCTGGCGCACCCACAGGTATTGGATGTAGGTGGGGGTAATGCTGCCGTTTTCAATGCGGATGGCCTCGGCGGCTCCCTTGGCACGCTCCACTTCGGCCTGGGCGTTGAGTTTTTCGGCTTCGAGGTTGGCACGGGCTTCCTCAATCTTGATTTTGCGGTTCTGCTCGGCCTTGGCGAACTCGGCCTTGCCTTCCATCTCCTGCGACCACACGTTGTACCAGGGAATGACAAAGGCCATGGCTACGCCCAACAGGACTACGACCAACACGATCCAAACAGATCTTTTCAGCATGTCGGCAGACTGGGGATAACTGTAATGATTGTTCATCTGTGAAAAAAATTTTGGTTTGTAGTTGTTATTGTCAGAAAAAGGAATGCCGCCGCTGCGGCTTCGTGCCGGTGAGGAAAATGATACCCCACCGCATAGGCAAGTGTGCAAAAGTAGACATTTTTGGCAAGTTGACGACATTCAGACCAAGCAACTTCACTTTGCCCTGCTCCCGGCGGTCCGTGATAGAGTCAACAAACAAGTGCAATATTAAGAATAATAATACTGTCAATGGCAGATAATTTGCCCCTCCAAGTAACTTTATGACTTCATAACCTAATCACTCATAACCATTAAAGCATCTTGGGCTAATTTATAGAACACTCCATAAAAAACAAGTTACAACGTGAAGCCTCCTTACTGCTTTTTGTTAACTTCGCCGCGTGTTTTCCTGTTTTCCGGCTGTATGCGCCACGGAAAACCGCTGAAACCCAAACGCTTGACTTACCCACTAACCCTACATACAATGAAAATTCTTTTTCTTTCGGACATCCACGGTTCGCTGCCCGCACTTGATGCTGCGCTCAGCTACTACGATGCGCACCACTACGAGCTGCTGGTACTGCTGGGCGACCTGCTGAACTACGGACCGCGCAACGGACTGTGCCCGGGGCTGGACCCGATGGCCGTGGCCGAAAGGCTGAACGAACGCGCCGCACAGATTGTGGCCGTCAGGGGCAACTGCGATTCGGAAGTGGACCAGATGCTGCTGGAATTTCCCATACAGGCTCCCTACGTGCTGCTGGCCGACAACGGGGTGCGCTTCTTCCTGACCCACGGCCACGTGTTCGGCGAGAAGAAACTGCCGGCGGGACCGGCCTGCGACGTGCTGGTGCAGGGACATACGCACCTGATGAAGCTGGAACCGGCCGACAAGGAACTGGGCCGGCCCGTCATACTCAACACCGGCTCACCCACTTTCCCGAAGGGGGGCAACCCGCCCTCATTCGCCACTTATGCCGGCGGGGTGCTGGCACTCAGAAGCCTGGACGGCAGCGCGCTGCAAAGCCTGCAGCTATGAATTTGGCCGAAAGGCCAAAACCTTATCTGTGAATATCCTGAAACAACATACACAACGTGGAAAAGAAAAACTACGCCTACGATGAGGCTTTCCAAGCCTCGCTCGAATACTTCGGCGGCGACGAACTGGCTGCCCGCGTATGGGTGAACAAGTATGCCATGAAGGACTCCTTAGGACATATCTTTGAATGCTCACCCACTGATATGCACCATCGCATCGCCGGTGAACTGGCACGCATCGAACGCAAGTATCCCAACCCCGTGGCCGAAGAGCGCATCTTTGAAATGCTGGACCACTTCCGCTACATCGTACCGGCGGGCTCGCCCATGACGGGCATCGGAAACGATAACCAGATTGCCTCGCTATCCAACTGCTTTGTCATCGGCATTGACGGCGACAGCGACTCTTACGGCGCCATCCTGAAACTCGACGAGGAGCAGGTGCAGCTCATGAAGCGGCGCGGCGGCGTGGGACACGACCTCTCGGGCATCCGCCCCAAAGGCTCGCCCGTGAAGAACTCGGCCCTCACCTCCACCGGCATCGTGCCGTTCATGGAACGCTACAGCAATTCTACCCGGGAGGTGGCGCAGGACGGACGGCGCGGCGCACTGATGCTGTCCATCAGCATCCGCCACCCGGAAGCGGAGGACTTCATCGATGCAAAGATGCAGGAAGGCAAAATCACGGGAGCCAACGTGAGCGTGAAAATCGACGATGAGTTCATGCGCTGCGCCACGGAGGGCACGCCTTACCGGCAGCAGTTCCCCACCGAAAGCAACGAACCGCAGGTGGTGAAGGAAATCAACGCAAAGGCTCTGTGGAAGAAAATCGTCCACAACGCGTGGAAAAGCGCGGAGCCGGGCGTGCTCTTCTGGGACACCATACGCCGCGAAAGCATACCGGACTGCTACGCCGACCTGGGCTTCAGCACGGTGTCAACGAACCCCTGCGGCGAAATCCCGCTCTGCCCCTACGACAGTTGCCGACTGCTGGCCATCAACCTTTACTCGTACGTGCGGAACCCGTTCACGCCACAGGCGGAGTTCGACTTCGCCATGTTCCGCGAGCACGTGGCGCTGGCACAGCGGTTCATGGACGACATCATTGACCTGGAGCAGGAAAAGATTGACCGCATCATCGAAAAAATCAAGTCGGACCCGCAGGACGAGGAGGTGAAATTCACCGAACTGCGCCTTTGGGAGAAAATCAAGCGCAAAACGGCGCAAGGACGGCGCACGGGGGTGGGCATCACCGCCGAAGGCGATATGCTGGCCGCACTGGGGCTGCGCTATGGCACGCAGGAGGCCACGGACATGGCGGTGAAGGTACAACGCTCGCTGGCACTCGCGGCTTACCGCTCAAGCACGGTGATGGCAAAGGAGCGCGGCGCGTTCGAGGTGTTCGACGCTGCACGCGAAGCGAACAACCCGTTCATCCTGCGCCTGAAGGAGGCCGACCCGCAGCTGTACGCCGACATGGTACAGTACGGACGGCGCAACATTGCCTGCCTCACCATCGCACCGACGGGCACCACGAGCCTCATGACGCAAACCACCAGCGGCATTGAGCCGGTGTTCATGCCGGTGTACAAGCGTCGCCGCAAGGTGAACCCGAACGACCCGGAGGTGCGCGTGGACTACGTGGACGAAACGGGCGATGCGTTCGAGGAATACATCGTTTACCATCACAAGTTTCTCACCTGGATGCAGGCGCAGGGGCTGGACACTTCACGCAACTACTCGCAGGAGGAAATCGACGAACTGGTGGCCCGCTCGCCTTACCACAAGGCTACCGCGAACGACGTGGACTGGCTCATGAAGGTGAAGATGCAGGGAAGCATCCAGAAGTGGGTGGACCACAGTATCAGCGTGACGGTGAACCTCCCCAACTCGGTGGACGAGGAACTGGTGAACCGCCTCTACGTGGAGGCTTGGCAAAGCGGATGCAAGGGATGTACCATCTACCGCGACGGCTCACGCTCCGGAGTGCTGGTCAGCACGCAGAAAACGGACAAGAAGCAGAAAGCGGGCGAGGCTACAGCCGATGCACTGCCGCAGTGCCAACCACCGGTGGTGACGGAACGGCGGCCGGAGGTGCTGGAGTGCGACGTGGTGCGCTTCCAGAACAACAAGGAGAAGTGGGTGGCTTTCGTCGGCCTGCTCGACGGACATCCGTACGAGATTTTCACCGGTCTGCAAGACGATGAAGAGGGTATCGTGCTGCCCAAAACGGTCACCAAAGGGCGCATCATCAAAACCATCTGCCCCGACGGCTCCAAACGCTACGACTTCCAGTTCGAGAACAAGCGAGGCTACAAAATGACGGTGGAGGGGCTCTCGGAGAAGTTCAACAAGGAATACTGGAACTACGCCAAACTCATCTCCGGCGTGCTGCGCTACCGTATGCCCATCGTGAATGTCATCAAACTGGTGAACTCGCTGCAACTGGAAAGCGAAAACATCAACACGTGGAAGGTGGGCGTGAGCCGTGCCCTGAAGAAATATGTCACGGACGGCACGGAGGCCACCGGACAGAAGTGTCCCAACTGCGGACACGAAACGCTGGTGTACCAGGAGGGCTGCCTCATCTGCAAGCATTGCGGCGCCAGCCGATGCGGATAGCAATCCGAAATTTGAAAGTTATAAGGTTACGGGGTTATGAGGTTATAATATTACT
This sequence comes from uncultured bacterium, assembly GCA_945867195.1. Classification (GTDB taxonomy): domain Bacteria; phylum Bacteroidota; class Bacteroidia; order Bacteroidales; family Bacteroidaceae; genus Alloprevotella. The sequence continues at coordinate 87,019 of CAMBHR010000002.1, read as the reverse complement.
ATTTGAGCGAAAATTTCCCCATCGCTCAGTAAGTGACTTTATAACCTCATAACCTCATCTCTCATAACCCTATCTCTTATAATCTCCTAAACATAAGACAACGTGTACCTTAAACTAAACTCGCTTCACTTCAAGGCCCGACATGGCGTGTTGCCGCAGGAATGCGTCGTGGGGGGCGACTTTTTGGTTGACCTTTCGTTGGAAATCGCAGATACCGATGCGCACGACGCGCTCTGCCACGACGCTTTGGAAGCTACGGTCAACTACGCAGAAATTTACGGGAAAGTAAAGGAAGAGATGGATATTCCCTCCGCCCTCATCGAACACGTGGCCGGACGCATTGCCCGCTCGCTCATCAGCGGCTTCCCCAAAATTGCCATGGTCCAGGTGAAGGTTACCAAATGCTGCCCACCCATCGAGGGCTTCGACGGTGCGGGTGCCACCGTGCAGTACTGTCTGCGACGCAGCTTGGTGGTGTGGGACTTCGACGGCACCGTGGCCGACACCTCGGCGGGCATCGTGCGCACCATGCAGGCCACGTTCGGGAAAATGGGCTGGCCCATCCCTTCGGAGGAGGCGGTGCGACAAACCATCGGACTGCCGCTCAGGGCGGCCATACCGCAGCTCGCAAGGGTGGACGGCTCCTTGCTCGAGGATGCCTTGCACATTTACCAGGAGCTGTTTGAACAACTCGGGGCGGTCAGCGTGCGCCTCTTTCCCGGCATCGCCGATGCACTGCAACGCCAGTTCGATGCCGGCTACGTCGTGGCCATCGCCACCAGCCGGGGACACCGCTCTGTGGAGGAGCTTTGCACGCAGCTGGGCATACGCCACCTGTTCCACTTCATCGTGGCCTGCGAAGACGTGCAGACCCACAAACCGGACCCCGCACCCGTGCTGGCACTGCAACGCATGGCTCACGTGAAAGCGGAGGACACTACGGTCATCGGCGACACTTCGTTCGACATGGAAATGGGGGCGGCGGCACGGGCTGCACACTTGGTCGGCGTGGCGTGGGGCAACCATTCACCGCACAAGCTCTTGGCAGCCGGAGCTGACTTTGTGGCTCAAACTGCGGAGGATTTGTAAACAATCCCCCACTCTTTCGCGCCATTTTGACACAAAAAACTAAGAATTGTTATCGGTCTTGTCCTTGGCAACGGCTTTGCCAATGGGTAATGTGTAAATTCAATTTGAATAAACCATCTGGCCTACGACTGGCTTACAGGACGGTCTTTGCCACTGGCCAATTATTCATTTTTCATTATGCATTAATCATTAAAAAGACAAGATATGAACTTCGAGAACTTTACCATCAAAGCACAACAGGCCGTACAGCAGGCCGTGGAGCTGGCCTCGCAAAACGGACAGCAGGCCATCACTCCGCTACACCTGCTCAACGGCGTACTGACGGAAGGGGAAAACGTCACGCAGTTTATCTTCGGGAAACTGGGGGTGAACGACCACGCCCTGCGCGCCGCCGTGCAGAATGAGTTGCAGCGGCAGCCGCGCGTAAGCGGCGGACAGCCTTATTTGGACAACGAGGCGAACCGCGTGCTCCAAAAGGCGGTGGATATTGCCCGCCAATCGGGCGACACGTACGTGGGTCTGGAACCGCTCTTGCAGGCCCTGCTGCAAGAAGGGGGCTTGGCGGCGCAAATGCTCAAGGATGCCGGCGTGACAGCCGACGGCCTGAAGAAAGCCATCCTGGAGCTGCGCGGCGGACAGAAGGCCACGTCGCAATCCAGCGAGGACACGTACCAAGCACTGCAAAAGTATGCACGCAACCTCGTGGACGAGGCGCGCGAAGGCAAGCTCGACCCTGTGATAGGCCGCGATGAGGAGATACGGCGCGTGCTGCAGATCCTCTCACGCCGAACCAAGAACAACCCTATCCTCATCGGCGAACCGGGAACGGGCAAGACGGCCATCGTGGAGGGATTGGCGCAACGCATTGTGCGCGGCGACGTGCCGGAGAACCTGAAGAACAAGAAACTGTATTCGCTCGACATGGGCGCACTCGTGGCCGGCGCGAAATACAAAGGGGAGTTTGAGGAACGGCTCAAGAGCGTCATCAACGAAGTGACGCAGGCGCAGGGGGAAATCATTCTCTTCATCGACGAAATCCACACCTTGGTGGGTGCAGGCAAGAGCGAGGGAGCCATGGACGCGGCCAATATCCTGAAACCTGCCCTGGCAAGGGGCGAACTCCGCAGCATCGGGGCCACGACCCTGGACGAGTACCAAAAGTACTTTGAAAAGGACAAGGCATTGGAGCGACGCTTCCAAACGGTCACCGTGGACGAACCTTCGCCCGAGGATGCTATCTCCATTCTCCGTGGCTTGAAGGAACGCTACGAGAACCACCACCGCGTACGTATTCAGGACGATGCGCTGATTGCCGCCGTCGGACTCTCACACCGCTACATTTCGGACCGCTTCCTGCCGGACAAGGCCATCGACCTGATGGATGAAGCGGCAGCCAAGCTCCGCATGGAACGGGACTCGCAACCGGAGGAACTGGACGAGATTACCCGACGCCTGCGCCAGCTCGAAATTGAACGCGAGGCCATCAAGCGGGAAAACGACACGCAGAAGCTCGACGCACTCAACCGCGACATTGCCGAACTGGAGGAGAAGGAAAAGGACCTCCGCGCCAAATGGGAAGGCGAGAAGGAGGTGCTGGCCGGCATCCAGCAGGACAAGCAACAGATGGAGCAGCTGAAGTTTGAAGCCGAACGCGCCGAACGCGAAGGCGACTATGGCCGCGTGGCGGAGATACGCTACGGGAAACTGCGGCAGCTGCAGGACGACATCGACGCGCGGCAGCAACAGCTGAAGGCCAGACAAGGGGCCGAAGCCATGGTGAAGGAGGAAGTAACCCCCGACGACATTGCCGAGGTGGTGGCCCGCTGGACCGGCATACCCGTGACCCGTATGCTGCAAAGCGAACGCGAAAAACTGCTCCACTTGGAGGAAGAACTGCACCAGCGTGTCGTGGGACAGGACGAAGCCATCAGCGCGGTGGCCGACGCAGTGCGCCGGTCGCGAGCCGGACTTCAGGACCCGAAACGCCCCATCGGTTCGTTCATCTTCCTCGGTACGACGGGCGTGGGCAAGACTGAGCTGGCCAAGGCCTTGGCCGACTACCTCTTCAACGACGAGAACATGATGACACGTATCGACATGAGCGAGTACCAGGAGAAGTTCAGCGTGAGCCGCCTGGTCGGCGCGCCTCCGGGATACGTGGGCTACGACGAAGGCGGCCAGCTCACCGAAGCCGTGCGCCGCAAGCCTTACAGCGTGGTGCTCTTCGATGAAATAGAGAAGGCTCACCCCGACGTGTTCAACATCCTGCTGCAAGTGCTCGACGACGGGCGGCTCACGGACAACAAGGGGCGCACCGTAAACTTCAAGAACACCATCATCATCATGACTTCCAACATGGGCTCGCAGCTCATCCAGCAACGCTTTGAGGAGTGGGCGCGCAAAAACGAACAGGAGCGTGAACGCATCGAGGAGGAAACGAAGACTGAGGTGCTGGAGATGCTCAAGAAGACCATCCGGCCCGAATTCCTGAACCGAATCGACGACATCATCATGTTCCATCCGCTCACGGCTCCGCAGATTGCGCAGATAGTCCGGCTGCAGGTGGCCAGCATCGGCAAGCTCCTTGCTGGACAGGGCGTAACGCTCAGCGTGGCCGACAGTGCCGTCAGTCTGGTGGCCGAAGCCGGTTTCGACCCCGAGTTCGGTGCACGCCCTGTGAAACGGGCCTTGCAGCGGCTGCTGCTCAACGATTTGAGCAAAGCCCTCTTGGCCGGCACGGTGGACAAGGAAAAACCCATCGTGGTGGAGGCCGACGGACAGCAGCTGCGTTTCCGCAACGCCTAAGCATCCTACATCAACCCTTTCCGGGCATTTATAAAAGACAAGCCCCCGAAGAACGATCACGCAGGTCGTTTCCTCGGGGGCTTGCCGTATCCATCATCCCGCAAGGGGAAGTGTTGGTACTGTGGCCTACACCTTATACACGCAGGGCTTGCGCGGTTTGGCCGGTCGCGGCTCTCCTTCAGCATAGCCCACGGAAAGATGGCCGATGCCCTCGTAGTCGCCCTCGATGCCTAAGGAGTGGAGCCACTCCTGCCACTCGGGCATGTCGAACTCCTCACGGGCGCGGTTGATCCAGCACGTTCCCAGCCCCAGGGCGTGGGCTGCGAGCATCATGTTGCCCATGACGAGCGTGCCGTCGTAGACATGATTCTTGTTCTGCCTTTCGGCCAGCACGATGAGGTAGACCGGTGCGCCGTAGAAGGGGTCGGCATCTTCGGCCACCCCCATGATTTGCGCGTTGACGCGGCGCAGACGTTCCATCACGGCGGGTTCGGTCACTTGGATGATGATCCAAGGCTGCTGGCTTTTGCCCGAGGCGGCATAAGTGCCGGCCTCGATGATGCGGTCCAGGAGTTCCTGCGGCACAGGCGTGGACTGGTATTTGCGCACGCTGCGGCGTGTGAGCAGGTTGTGCATCACGATTTCGGCTTCCGGGCTTATCGCTCCGCCCTGCGGAAGGGAGGGATTTTTTTCTTGCATTTCCATTGACAAACCAATAAATATGCTCAAAGCATGGGGACTTTGAGGGATTGAAAAGACAATCCCGCAAAACCAAGGATTGACTTTGATTTTGCGGGAAATAAACTTTAGGGTGCTTAGTGGGATTCGAACCCACGACATTCAGAACCACAATCTGACGCTCTAACCAACTGAACTATAAGCACCATGTCAAAGAGCATTTCTTTCCGAAAGCGATGCAAAAGTAGGGAGTAATCTGCAAACGGCCAAACATTCCGCCCGTTTTTTTCGTTCTTCGCATAAAAAAGGCTGCTTTTCACCGTAGTCAGGGGTCATCTGGCGCTACGGAAGGGCAACTGGCAGGCTTCAAGCGAGGTGGCCGTCTGTGGTATCCAGCCCTTCGATTTCGTCGAGTATGGCCCGCGCCAACCGCTGTGTGCGCCGGTACGACATCCATCCACAGAAACCGCCGATCAGTCCGCCCACCGCGCCGCCGCAGAGTATGCCCACGCGATACTCCATGCTGTACTCCATCTGCTGCAAGATTTCCCACGTGAACCACGACAGCCAGATGCCCAGGAAAGGCAAGCTGAAGCGCAGCCACCGGGCGTAGAGCAGCTTCATGCGTGCCACGCGCTGTCCTACCTGACACAGCGATGCCCGTGCCATGGAACTGCTGCCCAGCCCCCGGTGGGAAAACCACGTGTAGCCCACGGCCAGTGCCAGGAAGGCCACCGTCACGGCCTGAAACGGCACGGAAAGGTGCAACATCCCGAAGGACCAGAGGCAGTAAGGTATGCCCAGCACCCCGACAAGGGCTATCTGCAACGCCTGACGGTTGAGCGCATGAACCTTATGGCCCACCACGGCGCGCAGCATCCGTTCGCTCACGAGGGTCTGGCGGTCAAGTTTATCCTGTAGCAGCCGCAGCTGCTCTTTCATTTGTTCTAAGGTATCCATAAACAACAGTTTTGGCAATCAGTCTTTCATTTTTTTCAATTCTTCGCGGATGCGCACGAGCCTGACCGACACATTTTTGGCCGAAATGCCGACGATGGCACCGATCTCGTCGTACGGCAGACTTTCGAGCCACAGCAACACGATGGCGCGGTCAAAGGGCTTCAAGCGGTGAATGCGCTTGTAGAGCAACTGAATCTGGCGTGCGTCGGCATCGGTGTCCTCGTACAGGTTGATGTCCATTTCGAGCGGGATGGTGGGCTTGCGCCGTTTCTTGCGGTCGGCCGAGATGCAGGTGTTCAGGGTCACGCGGTAAATCCACGAGTTCAGTTTGGACTGACCCTTGAACGAGTCGTAGCCGCGCCACAGGTTGATGAGCGTTTCCTGAAACAGGTCGTTCACTTCGTCTTGGTCGGAGGCGAACATGTGGCACACGGTATAGATGGTGCTTTTATGCTCACGCACGAGCAGGGCAAAATCTTTTTCGGTCATGAAATCGGTTTTTCTTGGCAGCAGATAAAAGTCCGGAAACAGAAATGCCGGAAGGCAGGAAGGCCGTTTGCTCCTGACCTGTTCCGCCGCTGCAAACATCAGACGATGGCCACCGTCGGTTTGCTACATTTTTCTGTGCCGTAAATGAAAGAACGGGCGCAAGATAGGCAAAAACGGACATTCCGCAGGACATTCCGGAGGGCTTTCAGCGGTTGGCCGCACCAAAACACCGCTTGGCCGCAGTACCCCGGCGGAGTACCGCAGTACCCCGTAGGGAGGACTGGAGTGCCCCGTAGGGAGGACTGGAGTATTCCGGCAAGGGGTACTGGAGTACTCCGCCGAGGGGTACTCCCACAAACCGGGGTTCCGGATTTTTCCGGCCGGCGGACACTAAAAAAAGCCCCGGACCTGCAGATAGCAAATCCGGGAATTGGGAAAACGATGCATCGGAGGTCCGGGATGAAGCTCCGCGAAAAGCCAAGGAAAAGGGTCATGCCTCCACGATGAGGCGGAGTGTGGTGAGCGCACATTCCACGCTGGGCACGTCGGCCACCGTCATGCGGCGATGGCCGTTCGGCTCGTCCAGTTTGCAGCGGTGGTAATTTGTGGTGGCGAAGTGCAGCACCCTGTCGAAGGTGGCGCTGCGGTAGAAGGGGCTGTCGGGATTGCTGACAAAGTAGAGCGTCATCCGCCGGTTCTTGAGTGTGATGCGTTCGGCCCCGACCTTCCGCCCCCAAGCCCTGAGCGGCACGATGCGCAGCAGTTCTTCGCCCTCAGGCGGCAGGGTGCCGAAGCGGTCCTCCATGCGCCGGCGGAACTCCTGTATCTGTTTTTCGTCGGTCAGTCCGTCCAGCTCGCGGTAAAGCATCATGCGCTCCGTGGCTCCCGGCACATAAGTTTCGGGGAAATAGGCATGGAGGTCGCACTCCACCGTGCAGTCGTCCACAAAGAACTCCCCGCTGAGCGTGCCGGCCTGCTTGATTTCGTCGGCGTAGAGTTCGGCAAACTCATCGTTCTTCAGTTCCGCCACAGCCTCGGCCAGCACTTTCTGGTACGTTTCGTAACCCAAGTCAGCCACAAATCCGCTCTGCTCCGCGCCGAGCAGGTTGCCCGCCCCACGGATGTCGAGGTCCTGCATGGCGATGTGGATGCCCGACCCGAGGTCGGAAAAGTTTTCGATGGCCTGCAACCTGCGGCGGGACTCGTCGGGCAGGAGGGCAAGGGGCGGTGCGAGCAGGTAGCAGAAGGCTTTGCGCGGCCCGCGCCCCACGCGGCCACGCATCTGGTGAAGGTCAGAAAGGCCGAAGCAGTGGGCTGCGTCGATGATGATGGTGTTGGCATTGGGTATGTCGATGCCGTTTTCCACGATGGTCGTGGAAATGAGCACGTCGTAGTCGTAATTGACAAAGCCCATGATCACTTTCTCCAACTCGTCGGGCGGCATCTGCCCATGGCCGATGGCGACGCGGGCATCGGGCACGTGTTTCTTGACCAATGCCGAAAGGTTGGGCAAGGCCGCCACACGGTTGGTCACGATGTACACCTGTCCGTTACGACTCATCTCGAAATTCACCGCCTCGGCAATCACCTCGTGGCTGAAGGTATGTATTTCGGTCTGGATGGGGCGGCGGTTGGGCGGCGGTGTCTGGATGACGCTGAAGTCGCGTGCCCCCATGAGCGAAAACTGGAGGGTGCGCGGGATGGGCGTGGCCGACATCGTGAGGGTGTCGACATTGACCTTCAGCTGGCGGAGTTTTTCCTTCACGGCCACGCCGAATTTCTGTTCCTCGTCGATGATGAGCAGCCCCAAGTCGTGCCATTTCACATTCTTGCCAATCAGTTTGTGCGTGCCGACGAGGATGTCGATTTTCCCCTCCGCCAGGTCCTTGAGCACGGCCTTGGTCTGTGCCGCAGTGCGTGCCCGGCTCAGGTAGTCCACCCTGACGGGGAAATCCTTGAGGCGCGAGGCGAAAGTCTTGTAGTGTTGCAATGCCAGCACGGTGGTGGGCACGAGCACGGCCACCTGCTTGCTGTCGGCAGCGGCTTTCATGGCGGCCCTGACGGCTATTTCGGTTTTGCCGAACCCCACATCGCCACACACCAGGCGGTCCATGGGGCGGGAACTCTCCATGTCGGCCTTCACTTCCTGTGTCACTCGCAGCTGGTCCGGGGTGTCCTCATAGGCAAAGCCGGCCTCCAGCTCGTGCTGCATGAACGAGTCGGCACTGAAGGCATAGCCTTTTTCCTCCTTGCGGAGGGAGTAGAGGCGGATGAGGTCGCGGGCGATGTCCTTTATCTTCTTCTTGGTACGCTCCTTGAGCTTCTCCCACGCCCCCGTGCCCAGGGTGCTCATGCGCGGCGGCTCGCCCTCGCGGCCTTTGTACTTCGACACTTTGTGGAGCGAATGGATGGACACGTAGACGGCATCGTCGTTCTTGTACGTGAGTTTGATCATCTCCTGCAGCTCGCCGTCGGCCGCCGGCATCCGGACCAGCCCCGCGAAGCGACCCACGCCGTAGTCGATGTGGACCACGAAGTCGCCGGGTTCGAACTGCATGAGTTCCTTGAGGGTCAGCGCCATCTTGGCGTCGCGTGCGTGGTCGGTCTTGAGGTTGTACTTGTGGAAACGGTCGAAAATCTGGTGGTCGGTCAGCCAGCATTGGCGCAGGGTGTGGTCCACAAATCCCTCGTGCAGGGTGCGCTCCACGGGCTGGAAGGACGTGCCCTTTCCGGTCTCCTCGAAAATGTGCTCAAGGCGTTCGGTCTGCTTCGGACTGTCGGCCAATATATATAAGGTGTAGCCGTCGGCCTTGAACTGTGCGAGGTCGGTTTCAAGCAGGGTGAAGTTTTTGTGATATAAGGGCTGGGGCGAAGCCGAGAAGTGGAGCACGGCATCGGCCTTGTCGGGCCGGGCCGGGCCGAAGGCAATCCGCTGCTTGCCGGCCACGCCCCGGAGAAACGTGGAGGCGGTGATGAGCTGCAGTTCCCGTTCCAGCTGCGCACGCCGCTCGGCTTCTTCCATCTCGCTCTGAGCTTCGCTGGCCAAAGCGGCCTGCCTGACGAAGCCCTCGGAGTAGATGCGGTCGATGGTGTCGGCCACGAACGTGAGGTCGGCCGACACCACCACGGTATCGGCAGGCAGGTAGTCGGTGAAAGGCACCTGGCCGTCCTGCGGGCGTGCCGCCTGGGTATCGGGCACGATGCGCGCCTCCTTTTTCCGCTCGCGCGAGAGCTGGGTCTGCACCTCAAACAGCCGGATGGAGTCTATCTCGTCGCCGAAGAAGTCAATGCGCAGGGGATATTCCGAAGCGTAGGAAAACACGTCGAGGATGGAACCGCGCAAGGCGAACTCGCCCGGCTCGTAGACGTAGTCCTTGCGGTGGAAGCCAAGTTCGAGCAAGCGTTTGGTGAGGTCCGTGAGGTCGTGGCTGTCGCCTTCGGAAAGGGTGATGCTGCTGTCGGTGAAAGCCTGGCAGGGTGCCACGCGGCGCGCCATGGCATCGGGATAGGTCACCACGAACAAGCTGTCGGCCTCGGCTCCGGAAGCCGCCGCGCAGCGAGCCGACAGCCGCCCCAGCACTTCGGTGCGCAGGATTTCGTTGGCGGCATCGCGCTGGGCGTATTTCACGGCACGGCGATAGGCGGAGGGATAGAAAAGCACCTGGTCGTCGGGCAGCATACGGGTGAGGTCGTGATAGAAGTAACCGGCCCGTTCTTCATCCTCCAGCACGACGAGGCAGGTGCGGCCCTGCCGGCCCATACGCAAGGACCAGGCGGCAAGGACCACAGCGGGGGCGGAAGCGTGCAAGCCTTCCATATAAATGGTGTGGGCGGAGGGTTCGGCTGTCAACTTACACAAAGCCGAAACCTGAGGATGGCGGGCGTACGGCTGGAGTAGTTCGGGAAGAAGCATGGAATGGGGAATGATAAGGGGAAAAGGGGATGCGGTGGTGGGAGGGACGGGAGACGGCATCAGGGCTTGGACTGCTCCAAACGTGCCATGGCCTCGGCAGCACAGGCGTAGCCTTCTTCATAAAGTGCGGTGAGTTTGCCGACATTGCTCTCCAACCGCCCCACTTCCAAGGGCCGCTTGGGCCTGATGGCCAGGATGCGGCCTTCGTCCTCGAGGCGTTCCACCAGTTCAAGCTGGCGGTTGTAGCAGGCATGGCGTTTGCTGAGCACCAGACGGAGGCGGGGAAAACGGCGGTAGATGTAAGGCGGATTCTTGATGTCGCGTCCCGTGTCGCGGTAGCCCCGGTTGCGAGTGAGCACCACCACGTTGAAAGGATGCCCCATGTCGATGGAGCGCTCCAGGGGGATGGAGTCGACAATGCCGCCGTCGAGCATCGGCTTGTGGTCCACCCACACGACGGGGCAGACGTAAGGCAGGGAGGAGGAGGCTTTGGCTATCTGTATGAGGCGGCTTTCGCTGCTGCGCTCGGAAAGGTACTCGGCCTTGCCCGTGAGGCAGTTGGTCACGGCCATCTCGAAAATCATGGGGTTGGCGAAACACGCGGCATAGTCGAAGGGCAACAGCTCATGGGGCAACTTATCGTAAAGAAATTCGCGGTCGAGGATGCTGTGCTGCGTCCAAAGGTATTTCATGCCGATATAACGGTATTTCTCAAGCAGGTCGATGTTCGACTTCTTGGCCCGGCCACGCTGCCGGCTCATGTAGGAAAGGCCGTTGCAAGCACCAGCGGAAACACTGGCACAATAGGGGAAGGTGATGTCGTTGTCCAAGAAAAAGTCGAGCACACCCGAAGTGAACACGCCGCGCATACCTCCACCCTCCAGCACCAAGCCTGCCTCATGCCGACAATAGGCTGAAACAAGGTCGCTCTGCAAAACATTGGTCGCCATATAGGAAAAGCAGTTCAGTTTGTTGATAACAAATTCAGTAGTCCGGCAACTGAAAATCCAAGGCTGCAAACGGCAGGTATCGCCGCCGGGAAAACGGTCGGGAAAGCCCTGCCAAAAATGCCGGCAGCCTTTCTCTCACTCCTCTGGAAAATCACTGAAACCTATGGTCTTAATTCCACAAAACTCCTTGCCGGAACTAAAATACAGGGCAAAATTAGAAGTTTACCGAATTTAATATGTACTTTTGCTGCAAAAGTTGACCCGGAGTGAGCGGATTTGGGCTTTTACCGGCCTTTGCCGCCTGTTACTCCTCCAAAAATCCCCTATTATGTTATTCTCACAGCAAACATACGTGGAACGCCGTCGCAAGCTGCGCGAGCTGGTGGGCAAAGGACTGATTTTGCTGTTCGGCAACAATGATTGCCCCAACAATTATCCGGCCAATACGTACAAGTTCAGGCAGGACAGTTCGTTTCTCTATTTCTTCGGACACAAACGCGACGGCCTGGTGGGCGTAATCGACGCTGACACCGGAAAAGAAGTACTCATCGGCAACGAAATCGACATCGACGATATCGTGTGGTACGGCTCGGTACACTCCGTGCGCGACATGGCAGCAGAATGCGGCGTTTCCGAGGCCCGCCCCATGGCGGCCCTGGCGGACATCGTCAGCCAGGCGGTGAAAGCCGGCCGACAGGTGCATTTCCTGCCGCCTTACCGCCACGACATCCAGATACAAATCATGGACTTGCTCGGCATCCACCCCTCCAAACAGCGAGAGGCGGCCTCACTCGCACTCATCAAGGCCGTGGTGAAGCTCCGCTCCATCAAGACGGAGGAGGAAATCGCCGAACTGGAACGGGCATCGGCCATAGGCTACCGTATGCACACCACAGCCATGCGGCTGGCGCGTCCGGGCGTTACGGAACAATATATAGGTGGCGTGCTCGACGGCATAGCAGCCAGCTACGGCGCACAGGTATCGTTCCCCAGCATCGTGTCGATGCACGGCGAAATCCTTCACGGCTATCCCTCGCCCCGACCCTTGGAGGCAGGCCGCCTGTTGCTCGTTGATGCCGGCGCGGAAACGAACGAACATTATTGTTCTGACCACACGCGCACCACCCCCATAGACGGTCATTTCACGAACCGCCAGAAGGACATATATAATATAGTAGTGGAATGCCACGACCTGGCTCTCACCCACGCCCGTCCGGGAGTTCGCTGGTGGGATGTACACATGGCGGTGTGCGCACTCATGACCGATCGCCTGAAAGAGCTGGGCCTGATGCGCGGCGATACCGAGGAGGCCGTACATGCCGGGGCGCACGCCCTCTTCTTGCCCCACGGCCTCGGCCACATGATGGGTATGGACGTTCACGACATGGAGGGGCTCGGCCAAATCTACGTGGGCTATGACGACGAGACACGGCCTTCGTCACAATTCGGCACGGCCTCGCTCCGATTTGGCCGCCGGCTCGAAACGGGTCACGTGGTGACGGACGAACCGGGCATCTATTTCATTCCGGACCTCATCGACCTGTGGCGGAAGGAGGGTACGAACGCCCAATTCCTCAACTTCGACAAAATCGACGAGTATCGCGATTTCGGAGGCGTGCGCATCGAGGACGACGTGCTCATCACGCCCGACGGCTGCCGCTTCCTCGGAAAAGAACGCATCCCCTACCACGTGGAAGAGGTGGAACAGTTCCTCCGGGAGCACGCCGACGACAATCCGGTCATCTACTAAAACCTACTAATAACCCATAACAAACCTAATCACAAAGACATGAAGAAAATGCTCCTCATGGCACTCGCAGCCTGCACGCTGGTGCCAGGAACAATGGCAGCAAAGAAAAAAACAACTGCCCCCAAGGACACGGTAATCTTCACCGTGGTGAAAGAGAACCCCATCACCTCCATCAAGGACCAGAACCAGAGCGGCACTTGCTGGGCCTACTCTTCGCTGGGCTTCTTCGAGGCTGAACTGCTCCGCATGGGCAAAGGCACACACGACCTCTGCGAGTCATTCCTCGTTTACAACACTTACATGGACCGCGCTGACAAGGCTGTACGTACGCACGGTGATGTAAGCTTCTCGCAGGGTGGTTCGTTCTACGATGCCGTTTATTGCCTGAAGCACTACGGTATCGTTCCGGAGAATGCGATGCCGGCTCCCGGTACGCTCTACGGCGATTCGCTCTTCAACTTCAACCAGCTTGATGCCGTGACTTCTGCCTACGTTTCGGCATTGGCCAAAGGCAAGCAGCACAAGATTTCGCTCTCGTGGAAGAACGATTTGTCCAACATCTACAAGAACTACTTCGGCGAACTGCCCAAGGAAGTGAAGGCCGCCAACGGCAAGACCTACACGCCGCAGGCTTATGCCAAGGACTACCTGGGCCTCAACCCGGACGACTACGTTTCGCTCACCTCCTACACGCACCATCCTTTCTACTCCAAGTTCATCCTGGAAATCCAGGACAACTGGCGTTGGGCCGAGAGCTACAACTTGCCGCTCGACGAGTTCATGCGCGTGATGGACAGTGCCGTGAAGAACGGCTACTCTTTCGCCTGGGGTGCCGACGTAACGGAAGAATATTTCGGCCGTCGCAACGGCAAGGACTACGCTTACGTGCCCAAGAACCTGAAAGTGCGCGACCTGACCGGCAGTGACGCCGCACGCTGGGGCGGCACCATCGACACGGGTGCTAAAGTTGCTTCCGACGAAGAGCTGACTATTACTCAGGAACTCCGCCAGCAGGGCTACGACAACTGGGAAACCACCGACGACCACGGCATGGTGGTTTACGGTCTGGCCAAAGACAACAAGGGAACGGAATACTTCATGGTGAAGAACTCTTGGGGTGACTACGGAAAGTATCATGGCATGTTCTATGCCTCAAAGGCTTACGTGGCATACAAGACCATGAACATCCTCATCCACAAGAGTGCCATCCCTGCCGACATTGCCAAGAAGCTGGGGCTTTAACCTACCGGACCGTTCTACGAAACCAATCTGAAAGGTGTCACTGAGGGAAAAAGGCCGCAGCCTTGTTTCACCTGACACCGCAAAACATGGACGTAGCCTTGGGAAAGCGATTAAAACCCGCTCTTCCAAGGCTACTTTTTCTTTGTCTTTTTTACTTTTTCCCCTTTTTGAACCATTCGGTTCGCGGCTTCAGAACCAACACCTCCGGTCCATGCAACTGCTCACCCCCGTCGAACTTCCCCCCACCGCCATCCGGCTCACGCCCCGGTCCGTTGTCCTGTGCGTCGGCTCCTGTTTTGCCGACCACATGGGCGAACGTCTGCGGCAAAGCCTGCCGCCGCAAGCCGTATGCGTCAATCCCTCCGGCGTGCTCTACAATCCCGTCAGCCTGAGCCTGTCGCTCGACGAATGGATGCAGCCCGGCCCCACCCTGTCCGAAGAAAGAATGTTCCAAGCTGGCGACCGCCGGTTCCGCCACTGGCTTTTCTCCACCCGTTTCGAGGCCGCCACGCCCGAGCAGCTGCGCACCGTCATCGCAGAAGCCCACCACCAGGCCCACAGCCACCTGCTGCGTTCCCAAGTTCTGTTTGTCACGTTCAGCACCGACCACGTTTTTTTCCTGCAATGCCCCGACGGCAAAGAACTCCCCGTGGCCAACTGCCACAAGATGCCCTCGCGGCTTTTCAGCGAGCGAACGGTTTCACAGCAAGCGATGCTGGAACGTTGGCAGCACACTTTGAAGCAGCTTCACGCCCTTTGTCCGCAGCTGCGCGTGGTCTTCACCCTCAGCCCCTACCGTTACGCCAAACACGGGTTCCACGAGAGCGCACTCTCCAAGGCCCAGTTGTTACTGCTCATCGACGCTTTGCAGCAGACCCACCCTTTCGTGGAATACTTCCCCGCCTACGAAATCATCCTCGACGAGTTGCGCGACTACCGTTTCTTTGCGTCAGATATGCTCCACCCCTCGGAGCAAGCCATTGACTACGTGTGGGAACGCTTCCGCACACACTATTTCACCCCCGCGCTTTCGGAGTTTGCCCATGAACAGGCGCAGCTCCTGCGCGATGAAAACCACCGTCCCCTCCACCCCGAAAGCGAAGCCTACCGCCGGTTCCTGCTCCGATGCAAGGAACGGCGGCAAGCGTTCGAGGAGAAATGGGGACTTCATTCTGAAAATCATTCAACAAACTCCCAATAAGGAAATTTGCCATGCACTATTCTATCGAGAACATTGCAGCCCTGACCGGTGCCCGCAGGTATGGCAACCGGAATGCCAGCATCGACTGGCTGCTGACCGACAGCCGTTCATTGGCCTTTGCCGAAACAACCCTCTTCTTCGCCCTGCGCACCAAAGTGGGCGACGGCCACCGCTACATCCCCGACCTCTACCGCCGGGGCGTGCGCAACTTCGTGGTGGGCACCGTGCCTGCCGACTGGCAGACCGCCTATCCCGAAGCCAACTTCCTGCTCGTGGTCAGTCCGCTCAAGGCCCTGCAAAGGCTGGCCGAGCGTCATCGTGAGGAATTTGCCGTCCCCGTCATCGGCGTTACCGGTTCCAACGGTAAGACCGTGGTGAAGGAATGGCTCTACCAGCTCCTTTCGCCCTCGCTCCACGTGACCCGTTCGCCCCGTTCGTACAATTCGCAAGTGGGCGTGCCGCTGAGCGTCTGGCAGCTCGACGAGCACAGCCAGGTGGGCATCTTCGAGGCCGGCATCTCCCAGCCCGACGAGATGCAGGCACTGCGCGCCATCATACAGCCCACCATAGGCGTGATGACCAACCTCGGGCCGGCCCATCAGGAGAACTTCGCCACGCCCGAGGAGAAGTGCTACGAAAAGCTCAGCCTCTTCCAGGATGCCGACGTGGTGGTGTTCTGTGCCGACGACCATATCGTGGCCGACAGCCCCGCCCTCGCCCATTTCAAGGGAAAGCCCCTGGCCTGGTCGCAGACCGACAGCAACTGTCCCCTCTTCGTCAGCCAGCGGCAGAAGGAGGAGAACGGCACCACCCTGACCTACACCTACGCCAAGCAGACGGCCTCGCTCCTCGTCCCCTTCACCGACGACGCATCGGTGAGGAACTGCATCCACTGTCTGGCCGTGTGCCTCTACCTCGGCCTGCAGCCTGAAGAGATAGCCCGCCGCATGCAACGCCTCGAACCCGTGGCCATGCGCCTCGAAGTGCTGCAAGGCGTAAGGCAGTGTACCATCATCAACGACACGTACAATTCCGACGTGGCTTCGCTGGACATCGCCCTGGACTTCCTCAACCGCCGTCCGGAGCAGGAGGACAAACCCAAGACCGTCATCCTCTCCGACATTCTCCAGACCGGCGTGCCCGCTGCCGAGCTTTACGCCAAAGTCAACGAGATGCTGGAACACCGCCACGTGGACCGGCTCATCGGCGTGGGCAAAGACATCTCCGCCGCCCACTCGGCCTTTACCATGCAAAAGGACTTCTTCGCCACCACCGAAGAGCTCATCCAGAGCGGCCTCGTCGACCGCCTGCAAGAGGCGATGGTACTGGTGAAGGGGGCACGCCAATTCGGCTTTGAACAAATCACCGCCGCCCTCTCGCTGCGGGTTCACGAAACCACATTGCAGGTCAACCTGCAGGCCCTGACGGAAAACCTGAACTTCTACCGTTCGTTCCTTTCGCCGGGAACGAAAATCACCTGCATGGTCAAAGCTTCGGCCTATGGTGCCGGCTCGGTGGAAATAGCCAAGACGCTGCAAGACCGGGGCGTGGACTACCTCGCCGTGGCCGTGGCCGACGAAGGAGCGGAGCTGCGCCGCGCCGGCATCACCACGGGTATCATGGTAATGAACCCCGAAATGACGGCCTTCCACACCCTCTTTGAATACGACCTGGAGCCGGAAGTGTATAGCTTCAAACTGCTCGATGCCCTTATCCGCGCTGCCGAGAAAGAGGGCATACAGGGCTACCCCGTCCACCTGAAACTGGACACCGGCATGCACCGCCTGGGGTTTGACCCGCTCACGGACGTGCCCGTACTTATCGACCGCCTGCACCACCAGACGGCGGTAGTGCCGCGCTCGGTGTTCTCGCATTTCGTAGGTTCCGATTCGCCGGACTTCGACGCATTCTCCGACCGCCAGTTCCGCCTTTTCGACGAAGCATCGCGCACGTTGCAGGCCGCATTCCCCGACAAAATCCTGCGCCACATCTGCAACAGCGCGGGCATTGAGCGTTTCCCCGAACGCCACCTCGACATGGTGCGCCTGGGCCTGGGCCTCTACGGCATCGACCCCATCGACAACCGGCGGCTGCACAATGTCACCTCCCTGCACAGCACCATTCTCCAGATACGCCGCGTGCCGAAGGGCGACAGTGTGGGCTACTCGCGCCGCACGGTAGTGGAGCGCGACTCGCTCATAGCCGCCGTGCCCATAGGCTACGCCGACGGACTCAACCGTCACCTCGGCAACCGCAAGGGCTACTGCCTGGTCAACGGGAAGCAGGCTCCCTACATGGGGAACATCTGCATGGATGTGTGCATGATTGACGTGACGGACATTGACTGCGCCGAAGGCGACACGGTGGAAATATTCGGCGACGAGCTGCCCGTGACGGTGCTCTCCGACCTACTCGGCACCATCCCCTACGAAGTGCTCACCTCCGTCAGCAACCGCGTGAAACGGGTTTACTTCCAATAGTCACCCCGCAAACCTCTTTCAAAGAGCCGACTGTGCAAATCCGCATGGCCGGCTCTTTATATATATAATTTAAGTTTCACAAGTTGCGAAACTTATCGATTATTAGGTTAGGGTCGCTTCGCTCTCTGGGTTATGAGGTTGTAAAGTTACCCTCGGAGTATCGTCTTTTCTGATATGCAAAACTTCTAACAGTAACTTTATAACCTCATAACCTTATTCCTCATAACCTTTACACCCCGCGAAACTTGTATATATAATAGGTATAGGCAACACCACCGCCCGATTGTCCACAAAGTGAAGGAAGCTCCCTGGCTGCAAACCGCCCGGAAGCGTGAAAATGAGCAGACAAAAGGCAGTGCCGACACTGTAGGCGGAATGGCGACAAAAAGTCCTGGACTATTTTTTTCTAATCCAGGACTTGTAAAAAATAGTCCGGGACTTGTAAAACACAAGTCAAGGACTTGTCGAAACAGCCCCACGAGATCACATTTTAAACCATCCCTTCTCCCTTAACTTCTCCTCCCCTGCAGCCCACAAAGGCCGTCCATTGCCGGCCACCCCAGCATTTCAACGATAAAACCACACGAAAGCGTAAACGAATTTCCTCCAAAAAGTTAAAAAAACGGATATTATTTCTCTGTAACCACACCTTGCCGTAAATTTGCAAGGCATTATTTGCAAAGATATATGAACCTGACAGTCGACATAGGCAATTCCTCGGCCAAAGCGGCCCTCTTCGACCGCGATGTGATGCAGCTGCGCGTGCAGTTCGGAACAGACCCGGCCGCCGAGCTGATGCAACTGGCCTCGACCCACAAGGTGGAAGCCTGCGCCTTGGCTGTGGTGGGAGAAATGCCACCGGGGCTCCCCGAAGCCTTGCGCGGAGCCGTGCCCTTCGTGCTGCAAGTGGACGGACAAACCCCCACGCCGCTTGTATGCGACTACCTGTCGCCCCGAACGCTGGGTGCCGACCGGCTGGCCGCAGCAGTGGGAGCTGCCGCCCTGAAGCCCGGGCGCGACCTGCTGGTGGCCGATGTGGGCACCTGCATCACCTACGACTTTGTCAGTGCCGACGGCCACTACCTGGGCGGCAACATATCGCCCGGCGTGGGCATGCGCCTCCGCGCCCTCCACGAACAGACGGCCCGGCTCCCCCTGGTGGCCTCGCAGACCGCCATGCCTGGCCCCCCGACCATAGGCCGCACCACCGAAACGGCCATGCTGGCCGGCGTGTGGCAGGGCATACAATACGAAATAGACGGATACATCAGCCGCTTCCGCGCCGCACACCCGGAAGGGGCCGTGTTCATCACCGGAGGCAACGGACGGCGGTTCGCTTCCGACCCCGGGGTGATTTGCCACCACGCACTCGTGGAAACAGGGCTGAACCGTATTCTCCAACATCACTTTTCACCGAGCCACCCCGCGTAGCCCGGTTTTTCCCATTCTCAACAAAAACGATGGACAACCTTTCCAGATTATGCTGTGCAACGATGCTGGCCCTCACAGCCGCCATGCCCGCACAGGCCCAGACCAACGGCAGCAACTCTCCCTACTCACGCTACGGCTACGGATTGCTCGCCGAGGGCGGCAACGCATTCAACAAAGGCATGGCCGGCACGGCATACGGCATGAAGAACGGCACGGAACTCAACACGCTCAACCCGGCCTCGTATGCGGCCATTGATTCCCTGTCCTTCCTGTTCGACTTCGGCCTTTCGCTGCAAAATGCCAACATCGGCACGGCAGGGGTGAAGACCAACGCCAAAAACACCGCCGTTGACTACATCACGGCAGGATTCCGCGTGGCTCCGAAGCTGGGTATGTCGGTCGGAATCATCCCTTTCAGCACCATTGGCTACAACACCACGTCGGAAAAGCCCATCTCCTCCGGCCACGACGAGATAACCCAAACCACCACTTTCTCGGGCGACGGCGGACTGCATGAGGCTTACGCCGGCATCGGCTGGGCTCCCTGCCGCTCGCTGGCAGTGGGCATCAACGCTGGCTACCTGTGGGGAGAACTGACGCACAAAGTGCTGATGAGCTTCGACAACGCCAACGTGTACTCCTCACGGCAGGTGTATGCCGCCGACATACGCACCTACAAGCTCGGCGCGGGACTGCAATACGACTATACGATTGACAAAAAGAACCAGCTGACGCTCGGACTGGTGTACAACCTGGGGCACGACGTGAACCGCACGGCCTCGTACTACAACCAGAAGATAGAGTCAAACGCCACCATCGCCAGCGGCGATACGCTCCGTGCCGAAAACGCCTTTGCACTGCCCCACACCTTCGGTGTGGGCCTCACTTGGACGTTCAAGAACTCGCTGCGCGTAGGCCTGGACTATACGTTCCAGAAATGGGGCAGCGTGAAATACCCCTCGGTTTACTCCACCCCCAACGGACAGGTTTACGCCGCCGCCAAAGGCAACTTCACCGACCGTCACAAGGTGAGCCTGGGCATGGAGTACGCTCCGGACCCGCAATCGCTGAAATGGAGCAACCGCGTGCGCTACCGCCTGGGCATTTCCTACTCCACTCCTTATATAAAGGTGGACGGCAACGACGGCCCGCACGATTTCCTGGCCAGCATGGGCATCGGACTGCCCATCACCAACTTCCACAACAACCGCTCGTTCATCAACTTCTCGGCACAATACGAAAGGGTGAAGCCCAAACTCGCCGGCATGGTGACCGAAAACTATTTCCGCTTCTGCATCGGCCTGTCGTTCAACGAACGCTGGTTCATGAAGTGGAAAGCCGAATAAACGGCGCGCCAACCTCACTACCACCCCACAGCACCCTACCCCATGCGCAAACTTCTGCACCTGCTTCTGGCTGCCTCCCTCTCCGGGGGGCTGGCTTCGATGACCGCCTCGTGCGGCAACGAGGCACCACCCATGGGAGGCGCGGTGAACAACCGCGACTCGCTGCCCGTGATGGTGACACACGGCGTGAGCAAACTGATTTCCGACTCCGGCTTCATCCGCTACAAGATGATCGCCGAAGAATGGCGGGTCTACGACAAAACCTACCCGCCACGGTGGGAATTTCCACAAGGCATCTTCATCGAACGCTACGACGATAAGTTCAAGGTGAACCTCTACATCACCGCCGACTCGGCCTGGCTTTACGACCAGAACCTCTGGAAACTGCACGGCCACATCGTGCTGCACGACAAGGAGGCGCAGTCAAAACTGATAACGGAAGAGCTGTTCTGGAATATGCGGACGGGCGAACTGGCATCGGACGTGTACACCCGCATCACCGAACCGGAACAGGGAATCGAGGGCAACTGGTTCCGCGCTACACTGCGCAACGGACGACCCACACAGTACCACGTCAAACAGTCGAAAGGCTTCATGCCCATGCACAATTCGCTGACCGAAAGCCCGGCACCGGCACCACAACCCGCCGATACCGCCGCCACCGACACCGTGCCCCGACGCGAAGGGCCTGCCAAGCGGCCCAAAAGACCGTAGCCCAATAGAAAACAACCGTTTTTTGCATTGAAAACAGCTGGTTTCGGAAAAAATCCCTACTTTTGCGCGTCATATCCACCACTGCAATAAAATCATAAAAAAACAATAATAAATTCAAATGGCAGCATTACAAACCATCCGAAGCAAAGGTGCCCTCTTGGTGGGCGTGCTGGGCTTGGCCCTCTTTGCCTTCATTGCCGAAGAATTCTTCAGGTCCATCGAAACCACTTCAGCCATGGACCGGAGCCAAGTAGGCAAAGTTTTCGGAGAGAAACTCTCCATCCAGGATTTCCAAACCATGGTCGAGGAACAAAGCGAAGTGACCAGACTGCAAATGAGACTGCAAGGACAGGAGGGCAACCTCACCGACCAGCAGACGGAGCAAATCCGTGAGCAGGTTTGGCAAATGTACGTGCAGAACCAGATGGTCAAGCACGAGTGCGACAAGCTGGGTCTCTTCGTTACCGACGGCGAGGTGCAGGAGGCTCTCCGGCTGGGAACGGCACAAAGCCTGCAACTCATGGCCGGCATCTTCGGCAACCAGCAGACGGGACGCTTTGACCTGGCTCAACTCCAGGCTTTCCTCAAAGACTACAACAAAACCATCCAACAGGCACAACAGGCCCAGAACGGGGAAGCCGTGGAACAGCTGCAGATGATCAAAAAGCTGTGGGACCACACCGAAAAGCAACTCCGCGACGAACTGCTCTCCAACAAATACAACATGCTCTTCGCCATGGGATTCGTGTCGAACCCCATCGCCGCACAAGCCAACTTCGACGCACGCAACAACGTGAAGACGGCCGAAGTGGCAGCACTGCCCTACAGCACCATCGCCGACAAGGACGTGCAGGTGAGCGACGAAGACCTGAAAGCCGTATATGACCAGTACAAAGAGCAGTTCTTCTCGCCCGTACCCACCCGCGACATCAAGCTGATCGACGTGAACGTGATGGCCAGTGCCGCCGACCGCGCCGACCTAATGAAGAAGGTACAGGGCTTCGAAGCTCAGCTCCGACAGACCGACAACGTGGCCGACGTGGTGCGCACCTCCAACTCGGAAGTGCTCTACACGAACCTGCCCATGAGCAAGATGGCCTTCCGCACCATGCCGGACGTGGCCGCCAACCTCGACTCAATGGCCGTAGGCTCCGTAAAGGCTACTTACTACAACGCGCAGGACAACACCATCAACACCCTGAAACTCATCGGCAAGCAGGAAGCTCCCGACTCTATCCTTTACCGTCAGATCGTGGCAACAGCTGCCACGCCGGAAGCCCGCAAGGCACAGGCCGACTCTATCCTCAACGCACTGAACGGCGGTGCCGCCTTCGCCGACCTGGCCAAGAAGTACGGACAACGCTCTGACTCTGTATGGATTTCCTCCAACCAGTACGAACAGTTCGGCATGCCCGACGAAAGCGCTGACTACCTGACCGCACTCTTCGGCGTGGCTTCCAACAGCTCACGCGTCATCTCCAACGAGCAGGGTGCCGTGGTGGTACAGGTGCTCGACCGCCGCAAGATGGTGACGAAGTACAACGTGGCCGTCGTGAAGTGTACGCTGAACTTCTCCAAGAAGACCTACGAAGACGAACTCAGCAAGATCAACCGCTTCCTGGCCCAGAACAAGGACGTGGCTTCCATCGAGAAGAACGCCGCCAAGAACGGCTATATGCTGATTGACCTGCCGGGATATAGCCCCATGCAGAACATGATACCGGCCCGCATCGGCGGCAACCAGTCGAAGGACTGCGCACGCTGGATCTTCGACGAGGCCAAAGCGGGTGACGTTTCCCGACTCTACGAGTGCGGACGCGCCAACGACCACCTGTTGCTGGTTTGCGTAAAGGCTGTGAACGACAAGGGCTACCTGCCCTGGGACAACCCCACCGTGAAAGAGTACCTCACCACCGTGGTGAAGCAGAACAAGAAGGCCGAGAAAGCTCTCGCCGCCGCCAAGAACGCCAAGACGACCGCCGACCTGCAGAAGTGCAAAGGCTGCGTGACGGATACGCTCTCCAACCAGAGCCTCGCCGCATTCCCCATGGTGAAAGGCGTGAACATGCCCGAACCCAAGCTGGCCGGTGCCATCGCCAAGACAGCTGTCGGCAAGAACTCATCGCTCGTTCAGGGTGCAGCCGCCATCTACCTCGTGAAGGTGACCGGACAATCAAAGAACGGCAACAAGTTTGACGCAGCCACCGAAATGGCACAGTACGCCCAGACTATCGGACAACGAGCCTACCAGTCGGTATTCAACTACATGATTACGCACGAGTCCGGCATGATGGACCACCGCTATCAATTCTAACCCGTTCCTCTCCGCAGCGGACGGACGAAACAGAACCTCTATCCCCTTCGCGAGGCGACCTTCACGCAAGGCCGCCTCGCTCGTTTTTATTCGCCCTGGCTACCTCCCGCACGACACCAATACGAACGCTTGTAACCCACGCGCGGACTGCCTGACACAAGGTGGATGTGCCTCATAATCATCCGAATAATTATTTATATTTCTATAAAATGTTACCACTCAACCCCGATTTTTTACCGCTTAAACCAAGAAAATCACCACTTAAACAGCCGAGAGTAGCAAAATCGGAAAAAGTGAATGAAAAAGAATGTACTTTTGCGTCAGAAAGTTTGAAAAATCCTAAAAGGATAGACAGCCTATGACAGCTACCAAAGGCCTCACCGCATTTGTCGTTGACGACAATCCGACAGCCCTTGAAACCCTGGCCAACGATTTGAGAAATTCACCAGAGTTTGCGGCTGTATTCACTTTCAGCAACTATGCAGATGCCACGCTGCCCATGCTGGAAAAACAGCCGGACGTACTGTTCATGGATGTGGAGGTGCCTGGAAAATCAGGACTTGACTTCCTGCAATCCATCTGCCCGAGGATTAACTTCAACTTCAAAGTGGTGTTCTACTCCGGCTACGCCAATTACATGATTGATGCCATCCGCCAGTCAGCCTTTGACTTCCTGCTCAAACCTTACAAGCAGAGCGAACTCCGCACCATCATCGAACGGCTCAAAACGGCCATCCAGAACTCCGTACGCCAGTTGCCGGGCAACGATGTCCTGCCGCGCAAGTTGGCCATGCAGACCGTGAGCGAACTCTTGCTCATCACCATCGATCAAGTGCTGATGTTCAACTACGTCAGCGAAACCCGCTCCTGGCAACTCATGCTCACCGACAACAACACGCACACCCTGAAGAAAGGCATCTCGGCCTCCGACCTGCTGGCACTGGCACCCAATCTGGCACGCATCAGCAATACGTGCATCATCAACCTCACGTATCTCAGTGCCATCGAGAACAACACGCAGAAATGCAGGTTCGCTCCGCCGTTCGACAACCTGAGGGTTGTGGCCTCACGACGCTACTTCTCCAAACTGAAAGAGAAATTTGAATTACTTTGACGCAGTTTGCCTCACAAAGCTTCGTTACTATAGAGACTGAAAACAACATTAAGGCAGAAGTGCCTGCCTTTTTTCACGGCTCCGGACACAGTTCGCACACCTCGCTTCAAGTTCCTAACCTTCCAGTGCAGTGTCCGGAGCCTTTTGTGCCCTTTTTGCCGCAAATTATGACGACAAGGTACGTTAACAGAAAAAATATACTACCTTTGTCGGGCCGGTATGGTTAACTCCCGGCACGCCTTAACGCTAACCCGGAAAAACATTTTTCCTTTATGAAGAAACGATTTATCTGTGCAAGCCTCCTGCTTGCCGCATGGGGAGCCGCCAAAGCACCGGCTCAAATCAGCCTCGTCAATCCCATACCCCAACAAGTGAACCTACAAAACGGCAACCTGCTGGACGCACCGAAAACCTGGGTCGTCAAAGCTGATGCCGCACGCCTCAACGGCTTTGCCGTCAAAGCACTGCAACAAAGCGGCATTGCCACCGACAGCAAGGCGGCCTTCACCCTCACACTCGGCGTGAAGGGCGACAAGGCGGTGAAGAAATATGCCGCACGCATACCGGCACACGCTCAGGGCTACCTCCTCGAAATCACACCCAAGGGGGCCGTGATTGCAGGTGCCGACGAAGCCGGCCTGTTCTATGGCGTGCAGACCCTCCTCGGCTCCATCGCTAAAGGAAAAATGGAATGCGCCACCATTACCGACTGGCCCGACGTGGCATTCCGGGGAACCGTGGAGGGTTTCTACGGCACTCCGTGGAGCCACAAGGCACGCCTGAGCCAGATTGAGTTCTACGGACGCAACAAAATGAACGTCTATATCTACGGTCCCAAGGACGACCCCTACCACCGCGACCACTGGCGAGAGGCTTACCCCGATGCCGAAGCCAAACGCATTCAGGAACTGAACGAACACTCCAAACAATGGGGCGTGAACTTCTACTGGGCCATCCACCCGGGCATCGACATCAAATGGACACCGGAGGATCGCGACGCGCTCATGGCCAAACTCGAAAAGATGTACAACCTGGGCATCCGCTCCTTTGCCGTGTTCTTCGACGACATCTGGGGCGAAGGCACCAAAGCCGACAAGCAGGCCGAACTCCTGAACTATGTGGACGATAACTTCATCGCCAAGCACAAGGACGTTTCGCCGCTCATCATGTGTCCCACGGAATACAACCGCGCCTGGGCCAACGACGAGAAGGGCTACCTCCGCACCCTCGGCACCAAGATGAATAAGGACGTGCAAATCATGTGGACGGGCAACACGGTGGTTCATTGCATCGACAAGGAGAGCATGGAATGGATCAACCAGCGCATCGATCGCAAGGCTTACATCTGGTGGAACTTCCCCGTGAGCGACTTCGTGCGCGACCACATCCTGCTCGGCCCGGCCTACGGCAACGGACTTGACATCGCCGATGACCTTTCGGGCTTCGTTTCCAATCCTATGGAACACGCCGAGGCTTCCAAAATATCGCTCTACGGCATCGCTGACTACTGCTGGAACATGAAGGCGTACGACGAGAAGCGCGACTGGGAGAAGGGGTTGCAGGCCGTACTCCCCAGCAACACCGCCGCACTCCGCACCTTCGCGCTCTACAACAAGGACCTCGGCCCCAACGGACACGGCTTCCGCCGCGAAGAGGGCGATGAACTGAAAAGCATAGCCGAAAGCGCACTGGGAGGCGACGTGCAGGGCGCAGCACTCCTCTTGCAGAAATGCTACGAGCTGAAAACCGCTGCCGACGTGTTGCTCGGCGACAAGTCGAACCCTGAACTGAACCGCGAACTCCGCCCCTGGCTCCTGCAAGCCAAGAACGTGGCCGACTACGGCGCAGCGGTGTGCATGATGAGCCTTTCCCGCATGAGCAACTACCAGCTGGGCGAAACCACCTTCGAGCAACTCCACCAACAGGCCCGCTCGCTGCAAGAGCAGATGTACGAGCTTGAAAACTCCGACGTGCGCCACGCCCTGCAACCGGGCATCAAGGTGGCCACCAAGGTCATGCTGCCCACGCTGAACAAACTCTTCACCCAAGCCACCGACAAATACAACCAGGAGAAGGGCACCGCACTCCTCAACGTGGCGGACTACAATCCCTACAAGCTCACCTCGGACGTTACGCAGCTGGCCCTGCTCCCCGTAACGGTGCGCGGCAACGATGTCAACGTGTCGCCCGCCCTCGAAGTCATCAACTGGCAGAACGGCGGCAGCCTGCTCCTCGAGTGTGACCGCGACATCACCTTCGCCGGCATGGACTTCAACCTCGGCGTGCCCGACGTGGCCAAACACTTCAAGCTCGAGCTCTTCTCGGGCGGACAGTGGAAAACGGTGAGCCTGCTCCATTACAGTGCCGACGACCCCGTCATCCACACGGGCAACGAACTCGGCGGAATGACGGCCTCGAAGCTCCGCCTGACCAACGTCAGCGGCAGCGAACAAAAGGTGTACTTCAAGCACTTCAAGTTCGTGAAGCAATAAGTCCCGAACATTCCTCCACCCTTGCTGCGGGAAACGAAGCGGCAGGCAGTGGGGAGCCGGCGGCTCCCCAACACGACAAGCCTGCGGTTCCGTTTCCCGCTTATTTTGTCCTTTTCCAGACCCTCCACCCCCATTTTATTTGCCGAAAATCAGGAAACACAGCGCAAACCTACACGCAAAACAAAAAAACTTGTACATTTGACGCGCAATCCAATGCCTTCGTTTCTGAAAACAGACCTATCGACAACCTAATAATCTAACTCAATGACACGTTGCTTACTTCTGGTGTGTGGCTTGCTGTACTCCCTGACCGCCACACTTTGGGCACAGAAATTCGACCCTGACACCAAATACAAAATCGGCTGCAAATACTACGGCACGGGCGTTGTCGTGCCCGGCGTGGCGCACGGGCAGACACCGGAACTGTACTTCGACACCTCCGGCACACTGACCGACGACGCGTGGTGGTACATCAAGGCCGACGGTGCGGGCTATACCATTTCCAACGCCTCCTCCCGGCAGTACATCACCTACACCACCGAACGCTTCCCCGGAGCTGTGAAAGGTCTGAAACTTACCGACATGGCGCAGAACGACGACAGCCGATGGACCTTTGAGAAACGTGGCGACTACTACGTCATCAAAAGCGTGAGCAACCCCACCCAGTGGTTCAACCTCCGCTCCGACGGCACCTACCTGCTCGGCACCTACACGGGGTCAGGCTCTGACAACGAGTGCTTCAGCATCACGAGCGACGAAAGCGGCGGAGGCGACGACAAGCCAACGGTTCCCTTCACCGGCCAGGCCGGCATCTCCGACCAAGGGGAATACTGGGAGAACACCGGCCTCCCCCAGCCCGTGGTCTACACCGAAGACACCTCCAACCCCGTGCTCTACTCCATCGTCAACCTCCGCACGAAATACTACGCCTACAACGATGCCGGCTCCATTGCCGAAACAATCTACGCCCCTGCCCGTGGACAATTCTACTTTGTGAAAACGAACGGCGGCGTGCAGATTTACACCTCCACGGGCAGCCACGTCTCCACCTACTACACCGAATTCATGGAATCGTCCGACAATCCGGGCCTTTCCCTCTATGAAGGCACTGCCGAGGGCAACACCTGGACCTTCGGCTATGGCGACAACACCAACATCCCGGGCTACACCATCGAAAAGACGGATAATCTGCCTTCGACGGACTACTACCAAAGCGAGCACTGCTTCTGGAACGACTACGGAGGCCACCACATCGGACTGTGGGACGTGGACGACGGCTCGACCTTCGTCTTCGCCTCATCTGACACCCGCCACATGACCTTCCTGCAACGTCAAGGCATTTCGTTCGAGGGTGGCGGCGGCATCCTTCCCGACAACGACAGCTTTGCCGCAGCCATCGACTCCTTGCGTCTGGGCGGCAAGCAACTGGTTTACGACGCGCTGTCCAACAGCTACCTGATGCAGCTCCCCACCTCCCTGCGCAACGGCGGCGACTGGCAGACCACGCTCATGGCGAAGCCCGCTGAGGGACACGAAGGCTGGAACGTGACACTGGAAGAAGCCGCAACGGAAGGAACAGACGGCGAAGTGGCCTTGACGGGCGTGAATTGCCAGACGGACTACCACCTCGTGCTGACGGACAACGAAGGAACGGAGAAGGACCGCGCCACGTTGCGCTTCACCTTCCTGCCCATCGTGGAGGTCAACGTGCCTTCGTGCAACGGGTCCACCTACACCACCGGTTCCATCCGTGTGACGGATGCCGACATCGAGGGCTACGATTCCACCTTCATCGCCGCCTACCGCTACCGTGGTGCCACCGCCATGGGCATGAGCAAGAAGGCATACGCCATCAAGATGCGCGACGAAGAGGGCAACTCCGTCGACCGCTCCTTCTTCGGCCTGCGCAACGACAACAACTGGATTCTCGATGCCATGGCCGTCGACCCGGCCTGTATGCGCAACCGCGTGTCGACCGACCTTTGGAACGATTTCTCCACCCCTCCCTACTACAAGGACCGCGAAAAGAAGGCACGCACCGGCACGCGGGGACGCTTCGTGGAGGTCTTCCTCAACGGCAAGTACCACGGCATCTACTGCATGACAGAGAAGCTGGACCGCAAACAGCTCAAGCTGAAGAAATACGTCGAGCCGGAGAAGTCGACCACCGGCGAGGCCGAAATCCACGGACTGCTGTACAAATCCTCGCAATGGTGCTATGAGGTCTTCATGGGCCATGATATGGACCAAGAGTACTTCCCCGGCTATTCACCCACCCCTTACTTCAACCAAATGGGCGTGGAAACGTGGTGCGAATACGAGCTCAAGTATCCCGACTATGAGGAAGAAGCCGTCGACTGGGGACCGTTGTGGAACGCAGTGAACTTCGTGGCCACCAGCCGTCAGCAGGAATTCGACAACGAGCTGGCCACGCGCTTCGACTACCCCGTGCTGAAGGACTACTACCTCTTCATCGAGCTGCTTCTGGCCACCGACAACCACGGCAAGAACATGTTCTACTTTGTCTACGACAAGGAGGGAGCCGAGGGCGAACGCCTCGGACTGGCACCCTGGGACCTCGACGGAGTGCTCGGCGCACGCTGGGACGGCTCCACCGACCTCACCTACCCCGACCAGGATTTTGACAACTTCCTCTGGGCAAACGAACACGGCGAGCACACCATCTACTACCGCCTCAAGCACAGCAGCCTCCCCTGGGAGGATGAGTTGAAAGCACGCTACTGCGAGTTGCGCGACAACGCGTGGAATGAGCAAAGCCTTCGCCGGCGCGTCACGGACTATGCCGCACTCTTTGCCGAAAGCGGGGCTGACCTCCGCGAAGCCGAACGCTGGCCGCAGTACCATCCGGACATCGCCTCGGCAGCAGGCTACACCGACAACTGGCTGCACGAGCGCATTGCTTTCCTTGACGACAAATACGGCTACGACCCCTTGGCTTCCTCGCTCAACGAGGCCCGCGCCGAAGCCTACTTCCAGGCTGTGGGCGGAAAGGGAGCCATCGCCATCACCGCCGGCAAGGCGCAAAGCGTCGACCTCTACAACGGCTCCGGCATCCTGCTCCGCAAGGTGCAGCTTGACCAAGGCTTCAACACGGTCGGCGGCCTGATGCCGGGCATCTACATCGTGGGCGGCAGCAAGGTAGCAGTGGAATAACCCACCCGCCACCGGCTGCATCAGCAGGGGATGATTGGGCAGAAGCCCG
This sequence comes from uncultured bacterium, assembly GCA_945867195.1. GTDB lineage: Bacteria > Bacteroidota > Bacteroidia > Bacteroidales > Bacteroidaceae > Alloprevotella. The sequence continues at coordinate 56,828 of CAMBHR010000002.1, read as the reverse complement.
GTTACCCCCTGTTGTGTTCCCAGCCACTTCATGTACAGAAATATAAATCTACATAACCTATATCATGAAACGTATTCTCTACCTGTGGCTCTTCGCCTTGCTTCCCCTCCTCACCGCAGCGGGACAGCCAAGCCTGAGCAAAACCTACCGCATCCGCAGTGCCCAAACGGGCAAAGTCATCACCAACGGCGGAGTCGGGGAGCGCAACGCCTCGATTTACACCACGGACTATGATTCCAACTCGTCCGGGCAGCGGTGGCAGTTGAAAGCCACCTCCTTCGGCGACGGCACATTCATCATCGTCAGTGCCGACTTCCCCTCCTTTGCCATCGACGTGGCACCCGAACGTCCCGGTGCGGAGTTCTATCCCGTCCACTGGGATGCCAGCACCGGCAGTGCCAACGAAAGCTTCGTCATCCGCGAGGTGGAAGGACAGGCCGACACGTACCAAATCCTCTGGCGGTCGGACACGGGCAAAGCACTCCGCGTCGTGGAAGACGACCTGCTGAAGATGACAGCCGAGGGCGATGCCGAATCGTCCTACTTCGTGTTTGAAGAAGAACTCATCGGCGGTTTCCTCAGCGAGGAAAAGACCTACTACATCAAGAGCACCGCCACGGGCAAGGTCATCAGCAACGGCGACAAAGGGATAAACGATGCCCCCATCTTCACCGAAGACCTGAACCCGGAGTCCTGCGGCCAGAAGTGGCAAGTCAAGGGCACCACCTTCGCCGACGGCTCTTTCATCATTGTCAGCGCGGGCTATCCCAACTTCGCCATTGATGTGGCGCCGAACAAGAAGGAAGGTCCCTTCTACCCCGTACACTGGACGGCCAGCACCTCCAGCGCAAACGAAAGTTTCCTGCTGCAAGCCGTCGAGGGTCTTGACGGCGTGTACCAGCTCCTGTGGCGCGGCAACACGGACAAAGTGCTCCGCGTGGTGGAAAATGACCTGCTCAAACTGACCGAAGCGGGCGACGCCTCGGCTTCCTACTTCAGCTTTGAGGAAACCACGCCGCAGGAAAAGCCGCGCAGCAGCTATTGGCAGGATGAAACGGTCTTTGCCGACCACAAGCTCCCGGCCCACGCCGTGTTCATGCCCTACGCCACCACCTCCGCGCTCCGCGCCGATGCCGACCGCTACGCCCGGCCCTGGCTCGACCCCGTGGGAGCCGAATGGCTCTCGCTCAACGGCACCTGGAAACTCCGCTGGGTCAACTCGCCCGACCAGGCTCCCGGCAACGACGACTTCTATGCCGACGAGGCCGACGTGTCGGCCTGGGACACCATCAGCGTGCCCTCCTGCCTGGAGATGAAAGGCTACGGCTCACCTTATTACATCAACGTGGACTATCCTTTCACCGATGCCCCGCCGGCCATCAATATGCGCAACGGACTGTACAACTCCGTGGCCTCCTACCGCCGCGATTTCACCCTGCCGGAAAGCTGGCAGAGCGGCCGCCGCATCGTGCTCCACTTCGACGGCATCTACAGCGCGGCCTACGTGTGGGTGAACGGGCAATACGTGGGCTACACCGAAGGCGCGAACACCGACAGCGAGTTTGACCTCACCAATGTGGCGCGACCCGGCAGCAACAACGTGGCCGTGCAGGTTTACCGCTTCAGCGACGGCTCTTACCTCGAAGGTCAGGACATGTGGCACATGAGCGGCATCCACCGCGACGTGTATCTCTACGCCACCCCCACCGTCTACGTGAGCGACCACTTCATCACCTCCGAGCTGGACGATACCTATGCAGCCGGCAAGCTGAATGTGGCTCTCCGGATGGACAACCCGGCGGGCGAAGCCTGCCAAAAGCAGGTGCGCATCAAGCTCCTTGCGCCCGACGGCACCGAAGTGGCAGCACAAACGGCTGAATTTGACTTCACTGACGGACAATCCGAAGCTGCGGCCAACGTGGTGATGGACAACCTCGCCGACCTGCTGCCCTGGACATCGGAAACGCCCAATCTCTACACCGTCGAGGTGGCACAGCTCGACGCTGCCGGCGCGGAAGAAATGGCCTTTGCCACCAAATACGGCTTCCGCAAGGTCAATATCGACGGAGGCCGCGTGTATGTCAACGGCAAACGCGTGCTCTTCAAAGGGGCCAACACGCAGGACACGCACCCTGTACATGGCCGCTCCATCGACACGGCCACCATGCTGCGCGACGTGCAGCTCATGAAGCAGGCCAACGTCAACACGGTGCGCGGCAGCCACTATCCGCGCCAGCCCAAGATGTACAGCATGTTCGACTTCTACGGCATCTACTGCATGGACGAGGCCGACGTGGAGTGCCACCACAACTGGGAGCAGGCCGGCAATGCCATCTCGCGCAGCGAATCGTGGCAGGCGGCCTACATTGACCGCACCGAGCGCATGGTGCTGCGCGACCGCAACTTCCCCTCCGTGGTGTTCTGGAGTCTGGGTAACGAGAGCGGCACGGGCAGCAACCTGCAGGCCACTTACAACCGCTGCAAGCAGCTCAACCCCGACCGCATCGTCCACTACGAAGGCGCCACCCGGGGCAACGCCGCCTATACGGACCTCTGGAGCGTGATGTACCCCAACCTGAACCGCATGATCAGCGAAGCCAACGGCAACTACCGCCAGCAACCTTACTTCATGTGTGAGTATGCCCACGCCATGGGCAACGCCGTGGGCAACCTCAAGGAGTACTGGGACGAGATGGAGGCTTCGACCTATGGCATCGGCGGTTGCATCTGGGACTGGGTGGACCAGTCCATCTACGACGCTGCCGACATCCAGGCCGGCACGCTCACGGAGAAGGGATATAACAAGTTCATGACGGGCTATGACTATCCCGGCCCGCACCAAGGCAACTTTGTCAACAACGGACTCATCACAGCCGACCGCGCCTGGACTCCCAAGCTGGCACAGGTGAAGCAGATTTACCAATATGCCCAGTTCGGCAATTTCTACCCCTCGTCGAAGAAGGTGGGTCTGAAGAACACATACTGCTTCACCAACCTGGACCAATTCGTGCTGCGCTACACCGTGCTGGCCGATGGCCGCGAGGTGGAAAGCGGCGAGATAGAAACGCCAGCCATCAAGCCGGGACTGCAATCCTTCGTCACCCTGCCCTACACCACCGTGCCCGAGGCGGGCAAGGAGTACCTGCTCAACCTGAGCCTGTGTCTCAAGGAGAACACGCCCTGGGCCGAAGCCGGCTACCCCGTGGCACAAGGACAGGTGGTGATACAGCAAAACACACCGAAGCTGGCGGCTGTCGAGGTGCTGTCCGCCGATGAACCGCTCACCGTGAGCAAGAACGAATTCGGCAACCACCTGGTGCAGAACCGCAAGGTGTCGTACCTCTTCGACGCTGCCACGGGCCGGATGCGCCAATGGTCGTACAACGGCGAAACGCTCGTCAGCACCCTCACGCAGGGGTTTGACTATGCCAGCTACCGCTGGGTGGAGAACGATGCCGCCGGCGGCGACAGCTACGAAACGGGCAACGGCATCCTGACGCGCACACCGGCCGCTGCCCCCACGGCGGACGACAACGGCGTGGTGCGCTTCAGCACCACCGAACTCGGTTCGCTCTGCAACGTGAAGTATGACTATACGCTCTACCCCGACGGCACACTCGACCTCAAGGCCACCTACGAACCGCAGTCGGCTGACCTCCGCCGCATCGGCACACAGCTCATCCTGCCGCAAGGGTTTGAACAGGTGAGCTACTATGCACGCGGCCCGTGGGACAACTTCATCGACCGCCGCGACGCGGCCTTCCTCGGACGTTACGAAACCACCGTGACGGACATGTTCGAACCTACGCCGCGTCCGCAGACTTGCGGCAACCGCACGGATATGCGGGAACTGAAGTTGACCAATCCCGTCTCGGGCCTCACGCTCGAAATGCAGGCCGAAGGGCAGACTGACTTCCAGCTGCTCCACTACGAGGACAGCAAGATGGCTTCGGCACTACACTGCTGGAACCTCACGCCCTCCAACACGGTGCTCCACCTGGACTACACGCAGAAGGGCTTGGGCAACGGCAGCTGCGGACAGGGAACGGGAACGCTCTCGAAGTACCTCTGCCCCTCGGAAGGCACCTTCACCCACACCGTGCGCTTCCGTCCGCGCAGCAGTTCGGAAACGGGCATCGACCGCGTGGCCGCCGGACAGCCGGGCATAGGCACTGTGACAGCCGAAGGCCGACGCATCGTTTGCCGTGGCCAGCTGCCTGCCGGCACCGCCCTGACGGTCTACGACCTCGGCGGCTCCGTAGTGGCACGCGCCACTGCCGGCAAAGCGACCGCCGAACTGGGCGTTTCTGCCGCCTCACTGCCCCAAGGCACTTACTTGGTGAAGGTGGACGGACGCACCTGGAAGGTCATCGTCCGCTGACATTGAACGCACCGGCCTTGAGTGATATACGACAAGCATTCACGATGAGCCATTACCCCTGAAGGTACAGCCTGTTTGCCCCACGGCAGACAGGCTGCGCCACGAAAGGAGGACAGCATCGCCACGTACAATCAAGCGTGCAGCCGGGACCTTCCTCCCGAAGCGTTCGCCCTGTAGGCCGGAAACCGCCTGCTCCACCCCCTACCCCCGGCGTTGACAGCGTACCCCATAGGGAGTACTCCAGTGCCCCATAGGGAGTACTCCGGTGCCCCGTAGGGAGTACTCCAGTACCCCATAGGGAGGACTCCAGTACCCCATAGGGGAGGACTCCAGTACCCCATAGGGAGTACTCCAGTACCCCATAGGGGGACTGTTGCAAACTGGCGGACCACAACGCTGAAGGGCATTCCCGTGCCACGGCAGTCCGAAAGCCGCCGACACATACCGCCTTTTATTCATTGATTTATCCATTTTCATCCCATCCTTCCGCATCATGTACCGAATACTCTTTGTCTGTCTCGGCAACATCTGCCGCTCCTGCACCGCCGAGGAAATATTCCGCACCCTGGCCGCCCGCAGTGGGCACTCCGCCCGTTTTGAGGTGGACTCAGCCGGCATCATCGACTACCACGAAGGCGAACTGCCCGACCCGCGTATGCGCCGGGCGGCACAGGCCTGGGGCTACCGCCTCACCCACCGCTCGCGGCCCATACGGACGGAGGACTTCCGCCGTTTCGACCTCATCATCGGCATGGACAGCCGCAACTGCGACAAGCTGCGCCGACTGGCACCCGACGAGGCGGCGCGCCAGAAGGTGCAGCCCATGGCCGCCTACCTGCGGCAACACCCCGGACAGGACTTCATACCCGACCCGTACTATGGCACGGCAGACGATTTCAATCACGTTGTGGAACTTCTCGAAGACGCTTGCGCTGCGCTGCTGGAGAAAACAGCGGGCGTATGACCCATATTAAAAAATAATTGTTACATTTGCCCGGCATAGGAAAAACAATTACAAACCCAATACATCAATCTTACATTCTAATATCATGGAACAGAAAGAACTGCAACAAATTGCCGCCCATTTCCAGATCGAAGGCAAAATCGCTGAAGTAAAACCCCTCGGAAACGGTCTCATCAACACCACTTACATGGTAGTGACCGAAGGGGATGCTCCCGACTACGTGTTGCAAAACATTAACAACGCCATCTTCCCCGACGTTGACCTGCTGATGAACAACATCGTGGCCGTCACGGGACATATCCGCGCCAAACTCGAAGCCATTGACACGCTCGACATTGACCGCAAGGTGCTCCACTTCGTACCCTGCCAGTGTGGCAAATATTACTACGAACACGAAGGCAAATACTGGCGCGTCATGGTGTTCATCCCCGAAACGGTGTCGAAAAGCGGCGTAACGCCCGAAAGCTCTTACATCGTGGGCGAAACATTCGGCGACTTCCAGGCATCGCTGGCCGACATCCCCGCACAACTCGGCGAGAGCATCAAGGACTTCCACAACATCGAATTCCGCCTCCAACAGCTCAAGGAGGCTATGGAGGCTGACAAGATGGGCCGCCTGGCCGAAACACGCGAAATCGCCGACGAGCTGATGAAACGCGCCGAGGACATGACGCGCAGCGAACGCCTCTTCCGCGAAGGCAAACTGCCCAAGCGTATCTGCCACTGCGACACGAAGGTGGACAACATCCTCTTCGACCGCGACGACAACGTGCTCTGCGTCATCGACCTCGACACCGTCATGCCGAGTTTCGTCTTCTCCGACTACGGCGACTTCCTCCGTTCGGCAGCCAACACGCAGCCGGAAGACAGCGCCGAATACGACAAGATTGACTTCCGCATGGACATCTTCAAGGCGTTCACCGAAGGTTACCTCAAAACGGCACGCGCCTTCCTCACCCCCATCGAAATCAAGAACCTGCCCTACGGCGCACTGCTCTTCCCCTACATGCAGACCGTGCGCTTCTATGCCGACTACCTGAACGGTGACACGTACTACAAGATCCAGTATCCGGAACACAACCTGGTGCGCACCAAGAACCAGCTGACGCTGCTGCAACGCGCCGAGGCCCATGTGCCCGAAATGGAAGCCTTCATTAAGGAGCAGCTGGCCAAATAATCACTCAGCCGACCGCCCTATACCATAAGCAAACATGCACCGAGGCCCTGCGCCCGGTGCATGTGTTTTTTTGTATAGACCATCCATGACGAGATGGCCGCTCCGTGTTTAGATTTGCCGTAAAGACAAACGGCCTCTCTCTGCCCCATCGGGAAGAGGCCGGAATCCGGATGTCGGCAGGGTTCATTCCGTCTCCGTTTTCGGCGTTTCGGGTTTCTCTTCCGAAGTGACCGCTTCCTCGTGCTGCGAGGCGGCATGATGCTGCAAGGTGGCGGTATCGGCCGGCTGGTCGGGCTGGATGTCCGCTGCGGGCAAGGTGTCGGGCATGAGAGTGTCGGGCTGTGCCTCTTCCTGCACCACGGGCAGATCCTCCGTCAGGGGCAGCTCGGGCAGGGTGTCGGCCGGCAGGGTGTCGGCGGAAAGTTCCTCGGCCTCGGGCTGCAGCAGCGGCGTGGCTTCAGCCTCGGGCCACAGTGAAACGGTGCCCCACACGATGACGCCGACCAAGCCGGCAAAGGTGAGCACATTGCATAGTTTGTCCTGAAAATGTTGCATGATGCAGAAAAGGGAAATGAGGGATTGGGGTAAAAGAAAAGGGCCTGAGAGGATGAGGTGCGGCAGGCGGCAGGGATGAAAACGCATTGGCTTTCTCCATGCCCCAGCTGTCTCCTCAGCATCTCAGGCCTCGTGGTTTGTCATGGGCGCAACCAAATGTTATGCTTCGGTTGCGGCTTCAGCTTCCGTTTCAGCCTCAGCGGCCTCGGCAGGCTCTACAAACTGGGTGTAGCCTCCGCGCACCAGGATGTTGTACCACTGGATGAGCTTGCGGATGTCGGAATCATGGACGCGGTCGCGGTCCCAGTCGGGCAGGACGGCTGTCATGAAGTCGGCAAGTTCTGACTTTGAAGCCTTCTTGTAGTCCACGGCAGTTTCCTTCCCTCCTTCGCGGTCGCTGATGGACTGGAAGATGTTCATCAACGGCTGGTCCTCATCGTTGGTGTACATCGAAACGTCGTTGAGCGAGGTGACGCGGTCGCGCGCTCCGGCGGGCAGACGCTTGTGGGTGGCATCAATGGTTTCGACAATGAGCATTCCGCGTCCTTGCGAAATCAGCTTATAAAGGCCGGGCTTTCCCGAAATGGCCAAAATTGTGTCTTGCATGTGCTGAAAAATTGTTGAATGATTGGCTTGATAGATTATTAGCTGTGCAAAAGTAATACTTTTTGGTTAAGTCGCCCTTCTGCAAGCACTTGTAGAGCCGAAAGTTTTAGGTTTGTTGTCTCGAAACGGCGGAAAACGGACGGAAATGCTATTCGTTGCACAATACATAGGTGGCTCGCCGGAGCTTTTCCGCCTCGGACATCTGCAGGTCAATCCACTCCTGCGCCTTCTCGCGGCTGATGTGGTCGCGCTCCATGAGGCGGCGCAGCTGGGTGGAAGCCGAGACGTGTACGAGCACGCTGCTGTGGACCAGACGGTCGAAGCCGGACTCGAACAGCAGGGCGCATTCCATGAAGAGCACGCTACCTACGGGCAAAGCCGCCAAGCGGCCGATGTCGGTGTGGAGGCCGTCGGCGGAGAGCTGATTTGGCTGCACGGAAACCGCATGACCGGCTGCGGCACTGCCCTTGGCACTGGCACCGCCCATGGCTTCGGCGCACCGACAGAAGGCGGCGGCCACACGGGGATGGACTATGGCATCAACCTGCGCCGCATACTCACGCCCCTTGCAGAGCCAGGCCGCCAGCACGGACTTGACCAACCGCCCCCCGGCATCGTACACGCCAGGGCCTACGAGGGCGCAAAGTTCACGCCTCACCGCCTCGTCGGTACGGATGATGTGCTTGGCTTCATCGTCGCAGTAGAACACGGGATGGCCGGCGGCTTCAAGCTGGCGGCACACGTAGCTCTTGCCACTGCCAATGCCGCCCGTAATACCCACAAGCATTACGGGCGGCTGGCTATTGGCGTGATAACCTTCGGGCTTCAAGTTGAAACCTTCGGGCTTCAGGTTGAAATCATTCGGATTCGGCATCATAGTCGGGTATTTCTTCTATCACATACTCCACGTCCTGCGGGGTGATGCGCACGTGCGAAACGCCGGCCGGTATGGTCTTGAGCGACAGGTGGCACTGGTTGCCCTTGGTGCGCAGCAGGTCTTCGTAGTTGACCACGAGCACGAAATTCTCGTTGGTGATTTGCCGGTAGAGTCCCATGCCCACCTGGAAGGTCACGTTGACCGTGGCGGGGAAGGTGCGGAGCTGCTTGGAGGCAGGGAAGTTTACCTGTCTGACAGGCACCTGCACGGTTTTCTCCACCAGACGGTCGATACAGAAGGTCAGGTCCACCTGGTTGGGCACGAACTTGGCTCCTTTCACCTTGACGAACTCAGCCCTGACCTGTGCGGTATCGGTGAGGTTGAGCAGGCTGAGAGGTTTGGAATAGGCAGCCGTGATGGTATCAAGCTGGCTTTTCGACGCGTAGACGAGCACCGAATCGCGGCTCTGCTTGACTGCCGCGAGCGTGAAGAGGCGGTCGGGCCTGATGGTGCCCTGCACCACGACGGGAACGCGCTTGCAGAGTCCGTAGTTGTAGAAAAATTCCACGGTGTCAGGCTTCACGCCCACCACCTGCGTGCCGGGCATGAGCTGGGGGACGATTTGGCGCATGAGGTCCTGGGCCTGCACGACGACGTGTCCCGAAGGATTGGAACAAGCATTGAAGTCGATGACCACGGGCTTGAACTGCCGCGTGTAGCGGTAGGCCATGAGCAGGCTGCCCTTGTCGCGCAACGACACATGCAGGGCCTGCGGCAGGTCGGTCGTGATGACGACGTTGCCGGGCACGTTCTTCAGCTCGATGGGCACTTGGAAGTCCTCCTCATAGGTTTCTCCCAGAGCCTGGAAGAGCCAGAAGACGGCGGAGAGAGCCAGGAAAAAAAGAAAAATCAGGAATTGCCTGTTCCACAAGATGGAGAAGCAACGCCTGATACTGGAGGGTGAAAACATGATGTACGCAGTTCTTAGGGAAACAGGCGGTCCTCATTTCCGGGGCCGCCTCATGCCGTCACTTCTTCTCGGCCACGGGATTGATGGCATCCTTGGAGAACGTGATTTTCACGCCCGAAGCCACCTCGAGGCTGACGGTGCCGGCTTCTTCGTCGATGCCTTTCACCGTTCCATGGATGCCGCCGATGGTCACGACGTTCTGTCCCACGGTGAGCGCGTTGCGGAACTTCTGGATTTCCTTCTGCTTTTTGTTCTGCGGACGTATCATGAAGAAATACACGATGGCGAAGAGCACGACCATCATGATTATCATCTGCATTCCGCCCCCTTGCTGTTGGGCGGCAGCCTGTAAAATAACTGTGTTCATTGTTTGATGGGATATGTGTTTGTGTACTTTTCAGCGCGGTTTTCGCGTTGTTTCAGTTTCTCGTTTTTTGTATGCGTCCCTCTGCGGCGAGTCCTTTCACTATGCTGTCGAGCATGCCATTGATGTACGACGAGCTTCGGGGCGTGCTGTACGCTTTGGCGATGTCGAGGTATTCGTTGAAGCTTACGTTGAGGGGAATGGAGTCGAAGGTAAGGATTTCCGCCAGTGCAATCTGCATGATGATGACATCCATGAAAGTGAGGCGGTTGAACTCCCAGTTTTTGATTTTGCGGCGTATGAGGTCGCGCAACTCGCTTCCGCGTTCGAGTGTGGAGCGGAAGAGCCTGCCGGCGAACTCGCGGTCCTCGTCGACGGCGTACGGCGGCAGGAGCGGCTGGTCCTCGTTGCTGACCTCGGTGAACCGTTTGATGGTTTTGAGCACAAAGGAGTCGACCACCATTTTGTCGTCGTTCCAATAGAGGGAATGGTCTTCGAGCAGTTCGTCGAATTCCTCATTGTCCACGACGTACGTTTTGTAGAGCTTCCTCACGAGTTCGCGGTCGGCCTCGTAGGAGAAGTCCTCCTTGCTGAGGTACATCTGGAATATGTCGCTTTCGGTAAATTGCTGGTAGAGTTTTTTGACGAAGGCGGCTTCTTCCGGCCACTCGCCCTTTTCCTTCTCCTGGTAATCGTTGAGCGTTTTGTTGACCGCGAGTTGTTGCAGGAATTTGTTCGCTGCGAACACCGCATCGGGCGACACGCCGCCTGTTGTCACGCCAGTACGTTTCTCCCTTGCCTCTCTGACCGCACTCTTGCGTTCAGCATGTTTTTTTAACTCCACTAAAAGAGAAAGCAGGTATTCGTAGAGTTCGTAAGCCTTGTGCAGGGAGAACGCCAGTTCCTTTTCGGCCACTTCGAGCGTTTTACCTTCATTCTGATAGTACGCATAAACGAGCTGAACCACTTTCAGCCTTATCAGTTCTCTGTTAATCATATTGGTAACGGTACTTGCTTTACGGGCGCAAAGGTAGTTCTTTTTTTGTATCAAAACGGTAAAACGCGGCAGCTTGCCATGAAAAATAACTCATGGTCCTGCTTATCGCGGCGGTATGCCAACCAGTTTGTGCAAAACGGCCTGTTAACGCTTGATGAGTGCCGAGAGGATGTACATCTGCATCATGGCGATGGCCCGTGCGTTCTCTCCCCCGTTGGGTATGATGATGTCGGCATACTGCTTGGTAGGCTCGATGAACTCGTCGTGCATAGGTTTGAGCACGTGGCGGTATTTCCCGATGAGCATATCCAGCGGGTGTCCGCGCTCCGCCATGTCGCGTTCGATGACGCGCAGCAGCCGTTCGTCCGGCTCCGCGTCGACGAAAATCTTGAGGTCCATGAGGTCGCGCAGCTTGCGGTCGTAAAGTGTCATGATACCCTCCACGATGATCACGTCGCGCGGCTCCACGTGAACCGTCTCGGGCAGCCGGGTGCAGGTGAGGTACGAATAAGTGGGCTGTTCGATGGCACGTCCGTGGCGCAGCTCGTCGATCTGCTGTGCCAGGAGGGGCCATTCAAAGGCATCGGGATGGTCGAAGTTCGTTTGTTTGCGCACCTCGAGGGGCAGGTACGACTGGTCGTTGTAGTAAGAATCCTGGGGGATGACGGCCACCATGTCGGGCGGCAGGGTGTCGACAATTCTGCGCACCACGGTCGTTTTTCCGGAGCCTGTGCCGCCGGCTATTCCTATGATTAACATAAGGCTGAAGGTATTTGATTAAGGATACTTAGGTTATGAGGAATCAGATTATGAGGTTATAACATGACTGTTTAGCGAACGATATTCAAGCGTTACGACTGTGACTTTAGAACCTTATAACCTCATCTCTGACCCTTATGAGCTCAGGGGCAGGACGCTTCGAGTGCCTTGAAGCCCTGCGGTCCCGGCACCACTTCGACGAAGGTGGCCGATGCGGGGAAGAGTGCGCTCTCCCCGGCGCGGAGGCGGAGATCGCCCTCGTCGTAGCGCAGCAGGGCCTCGCCCTCAAAAGCCACAAAGATGGCGAAGGAGTCAAGGCGAGCGTAGTCCAGCCGTCCCGGGCCGTCCTGACGCAGCAGGCGGACGCGGAATTGCGGACAGTCGAGCAGGGTAACAGTGCCCTGCGCATCGGCTGCGTAGGCCAGTGCGCCGGCTGCGGTGTCGGGGTCGAAGCAGAGTGCTTCGCGGGCCTGCTCCACGTGGAGCTCGCGTTTGTTCCCGTCGGCGTCGCGGCGGTCGAAGTCGTACACGCGGAAGGTATCGTTGCTCGACTGCTGTATTTCGATGAGCAGGTTGCCCGCCCCGATGCTGTGGATGCAGCCTGCCGGGATGAAAAAGGCATCGCCGGGTTTCGTCTGCATTTGCCGCAAGAACGACTGCAGGCTTCCCTGCATCAGTGCTTCGGAAAAGGATTGCGGTGTCAGCCGTCGTTCAAAGCCCAGGTAAAGGAAAGCCCCGGGCTGCGCCTGAATGATATACCACATTTCGTTTTTTCCGAAAGGGTGTCCCATGCGTTGTGCCATGCCGTCGTCGGGATGCACCTGTATGCTGAGGTCTTTTGCCGTGGAGATGAATTTCACGAGGAGAGGGAACTGCGTGCCGTAGCGTTGCACGTTGTGTTCGCCCATGAACGCCGCGCCGAACCTTTCGGCCAGCTGTTGGAGCGTGTTTCCCCGGAACTCCCCGGCGGCCACCGGCGTTTCATGTCCCGGCAGTCCCGAAATTTCCCAGCTCTCCCCCACTTGCCTTGGAGCGTCGGCCATTTGTTTCATGGCCTTCAGTTCTTCGCCTCCCCAGAGGGTGGTTTTGAGCAAGGGTTTGAATTGGAATGCTTTCATCAGTTGCGTGTATAGGTGATTAGTTGCTTATAGGCAGTTGCTTGACAGTTACCAGGTTGGTGGTGTCCACGTTCCCTTCGCCGTTGACCATGACCTGCTTGTGCGCCGTGCGTCCGCCCAGGAAGATGTCGCCCACCCCGTTCAGTTCGGCGCGCAGCTGTGGCGTGTCAATGCCGTCGAGGTCCATCGTCCCTGCCCCGTCGAGCATGGCAGTGATGGCCGGAGCGTGCAGTTCGTCGGAGGCGACGGTGCCCACGCCGTTGAGTTCCACGCGCAAGGGGGCTTGGAGCACCAGACGGCCCAGACGCAGACATTTGCCGCCGTTGAGCTCGAACGCGCCCACGGCGGGGGCGTACACGTGGCAGACGGCCACCACATTCTTCGGCATCCGGTAATGGCTGTCGAGCCCTATGCGGAGCACACCCTCGGACACGTCGGCCCGCATCCCTTCACACACGGCTTCGGGAGCCTGTATCACCACGCAGCAGCGCGTGGTGTCCTGGTGGTAGGTGACATCGGCAAAGCAGTCGACCACCAAGGCCGAGAAGGGAACCGTCTGGATGGTACGGCGCGTGAAGCCGGCCGTGTCGACGGGCTGTTCGGCCAGCGTCTTCACCACCTGCCGCATATCGGTCCGCGTGCAGGCACAGAGCGTGAGGAGCAGGAAGATAAGGAAGAATGATTTTCTCATCACAAGGATATTCATGAAGGGATTGGAAAGGCTTTTCCCTGCGGCAGCCACGCCGCCGGCAGGTTTCATCACAGGGCGGCGAGCACCTTGTCGGCCGCAGCCTCCTGCATCGGCCCCAGATCGGCCAGTTTCAGCAGGGCTTTGTAGGCCGCGCGCGCCACCGGCAGGTTGTCGCTGCGGAGTGCCGTGGCCGCCTGGTCCAGAAATTCGTCCAAGTCGCGCAGGCCGGGCTCGCGGCCCTGCATGAAGAGGCGCGCCAGGAGCAAATAGCCGCAGAGTTCGTGCATGGCATGGGGCGAAGCTATCCATTGAAAAGCCTTGTCCGAGGCCCACGGGGCACGGGCAAAGAGGTGCATCACCGTACACTCTGCTTCTTCCACAAAGTGCATCTGCTCCACCCACACCTCGGCCAGGTCGTCACCGAAGGCTTCCACGGGCATGAGCATTCCGGCCAGCAGGCGGCATTCGCGGATGTCCTCTTTCCACAAGGCCGCCGCCAGTTCGTAAGTGTGGGGCAGTCCGGCAGCCATCTGCTGCAGTCGCGGAAGCTCCACGCCGAAGTTCACCTTGTAGGTCAGTCCCTTCTCGCGCATAGAGGCACTCACGGGGCCGTTCATCACTCCGCGCAGCGAACGCTTGATGTTTCTTAACTGTTCCGTGATGGTTTCGTCACACATCATATTATTCTTTCAGAAAGTTCAACCTTGCAAAGGTAAACAATTCCTTGAGCTTTGCCCATATTACGCCGTTTTTGTCCCTCACATTTTTTATCTTTTCGGGAAATACCCGCACGGGGCGGATGTGGCGCACCTCCCGCGCCACGCCCTCCTCACCCTGCTGCGCCGCGTGCTGGCCGGGGGCTTGCCACACATTATATATATACGCGCGCGCGTAAAAACTTGTGAGGCGCACCCCGTCCGCCACCCTCCGTACGCCGTCTGCCGAGGGCGGAGCGGGATGGCGGAAAGGCCCTGCCGGGAGGGCTTTTGACAAGTCACCGATTCGTTGACAACAAGTCCAGGACTATTTTTTTCTAGTCTAGGATTAGGAAAAAATAGTCCTGGACTTGTGAAACACGAGCCTGGGACTTGTGGGAGAAGGGCCACACAGCACGGTTGGTTGCGACAGTTGCCTCCCCGGGATCCAAGGGGCGGAGATGGGAAAAAACCTGTCGGAGGGCTGTCGCTGTCGGCTATTCTGCTTACATTTGCAAGCGGCCTGCACAAAGCTGCGGGCCGAACGACGACCTTGGGGTTTCACCACACAACATTTCCACTCACATGAAAAATAAATTAGCTGCCATGATCTTTGCCACTTCTGCCGTGTGCGGCGCAGGAGCCGCTGGTCTCCATCCCGACGGCACGCCCCATGCGAGCGACTTCAAGTACACCGACGAACAGTTTGCCGACATCCAGATGCTGCGCTACAAGGTGGAGGGCTTTGACCAACTCACGCTGAAGCAGAAAACATTCATCTATTACCTGCAAGAGGCCGCCCTCTGGGGACGCGACATCCTCTTCGACCAGAACGGACGCTACAACCTCCGCATACGCCAGATGCTGGAAACGGTCTACACCGACTACCCCGGCGATCGCCAGAGCGCGTTCTTCAAGGGTCTCTCCACTTACCTGAAACGGGTGTGGTTCTCCTCGGGCATACACCACCACTACGGCTGCGAGAAATTCGAGCCGGAGTTCACCGCCAATGACCTGCGCCGGGCTTTGCACGAGGTGCCGGCGTCGAAATTGCCGCTGGGCACGGGGCAGACGGTCGACGCACTGTGCGACGAACTGTTCCCCGTGATGTTCGACCCCAAGGTGATGCCCATGCGGGTGAACCAGCGCGACGGCGACGACTTGGTGATGACTTCGGCCTGCAACTACTACGCGCCGGGCATCACGCAGGCGGAGGCGGAAGAGTTCTACGCACAGCGCAAACCGGCTGCCGACCCGCGCCCCGTGATGATGGGCATGAACTCACGGCTGGAGCGCGACGAGTTCGGACAGCTCACGGAGCGCGTTTGGCGCGTAGGCGGTATGTACTCGCCCGCACTGGAGCACATCGTGGAGAACCTCCTGCTGGCACGTCCCTTTGCCGACACGCCGGAACAGCAGCGGGTGATTGACCTGCTGGTGGAGGTGTACCGCACCGGCGACCTCCGCACGTTCGACGAGTACTCCATCCACTGGCTGCGCGACACGCAGAGCCTCGTGGACTTCACTTGCTATTTCACAGAAAGCTACGGCGACCCGCTGGGCATGAAGGCTTCGTGGGAGGCCATCGTGAATTTCAAGGACTTGGCGGCCACGCAACGCACCCAGAAGCTGTCGGACAACGCACAGTGGTTTGAGGACCACTCGCCCGTGGCTCCGCAATTCAAGAAGGAGAAGGTGAAAGGGGTTTCCGCCAAGGTAATCACGGCAGCCATACTGGCGGGCGACCTGTACCCCTCGACGGCCATCGGCATCAACCTGCCCAACTCTGACTGGGTGCGCCGCGAACACGGCTCGAAGAGTGTGACCATAGGCAACCTGACGGACGCTTACAACAAGGCGGCCCACGGCAACGGCATGGACAAGGAATTTGTCATCGACGAGGCCACGCGCCAACTGATTGCCCGCTACGGCGATGCCTGCGACGACCTGCACACTGACTTGCACGAATGCCTGGGACACGGCAGCGGAAAACTCCTTCCGGGCACGGACCCGGACACGCTGAAGGCGTACGGCTCGACCATCGAGGAGGCACGCGCCGACCTGTTCGGACTGTACTACGTGGCGGACCCGAAACTGGTGGAGCTGGGACTGACTCCGGACATGGAGGCGTACAAGAGCCAATACTATACGTACATGCAGAACGGACTGCTCACGCAGCTGGTGCGCATCAAGCTGGGCAGCCAAATCGAAGAGGCGCACATGCGCAACCGCGCCCTGATTGCACGCTGGGCCTACGAGCATGGAAAGGACCGGAAGGTGGTGGAACTGGTGAAGAAGAAGGGCAAGACCTACGTGAAAATCAACGACTACGAAGCTCTCCGCACGCTCTTCGGCAAACTCTTGGCCGAAATCCAGCGCATCAAGAGCGAGGGCGACTATGAGGCGGCACGCAACCTGGTGGAGGGCTACGCCGTGAAAATTGACCCGGAGCTGCACCGCGAAATCCTGGCCCGCTACGAACGTCTGCACCTCTCGCCCTACAAAGGCTTCATCAACCCGATTTACCACGCCGAACGCGATGCCGAGGGACGCATAACGGACGTGAAACTGGACTACTCGGAACCGTACGACCGGCAGATGCTGCGCTACAGCCGCGAGTATGCAACGCTGGGCGTGGTCAATTTATAATTTACAATTTAGAATTTACAATTGCCTGAGGCCTGGGTGCCGGTGGTTCCTCATCGTCCTGCATTCCGCGCAGCCCTCATTATAAATTATAAATTGTAAATTATAAATTCAAAAAATCCTCCCCATGGAAAACGACAAGGCCACTCCGGCTTACCGCACAAGGCTGAAAGCTGAAAGGGCTGACGAACTCTATATACGCATCCTGCAAAAGCTGACCGGCGAGAAGCTCTACCGCGACCCGAAATATACCACGGCAAAACTGGCAAGGGACTTGCACACCAACACGCGCTACATCTCGGCCGCCGTGGCGGTCAGCACGGGGCAGAACTACTGCGCACTGGTGAACGGGCTGCGGCTGAGGGATGCTTGCAAAATGCTGCGCTCGCCCAAATACGCACACCTCACCGCCGAAGAAATTGGACTGCTCTCGGGATTTGCCTCCCGGCAGGCTTTCTACACAGCCTTTTCACGACTTTACGACTGCACTCCCAGGGAATACCGCACACCCGGGGACGAAGATAACGACAAATAACCTCATCATGACCATGCTTTCTGATACCGAGAAACAACAAATCACACGCATCGTACGCCACTGGGTGGTGCCGGCCATCGGATGCACCGAACCTATCTGCGTGGCACTGGCCGTGAGCCGCGCCACCGAGGAACTGGGCTCCACGCCCGCTCACATCGAAGCACACCTCAGTGCCAATATCCTGAAAAACGCCATGGGCGTGGGCATTCCCGGCACTGGGATGATAGGACTCCCCATTGCCATCGCACTGGGGGCTCTCATCGGACGCGCCGACAAGGGGCTGGAGTGTCTGGCCGCTGTCAATAGCGTAGCGGTGGAACAGGCCAAACGCTATATGGAAGCAGAAAACCGCATACACATTGACCTGAAAGACGACGCGCCGAGCAAACTCTACGTGGAAGTGGAGGTGAACGACGAGAACGGCAACCATGCCTGCGTGGCCATTGCCGGCGAACATACACATTATATATATATAGCTCGCAACGGACAATCTTCCCTGGACGAACGCAGCACTGGAAAGGCGAAACCTGACGACGGGGCCGACTCTGTGGCGAACGACATGGAACAACTGCGCCACAACCTCACTCTGCGCAAGGTGTGGGAATATGCCACGACCATGCCGCTGGAGGAAATCAGCTTTATCAACGAGACACGGCGGCTGAACGAAAAGGCGGCCCAGCTCTCACTCGAAGGGAACTACGGACATTGTCTGGGCAAGGCGCTCTCGCGGCCTCTGGGCAGGGGAATCATGGGCGACAACATCTTCTCGCACATCCTCTCGTCGACTTCCTGCGCCTGCGACGCACGCATGGCCGGCGCCATGATACCGGTGATGAGCAACTCGGGCTCGGGCAACCAGGGTATCTGCGCCACGAATCCCGTGGTGGTGTTTGCCGAAGAGAATCACAACACGGCGGAGGAAATGACCCGCGCCCTGATGCTTTCGCACCTCACCGCTATCTACATTAAGCTGAACCTGGGCACATTGTCGGCACTGTGCGGCTGCGTGGTGGCCTCCACCGGTTCCAGCTGCGGCATCACTTACCTCATGGGCGGCACTTTTGAACAGACAAGTTACGCGGTGAAGAACATGATTGCGAACCTGACGGGCATGATCTGCGACGGGGCGAAACCTAGCTGCACCCTGAAACTGACTTCGGGCGTGAGCACTGCCGTACTCTCGGCCATGCTGGCCATGCAGGGCAACTGCGTGAACAGCGTGGAGGGTATTATCGACGAGGACGTGGACCAGAGCATACGCAACCTGGTGAGCATCGGGGCAGAGGCGATGAACGAAACGGACCGCCGCGTGCTCGACATCATGACGCACAAGCAAGTTACGCCCGCCACAGCTCAGGGAACTCAAAAGTGACCAAGTGCCTCAAAGAAACCGGGAAAAGGTTCTTTCGTAACCAAATGAAAGTTATTTATCCTATTCACTTTTACATTTGTCAAAGTTATTACTTACCTTTGCCCGCGCTGTAAGACAAATAACCAAACAAACATATCTTTCAAAATGAAAAAACATCTACTCATTGCGGGAGTAGCCCTGCTGATGGCAACTCCCACATGGGCACAAAACGATGCTTCGCTCCCGACACAACGCAAATGGAGCGGAGAATTTGATGCGCTCATCGCTGGCCGCACTGTTCAACAGATGGGGGCCAAAAGAGTAAAGACGCTCACGCCCGAAAGCATGGTTGACGCACAAGTGAGCGTGACGGATGCCGAAGCCGTGGCACGCTATGTGGCCGACAATGGCTACGAAGCCGAAATCATCACCCCCAAACTCGTGGTGGTCACCCTCACGCCTTCGTTCATCCCCACGCTGGCCGAACGCACGGACGTGAACTATATACATGCTTCGCAACAACTTTACCCCAGACTGTCCGACGCCCGCGACGAAACGGGCGTGACAATGGTGACGGAAGGCGAAGGGCTGGAAACGCCGTTCACCGGCAAGGGAGTCGTGGTCGGTATCATTGACCAGGGCTTTGAGTATGCACACCCCGCATTCACGAACCGCGTGGTACGCTACGGTGCAAGCGGCACTTCGGGCACGCTGACTTCAAGCCGGCCCACCAGAGACAGCCGCGACGATGTGGGACACGCCACACACGTGGCCAACATCGCTGCCGGCAGCAAGGTGTCTGGCTCTGACTACTACGGCTTTGCCACCGATGCTGACCTCATTCTGATTTCGTCGGACTTTGCCAACAGCAGTGTGCTGAAACAGGCCAAGGCTATCAAGAACTACGCCGAGAAAAACGACCAGCCCTGGGTGCTGAACATGAGCTTCGGCGCTGAAATCGGCCCGCACGACGGCAGCACGGAATTTGACCGGGGTATGAGCGACCTCTGCGGACCCGGCGGACTGATGGTGGCGGCCATGGGTAACGCCGGCGGCTCGAAAATTCACGCCCGCCGCGCCTTTACCTCCGACGACACGCCGGTGTACCTGAAAATCAAGCCCACATCGGACAACACGAACTATTATCTCTACAGCTCCCTCTGGAGCGAAGCGAACGACGGACAATCGCACTTCGACGTGAAGTTCGTGGTCTACGCCTCGGGCAAACGCTATGAGCCTTCGTCGTCCCAGATGAGTTCTTCCGGATTGTATGTCTGGAAAGGCATTGACCCCAACAACCAACGCCAGTATTATACCATCCAAGGCTCTCTCTACTACCTGGCTTCTACGCTGGGCATCAGCAACATCAGTTCTTGCAGTTTCTTCTTTGAAGTAACGGGCAAGAAGGATGATGCCTTCCACGCCTGGCTGGACGGCGACAACGCGCCGGCTGAGTTCGTGTCCTCCGGCACTCCCTACCGCGCTACCCAAGGCGACGATGAATACCTCTGCGGCGAGGGTGCCGCCTCCGTGGGCAAGGCTGTAGCCGTGGGTTCGTACAACGTGCGCGACACTTTCACCAACATCAACAATACGACGTACAGCCTGAAGGGCTTCGCTGGCTCGGCCAACGCCATGAGTAACTTCACCAGCCCCGGACCCCAGCTCGGCGATGCCGTGAAACCGGCTGTATGCGCACCCGGCGGAGTGGTCATCTCGGCCTTCTCGCAGAACGCAGCGAATTTCAACGACTATCAGGATTATCTGGTAAAAGCCGTCACTGTCAACGGCAAGAAGTACTATTATGCCGCGATGTCGGGTACTTCAATGGCTTCGCCCGCCGTGACGGGTATCCTGGCCTTGTGGCTGGAGGCAAACCCGAAACTGACTTACGAGGATGTGCTGACCATTTTCAAGGAAACGGCCCGCCGCGACAAGACGACCGGCGATGCGGACGAGAACGGATGGAACGCCCGCTCGGGATATGGTAAAATCGATGCCTACGAAGGATTGAAGAAAGCCTTGGAATTGGCCAACGAAACGGGCATCAACGAAATGCACAACACCGAAAAGCCGGTTTCGTTCATGAAGAATTCGGACGAATGGAAGGTGCTGTTCAACAACAACGAGACCTATGCACAACTGGAAGTGGTTTCGATGAACGGACAGGTGGTTTACAACAAGCGCATCGAGGCTCCCCGGCGCGGACAGGAAGAACTGATCAACCTGCAGAACCTGACACCCGGCGTCTACGTGCTTCACGTGAACACACTGGCCGGATCCATCACCCGCAAGGTGGTGGTGAAATAACAACCTCACCCGGCCTTATGCAGTGAACAAGTGGGGCGTTTGCAAGAGAAGTATTATTCCTTCATATATTTATGAAAAGATAGTGCAAGGCGAGAGCAGAGTGAAAGGAAAAGCCAAAGGATTTTCATTTCCTATGCCGAGCCGCAGCCTATCTTATGAAAAGATAATCCTTCACCTGCAAACGCCTCACTCTTTTCCCTGCTTTCTCCTGAAGAGCAAAGCTCCGCACGGTGCGGGGCTTTTTTATAAAATCATCTCATTATGTTCAAAAATCAATCCAAGAAACGTGTGCTGACCTTCAGCCACTTCAGTCGCAAAAGCTGGGCACTGTTCGGCTGTCTGCACCGCGAGGTACGCATCGGCGTGCTGAGCGCGGCCACACTGGCCTGTGCGGCTCCCTGCCTCCAGGCCGCGAACGCACTGCCCTGTGGCTCCGTGCCCGAAGAGGCCGAACCCGCAGCAGCAAGCGACACGCTGGACCTGGGCGAAGCGCAAGTGGCGGCCACACGCGCCCCATTGGCGTCACAGGTGGCGGCACGGCAAGTCACGACCCTGACACGGGCCGACCTCGAAGCGGCGGGTATCACCTGCATCAACGACGTTCTCAAACTCTCGGCGGCAACTGATGTCCGACAACGCGGAGGGTTTGGTATTCAAACGGACATCAGCATCGACGGAGGTACGCACGACCAAATTACCCTGCTCCTGAACGGCGTACCCCTTGTCAATCCTCAAACAGGCCACAACGCGGCCGATTTTCCCGTTAATCTTTCCGACATTGAGCGCATCGAAATCCTCGAAGGCGCGGCATCGCGCGTCATGGGCAGCCAAGCCTTCAGCGGAGCGGTGAACATCGTCACGCGGAATGCCGCAACCGCCTCGTCGCCCCTTGAAGTGGAATTGCAAGGCGGCTCTTACGGCACGCTGCGCGGCGAAGCCCGAATAGCTGAAAGGCTGGGCAAAGGATGGAGCGCGGCAGTCAGCGGCAGCTGGCAACGAAGCGACGGAGCCACTCCCAACAGTGATTTCAAAGGCGGGAAAGGCTATGCACAAATAGCCTACGACGCACCGGACATTGCCCTGAACCTACAAGCGGGCGTGACGGCCAACGATTTCGGAGCCAACACTTTTTACTCCGCAGCTTATCCCAACCAGTGGGAAGCTACCCGCCGCTACATCGTCTCGGCACGTGCCGAAAGCAAAGGGCGAGTTCACCTGGCACCCCAACTCTCGTGGGTGAGGAGCTTAGACCATTTCCAACTCATCCGCAACGCTGAAACGGGCGAGAACTTCCATCGCGGCGACGTATTCACCGCCGGCCTCAACGCCTTCACCGACTGGGCCTTGGGACGCACCGCCATCGGCGCAGAGATGCGCGAGGAAGTAATCTACAGCACGAACCTGGGACGCGAACTCAGCGAGGAACAATACGTGGGCATACCCGGCGAAAAGGGACGCTTCTACAATAAGCGCGACGACCGCACCAATATTTCCTACTTCCTCGAACATAACCTGATATGGAAGCGGTTCACGCTCTCGGCCGGCCTGATGGCGGAACGGAACAACGCCATCGACCACAAGTTCCGCCTTTACCCCGGCATAGACTTCAGTTACCGTCCCACCTCCCGGTGGAAACTGTTCGCCTCGTTCGAACAGTCGCTGCGCCTGCCTTCTTTCACCGACCTGTGGTACAAGAGTCCGACGCAGGAGGGCAATGTGGGTCTGAAACCCGAGGAATGTTCCGCCTTCCGGCTGGGCGCCGACTTCGTACACCCCGTCGTGACGTTGCACCTCAAGGCGCACTACAAGCGGGGCACCGACATGATTGACTGGGTCATGCGGTCGGCGGACGACATCTACCACGCCACGAGTTTCTCGCTCGACAGCTACGGTGCCGGCCTGGATGCCAAATTCCAACTGGAGCAGTGGTTGGGCCACCGCCAGCCTTTGCAACAACTGACGCTCTCCTACGCCTGGCTGGACCAGCAACGGCGCAAAGGCGAGCCGTACTTCAAGTCGAACTATGCGATGGAATATCTCCGCCACAAGTTCGTGGCGCGGCTCAAGCACCGCCTGGTTTCCGCCCTCACGGCTGAGTGGACCCTGCGCGTGCAGCAGCGCGAAGGTTCCTACCTCGTCTACGAAAACCTCAAGCCCACGGCGGAAGCACGCCCCTACGGCACGCACGCACTCCTCGACCTGCACCTGGCATGGACAGCCCCGAAGTACACACTCTTTGCAGATTTCACCAACCTCACCTCCCACCGCTATTTTGACCTGGCCAATATCCCCCAACCCCGCTTCTTGGCCATGGCGGGCGTGAAGTTCCGGTTATAACGCCCCATCTCGCAGTTTTGGAAAAAGCAGGGCGCACCACCAAGGCTCCATGCTGCCACACGGTGCATAATCCCCGCGAAACAACTGCAAGATAGGTAGTACGATAGAATAACATTCTGAAACAGGTTCGTCATGCAACTTTTTTCAGAATGTTATTCTGATTTTTCACTTCCTCACAAAATAGTCAGACTGACCAACTATTTTCTCCGAGACATTGATTTACCTTTGCTCATGCAAAACAATCCCAACAAACACCCCTTTCTTCCATGAACAAGCAGACACAGGCCATCCATACTGCCTTTCAGCGTCCCGACTCCTATGGTGCGCTGAGTATGCCGGTGTACCACACTGCGGCCTATGAGTTCGGCAACGCAGCTGACATGGCCGATGCCTTTTGCGGCTCGACTGCCGCGCCCTGCACCTCAGCCACGAGGAACTGGTCCGTCTGTTTGTCAGCCGCGCCAAGCTGGCCTTGAACGACGGCGAGATGGTCGACCCCGGCGGCGAAGGCTATATGCGGCTCAACGTGGCCATGCCGCGCGAAATGCTGCAAGAAGCCTTGAAACGTCTCTACAGGGCTGTACAGCACATCTAACCATTCCCTTCCACGCCCACGCACTTCACAACATGCCCTTCTACCTTTCTTCGTTCGTTCTCTGGAGCGCGATGACCTGTTGCGCCATCCGTCCGTTCCTCCCCTGCCCTGCTGCCCCCGTTACCTGCGCCGCGCCGATCGTATGTGCCGACTCCGCCTCGGCAGCCCTCACCTATTCACCGGGCCAGGAAGTGCCCGAGCACGTATGGCAGCAGCTGGGCGCGGCAGCCTTCTTTTCCGTCCACGAACTGCCCGACAGCATTTTCCGGCTCATGCAGGGCAAGAGTTACAAGGCCAACTGCGGCATACCGCGCACCGACTTGCGCTACGTGCGCTGCCTGCACCGCACAGCCGAGGGGAAGGCGATAGTGGGCGAGCTGGTGGTCAACAAGCGGATTGCCCAAACCGTTGCCGACATCTTCCTCCAGCTCTTTGAAAACGGCTACCCCATCGAACGGATGCGGCTGGTGGATTATTGGGATGCCGTCGACGAGCGGGCCATGCGGGCCAACAACACCTCGGCGTTCAACTTCCGCTACATATCCCACACCCGCAAGATTTCCAAACACGGCCTGGGCCTGGCCATCGACATCAATCCGCTTTACAATCCTTACTACAAGAAACTCCCCGGCGGCAAGTCCGTCTGCGAGCCTTCCACCGCCACCCGCTACCTGGACCGTTCGCGCCGCTTCCCCTACACGATTGTTCGCGGCGACCTTTGCCACCGGCTGTTCACCCAACACGGTTTCCGGTGGGGCGGCAGTTGGAAAAACAGCAAGGACTACCAGCACTTTGAGTGGGCGGGAAACTGACAACGCGCAACAATCGTTTTGCAGCGCATACCCCCTGACATAAACGCACAAGAAAAATGCCAAGCGACACCATGAGATGCTGCTTGGCATTATTGTTTTTCTGTGATCCCGTTGGGATTCAAACCCAAGACCTTCAGAACCGGAATCTGACGCTCTATTCAGCTAAGCTACGGGACCTTGCTTCGGTTTCTCTTTCAAAGCCGGTGCGAAGGTAATGCTTTATTTTGAATTACGTGAGCGCAGAAGCGGGCTTTTTTTACTGTTCTTCCTTTTGTCCCAGCTGGGAGATGGTGATGGGGGTGTTCACGCCATTAGAAGTGAGGGTGAGCGTGGCCGTACGTTCCTGGGTGCCGGGGTTGGGTTCCGCGTTGAGTTCCACCTTGACCTTTTCGTATTTCTGGAAGCCTGAAGTTTCGGCGGGCACGAGCCAGTCGGCCGAGGAGCTGAGCGTGGCATTGTCCGTATAGACAACGAACTTCACGAACGGCTTGTTGCCCGAGGGAGCCACGCCGGCGGCCGGGATGCTCAGGCTGAACTTACAGGCATAGTCCGTGCCGGAACCGGAGATGACGCCATCAGGGAAAGTCACGTTCAAGTGGGGATACTGCACCAGCATCTGCGAGATGGTGCCCACCTTGCCGTAAGAGCTGACCACGGCGATGCGGTTGGTGCGCAGGCGGCCCGTCTGGTTGGGCTGGAGGGCGAAGTCGAGGCGCGAAGAAGCCACATAGCCCGCAGGGATGGTGATGCGGAGCGGAGCCTGCTGGCCGTTGGAGGAAATGACGCACCAGTCGCAGTTGTTGTCCAACGACCAGGAGTCGTAACTGATGACGCGCACGGAGTCGACCGTCTGGTCAGCGTACGTTTCGATACCGTTGCTGCTGAGGGGATAGAAGTACGTGCTGTGGTACTCGTTGTCGTTGTCACTGTCGCAGGCGTAGCAGATGCAAGCCGCCAATAACGCTGTTGCAATGGTTTTGATGTTCATATTAAGTATAGTTTGGGATTTAGGTATTCCGTAAGAAAAAGGCCGAGAGGGAAGGTAGCCGGCATGATGCCCGGCTGCCGTTGCCCACCGCCCCGGCCGACGGTTGTCAATACCACTCCACGTTGGTGGAGTAAGCGCTTCGTTTTTCCCACTTCAGGGCATCCGCCAGTTCCGAGGCGCGGGCGCGGAAGGTGAAGTTGAACGAAGAGTAAGGCTTCAGCACCACGGAGGCCGTCATCTCGAAGCAGTGAAGGTCGCGCGAGAGCGACATCGTCGTCATGGAGATTTCGTGCTGCTTGAAGTCGTAGCCAGAGGAGAAACTGATGTTCCATCCTTCCGAGATGCGCAGATAGCCCGACGCGTTGAGCGACTGGGTGAAGGAGTAAGGATAGCGCATCCGCCGCACGTTGATCTGCTTGGAGCGATCCTCGGCCATGGTGATGCCGTAGGAGAGCGTGAGCGACCAGGGCAGGGAGAAGGCCATATACCCGTCGGCATCGACCTTGGCCTTTTGCTTCTTTTTCTCCTTGCCCCCCTTCCGTGCCGCCAGCAGGTCGGGGTCCACGTTGGCGTCCTCCAGTTCGGCAGCGTCGTCATCGTCCCCACCGGTGTCCTCCGTGCTATCATTGTCCCTGCGTCCGTGGAGTTTGTTCATCAGCTTGCCCCACGTCTTGTTGTCGAAGGTATAGGAAAGGTTCTGGGACATTCCTTGGAAACGTCCGAAGCGTCCGTAGCTCCACTCCGTGCGGTCGGAGGTCACCACCTGGCCGTTTTCGTTGAACTTGTAAGCATAAGTGGCGAAAACGGCTGCCATGGAGAACGTGTAGGTCTTGCTGAGTTTCAGTCGCAGGCGCGTGGTCAGGTTGCTCCAGGGTTGTGTTTTCGCGGCGAAGTTGTAGGAGAGCGTTCCGGAGAGTTCGTCGATGAGCGATATTTTCCGTTCGCCCGTGGTGTCGCGGTCGGATTTCACCTTCATTTCCAGGTTGTTCGATATGGACATGGTGACCATGCCCTGCTTCGTTCCGGAGGGATAGCCATAGAGGTTGCCGGCGTAAGGCGAATATTTCACGTTCGTCACGTTGCCCTGCGCGTCCACCTTCTCGTAATATTTCACGTAGCCGTAGTGTGAAGTGGTGAAGTCCGGTGCATAGCTGAACGACACGGTGGGTTTGAACACGTGGCGTATGGCAATGATTTTGTCGCCGAAGAGCTTTTTCCACGGTTTGTAGAAGCCGTAGAGCGTGGTGTTGGCCGAAACGCCCATGTTCCAGTCGTAGAGATTATAGAAGCCGTAAGTCGTGTCGGCCACCTCCACCTGCTTCTCGCGGTCCCAGGAACGGTTGATGCGCGTGGCGTACATCAGGTCGCGGAAGGAGAAGGTGGGTGAAATGTTGACGTACTTGAACAGCTGGAAGGTGGCATCCACGGGAATGCGGTGCTGCATGCCGTTACGCCAGTCCTTGATGAGGTTCGACTTGAGCAACTTGTCCTCCTTGGTGGTGATGGAGTTGGACATCTGTCCGGTGTACGACATGGAAATCTTCTCATACCACCGCTCCTTGCCCACCTGGTGCTTGCGGCGGAAGGGGTAAAAGCGCGCCAACGACACGCTGAGGTCCGGCAGGGTGACGGCGATGGACGAGTCGCGCATGTTCTGCGTGAGGTTGCCGGAGCCGGAAATGGTCAGGCCGATGTCCGGAAACGTGTGGCTGAAGCTCACAGAACTGGCGCGGGTGCTCTGCGTATAGGAGAGGGGGTTGTACATACTCTCCAGGTTCTTGCGCTCATAGTTTTCGGAGGCAAAGTTCACGCGGGCGGAGAACGACGTGTTGGGACTGGCTTTCGAGTCCTTGGTGTGGGTCCACTGCACCTTGAGGCTCTTTGTCACGGCATAGTCGGGCATGTTCTTCTCGCCTTCCACCGTGCGCAGATAGCTGAAGTAGAGGTTGCCGCGGTAGCGGTAACGCTTGGTGTAATTGGTTTCGGCACTGATGCCCCACGAGCCTTTGGTGTAGATTTCGCCCAGCAGTTTGAGGTCCATGTAGTCGCTCAGCGCCAGGTAATATCCACCGTCGCGCAAGTAAAATCCGCGACTCGTTTCGTCGCCATAGGAAGGCATGACGAAGCCCGAGGAATATTTCTTGTTGAAGGGGAAGAAGGCGTAGGGGATGGCCAGCGGCAGGGGCACGTCCGCCACTACCAGGTAGCCCGGGCCCGACACCATTTCCTTACCGGGGCGCACCTTGGCCCTGGAGAGGCTGACGTAGAAGTGCGGGTGCTTGGCGTCGCAGGTGGTGTACTTGGCGTGCTCCAGGTAGAGCGTGCCGTCATCCGTGCGCTTGGACTTCTGGCTCTGCACGAAGCCGTTGCCCTGTGTGGTAGCCGTGTTTTGGATAAACCCCTTCTTGGTCTTGAAGTTGAAGGACATCCTGTCGCTGTCGTACTGGTCGCTCCCCTGCTTGTACACAGGTCTTCCGTCCAGACTGCCAGCCTTGGTGCTGTCCGGTTGCCCCTCGGCGTGGACCAAGCTGGAGTCCAGGTTCATGGCGATGCGAGCTGCATCCAGCGTCATGTCGAGATAGCTCACTTTGGCTTTGCCATAGAGGAATGCCATGCCCGTTTCGGCATCGTAGACCATGGAGTCGGCTGCTTCGTACTCCACCGGCGCGTCGATGCCGGGCTTCCGCGTCTTCACGGTGTCGACCCGAGCCGTATCGGTCGGCACGCTGTCGTTCACCAGCGTGTGGCGGCGCGCCAGGCTGTCGGCCACGGTATCGCGCGGAGCAATCCGGGCAGTGTCGGCCGGGAGAACGGGCGACAGCGTCGTATCAGCCGGCGGCACGGTGTCAGCCGCCGTATCCGGCAAGGCCGCCGCTTCGTGCGCCACCGCCGAACGGACCGGCACAAAGCCTGCATACCCTGCCACGATACACGCCGTGGCGGTCAGGAAACATATCAGGAGGGAGATAAATCGCATATTGGTCAGAAACCGTGGGGCGACGGGTGCTGTCACCCACGCTCTTCCACGGTATGATTTTCAAAAATTTCCGCCCAGTGGAGGAACACCTTCACGCCCTCGCTGCCAAACTTCTCGAGGCTGCGGGCCGTGTCGGCGATGCTGCGGATTCTTTGCGGATGGCTTTTGGAGTAAAACTTGTCGGCGTAGCAAATCAGCTGTTCCTCCAGCGTTTCGGGCCGGTAATCGCCGGGCGGCAGCGGCAGGTTCTGCCGCCTGATTTGCTCCGGGGTGAGTCCGGTTCCCGTATGGCGTTCGCAAACGCGTGCCACGCGGTCCAGCCCGATGCTGCGCATCAGTTGCGCGCCCAGGTAGCCATGCAGCAGGTAGGGTTCCTTGCCGTGGCAATGTATGCCGGGAGCGTCGGTAAGGAAGATGCCCACATCGTGGAGCATGGCGGCCTGTTCGATGAAAAGGCGGTCGAGCTGCATTTCCGGATGTCGGTCGGCAATGCTCAGTGCCCGTTCGGTCACCTGCCGGCTGTGCAACAGCAACAAATCATGCAGCGGCTCGTTGTCCGCATAGTATCTTTCGATGATTTCTATCGGGTCCATGTCGTCTTTTGAGGGGACAAAGATAGTGCAAGGCGAGCGCAGGACAAAAAGAAAAGCCGTAGGATTTGCTTTTTTCGTGCCGAGCCGTAGCCTATCTTATTAAAAGATAGTGCAAGGCGAGCGCAGGAAAAAGCAAATTCTGCGGCTTTTCTTTTTTCCTGCCGAGCCGCAGCCTATCTTATGGAAAGATAGTTGATTTAAGTGGAAAATTGGCAGAGTTTAAAGGTTATCATGTTTGGGGACAAGTCAACGATGAAAAAACTGCCGAATGACTTTAACATATTTAACCTTCTGATACAAAGAATATACCAAAACAGGACACGGCGGGCGGAGGCGTTTGGCCGCTTCGCCGGGCAGAAAATGCTGTTGCTGGATTGGCTGCGACAAGTCGGCGAGTAGAAATTACAACTCCTGGACTTGTTTTTTCAACTCCTGGACTTGTTTTCCCTACTCCGGGACTTGTTGACCCCGTTCCGCGACCAGTTTTTCCGAAAATCGGGGCATGAAAAAAGGAAGGAACCTTCGGACGAGGGTTTCTTCCTTTCTATATGTCAAAGGTAGCACTTTTTCCTCGAAACGCCAAATCGGCATTTTCGATTTTAACATTTCGCCGCTCGTCCGCCGCGCCGCGTCGGTCCGGAGCCGCTGCCGGGCGGAATGCGCGCGGAGGGCGCGAAACGAAGGCTGAAGGGCGGTTCAGAAATCAAGCAACAGGCTCTCCATGGTGCGGAGATCGATGCTCCACAGGCGGCCACAAAGCGGCTGGCCATAGCCGCAAACGATCTGCACCACCTGCTGCGCCATCACGCTGCCCACCACGCCGGGGGTCATGCCGACGATGGCTTTGCCCGGGTGGGGCATGGAGAGCACAGCCGCCTCGTCGGGATAGAGGTCGCGGTAACGGCGGGGCGCAGGGCCGAAATGGAACACGGAGGCCTGGCCTTCAAAACCGCACACTGCCCCGTAAACGTAGGGACGGTGAAGGGCGGCACAGGTGTCGTCGATGAGGTAGCGCGTGGCGAAGTTATCGCAGCCGTCCACCACGATATCGTACTGCGAAACGAGCCGCTCGGCATTCCGGGCAGTGAGGCGTTCGGCGTGGACTTCGATTTTCACTTCGGGATTGAGGTCTGTGAGCCGCCGGGCGGCTTCCTCGGCCTTGGAACGCCCCAGCAGGCTCTCGCCGTAGAGCACCTGACGGTGGAGGTTGGTGAGGCTGACAACGTCGTCGTCCAGCAGGCCGAGCGTGCCCACCCCGGCGCCGGTCAGGTAGAGGGCGATGGGACTGCCCAGTCCGCCCACGCCGACCAAGAGCACGCGGGCGCGGCGCAACAACTGCTGTCCTTCCGGCCCTATCTCGGGCAGAAGGAGCTGACGGTGGTATCGGGTTTCTGTTTCCAATAGGTTATCAATTTTTAGCTATAAATGTGAAGCGCAACGTGCCTCTCACGCCCCTCTCCCACCCCGTTGACGGTCGGGAGGGGGAGGTCAGGCCAAGCGTTTCTTGAGTGCGTCGAACGAGCCGTCCCAGTCTTTCCACACCGGCTCCACTCCCATGCGGCGCAGGGCGGCTGCCACCTCGGGCACAGGGCGCGGGTCGCTCACCTCGAACTGCTCGAGCGCGTCGGGGTGGGTGGTGTAGCCGCCCGGCTCCGTCCGGCTGCCGGCCGACATGGTCGTTACGCCGAGGGTGGCCATGTGGTCGCGGAAGTCGGCCCGCTCGCGCGTGCTGTAAGAGATGTCCACGTCGTGGTCGAAGATGCGCATGGCGAAGGTGAGCTGGGCCAGTTCGCGGTCCGTCATGAGGCAGTTGGGCTGGAAACCGCCGTTTTCGGCCGGGCACATACGGGGAAAGTTCACGCTGTACTTGGTGCGCCAATAGTGCTTCTGCAAATAGCGCAGGTGGCGTGCGAGCATGGTGAGGTCGGTGCGCCACTCCTTCTCCAGCCCGATGAGCACGCCCATGCCGATAGAGTGGACGCCGGCCTGCCCCATGCGGTCGAAAGCGTCGACGCGCCACTCGAAGTTCGACTTCATGCCGCGCGGATGGTAGAGGCGGTAGTTTTCGCGGTGGTAGGTTTCCTGAAAACAGATGACTCCGTTCATGCCGTGGTGCGTCAGTTCCTCGTACTCCTCGGCCTTGAGGGGCATAACCTCGATTTTGAGATTGGAGAAATAAGGTTTGGCCAAATCCAACGCCTTGGCGAGATAGGGCACGCCGGCCTTGGCGGGATTTTCGCCCGTCACGATGAGCAGGTTCTCAAAGGGACCAAGCTGCTTGA
This sequence comes from uncultured bacterium, assembly GCA_945867195.1. Classification (GTDB taxonomy): domain Bacteria; phylum Bacteroidota; class Bacteroidia; order Bacteroidales; family Bacteroidaceae; genus Alloprevotella. The sequence goes on along the minus strand of CAMBHR010000002.1, from coordinate 25,248 downwards.
TGGCTTCGTACTCGCGCACCGTTTCTTCGGGCGTGAGGATGGTGCGCTTCATTTTGTTGGCCACATGGAAGCCGCAATAGACGCAGGAGTTGGTGCAGGAGTTGGTGAGGTAGAGGGGAATGAACATCGACACGGTGCGCCCGAACCGCTCCTCGGTGTAGCGGCGCGAGAGGCGGGCCATCTGCTCCAAGTAAGGCTCTGCCGCCGGGGAGATGAGTGCCATGAAGTCGTCGGGGTCGAGGTGTGCCTTTCCCAAGGCGCGCTCCACGTCGGCGGAGGTTTTGGCGGCAATGGCGGCGGTGGTTTCGTCCCAGCTGTATTGTTTTAATTCTTCCGAGAACATATTTTTTCAAAACACTATTGGTCGAGGAATGCGGTGAGGGGTGAGCTGGCCTGTGCCTCGAAGTTGGTAATCTGTGCGGGCAGTCCGGCCTCGTAAGCCTCGCGTCCGGCCTCGACGGCCTTCTTGAAAGCGGCGGCCATGGCGGCGGGCTGGCCGGCCACGGCGATGGCGGTGTTGACCAAGCAGGCGGAAGCACCCATCTCCATGGCCTCGGCGGCGTGGCTGGGTGCTCCGATGCCGGCATCGACCACCACGGGCACAGAGGCCTGCTCAATGATGATGCGCAGGAAGTCGCGGGTGCGCAGGCCACGGTTGGTGCCGATGGGTGCGCCGAGGGGCATCACGGCAGCCGCGCCGGCTTCCTCCAGCCGCTTGCACAGGGTGGGGTCGGCCTGGCAGTAGGGCAGGACCACGAAACCCATTTTGGCCAAAGCCTCGGTGGCTTTGAGCGTCTCGACGCTGTCGGGCAGCAGATAGCGCGGGTCGGGGTGGATTTCGAGCTTCAGCCAGTTGGTGCCGAAGGCTTCGCGCGAGAGTTGGGCGGCAAACACGGCCTCCTCGGCATCGCGCACGCCGGAGGTGTTGGGCAGGAGTTGTATGTTGTCGTTCTGGATGTGGCAGAGCATATCGTCGTCGGCATCGTCCAGCTCGATGCGTTTCATGGCCACGGTGACCATCTCTGAGCCGGAGGCTTCGATGGCCCGGCGCATCTCTTCGTTGCTGCGGAATTTGCCTGTGCCCAGAAAAAGACGGGAGGAAAATTCGCGGTCGGCTATTTTCAGTTTTTGCATAGGAAAGGGAGTAATTATTATCGATGTGTTGGGTTGTGCGTTGAGGGCTGCATGGGCTGAAATCAGGGGGCGGCGGTGCTGCGCCCCGGGACTCGGCCTGCCTAACCGCCACAGGCGGCTTTGATAACGGTTATCTGGCATCCTTCGCTTAGGGCAGTTGCTGCCCAGTCGGTGCGTTTCACGATTTTTCCGGCCACAGCGACGGCCACGCCCTGCAAAGGCAGGCCGAGCTGTTCAACCAGTTCCACGATGTTTTGGGCTTCGGTCTGCAGTTCCTTGTTGTTCAGCAATACTTTCATGATGATAAGAAATGAAAAGTGAAACATTGCGAAGCAAAGGAATTGCACTTGCGCCCTGCCCGGCGCACATCAGAAAAAGGGCAGGATGTAGGTGAGCAATGCCTACGGCAGCATTAACTGCATCAGGTCGTAAGGGTATGATCTCAGCCGTTGTTTCCAGAGCCTCCGTTTCGGTCCGGGCGCGGCACCCCTTTGTCTTCACGCCGGCAAAGATAGTGCAAGGTGAGCGAAGAACGAAAAACAAAGCCCCTGGATTTGCATTTTCTTTATCAAACCGCAACCTATATTTATGGTAATTCAGTGGAAAAGACGTAAACAAAAACAACGCAGCCCGCCGGAAGCGTGGGTAGCTTCGCGGCGGGCTGCGGTGAATGGTTGGATGTGTGTGGCCGTTTACTTCTCCTGATCGGGAGCCTCGTCGATGAGGTCCATGAACTGGTCAAGCTGCGGCGTGATGATAATCTGTGTGCGGCGGTTGCGCTGCTTGCCCACTTCCGTATCGTTCGACGCGATGGGATTGTACTCGCCCCGGCCTGCGGCAGAGAGGCGTTTGGGGTCGACACCGTACTGGTTTTGCAATGCCTGCACCACTGAAGAGGCGCGCAGTGCGGAGAGGTCCCAGTTGTTGCGGATGTTTTTCTGCGAAATGGGCACATTGTCGGTATTTCCCTCGACCAGCACGTCGTAGTCCTTGTAGTCCATGATGATTTTGGCAATCTTTTCGAGCGTTTCGCCGGCCCGGTCGCCGATTTCATAGCTTCCGCTCTTGTAGAGCATGTTGTCAGCCAGCGAAATGTAGACTACGCCTTTGAGCACCTGCACGTCGACCTCCTTCATCTCCTCACGGGTGAGCGAACGGGTGAGTTTGTTGGTCAGTGCCTGGTTGAGCGAGTCGCTCTTCGACTTGGCGTCAACCAACTGCTTGATGAATTTGTTCGAAGCGTTGATTTCGTCCACCAGCTTCGAGATGTTCACGTTGCCCTGCTGGACATTGCTTTGGTAGGACGTTTGCAGTTTGGCATAAGCCTCCTTCATTTCCTTGTTGCGCTGCTGTTCTTCGGCCAGGCGCGCAGCCAGGCTTTTGGAGTCGGAGGTATATTCTGCAATGCGCACTTTGGCTTCGTTGTAGTCCTGCTGGAGTTGCGCATGTTCCGTCTTCAGTTGGTCGTAACGTGCCTGCGCTTCTGTCAGTTGCTTCTTGCTGACACAACCGGTGAGCATCACGGCTGCTGCCAGCGGCAAAAATAGCTTTAAGCTCTTCATTGTGTAGTTTGTTTTGGGGTTAATGCTTTGAGAAAACGCTGTTTTCGCGGCGCAAGTTAGGCATTATGTACCAGCGTGCCAAGGCTTCCTGCCTGATTTTCACGTTTTTTGGCTTCAAAAGGGGGAGCTGTCCGTCATTTGCGGCGAGAAGCTGACCCCCAAGCAGCATTTTTCATGGCAAAGCATCGGTTCAGGACGCGCCTGCCCCGGATATATCCTCTATCTCCACGATCTTGTTGACGATGGCGTAGATGGTGAGCCCCGCCACGGAGTGTATGTTGAGCTTGCGGGCAATGTTTTTGCGGTGTGTCAAGACCGTGTTGAGGGAAATGAAGAGGCGCGAGGCGATTTGCTTGTTCGACAGTCCGCAGACCACCCAGTGAACAATTTCGCGCTCGCGTTCGGAAAGCGAATCGTCCGTCTGGCGGTCGTCCTGCCGCGCCTCGTCGGGCTGCTGGTTGAGGGCGATCTGCTCTTCGAGGATGGCGACCGCCGGCACGAAGAGTTCGTCCTCCACACTGCAATGTATGCGCAAATCGGCCTCGCAGGTGAAAATGTCGAAGAGCACCGTATGGAGCAGTTCCGCCTTCTCGGTCGGCGCGTAGTACTTGATGATGATGTTCTTCAGCTCCTGCAGCTTCACGTCGATGCTGCTGTGGCTGCGGGCGAACTGCGCGATGGAGTAGTCCGCCGGCCGCCGTCCCTGGAGCAGCTCCTCCACGTAGCCGAACACCTTGCGGTTTTCGTGCTGCATGTGCTTGCGCACCTCGCCCATGTATTCGTCGTAGAATTTGAGGATAAGGTACGACACCTCGTTGGTCTGCGAGCAGTCAAGTGCCTCCAGGAGTTTGCGTCGGATGGCCGGCAGCTGGAAATCGAGGAAATAAGAGTGCGCCTGCTTGAGGTAGTCCGTCAGGCAGCGCACCGAAACGCGCTCCAGGTCATTGGCGGCACCGCGTGCGCCGCGCTTGATGAAATTGGCCACCGCCAGGAACGTCGGCGTGTGTACCCCGTTAGCCCGGCACACCTGCTCTACGGTCTGGTCGCCGACCCCGAGCGGTATGTCGAAGCGCGACATCATCTGAAGCAGCGAAGGCTCGTCGCAGATAACGTCGCAGATATGATCTGTCTCCTTATATATATTATAATGCATAGCGCGGCAAAGATAGTCCTTTTTCGTTTGTATTGTCAGTCCCCAAAAGTGGGTATTTTTCACGCTCCGGTGGTTAGACATCCCTTACTGCCGTTTCACCATTGCCGCCGGATTATGCCACATTGCGGCTATTTCGTCCGGAAGGGGGCACCCGTAATTTTGCAGCCGTAATCAGTAACAAAAATTTAGCAAAATGACGAACAATTTGTTGAACGCGCTGTGCGGCCTGATGCTTTGCAGCACCATGCCCGGCCGGGCGGAGACGCCGGTGCGCGAAGTTGCGGACAGCCTGCCCCATCGGCATGCCGCCTGCTGCGGTCCGGACACGGCGGTGGCTCAACCGGCTCATTGCTGCGCCCCCACGCGGCAGGAAGCGCAGCCTGCTCACCGCTTGCAGGTGGGCGGCTACGGCGAAGCGGTGTACAGCCGCAATTTTTACTCGGACAACATTTACCGCTACCAGAACCCGGCGAAGTACCGCAACGACCCTTCGCACGGACGGATGGACCTGCCACACGTCACGCTGAGCCTGGGCTACGACTTCGGCCGCCGCTGGAAGTTCTACACCGAGATTGAGTTTGAACACGGCGGCACGGGCGGCAGCTACGAGCAGGAGTATGAGGAAGGCGGCGACTGGGAACAGGAACTGGAGCGCGGCGGCGAAGTGGCCCTGGAACAATTCTGGCTGGAACGGGAGTTCTGCCGTGAGTTCCACCTCCGTGCGGGCCACATCACCGTGCCGGTGGGCCTGACCAACGCTCACCACGAGCCACTCAACTTCTTCACCGTTGACCGTCCGGAGGGCGAGAGCCGGGTGCTGCCCTGCACGTGGCACTCAACGGGTATCAGTCTCTGGGGACGCGCCGGCGCGTGGCGCTACGAGGTGCAGGCCGTGGCAGGGCTGAATGCGTTGAACTTCACCCGCGACACGTGGATACAGAGCGGTTCCTACTCTCCCTTCGAGTTCAGTGTGGCCAACCGTCTCGGCTTTGCCGCCCGCGCCGACTGGTATGCCGCGCCCGGACTGCGGCTGGGCGTGAGCGGCTACGTGGGCAATTCGATGCACAACTCCTACCCCAACGATTTGTCCGGCGAGGACGAGAACGGCAACCGCAAGAAATACGCCGATGTGAAGGGCCGCGTGCTCGTGGGCTGCTTCGACTTTTCCTACGTGGGGCACAACTGGCGCATCCACGGCTCGGCGGACTACGGCCACCTGGACGATGCGGCGCAGATCAGCCAAATCAAGAAAAATCTCACGTCGAACAACGCTCCGACGGACAAGAGTTTCGTGGGCGAACAGGCTTACGCCGTAGGTCTGGAGGCGGGCTACGACATCTTCTCGCAAATCGCTCCGCTGAAGCGGCGTGAACAGCAGCTGTACGTCTTCGGGCGTTACGACCAAAGCGACACGTACATTCCGGCCTCGGGCATGCAGGACTACCGCCAGACGTTGCGCCGCACGCTCACGGTGGGCCTGAACTATTTCCCCATCAAGCAGATTGCCGTCAAGGCGCAGTTTGCCCAAACCTTCCTGCACAAGGAGCTGAACGACGAACCGTCCTTCTCGCTGGGCATTGTGTACCAAGGGTTCTTTGTAAAATGAATATGGGGTTATGAGGGATGAGGTTATAAGGTTATAATATTACTATTTGAGTGGATGGTATTCAGGCGTTACAGCAGTAACTTTATAACCTCATAACCTAATCCCTCATAACCTATGAAGATAACCTCACCCCCCTCCCCCATCGTTAATCATCCATCCAAACAATTATGAAAAAATCCAAGTTTTCCACAGCCCTGTGCTGCGCCCTGTTCTCGCTGGCGGCCTTTACCGCGTGCAGCGACGACGACACTACGACCGTAGGCACCGACGAGGTGCAGGAAACGGAGCTGAAGGCCATCACCCGGCAGTACATCGACGCTACGCTCCACCCCACTTACGCCCAGCTGGCCGACTCCACGGCACAACTCTTCGACGCGCTCCACGCCATCAAGCTGAAGTTGCAGCAAGCTCCGCAGACGCTCACCGATGCCGACGTGGCGGAGGCTTGCGACGTGTTTATCCAAGCGCGGGCCAACTACGAAACGAGCGAAGCCTTCCTCTTCGGCGCAGCCACCGACTTCGGCATCGACCCGCACATCGACACATGGCCGCTGGACCTCCAGGGCTTGGCCGTGGCACTGAACAACACGACGCAGATCCGCGAGATGGACAGTTACGCTGACGGTCACGCGGGCGACCCCGCCTATTACACGGGCGATGCCTATGCCGGTAACAAACTGGGGCCGGAACTGCTGGGCTTCCACGGCATCGAGTTCATCATTTTCCGCAACGGCGCACCGCGCACGGCGGCCGACCTGCGCGGCACGGACCGTTACGAAGGTACGGCCCTGGAAGGGAAATACAGCGTGACAGGTGTGAACGAACTTATCTTCGCCACCGCCGTGGCGGGCGACCTGCGCAACAAATGCTGGCAGATGGAGGTTTCGTGGAACGAGAACGCGCCGGCTGACCACCGCGCCAAGGTGGAAGAGGACATGGAATGGCCCTGCTCCGTGGCGGGCACGGGACTCTCCTACGGACAGAATTTCCTCCTCGCCGGGCAGCCGGGCAGCACGTATGCCTCGGTGCGCAAAGCGGTGGAGGCCATCCTCGAAGCGGGCTGCGCCTCGATTGCCGACGAGGTGGGCAACACGAAAATGGGCAAGCCTTTCACGGGCGAGGACAAGAACTACATCGAATCGCCCTTCAGCGAGCGTTCGCTCTTCGACTTCTACGACAACATCATGAGCATCGAGAACTCTTACATGGGCGGCCGTCCCGAGCTGCGCAACGAGTCGCTGAGCCTGCACGCCTATCTGCAAAAGTACAACGCCGACCTCGACACGCGGGTCACGCAGGCCATCCGTACGGCCAAGGCGCGCATCCAGGCCTGCCCCAAACCCTTCGTGCTCTACTACAATGCGTCGCAGGTGGAGCAGGCCATCGCTGCCTGCAACGAGCTGGATGCCGCACTGAGCGAAGCGGCGCAATGGATTCTGCGGAACTGAGTTAAGGTCGCTACGCTCCCGGGTGATGAGGGTATTGCTGAGGTTATGAGTTTTTAGGTTATGAGGTTATAAAGCTACTACTTAAACGCCTGAAGGCCATCCACTCAAATAGTAAATGGATAACCTCTTAACCTCATCACCTGATAACCGAGTTACAGCAATAACCTCATAACCTAATAACTTATAACCTTAGCAATACACCCAAAATTTCCCCCAATATGCTCAAGAAACTATTTCTCATCCCCCTCGCCGCGCTGGCCGTAGCCGCCTGCTCCGATGACGAGGACATAACCACGCCCTCCGGAACCGCCAACGGCGAGGACATCAACTACGTGGGACAGGCCGTGGGCAATTTCAGCCAAGCCGAATGGTACCCCGGCGGCCAGCTGGGCACCACCCTCAACGTGAGCCAAAGCTCCTACGAGGACGAAACGCCGGCCACCACCGCCCAAGGGCTGTCCCAAAGTTTCAAGAACGGCGAAACCTTCTTTGAACGCAACTACAACTTCAGCACCAAGCCGTTCAACGGCCTCGGACCCGCCTGGGTACGCCAGTCGTGCATCAGCTGCCACCCGGCCTACGGCCACGGCCAACGCCAATCGACGTACAATGCCAACACTTACGGCAACGGTTATCTCTTGGTGGTGTATCATCCCACCGCCGGCACGGATGCCAACGGTAATGCCTACGCCGCCAACAGCTACGTGACGGAACTCACGGGCATGCCGCAGACCAAGGCAGCCGCGCCCTTCCTGCCGCCCGTCGACGAGAGCGGCATCCACATCAGCTGGCACGAGGCCACGGACGGCGCGCTGCCCCTCCGCTTTGCCGACGGCGAAACGTACAGCCTCATCTACCCCGAAATAACCATCGACCCGCAGGCGTTCAACACCAAGCCGGCTCCCACCAACTACGAGGTGCGGCTGGAAAGCACCATCGGCATCTACGGCTCGGGACTGCTCGATGCCATCCCCGACGACTCGCTCAAGGCGCAATACCAGGCCGCCGCGCGCCACGCGGAGCTGAACCCGTCCATGTGGGATGCCGCCGCCAACGACTGGGCACCGGGTGCCTGGTACACACTGGCCGACGGCACACGCGCAATCAAGCGGTTCACCTACGCACTGACACGTGCCTCGCTGCAAGACGGGGCGGGCGCGAACGCCATCTGGAACATCACCAACGTGACGCGCTCGGACCGCCGCAAACTGTACACCACGCAGGCTTGGGCACTGGCCATGAGCGAGAATGACAACGTGTTGCAGGAAATTCTCAAGGACCCCTCGTCGCCCTACTACGCCAACGGCACCCGCGAAGGGGTGGCCGAGGCCGTGAAGGCACTGCTCTCGCCGGCCACGGACCAGAGCGACAACCCGTTCCACAACTTTGAGGACGAGATGAAGGACCGCGACTTCTACGACTTCATGGTGTGGCACCGAGGACTGGCCGTGCCGCGCGCACGCAACCTCCAGTCGTCCGAAGTGCAGCGGGGCAAGGAACTGTTCGGACAACTGGGCTGCACGGCCTGCCACCGCCCGTCGTGGACCACGGGTGACGACAACTATTGGGCGCCGGCCAACATCCAGGCGCAAGGAGAACTGCCGCGCTATCCGCAACAAACCATCTGGCCTTACACGGACATGCTGCAGCACCGCCTGTTCATGAAAAACGACATCCGCACCGGCTGGTGCCGCACCACGCCGCTGTGGGGCCGGGGACTTTCCCGGCAGAACACGGGGGCGGACGACCGTCTGCACGACTGCCGTGCGCGCACCGTGCTGGAGGCTATCATGTGGCACGGCTACAGCCGCGAAAGCGATGCCTACACTTCGACCGAGGCTTTCTACAACCTGCCCAAGGCCGACCGCGATGCGGTGGTTGCCTTCATCGAGGCCATCTGATGCCGACGGCCTCCGCACATCCGACAGCCTGCCCCGCCACTCCAGGGGCAGGCTTCGGTGTTTTTTCACCGGCTTCCGTCAGTGTACCCTTGCAGGGAAACAGTTGTACCCTTACAGGGAAACAGTTGTACCCCTGCAGGGAAACAGTTGTACCCTTGCAGGGAAACACTGACAGGAGCTGCTTTTGAAACTCATAATCCCGGATTTCCGATGACAACTTCCCCTTTCCGTTTTTCACTCCGGCGCACGGCCTTCGGCCTCCTGGGCCTGACCGTTGCGGTGCTGGCCACCGCCACCTGTACCGGCTATCTGCATGGCACGGACTATGCCGCCCGTCACATTTACTACGCCCCATGGTTTGCCGTTCTGTGGGGTCTGACCGCCGTGATCGGCCTGCTGTGGTTGCAGCGCGCCGGCGGCCGTAACCGGAGGCTGTGGCTGTGGCACGGCTCGCTGGCGGTCATCCTGGCCGGAGCGGCCCTGTCGGCCCTGACCTCCGAGAGCGGCACGGTGCATCTGCGCCGGGGCGTGCCGGTGCAGCATTACACTCCCGAGGGCCGGACCGAAGCAACGGCTTCCCTGCCCTTCAGGCTCGAACTGCGGGAGTTCAGCGTGGTGAACCACGCCGGCACGCTCACACCGCGCGACTACGTGAGCCACCTCTTGGCCGATGGCCGCCACGAGGAGGTGGCGATGAACCGTCCGCTCAGCCTGAAGGGCGTGAGGCTGTGCCAGTCGTCGTTCGACACCGACGGGCAGGGCAGCGTGCTGCTGGTGCGCCGCGACCCTTGGGGCAGGCCGCTCACCTATGCCGGCTACGCGCTGCTGTTGCTGGCCATGGTGGTGGAACTGACGGCGCGCAGCGGCAGTATGCGGCGCACGTGGCGCGCCCTGCGCCGGTTGGAGGCGGCGGCCCTGCTGTGGTGCGGCGTGGCGGCAGGATGGGCCACGGCGGCACCGCGTGCCTTGCCGCAGGCCGAGGCGGAGGCCGTTGGCAGGCTGCTCGTGGCCTACGAAGGCCGCATCTGTCCGCTGCAGACGGTGGCACGCGATTTCTGCCGCAAGCTGTCGGGACAACCGTCGTACGGCGCGTTCACGGCGGAACAGGTGATGACGGGCTGGGTGCTGTGGCCGGACGACTGGAACGCCGAGCCGCTGATTGAGGTGAAGAGCCGGGCTTTGCGCGAACGATTAGCCGTGGGCCGGCGGGCTTCGCTGAATGATTTTTTCCTCAACGGCTACCGGCTGGGGCCGCTGCTGGCAGGCGAAGGGGCTATGACGGCTGCCGCCCTGGAGGTGGATGCCCGCATCAGCCTGGTGTTCCGCTTGCGGCGCGGCGAGTGGTTCAAGTTGTTCCCCGTGCCCGGGGCGCAAGGTGTGGTGTGGTACGGACCGGCGGAGACGTTGCCCGGCGGCGTGCTGCCGCAGGCCGACAGTCTGTGGGTGCGCACGGCATTCGCACAGTTGTCGGCGCACGCCGGGGCGGACGATTGGCGCGGCGTGGCAGCGGACATCGCGGCGACGGCGCGTTTCCAGCAACGCTACGGCGGCACGACTCTACCGACGGCCCGGCGCGTGTGGGCGGAACGGCTGTACAATGCCTTCGACCTGCCCACACTGCTGTCGCGGCTGAACCTGACGCTGGGCCTGCTGGGCTTCCTGCTCCTGCTCCGTCTGCGTGGCGGCCAAAAGGCGGCTCACCGCCGCACGGTGCGCCTGCTGCGCGGACTGCGGCTGTACTGCGTGGCGGCATGGCTGTTGCTCACGGTGTTCATCGTGCTACGCAGCGTGGTGGGGGGACGGCTGCCGGTGGCAAGCGGCTACGAAACGATGCTCTGCGGCGCGTGGATGGTGATGTTGGCGGGCCTTGTGGCCAGAAGGGGGCGCAAGGGAGGGCAGCAGGCTGACGGCACGGCGGAGGGACCGATGGGGGTGCTGGGGCTGCTGGCCTCGGGCTTTTTCCTGTTGGTGGCCGCGCTCAATCCGCAAGGGGCGATGCTCTCCGGACTGCAACCGGTGTTGGAGTCGCCGCTGCTGAGCCTGCACGTGTGCCTGACGATGCTGGCCTACGCCCTGCTGTTGCTGTCGTTTCTCCATGCCTTGGCCGAACTGGTACGTCCGTCGCAGCCGGCCCGTTTGGGAATGCTCCGCACCCGTCTGCTGTTGGTGCCTGCGGTGGTGCTGCTGGGCGCGGGCATCTTTCTCGGCGCGTGTTGGGCGGACGTTTCGTGGGGACGTTACTGGGGCTGGGACCCGAAGGAGGTTTGGGCACTCATCACGTGGCTGCTCTATGCCCTGCCGCTCCATGCCGTTTCGCTGGGCCGTTTCCGCCGTCCGCGCTTTTTCCATCTCTACGTGGTCCTGGCCTTTGCGGCAGTTCTCATCACGTACTTCGGCGTGAATTATGTGCTGGGCGGACTGCACGGGTATGCGTAACATCATAGCTTTTGTTTTTCTTTGCTCTCGCCTTGCACTACTTTGCTTCGCGAAGATAGGCTGCGGCTCGGCAAAGAAAAATCAAAATCCTTCGGCTTTTCTTTTTCTTTGCTCTCGCCTTGCACTATCTTTGCCACGCCAAACATAAAAAAACAACATCTTATGCTTAACAAAAAAGTAGAAGAGGCTCTCAACGCCCAAATCAATGCCGAAATGTGGTCGGCCTATCTTTATCTCTCCATGTCTGCCTGGTGTGCAGCCGAAGGCAAGCCCGGCATGGCCAACTGGTACGAAGTGCAGTTCCGCGAAGAGCAGGACCACGCACGCATTCTCTTCAACTATGTGCTGCAGCGCGGCGGACGCGTCAACCTGCGACCCATTGATGCCGTTCCCACGGAATGGAAGTCGGCACTCGACGTGTTTGAAAGCACACTGGCACACGAACAGAAGGTAACCGCTCTCATCAACGAACTCTTCGCTCTCACCACCGCCGAAAACGACTATGCTACCCAAAGCATGCTCAAATGGTTTATCGATGAACAGGTGGAAGAGGAAGAGAACGCTCAAAACATCATCGACAACCTCCGTATGCTCGGCGATGCCGGCGGCTATGGTCTCTACGTGCTCGACAAAGAACTCGCCGCACGCACTTACACTCAGGCTTCGCCGCTCGCCAAAGCGTAAGAATATTTATGATGTATAATTTATAATGTATAATGAAGGCTACGCCGATGTCATGGCCGTAGGCTCCATTATACATTATATATTATACATTATTCATTATCTCATCTCCCCATGTTATCTTTCACCCTCTCACTGTTAGCCCTCATCGTGGGCTATATTTTTTATGGTCGTCTGGTGGAACGCATCATGCAGCCCGATGCCCAACGCCCGACGCCGGCACTGGCACATCCCGACGGGGTGGACTACATCCCCATGCCCGCGTGGAAAGTATATATGGTGCAGTTCCTCAACATTGCCGGCACGGGCCCGATATTCGGTGCCATCATGGGAGCGAAATTCGGTCCGGCGGCTTACCTGTGGATAGTGCTGGGCTGTGTCTTCGCCGGAGCGGTCCACGACTACCTGACCGGAATGCTCTCGCTCAGGCTCAACGGTGCCGGACTGCCCGAAATCGTGGGCCACTTCCTGGGCCGCAGGGCAAGGCTGGCAGTGATGGTATTCTCCGTGCTGCTGCTCATCATGGTGGGCGCGGTGTTCGTTTACAGCCCCGCACTCATCCTGGGCCATCTCTGCGGTTCGACCCTCCTGTGGACGCTGGTCATCTTTGCCTACTACGTGCTGGCCACCATGTTGCCCATCGACAAGATCATCGGCAAGATTTACCCCCTCTTTGCCTTCTCCCTGCTCTTCATGGCGGTGGCGCTGATGGTCTGCCTCTTCGTCGAGATGCCCCAACTCCCCGAACTCTGGGACGGACTGGGCAATAAAGGTGCTGCCACGGATGCCTCGTTCACCGACTCGCTGTTCCCCTGCCTCTTCATCACCATAGCCTGCGGTGCCATCAGCGGTTTCCATTCCACCCAAAGCCCACTCATGGCACGGTGCATCGAAAACGAACGGCTGGGACGGCCCATCTTCTACGGTGCCATGATTACCGAAGGCATGGTGGCCATGGTGTGGGCCACGGTGGCCATGTATTTCTTCTACGGCGAACCGGCTCCCGGCTACGAACTGATTGCCGGAGCAGGCAACAACGGTTTCCACACGGCTGCACCGGCTGTCGTCACGCTGATTTGCAACCACTGGCTCGGCATCGTGGGCGGCATACTGGCCATGCTCGGCGTGGTGGCCTGCCCCATCACGAGCGGCGACACGGCCTTCCGCAGCGCACGCCTCATCGTGGCGGACTTCCTCCACATGGACCAACAGCCCATCACGAAACGCCTGACGGTGAGCCTGCCGCTCTTTGCCTGCGCCATCGGGATGCTGGTTTGGCAGATGGACAACAACGACGGGTTCAACGTGGTGTGGCAGTACTTCGGCTGGGCCAACCAATCGCTGACAGTGGTCACCCTTTGGGCCATCACGGTCTACTTGGTGCAAAGCGGCCGGCTCTACCTGGTGACGCTTATCCCGGCCCTCTTCATGACAGCCGTATGCTCCACCTACCTGTTTGTATCGCCCACCGCCCTGGCTCTTCCCCCCGCCATCGGCAACACCCTCGGCCTTGCCTGCACCCTGCTGGCGCTGGGTTGGTTCCTGAGGTGGAAGAAAAAGTATCACGCATCCCCCACCCTGCACCATGACTGAACCACGAAGAGAACTGGTATGGACCAACAAATACGTGCAGCTGAAACGCTTTTTGCTGGAACACCATCACCTGCCCGACAAACGGAAACAGGAAAACCGTGGCCTGCTGAACTGGTGGAAGTATAACCAGAAACGCCTCAAGAAGGGCATCTGCCCGCCTGAGCAGCGGCGGTTGCTGGAACAGCTGGAGGCCCTGCGGGAGAAATGACCTTTGCAAGAAAACACAGTAAGTACAAATACAAGAGAGAGCGGGTTGTATGCCCCACTCTCTCTTATGTTTTATTCCCTTGTCTGCCTTGTCCGGCGGTTCTTCAGCCGTCGCAGCCAGAGGTAGTAGCCCGTGAGCGGCAGGGTGGCCTGCACCCTCGCCATCAGTGTGTCGACGGGCAGCGTGGCCGGTTTCACTTCATCCACATAGTACAGGCGGCGGAGACACTGCGTGATTTCCTGCTCGTAGACGAGCGTGGCGCCGGAAAAGCATAGCATGGTGATGAAGATGCCCAAGGGTACCGACAGCCAGAGATGAAACTTGCGAAATATCTTTTTCATGATGCTTCCTCAATTTATAATTTATTGGAGGTTACGAGGGATAAGGTTATGAGGTTATGAGGAATCTTATGAACGGCAACAGAACGGTCAGAACGTGTTTTTCCGGACGATAAACGCCCCGGCGACTTTGCCGGGATAAAAAGAAACAAGTACTTTTGCCGGGTACAACTTTAACCCTTTTTATTATCATGAGCAACTTAAAGAAAATATTCGCTGAGAAACTCCTGCAAGTGGAGGCCATCAAACTGCAACCGGAACAGCCCTTCACCTGGGCCAGCGGCTGGAAGTCGCCCTTCTACTGCGACAACCGCAAAACCTTGGCGTTTCCCGCCCTGCGCAGCTTCGTGAAACTGGAACTGAGCCGCATCGTGGCCGAAAAATATCCCGAAGCCGAGGCGGTGGCCGGTGTGGCCACGGGTGCCATCGCCCAGGGTGCCCTCGTGGCCGATGCCCTGGGACTGCCCTTTGCCTACGTGCGCTCCAAAGCCAAGGACCACGGCATGGCGAACCTCATCGAGGGCGACCTGAAGCCGGGCATGAAGGTCGTGGTGATTGAGGACCTGATTTCGACGGGGGGCAGCAGTCTGAAGGCCGTAGAAGCACTGCGCCAACACGGCTGCGAGGTCATCGGCATGGTGGCCAGCTACACGTACGGCTTCCCCGTGGCCGAAGAGGCTTTCCAAACGGCTCAAGTGGAGCTGACCACGCTCACGGACTACGAGGCAGTGGTGGAAACGGCTCTCGCCACGGGCTACATCAAGCAGGAACACGTGGCGCTGCTCCACGAATGGCGCAAGAACCCGAGCGAATGGGGGAAATAAGCTGACGGATTGTGCATTTCAAACCATAAGTCATGTTGAAAAAATCTGTCATCTCCCTGCTGCTGCTCTTCGTCGCCCTGGGTGCTTGGGCGGAAGGGCGTGCAAAGTATGTGTTCTATTTCATCGGCGACGGCATGGGTGTGAACCAGGTGAACGGCACGGAAACTTACCTGGCTGCGCTCGAAGGCCGCATAGGCATCGTGCCGCTCTGCTTCACGCAGTTTCCCCACGCGGCCCTCGTCACCACCTACTCGGGTACGAACGGCGTGACGGACTCAGCGGCTTCGGGCACCGCGCTGGCCACGGGCCACAAAACGAAGAACGGTGCCCTCGGCATGTTGGCTGACCTGGCCACGCCCGTCACGAGTGTGGCGGCATGGGCCAAACAGGCCGGGGCGGCTGTCGGCGTGACCACCAGCGTGAGCGTGGACCACGCCACACCAGCGGCTTTCTATGCGCACCAGGGCGGACGTGGCTCTTACTATGCCATCGGGCAGGACTTGCTGAAGGCGGACTACGACTTCTATGCCGGCTCTGACTTCCTGCAACCGTCCGAAGGAAAGGACAACGCTGCACCCTCGCTCTACGAACAGTGTGCCAACGCGGGCTACACGCTCTGCCGGGGCTACAACGATTACCAACGCCGCTGCAAAAAGGCGGACAAGGTGCTGCTGCTGCAAACGGAAAAGGCCAGCAACGTGCAACGCAACTCGCTGCCTTACGCCATTGACCGCACCAGGGAAGACCTCACGTTGCAACAGATTACGCGAGCCGGCATCCATTTCCTGTCAGGCCGGCAGAAGGACGGCTTCTTCCTCATGGTGGAAGGCGGGAAAATTGACTGGGCGTGCCACAGCAACGATGCCGCCACGGTGTTCCACGAGGTGATCGACATGGACAATGCCATCCGCGTGGCCTACGAATTTTATGAACAGCATCCTGACGAAACGCTCATCGTCGTGACCGCCGACCACGAAACGGGCGGCATTGTGCTGGGACGTGGCCCGTACGAGCTTCACACGGACTTGCTGCGCCACCAGCGCATGAGTGTGGAAGCCTACGGCGCTCACGTGAAGGAGCTGCACGAGAAACTGGACGAGAAGCTCACCTGGAAGGTGATGCAGCAGGATTTGCAACGCTACTGGGGCTTCGGCGAAGGCGTAAAGCTGTCCGACCACCAGCAGCAACGGCTGCAAAAGGCTTTTGAGGGGATGCTCAGCGGACAGGCTGAGGGCAAACAGACGCTCTACGCCAAGGTGGACGCGCTGGCTGACACGGCGCGGCAAATCATGGCGGAGTGCGCCCTCATCGGATGGCAGAGCGGCGGCCACTCCAACGGTTTCGTGCCTGTCTTTGCCATCGGCCAAGGGGCTGAACAGTTCCACGGACAGATGGACAACACGGACATTCCCCTCCGCATTGCCAAAGCGGCCGGGTGGAAGCAATAACTTCTCGCTTGGTCTTCAAACTATGGATTACGGATTTTTCTGATTTATTTGATGCAACAGCAAATCAGTAACATCAGCATAATCCGTAATCTTTTTATTTCATTCGCAATCCGAATCAGTAACATCAGCATTATCCGTAATCCTAAAACATCACTGCCCCTCATGCCCCCACGCAGCTCAAACATGGAATTGCTCCGTATCCTGGCCATGCTCATGGTCATGGTACTCCACGCCGACTTTGAAACGCTGGGCTACCCCCGTCCTTCGGTGGTCTGCGCCGAACCGCTCGGGTGGCTGGGCATGATATTCACGGAAGAAGCCTGCATCTGCTGCGTCGACGTGTTCGTGCTCATCACGGGCTGGTTCGGCGTGCATTTCAAGTGGCGCAACTTCCTCCGCCTCTGCTTCCTGGCCTTCTTCACCGCCGGCCTCATGTCCGCCCTGCTCTGGGTTTGTCGCGGCAAGGCTCCCGGCACGACCTTTGAAATGCTGCGCGCCTCGTGGACCTACTGGTTCGTCTGCTCCTACCTCGTGCTCTACCTCTTCACCCCCAGCCTCAACGCCTTTGTCGAAAAGACCGACGGACGCAGCCTGGGCCGTTTCCTCATGGGGTTCTATCTCTTCGTCATCCCCTTCTCCTACGCCCTGAGCGACCTGGAGCGCGGCTTCACCGCCGTCAGCCTCATGGGCCTCTATCTGCTGGGTCGCCACCTCCGCCTTCACGTGGCACCCCGGTTGCAGGCAGTGCCGCGCAGCCGCTTCCTGTGGATTTATTTGGCACTCGTCGTGGTGATGGCCCTCGCCTACTGGGCGCACATCTACTTCCGCAACCCCTGGTTCCCCCATTTACCCTCCATACTCACCTCCTACACCAATCCCCTCTGCATTGCCTGCGCCGCCTGCCTGGTACTCTACTTCAGCCGCCTCAGCTTCCACAGCCGCACGGTCAACTGGCTCGCCGCCGGCAGCCTCTGCGCCTACCTCACCCACCAGCAGATATTCATGCGACCGCTCTACTTCGGCACACTGCGGAACATTGACGCCGCCCTCCCCTCTCCGTTCTATCCCTTGGGAGCCGCCGCCTTCATCGCAGCCATTTTCCTCCTATCTGTTTGCATAGGACACCTCGGCACATGGTGTTTTGAGCTGCTGACGCGCTTAAAACCTATTTTTCACCTGAAAACACTCATTAAGAAACTCTCTTTGTAAGCCGCGTTTCTCAATCTGCACTCAGAAATCCCAAAAAATCCTATAAAATGCACCCAATGCTTGGTTGTGTGCAAGCTATGCCCATACCTTTGCACTCGCAAACGAGAGGCGGCACACCCGCTGCCCACAAACATTTATTAACTAAACCATTTAATTTGAAAATGAAGAAGTTTGTACTCTCCCTTTTGGTAGCCCTCACCGGCATCAGTGCTTCTGCACAGGTTTACGTAGGTGGTGAAGCCGGTTTCTGGCGCAACACTGACGACAACCACACCACCTTCACCATCCAGCCCGAAATTGGCTACAACCTCAACGAAAGCTGGGACCTCGGTATCGCTCTCGGTTACTCGCACGACTACAGCAAAGGCATTGAAGAGAACGCCTTCGCCGTAAATCCCTATGCCCGTTACACCTACGCCAAGTTCGGTGCTGTAAGCCTCTTCCTCGACGGTACTTTCGGCATCAACACTTACAAGGTGAAGAATGCAAGTGATTCCATGACCGGCTGGCAGGTAGGTATCAAGCCCGGTATCCGCGTGAACCTGGCCAAGAATGTTGACTTCGTGGCTCACTGCGGCTTCCTCGGCTACCGCGACGCTGACGACAACCACTCTTCCTTCGGCGAGAACGGTTTCGGCTTCAACCTGAACGGCAACAACCTCACTTTCGGTATCAACTACCGCTTCTAATCCACCCTTCCCTGCCGCCGGCAGGAGGCAACCTTCAAGCAGGAGGCAGACACTCCCCTCTCCGGGATGTCTGCCTCCTGCCTGTTTGTGTTTCTGACCATTAACGGCTGAAGGAACCCTACCTCCGGCCTGCCTCCGGCATAACGCAAATGTGCCAAAAATCGGCAAAATCTTTTGCCGTATGAAGGGAATAGGCATATATTTGCAGGCGGAGAGACCTGAAACTGAAATGAATAACCAACAAAAAAAGATGCCTATGGAGTAACCCCGAGCATGTAAAAACAAACATTATATAACGAGGCTTTTGCTTCTTATTCCGAAACTACGAAACCGCCAATTTCAAACCACGGGATAAGCAAGTCATGAAGTCACGCCCCACAGGGCGTGGACTCTCTTGATGCTTATGTGGTTGAGGCGCTTGGCGGTGCCCGTAGTTTGGTAAGCGAGAAGGAGTTCATGCCTTTTTTATATCAAATACCAAACCGCCAATTATTTTTTATCAACCACATTATTTGAAAATCATGAAGAATTTAGCCTTTTTGCTCATGCTGTTAAGTATGAGCCTCAGCTCGTTATGTAGCCGGGCTGAACGAGTGGCGCCTACTCCGTCGTTCCAGCCCGAAACGGTTGTACCAGGAAAGAGCTACGCTTTGAAGAATGTTGAAACAGGACTTTGGTTGTACGTGAAAGGAGATGGATACTCTTGCAAGCAATCGACATCGTACACCGAAGTAGGCATCGTAAATACCAGCGGTAACACCTACGCTTTGAGTTTCCCGGCGTATGGAGGCTATCTGTACTCGGGAACTAATCCTCCCTCTTGCCGTTTAAGCACCACCATCACAAGTTATATGCGTTGGGTTGTCAGCGGAACAGACAATGTTTACACCATAGAGATGGCTTCCAACAATTCGAGCTACAACCGTTATTCCGATCATTATGTAGGCTCCAAGGATGCTGCCTCAGGTAGTGATCTGTACCTAAACTGCACAGGAGATGACAACATCCACTGGTTGTTCTTCGACAAACAAAAAGTAGACCACTACCATGCTTCCGTGGCACTCTACGAAGCGTTGGAACTCACCGACTCTGTGATTCCCCAAGAAGTCATCCAGCCTTACGAGGATTTGTATGCCAACAGGGAATCCGCCACAACGGCCGAGCTCAACGCTGCAGCTGCCAAGCTGAAGAAAACTGCTTCCATGTCAGCTGGCTACATTGCTCCGTATTGGAACGAACAGCCCATCTACTGGGAATGCGAGGAAGGACGTTTCGGACAAAACAACAGTTATACTTGGGCCTTACCCAAAAACAATTATACATCGGGCACATACTTTGAAAGGTATATCTATAAGCAAAATGTTACGAGCAGCATCAGCGCGATGGTGGTTGTGGATGAGCCTTCTGTGTTTGTTTATAGTTCGTATTGTTACTCTCAAAGTGGCTCTGCATCCCCACTAATCAATGTATATGTAGACGACGTGTTGGTGAGAAACCTTAACGGATCGCAATGCCAGTACTATACTCGTTACTTTGAAGAACTCCCTGCCGGCAAGCACACTATCAAATGGGTGGTTCAAGGAGACAAAGATTGTTCCTTCACATATAGAGTGACAAATGCAGGTATCATGGCCAGCCCGTTGATTTCGGTCAACCTGCTGGAACCCGGCAGTTTGGGCACGGAAGTGCTGTACAACACCTCACACATCAAGAACGTGCGTCGCCTGAAAATCAAAGGCGAGATGAACAGTGACGACTGGGCCAAAATCAAGATGATGCCCTATCTGCAGGAATTGGACCTCAGCGAGGCGGTCATCACCCACATTCCGGACGACCAATTCTCCACGCAAAAAGACACCGCATCGCACTTCCTCCACAAAATGGTGCTTCCCGAAGGACTTCAGCGGATTGGCCACCGCGCATTCTACTATTCACTTCTGGACAGCTTGGTCATTCCTTCCGCTGTCACCACGGTGGGCGAAAACACCTTTGCAATTAGCCATATCCGGCAACTGATTTTGCCCGACAATCTGACGAACTTTGAAGGTAGCGGAAAGCCTTCATTCGAGGGTATGCATTGGTTGACAAGCCTGAAATGCCCGAAGAATCTGGAAACCATCCCCTCTCATGCCTTCTATGATTGCCGTTACCTGAAAAATGTGATTCTTCCCGAAAAACTGGTCAATATTGACAACGGAGCATTCAAGAATTGCCACAATATGCAGTTGGACGAATTTCCGGCAGGGCTGCGCAGCATCGGTAAGGGAAGCTTCAGTGCTTGCTACACGATAAATCCCAAGCTGAATGAAGGGTTGACCACCATCGGAAAATACGCCTTCGAATATTGTAGCGCTATGACCAAACTCGAAATTCCTGAAACCGTCACGTCAATCGGCGACTATGCTTTTCAGGAATGTATTTAGAGCCTTATAACTAACCATAACTTACTATGACCAACTAACCATAAAGCCTTGATTTTCAATGCTCTTTGATTTTTAACACTTTCTGAGTGCTTTTTGGCAGTTCCCGATTTTCCACATATTTTTGCAGCGTATTTCTACCGTGGAGAATTTGCGGAGCTTTTATTTTGTCATATCGTGAACGTAGTTGACAAGGGTTTACGAGTGGTTACGATGAAGGACAGATTTGAAGCTGATAGGCAAAAAGCGTTATATCGTGGACTGGGTTGACAAAGGTTGTCAATGGTTCACTTCCGTTTACTCCATAGGTGGAATACTCAAAGTATGTAGAACATAGCAATATCAAAGAGTATGAGACCGACAAGAAAATGTGAATTTTGTGGCAAGACATTCGTGCCAAGAAGCGGTATGCAGAAATACTGTTCCGAGGAATGTCAGGCAGAGGCAAAACGTCTTAGGAAGAAAAGACAGCAGGACTTGATTAACGGTATTGAGCCAATCATGGATCTGCAACATCAGGAGTATCTTACCTTCTCCAAAGCTGCCATTCTGATGGGATGCACCCGACAGTATATCTACAAACTTGTGGCTAACGGCAAGTTGAAGGCATCAAGATTGAGCAGCCGAATGGCATTCGTAAGAAAGGCTGATATAGAGAAGATGTTTGAGGGTAATCCCTACAAGCGTGTGATTCCTGCCAGCAAGAGCAAGCTCAGTAAAAAGGCAAAAACAGAAAAGCCAACACAAAACCAGGAACCGACAAAAGGGAAAGAGGAGAATGAGGTGCTTGACTATTATTCTGGTGAGGAAGTGATGTCCATTTATAAGGTCAAGAAGTCTTGGCTCTACACCTCCGCCAAGCGCAACCAGATACCGATGTGCCGTATCGCTGGCAAGAACTATTACAGCAAACGGCATATTGATGAGTTCTTCGGTACTGCCGTTGACATCAACAGCATCACGGAATGGGTGACTGCTGATGATGTAGAGGATGCTTTCAGTATGAGCAAGTCGGCACTCAGGGCATATGCATATCGTCATAAGATACCCACCAAACGTGAGTATGGTCGCACCTATTATTCCAAGGAACATCTTGAAGAACTGCGCAGGACTGACCTCATGAGCGATGACAACTATTATACCACCGAACAAGTGCAGCAGTTGTATGGTCTGACAAGTGCCAACATCTGCCATATCGTGAGAGTTCACCATATCAGCAAGGTAAAAGTGGGTGTAAAGAACCTGCTTTTGAAGACGGATGTGGAGCGAGCAATGGCGGAAAGAGCAGCAAAAGGACTGTGATTTCAAATGATTTCAGCATTATCCATCAATGACTGCAAATAATGGGAGTCACGGAAATATCATTCAGTTATTTTGTAGCCGTGAAGATACACTTCACCACGAATAATCATCAATAATACATATCAGTTATGAGCAACATTTGCAAGACCGTATCATTGCGTACACGCAAAATCAAGGACGGACGCATGCTGTCCTATTATCTTGACTATTATCCAGGCTATCGTGACGAGAGCACGATGAAAGTCATCCGCCATGAGTCGCTTGGCATCTACATCTATGCCAAGCCGAAGAACCAGACGGAACAGAAGTACAACCTCAACCTTACGGCAAGAGCCGAGGCGATACGCTGCCGTCGCTTCGAGGCTATCGTCAACGAGCGTTACGATTTCTTCGACAAGGAGAAGATGAAAGGAGATTTCCTCGCCTACTTCAAGAAACTGGCAGACAAGAAGAACTCCAAGTGGCAGCACGTCTATATGCACTTTCGTACCTTCACGCAAGGCAAGTGTACCTTCGGTGAGATAAACGTGGACTTGTGCAACAGATTTCGTGAGTATCTGCTGACAGCACCACAGGGACTGCATAAGAACAGAAAACTACATATCAACTCAGCAGCCAACTACTGGTCAACTTTCCGTGCTTCAATCCACACTGCCTATCGTGATCGCAAGATAAAGGAGAACCCGAACGGTTTCTTGGAGCGTATCGAGACAATCCCGACTGACAAGGAGCATCTTTCACAAGACGAGGTTATCCGCTTGGCATCCACACCATGCTCTGCTCCTGCCTTGAAGCGAGCCTTCCTGTTCTCTTGTCTTACGGCATTGCGAAAGAGCGACATCAAGAAACTCACTTGGGAGGAGATACAGCCATACGGCAGCGATGGTGTGATGTATGTCACCACACGAATGCAGAAGACAAAAGACATCGTGCATAACCCAATCAGTGAGGAAGCCTTGGAACTGATAGGCTATTCACCAGATAAACGAGGTAAGGTGTTCCCCGATTTCAAAGACTCCATGACACAGGCACCATTGAAGAACTGGCTGAGAGAAGCAGGAATCACCAAGCATATATCCTATCATTGCTCACGCCACAGCTTTGCCTGTCTCCAGTTGGACGCAGGAACAAGTATTGCCGTTGTGCAGCGTTATCTCGGTCACAAGAATGTGGCAACAACAGAGGTGTATGCCAAGATTTCCGATGCACAGAAGCGTGCTTCGGTTGGCTGCATTACGTTGAGAAAGTAACCTTTTGACAATAATGCATCGGAAAAGGACTGTTGGAATGATAGTGTTCCAATAGTCCTTTTCTCGTTGTATGCTCGGCACGAGCATTGTCTAACGGGTGCAAGTCCCGAGTAAGCCTTAATAGCGGGAATTACATAGCCAAAGGCAAGGGTGTTCATCGTGAGGTGAAATCTGAAAGAAGCCGGTGGCAAACATCTGACCTAACGTACAGAAACTTCATACAAGGCATATGACCGTGGGTAAGGTTGCAACACAGACCAAAGCCCCATAGCTATTCGGAACGGTCGGTGTAAATGAAGTGGGTATAAGATGGAAAGACAATGCCCTTATCCGAGGAGGTCTCACGGACGCTTCAAATAGTTTTTTTTTTACGAAAGAAGCGGAGTAAAGCTTACCGTGAGAAGTCAGCAGACGCCATAGTAGTGCAATAGTCGATAACGTTGCACGAAGGGCTGAACCTAACAATTAAACGATAGTAATTGAAACATACCTCATGAAGGAAAGAATGCAGAAAACATTATCCCAAGTTAATGGCTGCCCCCAAAGAGATAGGTCGGAAACCGAATGGTATGGGGGAGTGCAGACCTTCATGTGGATGTGTGAAGACAACATCGTGGAAGTACCATTCGACAAGGAACACCTTTTCGAGCAAATTCTTAGTCCTTCAAATCTCAACCGAGCCTACAAGGCTGTTATGAGAAACAAAGGCTGTGGTGGTATCGACAAGATGTCGTGTGAGCAACTGCTCCCATGGCTCTTGACCAATAAGGACTTGCTCATCCGTTCCTTGATGGACGGTTCTTACCGTCCGAATCCAGTGAGAAGGGTAGAAATACCCAAGGACAATGGCAAGATGCGCCTGTTGGGAATACCTACAGTAGTAGACCGTCTGGTGCAACAAGCCATCAACCAAGTACTGACTCCCATCTATGAGAACCAATTCTCCAAGACGAGCTACGGCTTCCGTCCGAGAAGAGGATGTCATGACGCACTACGTGGAGCGCAAAGGATAATCAGCGAAGGCTACATATATGTAGTAGACCTTGACCTTGAACGCTTCTTCGACACCGTGAGCCATAGCAAACTCATAGAAATCCTCAGCCGTACGATAAAAGACGGCAGAGTGGTCAGTCTTATACACAAATATCTCCGAAGTGGTGTAATGAACAAAGGCTTGTTCGAAGCGAGCGAGGAAGGAACTCCCCAAGGAGGACCGCTAAGTCCGTTGTTGAGTAACATCATGCTCAACGAACTGGACAAAGAACTCGAACGCAGAGGACTCCCCTTTGTGCGTTATGCCGATGACTCGATGATATTCTGCAAGTCCAAAAGGGCTGCAATACGAGTGAAGGAGTCTATAACCCGATTTATAGAAAATGTTCTATATCTCAAAGTCAACAAGGAAAAGACCGTAGTGTCGTATGTGCGCGGAGTGAAATACCTCGGCTACTCCTTTTATGTGATGAAGGGCAAATGCCAACTCACAGTGCACCCAAAGTCCAAAGCCAAGATGAAATCAAGGTTGAAAGAACTGACAAGTCGCAGCAACGGATGGGGATACGCCAAGAGAAAGCAAAAGCTGAAAGAATACATAAGAGGGTGGGTCGGCTATTATCATCTTGCTAATATGAAACGTCTCTTACTTGATACTGATGAATGGTTAAGACGTCGAATACGCATGTGTATATGGAAAGCTTGGAAGAAAGTCAAGACAAAAGTGGCAAACCTCATCAGATGTGGCATTAATAAATACCAAGCATACGAATGGGGTAATACTCGCAAGGGCTATTGGCGAATAGCTGACAGCCCTGTTCTAAAAAGGGCGATAGATAACAATAAACTACGCTCCGCAGGGTATGCTACTTTAATGGAGGCATATCTCGAATGGTATCCAAAATAGGAACCGCCGTATGCGGAACCGCACGTACGGTGGTGTGAGAGGTCGGAAAACGAAAGTAGGAAGAAAACTGCTTCGTTTTCCTCCTACTCGATTTGTTGGTTCTATTTGCTGTCGTGGATAGAACCAATTCGACAAATACATTCCAA
>CAMBHR010000001.1:0-133267 GCA_945867195.1 uncultured bacterium | reverse complement strand
AATCAAGTCGCATTCCCTTCTCCGGGCCAGTCCCGGGGGAGGGATTTGCTTTTTGCGGATAGATTGTTTTTTTGTTTTTCGTCTTCACCTCTTTACCTCTTCATCTTTTCACCTCTTTACCTCTTCATCTTTTCACCTCTTTACCTCTTCATCTTTTCACCTCTTTACTTCCCCGTTTTCATCTGTAAGCCTTTATCCCGCATCTTTTTGTCAGCCCACCTTTTGTGCCGTTTGATCATCAACACTTCCATTTTTTCCTTTTTGCTGTGCTTCATACTTCTGGCGTTGTCTTTACGTCGTTCAGCTTTTTTCCTTCTTCTCTCTGTGCCGTGCTCTTGCCTTTAGTGCCGTAGTTGGCTGTTGATATTACCCGTACGATGTTTGTTCTGTACATTCGGAGTCCTTGTATTATCCAATTCCCTTGCTTCTCCGCTTCGTTTCTCCTTCTGTTGGACAATTATATCCTTACCTCTGGTTTCTTCCTTTCTGGGGCCTGAAACAAGCCTTTTGGGGCTTGGCCTGCTATCATACCAAGTGGCGAACTATATCGTAAGCCCGATGTGGGGTTTGATATGGTTCGCCACTTGACAATCGTAATAATGGTTCTGTGGTATTATCAGAATGTTTTAGTTATTTTTCCTTTATCTTCTTTCCTTCGCGGTCAATGTACCAAGTAGAGTCCTTGCGGCTCACTTTGCATTTACCGTCGCGGAAACCCTCTACGCTGTCGTAGCGGTGAGCTTTGAT
The DNA here is from genome assembly GCA_945867195.1 of uncultured bacterium. GTDB lineage: Bacteria > Bacteroidota > Bacteroidia > Bacteroidales > Bacteroidaceae > Alloprevotella. The sequence goes on along the minus strand of CAMBHR010000001.1, from coordinate 132,520 downwards.
CACCACGGCTCCCGTGGTGTCAATGAATTGCACCTTGTCCTCCTTCTGCCACACCGGAGCAAGCCCTTCGGAGAAATCCTTGGCTGCGGGATAAGTAGGCGCGACGATTTCCTTGCCATCTTTGTCGGCAAATCCGTAGAGGTTGTCCCGTTTGTAGAGGATGCGGTCATCGTGGAAGCCGCCGATGGAGTCGTATCGGATTTCCATACACAGTTCGCCGCCCGCTTTCAGCAATCCCCATTTGTCTTGTTGGCTCACGTGGATATAATCAGAGCAGTTGAAAGGATCGTCTGAGATGTCGGCCTTCTGTCCTTTGGCGTCTACCATCTTGTCATAGACACAGGGATACGCTTCTTCGCCTGTTGGCTTCATGAATCCCCATTTCTCCTCCAGGCAGCAAGCCGTTACCTCGCCGTCAAAAGGTTTGATGCAGTCGTATTTGGCTTCGGCTAGTGTTTTGCCTTTCGTGTCCATCAGTCCGCACAGCCCCTTGTCTGTTTCAAAGTATATCGGTCCATTTTGGAATAGCGGCGGCATTTGTGGGTTGATGGGTATTTTCAGTTCTTGATCAAAGCGGTAAACATTTTTCATGCAGCAAGGTTGGCAAACCTTTCCCTGACGTGTCACCAATCCGTATAGCTTATCTTGCGATACCCAGGCCAAGTTATTGGCGAAATCGCCGACGTAGTTGTATTCAAAGGGTACGATTGTGTTACCCTTCAGGTCCGCCACGCCGCGTTTGCCTTCTAACGTGGCATAGATCATCCCTTTGCGCGGCCTTTCCACCAAGTCGAAGCGGCACGGCAGCACTTCCTTTCCCGCGAGGGTGACATATCCCTGTTTGTCACCTTGCAGTGCGATGAATTCCTTTGCAAGCAGTTCCGCGCCGTTAAGCCGGTCGTAGACAAAGGGGAGGCACACCACGCTGTCGGAGCGCACCACGCCATATTTGTCGTTCTCGCGTCCCACATAGAGGTTAAGCGAGTCAGCCTCGTCGGCAAAGTAGAGCCAGTCGTACTGGAAAGGCACCGCGACCTCAGTTCCGTAGCGTACCACGCCGTAGTCAACGCAGTACGTCCCCTGTGCGCTTTCGCTCTCGCGGAACGCCACGGACATACCGTTGTGCGTTAGCCCCATCAGGGTGAACGGGGCGAAAGGATTGACAATCCATTCACTTTCCTCCTCGTCCTGCGGAAAATCATACAGTTCAAACTGGGCGGGGTTAGCCTGTGCCAGCTGCCACATTTTGCGTATGTAAGATTGAGTCAGGGTACATTGTCCGTCGGGCGAGGCAAATCCTTTGAGGTGGAGCACCTTTTGCGTGTTCGTGCGGCTGGTGACGAGCACATCGCGTTCCACGAGTGCCACACCGTTTCGGAAGGATTCTGCCGAGTAGAATATGGGTGGCAGTACAAATTCCCCCAACGGATTGATAAAGCCCCATTTGCCGTCCACGCGCACCTTGGCGCAGCCCTCCTTGAAGATAGGCACTTCGGTTTGGTCAACGGATTCGTTTTCGTAGTAGCGTGTATTTTGGATATTGTAGGGCAGAATCAGCACGGTGTCGCCCTTTTCATTGGTAAAGGTCGCGTTGTTCTGTCCGTATTTAGCGTGTTGGAAACAGAACCCTTCGCTGAGCAGAGCTTCTTCGGAAGCGAACGAATTGCGGGTCTCCTTGAGTTTCGTGTGGTAGGAAGAGTAAGGCAGCTTTTCAAAATCGAACTTCAGGGGGACAAAAACCTTTCCCTGTTTGTTCACGTAGCCCCATTTGCCGTTTTTGCACACGGCCACCATGTCGTTGAGGAAGCGGGCACAGTCTTCGTATTCCTCGGTGACGAAAGCCAAACCCGTGGTGTCCCTCAGTCCGCATTCCCATCCGCCGTCGTCGACCAGTTTCCGGGCGCAGAAGATCAAGCCATCTACAGCTGAAGGCTCGATGTAGTCGTAGGTACAAGGCAGTACCTCCTGTCCCTGCGTATTGATGAGTCCCATGCGTCCACCCTCCTGAGTCTGGACGCGTGCCAAGTTACCGTAGAAAGCGTCAGCGGCGGCATATTTGCAGGAAATCACCTCTTTGCCCATAGCGTTCACATAGCCGCATTTCCCGTTGCGCACGATAGGCAGCCTCACTTCGGTCGGTTCATTGTGCGTGCGCAGCCTGTAGTGGCAGAAGGTGAAGACCGTGTCTGGGTCGAAAGTATCCTTCACCGGTCGTGGCGTTTCGTAGTTACAGGGTATGGCCTCGTTGCCTTCAGTGTCGATGTAGCCCCATTTTCCGGCGCGTTGCACGAGAGCGTAGCCCCCATGGAAAGGTCCGAAATCGGAGTATTTCTGAATTTTCGCCAGAAAGTCCGGTGTCAGTTTCACCTGGTTCTGCGCGTTTTGGGCCTGTGTCTGACAAAGGGTACACAGCAACGGCAGCAAGAGCAAGATGCGTCTTGCGGCGTGCCTGATGCGTTTTGTAGGAAGCATTGAATAGATCATAGGTGTTTTCGGCGGGCGGTTCCCGGCCTCATGTCGGGTTCCGCAGTGTTGGGATGAATGGTATGGATAGTAGTTTGGGAGCCTGTCGCTGTTCGCCTGCAACGCCGGGCGTAGGAGCGTACAGAGCAGCCCTGAAAGTCCTGATTTTTAAAATCTGTGTGAAAAAAAGTCCCGGGCAAGCGTTACCGGTCAGTCCGACATCTTGTCCGGGACATACAATTCTGTGAAAATCCGAAGTTGGTTTCGGCGCGTTGCGTTGCGGTTATCCCACGCGGCTACCTGCCACTACGGGACGGTCCACGGTGACCACGCTGAGCGATTCGTCGAAGTTGACGGCAGAAAGTATCATGCCTTGGCTCTCGATGCCGTTGATGGTACGCGGGGCCAGGTTCGCCACGAAGCACACCTGTTTACCCACCAGTTCTTCGGGGTTGTAATGTTGTGCGATACCGCTCACGATGGTACGGTTCTCCAGTCCGTCGGCAATTTCGAACTTCAGCAGTTTCTTGCTCTTCTTCACCTTTTCGCAGCTGAGGACCGTACCCACGCGGATGTCCAACTGTTCAAATTGTTCAAAGGGAATGTTGGGCAACACCGGCTCCGCCTTGTAGTTAGCCGCCTCGTTGGCCTTCTTCGTGTCGAGCAGTTTTTGCACCTGCGCCTCGATGACGCTGTCGTCAATTTTCTCGAAGAGCAGTTCCGGCTCAGCCAGTTGTTTCCCTGCGGGCAGCAGGTCAATGCTGCCGAGTCGGTCCCATTCGGCTGCCTCCATGCCCAGCATACGGCGCAGTCTTTCGGAGCTGAAGGGGAGGAAAGGTTCGAACGCCGTCGCCAGGTTCGCCACCAGCTGTAGCGAAAGGAAGAGCACCGTCTTCACGCGTTCCGGGTCCGTCTTCACCACCTTCCAAGGCTCAGCGTCAGCCAGGTACTTGTTGCCGATGCGTGCCAGGTTCATGGCCTCCTTCTGCGCATCGCGGAAGCGGAAAGCCTCGAGCAGGCGTTCCACCTCAGCCTTGACGTTCTGGAACTCGCTGATCGTTTCCTCGTCCTGCGGAGTAAACACACCCGGCTGTGGCACCACGCCGTTGTAGTACTTCTTGGTGAGTTGCAGTGCGCGGTTCACGAAGTTGCCGTACACGGCCACCAGTTCATTGTTGTTGCGTGCCTGGAAATCCTTCCACGTGAAGTTATTGTCCTTCGTTTCAGGCGCGTTGGCCGTCAGCACGTAGCGCAGCACGTCCTGTTTGCCGGGAAAGTCGCGCAGGTACTCGTCCAGCCACACCGCCCAGTTGCGCGAAGTGGAAATCTTGTCGTCCTCGAGGTTCAGGAACTCGTTGGCGGGCACGTTGTCGGGGAGGATATACGACCCTTCCGCCTTCAGCATGGAAGGGAACACGATGCAGTGGAACACGATATTGTCCTTACCGATGAAGTGGATGAGCCGTGTGGAGGGGTCCTTCCACCACGTTTCCCACGTGTCCGGCAGGATTTCCTTCGTGTTGCTGATGTAGCCGATGGGCGCGTCGAACCACACGTAGAGCACCTTTCCTTCCGCCCCCTCCACGGGTACGGGAATGCCCCATTCCAGGTCACGGCTCACGGCGCGCGGTTGCAGTCCCAGGTCAAACCAGCTTTTGCACTGTCCCATGACATTGCTGCGCCACTCCTTGTGCTGTTCCGTGATCCACGGCTCCAGCCATTGCTGGTGCTTGTCGAGGGGCAGGTACCAGTGCTTTGTTTTGCGGAGCACGGGTTCCGAGCCGCTCAGTGCGCTTTTGGGGTTGATGAGTTCCGTGGGTGAGAGTGCTGTGCCACATTTCTCGCACTGGTCGCCGTAGGCGTGTTCAAAATGGCAGTGGGGGCATTCGCCCGTGATGTAGCGGTCGGCCAGGAAAGTGTGTGCCTCCTCGTCGTAGTACTGTTCGCTTTCCTTCTCCACGAACTCCCCTTTTTCGTAGAGCTTGCGGAAAAAGTCGGAAGCGGTCTTCCGATGAACCTCGGAGGTGGTCCGTCCGTAATTGTCGAAGGAGATGCCAAATTCGCGGAAGGATTCGGAAATGATCTTGTTGTACCGGTCCACCACCTGCTGGGGTGTGCATCCCTCCTTGCGGGCACGGATGGTGACGGGCACGCCGTGTTCGTCAGAGCCGCAGATGAAGAGCACGTCGCGCTGCTTCAGCCGCAGGTAGCGCACGTAGATGTCAGCGGGAACGTAAACGCCAGCCAGATGACCTATGTGCACGCCGCCGTTGGCATAGGGCAACGCGGCCGTGACAAGCGTTCTGGCAAATTGCTTGTTTTCCATTGTTTATGCTGTTATTGTATTTGATGGTCGCAAAATTACACTTTTTATCATTATTAGGGCATTTTTTATTTAGGGAAATGGCACACGAGGCCGAAAGGCCGTGATGTACACGCGCTTTGGCGGTGATTTTCAAAGGAAACGACAACCCAAACAACGAGGTGCAACATCCTGCTCTGAGGAAGTTGTCCCATGTTGTACGGATTGTCGTTTCCAGCCATCTACGCGCGCGCGTTCCTATTATTTATATGGGCTTGCTGCGGTGTCACATCCCTCGCTCGCCGCATGAACGGCGAGGGCGGGCTACGTCAGGCTGATATTCTCCACCTCCACCTTTTCGTGCATGAAGAGCGTCGCGCTCTGGCTGAACTTTTCGGCGTTCTCGGTGGTCAGGTAGTGGCACAGGCCGTGCTTCCCCAGCCGGCCTTCCATTTCCGGGTGACGTTTCAGATAGCTGCGCAAGGCCGCTGCCACATACTCGCCCTGCGGCACGATGCGCACGCCGGGCGGCGTGTACTTCAGTATCTTGTTCATCAGCAGCGGGTAGTGCGTGCAGCCCAGGATGAGCGTGTCGATCAGCGGGTCCTGCCTCAGGATGCCCTCCACCCGTTTCTGTACGAAATAGTCCGCCCCCGGCGAGTCGAACTCATAGTTTTCCACCAGCGGCACCCACATGGGGCACGCCAGTCCCGTCACCGTGATGTCGGGCCACAGCTTGTTGATCTCCATCGTGTACGAGCCGGAGTTCACCGTGCCCGCCGTGGCCAGCAGTCCCACGTGGCGGCTGCGGGTAAGCGGCCCTACGGCCTCCACCGTGGGGCGTATCACGCCCAGCACGCGCCTTTCGGGGTCCAGCCGTGGCAAGTCATTCTGCTGGATGGTGCGCAGTGCCTTGGCTGAAGCCGTGTTGCAGGCCAGGATCACGAGTTGGCATCCCCGGTCGAAGAGTGCCTCCACCGCCTGGAGCGTGTAGCGGTAAATCACCTCGAAGGAGTGCGTGCCATACGGCGCACGGGCATTGTCGCCCAGGTAGAGGTAGTCGTACTGGGGCAACATCTGCCGCATTTGATGGAGAATGGTCAGTCCGCCGTAGCCGGAATCGAAAACGCCAATGGGAGTCACGGGTTAATGAAGGGTTTAAGGGTCAATTTCAGGGTTGTACCGTTTCGGCGATTTTCTCCTTCACGTAAGGCATGGCATCCTCTGCCACGGACGGGTGAAGGAAAGGATAGGCCGGGGTGTCAAGGTTGATGATCATCTCATATCCCCTTTCCAGCCCCACGTTGCGGATTAGCTCGTCAAGCATCTCGCGGAGCGGTTTCATCATGTCAGCCTCGGCGGCTCGGAGCAGCGCGTCGGCCTCCTTGCGGAAGGCGATGGACTTCTCCATCTGTTCCTGCAAGTCGCGCTGTCGCTTCATGAGGATGTTCTGCGGAAAATCCTTCTGTCCCTGCAGGAACTCGGCGAAGAGGCGTTTGAAGTTCTGCTCGTTGTAAGCCGTTTCGGATTCATACTTCTTGTGCAGTTCTTCCATGCGCTGCTGCACCTGTGCATACTGCGGTAGGCCCACCAGCAGCGAGTCGTAATGGATGGTGCCGTACTTGATGGTCGTCTGGGCCTGCATGGTGCAGGGAGCCAGGAGAAGGAGGAAGAGGAAAAGCAGTCGTGTCATACGTTTATGGACTTGTTTTGGGTGTGTGCCGGCCGGCTTGGGCCGTGTCGCGCCACCCCTTAGTAATCATAGTTCACCGAGGCAGGCTGTCCGTTCTGGCTGTAGTAGCTGCACAGGTCCAGGTTGCCGTCGTTGCGGAAGCTGTAGCTGAAATTGAGGGTATAGTTAAGCTGTTCGTTGGGAAACTCGTAGGCGACGGACTTCACGAGGTTCTGTGTGGCCGCCCCGAACAGTCCGGCGTAGAACAGGTATTCGTAGCCCATGAGTCCCAGCTCCTTGGTCACCGCCACGGGTAATACCCCGTTGGCGTTCGGCTCCACGGCCGGTGTGAAATGCAGCACGATGGGCGCATTGCCCGTTTCCGTATAAGTGATGGTGGAGATGTTGCCGCCCGCGTAGTCAATGTCGCCGGTGGTCACATACGAAGGTCCCACGCCGATGGTCTCTTCGTAGACCGTCTTCTTCCATTTCGTGATGCGTCCCTCGAAACCGTAGGAGAAGGTGTAGACGTTGCGGTTCACGCGCATTTCCACGATATAGCCGGAAGAGTTGAGCGACAGCTGCGTGTCGCTGCCGTTCGAGGTCGTCACCTTCACTTGGTTCGTGCCGTAGTTCAGGTTGGCCGTCATCGTGATGGCCTTGTCGTAACTGTCGGCTGCCGCGCGCACCGTGCCGTTGGCCTGTGTGAGCCGTTCGTTCTTGTAAGTGAAGCGCCAGTCGTAGCTTTGGTCCACGCTGCCCCGGTGGCTGACAGCCTTGACGGGCGCGCCCCCGCGTGTGGGCAGTACGGGCTTGAAGGTAGGAGCGTCGTCGCCGGAGCAGGCACACAGCCCGATGGCGGCCACGGCAGCCACGATATAGTTGTAAATCCGTTTCATGATGTGTGTCGGTTTGTGGTTTGACGGGCAAACTTACGGTTTTTTTTCGGAATACGCCCCCATTTGCGGGCCAGTAAGTTGTTGCAGCCATTCCGAAGTGTCCCATCCGGGCGTTCGTATCCCCTGCTTTCCGGCCTCTTCCCGCCCTTTTCCGTCCGCTTCGAGACCCTTCCGTAATGAGTCCTCCATTTGTTGACAACAAGTCCAGGACTATTTTTTTCTACTCCCTGATTAGGAAAAACAAGTCCTGGACTTGTGCGCGACAAGTGGCGGACTTGTCGGAACGCATTGGAGCACGCCCCGAAAACGGTCGGGCGAATGTAGCAGAGTGTCAGCCAAAACCGAGTGTTGGAAACAGGAATGCCATCAAAAATTTGAAAAATCAAAAAAAATGTTGGGGTGATAAAATATAACCATTACCTTTGCCGCACCGTACCACACCGTTTTCCATCAACCTAACATAACACGTTTAACTAAATAAATACTCACATGAAGAAATTTTTACTTTCTCTTGCTGCAGCAGCCCTGCTTGCCGCACCCGCCGGTGCCCAGCTGCTGCAAAAGAACGCTTCTGTCTTAGGCCAGAAGAAGGAAGTGCCCGCTTGGGCACAGAAGCAGTTGCAGAAAGGCCAGTCTTTGCTGAATGGCAAGTCTCTGCAGTCTGCCCCCTTTGCGCTGAACCAGCCGAAGCACCTGTCGCGCGCTTCCAGCCTGCGTTCGCGCACGGAAATCAGTTACCAGGTCAATGGTGACGAAATCGAGAAATGCGAATTGGTGCCCCTCTTCAACCCCGGCACCCTGAAAAAGAACGGTTACACCGGTTATGGCTTCGGTGCTTTCTTCTATCGCGATATGTTTTCGCGCTATACGGGCAACACCATCAAGTCCATCAACTTTGCCGTATGGCCCGGTAACTACAGCAACATCCTGGTGTTCGTGATGGACGGTACGACCGGTCAGGCTTTGTGGACCGCTACGCTCGACGAGTTGAAATGCATCGACCCCAACACGGGTGACCTCAACATGAACTCGGTGCCCTGCGACTACGTGGTTACAGGCGACGAGCAGGTGGTCTACATCGGTTGGATAGCCAACTACAGTGCTTCGAAAAGTGACCCCTATGCTTCGAAGTACGAGGGCATTTTGCCTTACTATGAGGACAACACCCATACGGGTGAAGGTGCCTACATCAATGTTGTGGATGCCAATGGCAACTTCGGCCCGGCTCTCAGCGCCGGCCAATTGCAGAAGCAGGACGGCAGTATCTTCTATGCCGCTGCTGCTCTTACCATCGAGACCGAAGGTGAAAACGGCCTGAAGGACAACGACTCTTATCCTGTTGCGATGAGCACCGTTCGTGGCGATATGCACACGGGCAAGGGTGGCAACGCCGCCATTCAGTTGGAGAACCTCGGTCTGGACTCCATCAAGTCGATTGACTACACCCTCAGCTTGGGTTCCAAGTCTGTTGATGGCACTTACAACTTCAACGAACCCATCCCCTTCTACGGTGTCAGCGTACTAAAGGTTCCCGCAGTGCTCTCCGACGAGGCCGGCACAGACATCGCTAACTTCACCGTAACCAAGGTGAATGGCGTGGACGACGAAATGGCCGACAACAACGACAATGTGGTTGGCGGTTACGTTTACTCCCTCGACAAAGGCTACCGCCGTATGCCCGTTGTTGAAGAGTTCACTTCCAACACCTGCGGCTGGTGTCCTTACGGCATCTTCGGCCTGCAGGATGTCATGACCGCTTGCAGCAACAACGCCATCACGATTGCCGCTCACACCACTTTCGATTCGAAGCTCGGCGCAGATCCCCTCGCAGCCGAAACTTACCAGCCGGTAATCAAAGCCTTTGCTACCAGTTTCCCCTCTGCCATGGTTAACCGCGAGGCCATGGAGCACGTGCTCTACGCCCCCGAACTGGCCTGGGCCATGTCCGATCAGGTTTGCGAAGCCAGTATGGAACTTGAAGGTGCCTGCGAAGAGAGCATGACGGGTGTGTCCGTTTCTGGTAAGGTGAAGCTCAACTTTGCCATCAACTCCAACCCCAACGCTTACGGTTTGGCTTATGTGATTACCGAGGACAGCGTCCAGGGTGTGAAGCAGCTCAACTATCTCGCTGCCAACTACTACACTTACTCGAGCCAGTATGACGATGCCACCATCATGGAAGGTCTGGGCTGGACGCAGGAAATGCTCGACTATGCCAAGGCCGGCGAGGCCGACGTTGCCGGCAACTACTGGTCGTTCGAACCCATGGACCACGTGGCTTGCTACATCTCTCACCCCACCGGTTCCGACGCTTTGCTGCCCGCCGTTACATCGGGTGAACCCATTGAAGTGGAATTCGAGTTCGACATGCCCGAGCGCACGTCTCCCGAAATCAACACCGAGAACCTCCACCTCGCAGCCCTGCTCTTCGACCAGCAGAGCGGTGTCATCGTAACCGCAGCACAAATCAAGCTGGGTGAAGAAACGAATCAGTCCGGTCCTACTGGCATCGAAACTGCCGAAAATGCTGCTGCTGCCAACATCGCTGTGGCCGACGGTGCCTTCAACATCACTGCCGAGAACGCAGAAGCCCAGGTTTACAACGCCGAAGGCAAGCTCGTTTCGAGCTGCAAGGTCAACGGTTCCGCCTCTCTGCCCACCTTCGGCAAGGGTGTTTACGTAGTTCGCGTAGTATCCGGTGGCAAGGTAATGACCAAGAAGGCTGCCTTCTAAAGAGAATGACTCCCACGGGCTGGACTTCACAGCCTGACGTACAAGCGGCGTGTGACGGAATCCCTTTCCGTTACACGCCGCGTTTTTGATAATGATGGCTGTCCGGTGAAAGTTCAAGGCCGTCAGGCTTAACTTGCTGAGAATTCAATGTTTATCGGCATTCTTGAACTTTTACCGGACAGCCATAATTTATAATTGTGCTTTACCGTCCATTTTCAAAACACAGTCGCAGCCGACATTTTCCCGTTCAGCTTTTGGCGACAACAAGTCCGGGATTAGGATTTTCTAAGCCCGGACTTGAAATTTCAAAGCCCGGACTTGTGAGCCACAAGTCCGCCACTTGTCTGGCCGCCGCCTTGCACGGCATCCGGGAAGCCCCGGCGGCGATGGCCGAAACCCATACAATGCAGCCGGGAAAGCACGTTCCGAACGGCTCTCCCGGCTGCAAATCCATGGCTAATGTCGGACAAATGCCCGAAGGCTAAAAGTCGCTGTCGCCCATCGGCGTCACCACCGACTGGCCGTTGTTCAGGCGGTTGAAGTTACCCTGCTGCATTCTCGGACGGCGTTCCATGCCCGGCCACTGCGGACGGTCCATGCGGGTGAATATGGTCACGAGCTGCTGGGGCGTGAGGCGGTCCTTGAACTTGGCGAAATAGGCGCGCCGTATGGCGAGCGTGCGCTCCTCCTTGTCGAACGTCTTGGCCAGCAGCACGAGCGATTCCGCATCTGTCAGTTCCTTTTTCTGCTTAGCCTTTCCGTTGGCATCCACGGGCCGCGCCGCGCGTGCCACAGCCTGCAGCGTGTCCTGGTACTCCACGTAAAGAGGTACGAACCACGCCTGCGTCTGGTCGTCGAGCTTCAGTTCGTCGGCCATCCGCGTGGCCTGTTGTTGCAACCGTTCCGTCGGGTTCGTGTTGCGGTTCTTCCGGACCTTCTTGTCAGCGGTTTGCGCGCAGAGTCCCGTGCAGAAAGCGAAGGCTGCGAGCATCGAAATGATTTTGTTGTACGTCATCATAAATAAAGGTATATACAAAAATTTAGTTGATGTGGTTTTCAGGATGCATCCTGTGGCTTTGACGCGCGAAACGGCGGAGGGTTTAATCCGTTTCCCGGGCATTTTAATGATTTTTCAGTGTTCGCACAGGTGATTTGTGCAGTTGAGATAGAAAAAATACGGAAAAAATAGGGAAAAGGCTTGTTTGATAAGAAAAACCACCCTATATTTGCACCGTGTTTTTCATAGTATTGCAGTCATGGGGCTTGTGAAAGTCCGATCTGCTTCCCATACTAAAGAAAATGTGTTCGTGGCGGCTTGTGAAAGTCGAACGAATTCATCATGGTAAATGTTTTTAATGGTGGTGCGTCAAAATTTTTACATTTTGGCGCACTTTCTGTTTATATACGCCTGTGGGGGCTGCAGGCCCGGCGGCTATGGAGGGCTTAAATCGCTGAAGTGTCAAAGGTTATCGGGGGCTTAAACCTTTACCGGTCGGTCGCGGGATTTGACAAACTTCAAACTTCTCCCCTTTTCAACTTTCCAACCCGAAAATTCCACTAACTTTGCAGCGGAACACCGAAACCCCAAAAACCACTCTATGATACTTTTTTTCAGAACACCGCAACAGAGCGTGATTGCCACACAAACCAATCACCAACTCAGCGAAGAAGAAGTGAAAGAGCTGTGCTGGCTCTACGGAAACGCCACACCCGAAAACCAGGACGCGATTTCCGGATGGTTCGTCGGACCCCGACGCGAAATGATCACACCCTGGAGCACCAATGCCGTAGAGATTACACAAAACATGAACCTCTGCGGCATTACACGTATAGAAGAATATTTCCCCGTGGACAACGAAGAGGCCGAACACGACCCCATGCTCCAAAGGATGTACAACGGACTGGACCAGGACATCTTCACCGTGAACATCCAGCCGGCACCGATTGAATACATCAGCGACCTCGAAACCTATAACGAGCAGGAGGGACTCGCACTCTCGCCGGCTGAAATCGACTACCTGCACGGCGTGGAGCAGCAGCTGGGACGCCAACTCACCGACAGCGAGGTGTTCGGCTTTGCCCAAATCAATTCCGAACACTGCCGGCACAAAATATTCGGTGGCTCCTTCATCATCGACGGAAAGGAGATGCCCTCGTCGCTCTTCGCCATGATCAAGAAGACCACGCAGGAGAACCCGCACCACATCATCTCGGCCTACAAGGACAACGTGGCCTTCGCCGAAGGACCCGTGGTGGAACAGTTCGCACCTGCCGACCACGCCACCTCCGACTACTTCCGCGTGAAGGACATCGAGAGCGTCATCTCCATCAAGGCCGAAACGCACAACTTCCCCACGACCGTCGAGCCTTTCAACGGCGCATCGACGGGCACGGGCGGCGAAATTCGCGACCGCATGGGCGGCGGCGTGGGTTCCTGGCCGATTGCGGGCACCGCAGTCTACATGACGGCCTATCCGCGCCTGGACGGCGGACGCGAATGGGAGGACATCCTGCCCGTGCGCCAATGGCTCTACCAGACACCCGAGCAAATCCTCATCAAAGCCTCCAACGGCGCGTCGGACTTCGGCAACAAGTTCGGACAACCGCTCATCGCCGGCTCCGTGCTCACCTTCGAGCACCAGGAGAACGGCGAGAAGTATGGCTACGACAAAGTCATCATGCTCGCCGGCGGCGTGGGCTACGGCACGAAGCGCGACTGCCTGAAGGGACAGCCGCAGAAGGGCAACAAGGTCGTCGTGGTGGGCGGCGACAACTACCGCATCGGCCTCGGAGGAGGCTCCGTCAGCTCCGTCGACACGGGACGCTACTCCAGTGGCATCGAGCTGAACGCCGTGCAGCGCGCCAACCCCGAAATGCAGAAGCGCGCCAACAACCTGGTGCGCGCACTCTGCGAAGAGGACGTGAACCCCGTGGTGAGCATCCACGACCACGGCTCGGCAGGCCACGTGAACTGCCTCTCGGAACTGGTGGAGGAATGTGGCGGACTGATCGACATGAGCCAGCTCCCCGTGGGCGACCCGACCCTCTCGGCCAAGGAAATCATTGCCAACGAGAGCCAGGAACGCATGGGACTCCTCATCCAGGAGGAGCACCTCGACCACGTGCGCCGCATCGCCGAGCGCGAACGCGCCCCGATGTATGTGGTGGGCGAAACGACCGGCGACGCACACTTCGCCTTCCAGCAGGCTGACGGACGCAGGCCCTTCGACCTTGACGTGGCGCAGATGTTTGGCCACTCGCCCAAGACGGTGATGGTGGACGAAACAGTGGAACGGAAATACGCTGACGTGAGCTACGACGCGGCCCACGTGGACGAATACATCAACCGCGTGCTGCAACTGGAGGCCGTGGCCTGCAAGGACTGGCTCACGAACAAGGTGGACCGCTCCATCACGGGCAAGGTGGCATTCCAGCAGACGCAGGGCGAGCTGCAGCTGCCGCTGGCCGACTGCGGTGTGGTGGCACTCGACTATCGCGGCCGACAGGGCATCGCCACGGCCATCGGACATGCCCCGCAGGCGGGACTGGCCGACCCGGCAGCAGGCTCGGTGCTCTCTGTGGCAGAAAGCCTCACGAACATCGTGTGGGCACCCCTGGCCGAAGGGCTCGACAGCGTGTCGCTCTCGGCCAACTGGATGTGGCCCTGCCGCTCACAGCGCGGTGAGGACGCACGACTTTACCGGGGCGTGGAAGCACTCAGCGACTTCTGCTGCGCACTGAAAATCAATGTGCCCACGGGCAAGGACTCGCTCTCGCTCTCGCAGCAATATCCCAACGGGGAGAAAATCATCTCGCCGGGAACCGTCATCGTCAGTGCCGGGGGACAGGTGAGCGACATACGCAAGGTGGTATCGCCCGTCATGGTAAACGACCCGAAATCCACACTTTACCACATCGACTTCTCCTTCGACGAGCTGCGCCTCGGCGGCTCGGCCTTCGCCCAGAGCCAGGGCTTCGTGGGCAGCGACGTGCCGACGGTGAAGAATCCGGAGTACTTCCGCGATGCCTTCAATGCCGTGCAGCAGCTGGTGAACAACGGCTGGCTGCTTGCCGGACACGACATCTCGGCCGGCGGCCTCATCACGGCATTGCTCGAAATGAACTTTGCCAATACGGAGGGGGGTATGGAAATCTGCCTCGACAAGTTCCACACGGACGACCTCGTGAAGGTGCTCTTTGCCGAGAACCCCGGCGTGGTGGTGCAGGTGGCCGACAAGCACAAGAAGGACTTCAAGGCACTGCTCGACGACTGCGGCGTGGCCTACGTGAAGCTGGGACACCCGGCTGAGGAACGCCAGGTCATGGTGAGCCTCCACGATGCGGAATACCAGTTCGGCATTGACTATCTCCGCGATGTGTGGTACGAAACGTCGTACCTGCTCGACACGAAGCAGAGCATGAACGGATGTGCCAAGGCACGCTTTGAAAATTACCGCCGGCAGCCGCTGGAGTTCAACCTCCGCAAGGAGTTCAAAGGCTCGTTCGAGAGCCTGGGCATCAACCCCGACCGCCGCACGCCGAGCGGCATCAAGGCGGCCATCATCCGCGAAAAGGGTACGAACGGCGAACGCGAAATGGCCTACGCGCTCTATCTCGCCGGCTTCGACGTGAAGGACGTGATGATGACGGACTTGATTTCAGGACGCGAAACGCTCGACGAGGTGAACATGATCGTGTTCTGCGGCGGCTTCTCCAACTCCGACGTGCTGGGCTCGGCCAAAGGCTGGGCGGGCGCTTTCCTCTACAACGAAAAGGCGAAACAAGCACTCGACCGCTTCTATGCCCGCGAGGACACGCTCTCGCTTGGCGTGTGCAACGGCTGCCAGCTGATGATTGAGCTGAACCTCATCAACCCGGAACACGCCGAACGTGCCCACATGCTGCACAACAACTCGCACAAGTTTGAGAGTGCCTACCTCGGCGTGACGGTGCCGACGAACCGCAGCGTGATGTTCGGCTCCCTCTCGGGCGACCGCCTCGGCATCTGGGTGGCACACGGCGAGGGCAAATTCGATCTGCCGCTGCCCGAAGACGCATACAACGTGGTGCTGAAATATACTTACGACGAATATCCCGGCAACCCCAACGGCTCGCGCTACAGCGTGGCGGGCATTGCCAGTGCCGACGGCCGCCACTTGGCCATGATGCCCCACCTGGAACGTGCCTTCTACCCCTGGCAGAACCCGTTCTACCCGCACAAACGCCGCTCGGAGGATGTCACGCCCTGGATGGAGGCGTTCGTCAACGCCCGCCGATGGGTGGAGGCGCATAAGAAGTAATCCCGCCCTTCGCAAGCCTGCCGCGTGACCAACGACAGGCGCACATCTTGCCAGCAGTCCCGGACTTGTACACCACAGGTCCGGGATTGCTGGCTTTCTTACTCGCCGACTTGAAAAAATGATTGCTGTCCGGTAAAAAGTTCAAGGCCGTCTGGCTGAAGTTTCAAGGGCTATCGGTTTTCTTCAACCTTTACCGGACAGCCTTATTTTTTTGTATGACGACGCATTCCCCTTAGAAGATGCTGTTGCTGAAAAACAGCTGTTCCCCCGAAGGTTCACACGCTTCTATACGCTTTTTTATCCGCAAAAAAAGCATTCACTCCTTCACGCGGAGCGCGTTTTCGTCTGATTTTCAGCAGTTTTGAGTGTGAAGGCTTGGATTTTCAAGTGTTCACCACCGCTGTGGCGTTTTTATCCGTTTATCTGCTGATTTTCGGGTGGTTTTCCGGTGTGAAGGCTTACGCTTTCCACCCTTCACGTGCGTTCACCGCCCGTGTGAAGGCTTTGCTGCCCATGTGAACACTTTGAAATCAAAGCCTTCACGCTTGAAACCGTTGAAAATCAGCTGGGAACGGGCATTGCGTGAATGGGTGAATACATTTTTCGGGAAATATAATACGTATATACACGCGCGTAAAAGAGCCTTCACCAAACAGATTGGCGCATTTTCAGCGTGATTATTCCGCTTCGTCTGCCCAGCCGGACGCGGCGTGAAGTATGCTTCACAAGTCGCCGACTATTTCGCACAAGTCCCGGAGTAGACAAAACAAGTCCCGGAGTAGACAAAACAAGTCCCGGAGTAGACAAAACAAGTCCGGGACTTGTAAAAACAAACGATACGACACTCCGTTTGGGAGGTGAAATGAGCTTCTCCATGCGTGCCTTTCAATAAAAAATCTTGAAAAAGATAAAAAAGATATGCAGTAATATTTATATTTGCAGCCGACAACGTCATTAAAGAAAAGAAAAATTAAACCATAAAACCTTTCGCTTTATGAAAAGAATCCTTCTTCTATTAGTACTTTCGTTGACCATGAGTCAGCTGACTGTGAACGCACAATCCAAAGAGTTTGCCAAGGAAGGCAAAACCGCCATCAAGGAACACAAACTGGTGGTGAAGGAACGCAAGGAACTGGCCAAACTCACAGAAAAGCAGTTCAAGGGACAAATGCTCAAGGAAGGGAAAAAACAGGCCAAGGAGCTGAAACGCGAAGGATGGAAGGCAGCCCCGGGCACCTTGCCCATCGAAAACCAGTTCAGCGAATACTTCATCCAGCGCAATGAGCTGGACGGACGTTTCCCGAAATATATCATGGGAATCGGCACGGCCAAGGCTGCCACCTACGGCATGGCACGCAAACAGGCCGTGGCAAGGGCACGTCTGGACATCGCCGCCAGCCTGCAGGCCGAAGTGGCTTCGCTCAACGAAACGAGCGACGGCAATACCGAACTCTCCAACGGCGAGGTGGAAACCATGGCCAAAATGATGGAAACCAGCCAGACACTGGTGCAGCAGTCTATCGGACGCACCAACGTGGTGTACGAAATATTCCGCGAGGTGGACGGCAAAACCGAAGTGAGGGTGGCTGTGAGCTATGACGGCAATGCCGCAAAAGAAACCTTGATAAAGCTCTTCGACGAGGACAACGCGGAACTCCGAGCCAAGCTCCAAAGAATGCTCGAACAGAAATAGCACGCACTGACAACGCATGGAACGCTCGTACCTGAAAACGGCCAAGCGCATCGTGCTCGGGATCCTGGCTGTGGTGCTTACGGGAGGACTTGCCTTGGTCACCGTGATAGCCAAGCCACGAGAGCAAATTTTCCATAACAAGCACATGAGTGAAACGCCTGTCACCCGGAGGCAACGCATCCGGGCTTTCATCACCAAGCACCTGTGCATCACCATGCTGGCCATCGGACTGATGGGCTTCTTTGCCATGATCGCCATCATGGCCAAACCGCTCGACCCCGTGAAACGGGCCATCAGCGACTTCTCCTTTACGGACATCTACTACGAAATCCTCAAGGAGGGGACGACACCCGATACCAGCCGCCTCATCACCATCGTCGACATGACGGAGCTTACCAACCGCTCGCAAATTGCCGACGTGATGAACCGCATTGGCAATGCCAAACCCAAGGTGCTGGGCATCGATATATGCTTCGACAACGAGGGGGAGGACTTTGAAGGCAACGACTCCCTGATCCGCGTGGTGGAGAAACACCACGACTGCATGGTCTTCTCGCTCAAAATGCTCGACTGGATGAATGACTCCGTGGGATGGAGCAAGGCCATACACTCCTTCTTCCATGAAATCGTGCCGCTCACGGAGGGCACGACCAATATGCCGCGCCAACTCTACGACAGCATGAAACGCAAGGTGCCCCTCGCCGAACGATACGAAGCACAGTACGTGCCGTCGTTCGTGGCGCAGGTGGCGAACCTTTACGCCGGCCAGGACATCGTGAAAGGACGCACGGACGACGTGAAAATCAACTTCTCGCCCACCGTGTTCCGCGTGCTGGCACCCGAGGAGGTGGACCGCCACCCCGAACTCATCGAGGGGCAGATCGTGCTCCTCGGAGCGGTCTACGAAGAGGCCGACCGCCACTGGACACCCCTGGGCAAAATCGCCGGGGTGGAACTTCTGGCCTACAGCGTGCAGAGCATCGTGTACAGCAACGAGGTGAAAAACACTTCGCCGGCCATGTTCGCCGTCATTTCGCTGCTGGTGGTGTTCATGGTCGAACTGCTGCAATATCTCTACCTGGAACGTACCGGAAAATCGAAAGGTATTTTCACCAAATTCATCATCGGCTCCACGTATTTCATGAGTGTGCTAACCTTCCTCTTCACCTCGGTGTTGCTGGGCCTTTGCTTCGTGGTGTTCAAACGCTACGGCATCAGCTTCAACCTGGCGTGGGCACTCACCGCCATCACCTTCCTCGGCACTTCGCGCAGCATGTATGCCGCACTCCAGGACTATTTCATCGCCCGACGCAGCAAATTTCTAAATCATAGCAATGAAAACGCATCATCCGAAACGAAATGACCGGCAGACCTGCGGACTGTCGAAATATATCGCCTGCGCGCTGTTGGCCGTCTGCACGCTGCTGACGGCCCAGGCACAGTCGTTGCTCACGTACCACGTGGTGGGCGACGTGAAACTGTATGTGCAGGGCAAAGCCACGCCCCTCACCATGAACCGCCAGCTCACCATGCAGAGCGAGGTGAGCATACCTTATGGGGGTAAGCTGGAGCTACTTGACGAGAAGCAGGCGAAACGCATCATCCTGAAAGCTCCCGGCAGGGGCACAGTGGAAAAACTCGCACGGCAGAGCAACAACACGGTGGCCTCGCTCTCGGCAAGCTATGTGGGATACGTGAAAAAACAGATGACGAACAAGGGGCTTACCTCCAAACAACGCTACACGGACTTCGCCACCGTGACACGCGCCATTGACTCGGTGGCTGACCCCAAGCAGCAGTCGCCCGCACAGTCTGCTCGCCAAAACCCGCTGGCCTCGCGATTCGGCCAATTCAAGAAGCAACAGAAGCAGCAGTTTGAGAGCTTCCGCGACAAATGTAACCGGCAGTATGCCGAGTTCGTGCGAAAGGCTTGGGAGAAGTTCGGCGCCGAACCGCCCGTGCCGCGTCCGCAGGAACCGAAGGTGGCACCGGTGGTTTGCCACGACACGACGAAGACGGACCGCTTCCTCTTCTTCGGCAAGAAGAAGCAGCGCGAAGCACGCACCGTGGAGTACACCCCCGACCAGCTGGCGTTGCGCTCATCCGGGGCAGGGCCGGTCGAAACAATCAAGGAGGTGCGCCTCAATGACGACGAACGCGCCTTCATGGACTTTCCCTTTGAATTTTACGGCACCGATATGCGGGTGCGCCTCGACGAGAACCTGCGCATCAACCTGGGCGAAATCACCCCGGACCGCGTGGCCGATGCCTTGCTCCACTTCTCCTCGAAAGCCTACGACAACCTGCTCTACGACTGTCTGGCCCTGCGCAAGGAACACAAGCTCTGCGACTGGGCTTACCTGCTCATGCTGCAACAGCTTGCCTCGCAGTTCTGCGGCGAGGGCACCAACGAGGCCGCACTCCTCATGGGCCACCTCTACTGCCAGTCGGGCTACAAGGTGCGCTACGCTTGCGATGCAGAACGGCTGTACGTGCTCGTTTCGTCGAACCACATGATTTTCGACAAAGCATCGTACTACGTCGACGGCGAGCGTTACTATCCCGTGGACGCGGTCGATTCCGAACTCAACGTGTGCCGCGCGGCTTATCCCAAGGAACAGACTCTCTCACTCTTCATCCCCGACGCGCCCGTGCTGCAAATGCCCGCCGACAGCACGACTGGCGTGCGGACCATCACTTCGCACCGCTACCCCGACTTCAGCATCCAGGTGAAGGTGAACCCGAACCTCATCAACTTCTACGACACTTATCCCTCTTCTTTCTATAACGGTGAGTTTACCTCGCGCTGGGTGATGTACGCCAACACGCCTATGGATGCCGACATCCGCAGCCAGGTGTACCCCTCGCTGAAACGACAGCTGGAGGGCCTGACGGAATGGGAAAAGGTGAGCCACCTGCTCGATCTGGTGCAGACCGGCCTGCAATATGAGTACGACGACAACGTGTGGGGTTGCGACCGCGCCTTCTTTGCCGAAGAGAGCCTCTACTATCCCTTCTGCGACTGCGAGGACCGCGCCATCCTTTTCACCCGCCTCGTGCGCGACCTCGTGGGACTGGACTGTGTGCTGGTGTATTATCCCGGCCACCTGGCTTCGGCGGTTCACTTCACGGAGCAGCCCGGCGGCGCGTTCTACACGCACGCCGACAAGAACTACACCGTCTGCGACCCGACCTACATCCACGCTTCCGTGGGTCAGGAGATGCCCGAATGGGACAAGGCGGACGTTACGCTCATTCCTTTACAATAACCTCAATTTACACTTGAACTCATGTCCGGCTCTCCCATTGCCGGACGCACCCCAAATACGCTTATCATGACCACAGCATCTTATTTTCGCGGCATCCTGACCTGTATCGCTCTCTTCATCTGCTGTAACCTGAACCTGCAAGCCCAAAAGGAGGCAAAAGTTCACGGCACAGCGAAAATGGTCGTGTCGGACAACGATAACATCCACCTTGCCGAAGCCAAACAGAAGTGCATACTCCATGCACGCTACAACGCCATCAAGGAGGCTTTCGGCGAAATCATCAACTCCACCACCAACATGGCCGAAGGAGAGCTCAATGGAGAGGAAATCAATAACTTCGTGGAGGAAACTACCATGAATGCCAAGGCCGAATGGGTGGATGATACCAAGAAACCCGTCATCAATGTCGACTATGCCGACGACAGCTTCGTCATCACCGCCGAGGTGTGGGGCGTGGCACGCGAAATCGTGCAGGCACAGGTGGACTTCACGTGGCGCGTGCTTTGCGACGGCACGGAGAGCTACCATGAAAGCGACAAGTTCAAGGATAAGCAGCGCATCTACGTCAGCTTCCGCTCGCCGGTCAAGGGGTACGTGGCCATCTACCTGCTCGACAGCACCAAGGGGGAGGCCAGCTGCCTGCTTCCCTACAAACACAACCCCGATGGCTTCCACGAAGTGAAGGCCGGCAAGGACTACGTGTTCTTCGACCGCGATACCGACCGTCAGGCCATACCTTACCGCCTCACAACAGACAGGCCCGCTGAAATGAACCAGGTGGTGCTCATCTTCTCGCCCAACAAGTTTACCAAATGCGACGAAATCACCGGCGACCGGATGCACCCCAACTCACTGAGCATCAGTGATTTTGAAAAATGGGTGCGCAAAAACCAGCGTCGCGATGTCGATATGGTGGTGGACCGCAGCAAGTATCTCCATATTTATGGCAAGGGCAGCTGAATACGCCAGCCTGGTGTTGCCGCGTTGCCACCGTGCCGGCAATGCATCGCCAATGATCCTCATTTTCTCCAAGTAAAACCAATCAAATTCTAAGTGTATGAATAAAAAAATCTTGATGACTGCCTTCGCCGCTTTGCTGTCGATGAGCAGTTTCGCACAGACCGACGAAACGCCCGCAGTGCCCAATCTCGACCTCGAGGAGGACACCACCAATGTTTCCTCGCTCAAAGAGATCATTAAAATCCAGGAAACCGTTTCCATGAGAAACCACCGCCGAAACTCCATCAACTCCGTGTGGAAGCGCAGAAAGACTTTCAGCATCAATTGGATCGAGAGCAAATTTGACGGCAAGGAACTTTTGCTCGGTGTCGAGCCCGGCCAGACAAGTGGCCGTGAAGGAGAGTACGACGGTTTTTCTGTCGACCACCAGTTCAAGAGCGACTGGGGTGCCAACCTCAAGAGCAGCTCCACTATCCGCCTGCACAAGTCACCTATCGCCAACACGGTGGCCTTGGGTCTGGAATTTTCCGGCTTCGACTTGAGTGTGAACCACTTCAAGAAGGAAAAGGATATGAGGTACAACAGTGCGGCATATAAGCTGGAGCAGAAAACCAACAGCTACGGATCGAGCACCAACTACAAATACTACTACCAGCCTTGGGGTCAGGAGATGTACGAGTTCTCCTATGCCCTGAGCATCGGTCCTTCAATCACCATCGCTCCCTTGTCCACCGTCAATAACTCCGCCTTGTCCAACATCCGTCTGCAAGCCTACTACACCTTCGGCTACCGCTTCTCCTTACTCTGGTTGCAGGACGATGAGAAGATGGACGTGGCAAACAATAACCACAACACCAACACCAACTACTACGACGACAACCCCATCTCCAACAGCAGTTTGTTCAACTGGGGTCACGGTATGGTCACCACCTTCGGCTTGCGCCTCAACTGGAAGAACATCGGCGTAACCTACGAAATGGTCAAGGGTAAGAACAAGTACAAGTCGTTCGAGACGAAAGTGTTCGGCTCCCGCAAAACCGAATTCTCCACCAGCACCAACCGCATCGGTATTACCTTCCTCTGGTAACCTGACGGCTGGAAAAATTTAGTTTAACCTGAAAACATGAAGATATTTATGAAAAGGATTATTATGTGTTTCTTGGCAGTCATACTGACAGCCGGCATAGCCATCGCCCAGGATTTCATAGCCAGCGACGGCACTTGCGGAACGGACGTTGCATGGTCCTTCGACGGCAAGACCCTCACCATTACCAATGTTTCCAAGAAAGAATTCTTCGTGACGATGAACGACTATGACACGCAGAAAATGATTTCGCCCTGGAACAAGAAGAAACTCAACGTGCGCAGCGTACGCATCGGTGCCGGTGTCAGAAACATCGGTGCCTGCGCCTTCGCCAACTGCAAGAACCTGACAGAAGTGGTATTTGAGAACAGCGATGTCCAAACCATCGGCTGGGGAGCTTTCCTCAACTGCGAGCGTCTTGTGACCATCTCCCTCCCCAGCAAGCTCCGCACCATCGGTACCGTTGCTTTTGCCAACTGTAAGTCGCTTCCCTCGGTGATCATCCCCGACCAGTGCCAGGTGCAGGATCAAGCCTATCTCAACTGCTCCAGCATCCGCAGCATCGAGGTGAGCCCCACCGCCACCCTCGGCCAGTACGTGTTTGCCAGCGAGGTGACGCTTGAAGGAAAGGTGCGCCACACGCTCTACAACGACGAAGTGCGCCGTCTGCCCATCAGCATCAACTCCCGCAACTGCCACTTCTATGGCTTGGCCAAGGGCGTGCTCGAGCGTTACCAAAGCGGAAAGAGCACGAACCAGCTCGTGGACTACGACTATATGACTTCCCACGTGGACAGCTTCATCCCCGATGCTCAAACCACGCGCAATGACACCTATGCCCTTATCATCGGTAACCAGAACTACCGTTTCGTATCGGAAGTACCCTTTGCCATCCATGATGCCCGCGTGTTCCGCGACTACTGCCAGAAGACGCTGGGTATTCCGGCTGAGCACATCCACATCTGCGAGGATGCCACCAAGCAGCTCATCCTCGAAGACGAGCTCGTATGGCTCGAAAG
This sequence comes from uncultured bacterium, assembly GCA_945867195.1. Taxonomy (GTDB): domain Bacteria; phylum Bacteroidota; class Bacteroidia; order Bacteroidales; family Bacteroidaceae; genus Alloprevotella. The sequence goes on along the minus strand of CAMBHR010000001.1, from coordinate 109,126 downwards.
CATTGGGAACCGCGACAACAAAAAGCTGATTGTCTACTATGCCGGTCACGGTGTGCCCGACACGAAAAAGCAGAACAAGGCTTACCTCCTGCCCACCGACGTACGCGGCACGAAGCCCGAGAACGGTATCGCCCTTGACGACTTCTACGCACGCCTTGGCGACCTGGCATTCAGCCAGACCTCCGTATTCCTCGACGCTTGCTTCAGCGGTATCAACCGCGACAACGAGAGCGTGAACGAGGGTATGCGTGGTGTGGAAATCGCTGCCGAGGAAGGCAACATCTCGTCGGGCAATGTCGTAGTGTTCTCCGCCGCACAGGGCAACGAAACGGCCCAGGGCATCGAGGCGGAAGGCCACGGACTCTTCACCTACTACCTGCTCCGCGCACTGCAGAGCACAACCGGCTTTATCGACTACGGCGACCTGGCCGACCAAATCCGCCGAGGCGTGAGCCGCAAGGCAACCCAGCTGAAGCTGCGCAAGCCGCAAACGCCCAACGCCGCTGCCTCGGAACAGCTGGGTGATGCTTGGCGCGACCTGACCTTCTAAGTCATCGCACCCGTCTGCTGACAAAAGGGGTGTCCTGTAAACCAGGGCATTCGTTGAAATCTGCTTATAGTTCATAGAACACCCCACAACCATTCGCTGAAGAGTCCGGAAGTCCTGACTGGCCATATCCGCAAGCATCATTGCGGGCCAAGCCAAACTTCCGGGCTCTTCAGCATTTCCGTCCCATCTTCCTCCTCCACAGCTTTATGAAACGTGTCCTTTCCCTGCTGCTTCTCGGCCTCGGCATCGTCCTCCCCGTGGCGGCACAAAATGCCTGCTCCCACGTAGACCCCTTCATCGGCACCGGCGGCAACGGCCACACCTTTCCCGGAGCCTGCACCCCCTTTGGCATGGTACAGCCCAGTCCCGTGACCGGCGCGGTAGGTTGGCGTTACTGTGCAGAGTACCAGTATGCCGATAGCGTGGCATGGGGCTTCAGCCAGACCCACCTCAACGGCACCGGCTGCGTGGACTTGGGCAACGTGCTCCTCATGCCCTCCCAGGCTTCCGACGGCAAGCCCCTGCTGCGCAGCCGCATGGACAAGGCCACCGAAACCGCCCGCCCCGGCTATTACGCCGTGCGCCTCACCGATGCCTGCGTGAAGGCCGAGCTCACCTGCACCCCCCACGTGGCCTACCACCGCTACCGTTTCGACCGCTCCGGCCAGGCCATCCTCGTGGTCGACCTTCAGCACGGCCCCGCGTGGAGCGAAGCGCAATACCACCGCCGCGTCAGGGAATGCAGCGTCGGGCAGACCGACAGCCTCACCCTCCAGGGACACGTCAGGAGCAGTGTGTGGGTGGAACAAGATGTCTATTTCTGCCTGCGGCTCAACGTGCCCATCGTCCGCACCGACACCCTACCGCCCCTCCACGGCGAATGCGGCCGGCGCTTGGTGCTCCACCTGCTCACGCCGCCCGACGGCACGGTAGAGGCCAAGGTGGCACTCTCCGCTGTTTCCGCCGACGGCGCACGGCGCAACCTGCAGGCCGAGCTCCCCGGATGGGACTTCGGGCAAACCGTCCGCCGGGCCGAAGCGCAGTGGGAAGAACTCCTCTCCCGTTTCTCCGCCGAAGGCACCCCCGAAGCCCTGCGCAGCTTCTTCACCGCCCTGTACCACGCCTTCGTGCAGCCCAACAATGTGGCCGATGCCAACGGCGCGTGCCGCCTGCCCGACGGCCGGACGGTGCAGGCCGAGGGCGGCACCTTCTTCTCCACCTTCTCCTGCTGGGACACCTACCGCGCCGCCCATCCCCTCTACACCCTGGCCGCCCCCTCTATGGTACCCGCCTTCGTGCGCTCCTTGGTGCAGCACGCCGAGGCGCAAGGCCATCTGCCCGTATGGGCTTTGTGGGGTAAAGACAACTACTGCATGGTGGCCAACCACGCCGTGAGCATCGTGGCCGAGGCCGTGTGCAAAGGCTTCGGCGGCTTTGACCGTGAAAGGGCGTGGGCAGCCGTGGAACGCACCCTGCGCGTCAGCCACCCGGCCAAGACCGACTGGGAAACCTACCTGAAATACGGCTACTATCCCGCCGACCTCAAACCCACCGAAAGCGTGTCGATGAGTCTGGAACAGGCATACGACGACTACGCCGCCATGTGCATGGCGCGCCGCTTGGGCAAGGAAGCCGAGGCCCGCGAGTTTGGCCGCCGCGCCGAGCTGTGGCGCAACCTGTTCTGCCCCGTCACTCACTTCATGCGTCCCCGTCTGGCCGACGGGTCGTGGCTCGCCCCCTTCAACCCCTCCGCCCTGGCTCATGCCGAAAGTTCCGGAGGCCACTATACAGAAGGCAATGCCTGGCAGTACACGTGGCACGTGCAGCACGATGTGCCCTCGCTCATCAGGCTCATGGGAGGCCGCCGCGCCTTTTGCCGCAAGCTCGACACCCTCTTCACGCTGCCCCCCGAAGGCCCCGGCCTGGCCGACGTTACCGGACTGATAGGGCAGTATGCCCACGGCAACGAGCCTTCCCACCACGTCGCCTATCTCTATGCCTTGGCCGGCAAACCCCGACGCACTCAGGAGTTGGTGAGCGAAATCTGCCGTACGCAGTATGCCGCCCGTCCCGACGGCCTGTGCGGCAACGACGACTGCGGCCAGATGTCCGCCTGGTACGTACTCTCGTGCATGGGCTTCTATCCCGTCGACCCTGTCAGCGGCCGTTACGTGCTGGGTGCTCCCCAGCTGCCGCGCGTCACCCTCCGCCTCCCTTCGGGCCGCACCTTCACGGTGTTGGCCGAAGGTTTCGATGGCCGCCGCTGCCACGTCCGCTCCGTCAGGCTCAATGGCCGCCGGCTCCGCCGCCCCTACCTCACCCACGAGGAAATCATGCAGGGCGGCACCCTGCGCTTTGAGATGGAGTGAGCCAGTGCAGCTTGCTTTCCAGTCTTTATAGATGGCTATAGCGTCCTATAGAATTCTATAGCTTCCTATAGTAATCTATAGTTATCTATAGCTTCCTATAGCTTCCTATAGCTTCCTATAGCTTCCCGTAATTACCTGAAAAACAGCCGGCTTCGGGCCGCCTTCCTCCCTGCATTTCCTCCCATTTTTATCCCTTTTCTCCTCATTTACCATGTTCTGGAGAGGCCAAGAAGCAGAAAATTCATCCTTTTAACAAAATTTCCCCCCCCCCCATTCTACATTACCCAAAATCCTCAGGATGGCGTAACCAACTGCTTCGGCTTGTGGACCGGTAGCGGCCACAGTGCTCCTGTGGATATGCCCATCAACGATGCCTCCGCTTTCAGCTACACCCTCACGGTTCGTCCCGGCGTTTCCATCAGCAACGGCAAGACCAACGAGGGCAAGACGATGTTCCAAATTCTCACGGGCGAACACATGATCAACGCTTTCGGCGGCAATTCCCAAAATATTTTGCAGAGTTATGATGTTATAGCGATGCCGGTGGCTACTGGCAGTTAGAGAAGGTTACCTCTGTTCCCGTAAGCATCTCCGATGCGCTCTACGCTTCCGTAGGCTTCCCCTTCGCCGTACAGGTTCCTGCTGAAAGCGGCGTGAAGGCTTACTACGCCACGGCTGCCGCCGACGGCGAGCTGACCCTCTCTGAAATCGCAGACGGCATCATCCCCGCTTACACGGGTGCCATCCTCGCCGCCACTGCCAAGCGCACGGGCTTCGCAGACAACGCCAACTATATGCTGGGTGTCGACAACGACAGCGAAGTGAAGTTCCTTCAGGCCACCATCACCACCGTACCGGCCAACAAGGCTTATCTGCCTGCCGCCAACGTGACGAGCGGACGCTCCGCTCCCGACCTCAACCACTTGCGGGAAGTAGGTAGCCCGCAGGTATTTAACGTAATTTTTTTCATTCTGTCAGGGCAGTTCGAAGTGATTCGCGCTGCCCTCTTTATTGGCAGTAAATGGAGAGTTTCGCCTGCCGCTGGAAGTGTTGCAGGACTTGTTCTAACCTACTCGGCGACTTGTGAAATCCCCCTCCGCCACCCCGGACGACGAGCCGTGGAACCATCCCCTCGGTCCACGCCCGTCCGCCTCCCGAGGCACAACGGAAAAAATCATCCCACTTTTTTTCCTCTTTCAACCGCCTTGCCGTATATTTGCACAGACATAATCATCCCCAACAAGAATACCACACCATGCTCGACGTAAAGAAACTCCTCGGCGACTGCGAGGAAAAAATGGAAATGAGCGTTATGCACCTCGAAGAAACGCTCGCACAAATACGCGCCGGTAAGGCCAACGTACACATCCTGGACGACCTGCGCGTCAACTCTTACGGCTCAATGGTGCCCATCAACAACGTGGCTGCCGTCACCACGCCCGACGCAAGGACCATTGCCATCAAACCGTGGGACAAACAGATGTTCCGCGTCATCGAAAAGGCCATCATCGACTCCACCATCGGCATCATGCCCGAGAACAACGGCGAAATCATCCGCCTCGGCATTCCGCCCCTTACCGAGGAACGCCGCCGCGCACTCACCAAACAGTGTGCCAAGGAGGCAGAGGAAGCCAAGGTGGCCATACGCAACGCCCGCCGCGAGGGCAACGACAAACTGAAGAAGGCCGTCAAGGAAGGACTTTCCGAGGACATTGAAAAAGATGCCGAAGCCGACTTGCAGAAAATCCACGATAAGAAAGTGAAACGCATCGAGGAAATCCTGGCGGACAAGAACAAGGAAATCATGACGGTGTGAGCCGGGAAACGACCCGCTCACCATCTCATCGAATTGGCAAGCCGGCACGCACCGGAAGCCGCGCACCTGAAACCCTGGTGCCGGGCTCCGGTACGCGTCGGCTTGCGCTTTGAACGAAATCAACTACATTGCACGGAAAAGTCATCAAATCCACCGGGAGCGTCTACACCGTGAGGACCGATGAGGGTCGTCTCGTCGACTGCAAGGTGAAGGGCAACTTCCGCCTGCGCGGCATACGCTCCACCAACCCCGTGGCCGTGGGCGACGGGGTGACCATCACCGAACCGCGCGACGGGCAGCCGGCTTACATCAAGGAGCTGGACGACCGCCGCAACTACATCATCCGCAAAGCATCGAACCTCTCGAAACAGAGCCATATCCTGGCCGCCAACGTGGATCTCGCGCTGCTGGTGGTCACCGTGGCCCGGCCCGAAACGAGCACCACCTTCATCGACCGCTTCCTGGCTTCCGCCGAGGCTTACCGCGTGCCGGTGTGCATCGCCTTCAACAAGACGGACGACCTCCTGCCCGACGAGCGCGAACGTCTGGAGCTGCTGTGCCACACGTACCGCTCCATCGGCTATGACTGCCACTGCATTTCGGCCCTGAAAGCCACGGGCACCGACGCGCTGCAGCAGTTGCTGCAAGGGAAGACCACCCTGCTGGCCGGCCACTCGGGGGTGGGGAAGTCGACCCTGCTCAACCTCCTCGTGCCGGGGGCGAACGCCCGCACGGCCCACGTGTCGGAGGCGCACGGAACGGGTATGCACACCACCACCTACAGCGAACTCTATGAGCTGCAGGACGGCGGCGCGCTCATTGATATTCCGGGCATCAAGGGCTTCGGCACGTTCAACATGGAGCCGGAGGAAGTGGCCCACTATTTCCGCGACATTTTCCGCCTCTCCGCCGATTGCCGCTTCTCCAACTGCACGCACACGCACGAGCCGGGATGCGCCGTGCTCGACGCGCTCGAAAATCTCCAGCTGGCACCTTCGCGCTATGCCTCATACCTCTCCATGCTCGAGGACAAGGAGGAGGGGAAATACCGTGCCGCTTACTGACACGCGGCGGGCGACGCGCCGCCGCAAGCAAATCTGAAATTCTTCCTGCTTATGACGCTCATTCTCATTTTGGCCGCACTGGCAGTGGTGCTGGCACTGGTGGAAATACTGATTGTGCCGGGCTTCGGTCTGGCCGGCGCGGGAGCCGCCCTCTGCGCCGTGGCCGATGTGGTACTCATCTATTCGGACTACGGCCTGCTGTGGGCCTTGGTGGCCTTCGTCCTGGCACTCGTCGCGCTGGGGCTGATGCTGGGCTGGGTGGCCCACTCGAAAACCATGGACAAGATTTCCCTGCACGCGAGTATCGACTCGACAAACGCCACGGCGGAACAGCTGTCGGTGAAGCCGGGCGATACGGGCCGGGCACTGACGCGCCTGGCCCTGGTGGGCAACGCGGAAATCGGCGGCAAGACGGTGGAGGTGAAGTCGTCGGGCGCATTCATCAACCCCGGCACCCCCATCCGCGTGGTGCGGGTGAGCGAGGCGAACATCACGGTGGAGGCCATCGGCTGACACGCTGCACCTTACGCAACAGGCCGGTCGCAAGCCAACCGGCCTGCCGCAAACGGCCGCTAACGGGTGCGCCGAAGTCTCACGGCAGGGCCGGCGCGCACTGCTGACACGGAACATTACAACAAAACAACATGAATATGAAAAGAAAACTACTTTTGGTGCTGCTCACCGCCGCAGGGCTGGGGGCAGCTGCTTCTGTGCCCGTAAGGCGCACGCTGCAACACCGGCAGCCGGACGGCAGCATGATTACGGTGTGCATGGAGGCCAACGGACGATATGTGACTTATACCACCACGGACGGCCTGGCACTGATGAAGGGCGCGGACGGCCACTTTTACTATGCCAGCCCCGAGGAGGGAACGCTGCAGCTGACGGCCCGGGTGGCGCACGAACCGGCCCAACGGCCCGCCGACGAACAGCTGTTTGCCCGCCAGCAGGCGGTCATGGCCGACGTGGCGGCGCAGTGGCTCGATGCGCAGTGCCCGGCTTTCCGCTACCAGAAACTGACGCGAAGCGCGGCTTCCACTGCCGACGGACTGGGCAGCTACAAGCAGCCGGGCAACGGGGTGGTGAGCAGCATCGGCTCGCCCGTCATCCCGGTGGTGATGGCGGATTTCCAGGACGTGACGTTCCAGCCGGAAAACGACCGGGTGAAGATGGAACGTATGTTCAACGAGGAGGGATATGCCGACGAGGCTGGCAGCAAGGGTTCCGTGCGCGATTATTTCAAGGAACAGAGCAGCGGGCTTTTCACGCCACGCTTTGAAGTGGTGGCGCATATCACCCTGCCCAACGGCTACAAATACTATGGCGAGGATGCGTCGACGGGAAAGATTGATCCGAACCGCAACACCTTTGTGCGCGACGCGCTGGACGAGGCATCGAAAACGGTGGACTTCTCGGCCTATGCCACTGACGGCAAGGTGCCCCTCGTGGCGGTCATCTTTGCCGGACCGGGCCAGCAGTCGTCGTTCGAGGACGGACACTCGGACTATCTCTGGGCATGCTTCAACCCCGTGAGCTTCACGGTGAACGAGGGGAACACGACCATCTCGTCATACTTCATCGGCAACGAGCTTTTGCAGACTTACGGCAGCTCGCCCAACGACGTGACGGGTGCCGCACTCGACGGCGTGGGACTCTTCAGCCATGAGTTCGGCCACGCACTGGGCCTGACGGACTATTACTACACCGGCTCTTCGACCGAGGTGAAGAAGTCGCTCCGCACGATGGGCTACTGGGACATCATGGACTATGGCCAGTATTACTACAACGGCTATGCCCCGGTGGGCTACACGGCTTACGAACGGAGCACGCTGGGATGGCTCGACCTGGTGGAGCTGAAGGAACCGGCCTACGTGGAGCTGTTCCCGAAAGGACGGGAGGACGAAGGGCCGCAGGCGTGCTTTATCCGCAACCCGGAGAATGAGAAGGAATATTATATCCTGGAGAACCGCCAGAAGACGACCTGGACCCCGAGCCGCATGGGGTCGGGCATGCTGGTGCTCCACGTGGACTACGATGCCAACCAGTGGGTGATGAACACGCTGAACAATGACCCTGACCACCAGCGCATGGCTTTCGTGCCGGCTGACGGGGTGAAGGAAGGGGTGCAGACGAGTGCGGACCTCTCGCTGACGCAGCTGTTCGATGGCTACAAGGGTGACCTGTTCCCGGGTACGCTGGGCGTGACGGAACTGACGGACACGTCGTCGCCGGCCATGACGGTGTTTTCACCGGCCGGGGTGATGGGGAAACCGGTGTACCATATCCAGATGTCGGATACTGGCGTGATTTCCTTCTGCTTCCTGGACGAAACGCTGACGGGCATCCGGCAGACGGTGGCGGCCGACGCTCCGGCGGACGGTGCGGTCTACACCTTGGAGGGTCGCCGCGTGGCTTCGCTGCAGTCGGCTCCGCATGGGGTGTATATCCTGAAGAACGGACAGAAGGTGGTAAAATAGCATAGGAGGAGCAGGTGCTTTTTCCCTCTCCTGCATCAAACGGCCGGCCGGAACGGCATTTCCACCTTCACAAGACATGACGACAAAGCGCGTATCCCACCGGAATGAGGCTGACATGGCCTCTTCACGATGGGATACGCGCTGCGGTTTTCACGGGGCATCCGTGGGTCACTTCTCCAACATGCGGAATTTTCGCGGCACGGGGGTCTCAAAGCGCAGGGGCTCGCCCGTGATGGGATGGTAGAAGTGGAGGCGGAAGGCATGGAGTGCCAGACGGCCTATCGGGTCATCGCTGTTGCCGTACTTCACATCGCCGCAGACGGGACAGCCCAGGTCCTGCATGTGGACACGGATTTGGTTTTTCCGTCCCGTTTCGAGCTTCAGCTCCACCAAGGAGTGAAGGCCGTCGGTGCGGAGCACGCGGTAGTGGGTGACGGCGAATTTGCCGCCGTTGTCGGTGGGGGAAGAATAGGTGAAGTATGCCTTGTTGTCCTTCAGCCAGCTTTCCACCGTTCCCTCGGGCTGCGGCAGCACGCCCGATACCAGGGCCATGTAGCGGCGGTCTGTCACGATGTCGTGCCAGTTGTGTTCCAAAATCTGCTCCGCCTCGATGGTCTTGGCATAGACCAGCAGGCCGGAGGTGTCGCGGTCGAGCCGGTGGACGACGTGGGCTGTACACTTCTGGCGCGTGCGGTGGAAATACTCGTCGAGCACTTTCTTCACACAGAAGGCGTGGTGGGCAGAGGCCATGGAGAGTATGCCCACCTCCTTCTCTATCACCACGATATGATGGTCTTCGTACACGAGCTTCACGAATTTGGACTTCAAGTCACCCTTGGGCTTGCGCTTGGACACATCGACCCGCATCCCGGGCTGCAACATGAGGTCAAACTGCCGGGTGTTCTTCCGGTCCACGCGCACGCCACCTCCGCTGAGTATGGCCTTGGCGCGCGTGCGGCTGATGCCGTGAATGGCCTGCTCCAGGAATTCGAGCAGGGGCTGGGCTTCCCTGACCACATACGTAGTATAAAGAAGTGAAGAGCTATAGGACTTGTTCATGATGGGGTGTTTTGCTGTTTACGGCGTGCAAAGGTAGTGCATTCTCCACTGACGGATGAAAATGAAACAGGAATAATGACACACGGGCTGAGCCGATTTTATTTACTAATTTATCTTTTTTCATTAAAAATGCTTACTTTTGCCCGAACCCTTCATCACTTGACGAAAAACGTACAATAACCAATCATAAAACAATGGAATCACTACTTAAAATCGTTACGAACCCCGCTTCCATTGCCCACCTGGTGGTGATTTATGCACTGGTCATCAGTCTGGGCGTGAAATTGGGAAAAATCAAGTTCGGCGGCGTTTCTCTGGGCGTCACCTTCGTGTTGTTCGTCGGGATTATCGTAGGACACATCTACAGTCACTACATCATCGACCCGGCCACGAGCGACTACATCACCCACGCCGCGCAGAAGGAGGTGATCGACTTCGTCAAGGAGTTGGGCCTGATTCTCTTTGTCTACTGCATCGGCCTGCAGGTGGGGCCGGGTTTCTTCGCCACCTTCAAGAAAGGCGGCGTGGGCATGAACCTGGTAGCCGTGGGCATAGTCTTGCTGAACATCGCGGTGATGCTGGGCCTCTACTTCCTGGTGTTTGACCACAACAACTTCAACCTGGCCATGATGGTGGGCACCATGTACGGTGCCGTGACCAACACGCCCGGTTTGGGTGCGGCCAACACGGTCGTGAAGGACTTTGCCGGCGACTGGGGTCCCGGCGGTATTCCTGACCTCGCCTCGAGCTACGCCTGCGCCTACCCCTTGGGCGTGGTAGGTATCATCCTGGCCACCATCCTCATCCGTTTCCTGTGCAACATCAAGCTGGAAAAGGAACAGGAGGCCATCCGTCTGGAACAGGAGCGCAATCCGCACGCTACACCCGTTCATCTGGTCATCAAGGTGACGAACTCCTCGGTGGTGGGACGCACGCTCCACGAACTGCACTCCTTCCTGAACCGCCAGTTCGTCATCACGCGCTGCATCCAGGACGGCAAGATGTTCATTCCCAACGGTGAAACGAAACTGGAGCTGGGCATGGAGGTTCACCTCGTGTGCGCCGAGGACGAAGCCGAACCTATTTCGGCCTTGATGGGCGAACACTTGACCGACCGCCAGTGGAAGGACGACATCGACAAGTCGAAGTACGTGAGCCACCGTCTGGTGATCACGAAACCCGAAATCAACGGCAAGACGTTCGGACAGCTGCACTTCAGCACCATCTATGGCGTGAACGTGACCCGCGTGACGCGTAACGGCATGGACCTCTTCGCCGACCGCAACCTGCGCCTGCAGGTGGGCGACCGCATCCTGGTGACGGGTAGCGAAGAGAACATCGAACGCCTCAAGCGCGCCATTGGTGCATCGGTGAAACGACTCGACCACCCCAACGTGGGTGCCATCTTCTTCGGCATCATGCTGGGTATCATCCTCGGACAAATCGACTTCGGCGGCGGCGTGAAACTGGGACTGGCCGGCGGCCCGCTGGTTGTGGCCATCCTCATCGGCGCATTCGGCTACCGCTACAAGATCAACACTTACACCTCGACCTCGGCCAATCTGATGCTGCGCGAAGTGGGCTTGCTCCTCTTCCTCAGCAGCGTGGGCATCCAGGCAGGAGCCAAGTTCTGGGACACCATCATGAACGGCGGTCTCCACTACGTATGGACCGGTTTCCTCATCACCGTAGTGCCTATTCTCATCATGGGCATCGTGGCACGAAAGGCACTCAAGCTGAACTACTTCACGCTGATGGGTCTTATCGCCGGCTCGAACACCGATCCCCCGGCACTGGCTTTCGCCAACCAGACCGCCGGAAACGACGCACCGGCTGTGGGCTACAGCACGGTGTACCCGCTGGCCATGTTCCTGCGTATCCTCATGGCACAAATCGTGCTGATGATTTTCCTGGCATAAAGGCCGGATTGAGGATATAAGGGCATAAGGTTATGAGGGATGAGGGATGTGGTTATAAAGTTAGTCTTGGAGCGCAGCATTTTTTTACTTGGCAAAACCTTCTGACAGTAACTTTATAACTTCATCACCTTATCCCTCATAACCTTATCTTTCATGACCCCATCGAGGGCTTGGAACCTTCAAACATATCACCCAACCGGCCCCCGAACGATAATTATTCATCACTACTTTCTTTTTTATTGATGATATAATTGTATTTTTGCCGCCAAACACCCGCATTCGGGCGCACAAACAGAGACAAACTAATAACAAACCGAAAACTCTGGTCAACATGAACTTCAAATCCATCCTTTGCACCCTGGTGCTTTTCTGCGCAATGGCGGCCACGGCTTCCGCACAGCTGCCTTCCGTAAAACTCAAGGACATCAACGGTAAAGTGGTCGACACGGCCAAACTCTCCAACGACGGTAAACCGTTCATCATCAGCTTCTTCGCCACTTGGTGCAAGCCCTGCAACCGTGAGCTCAAGGCTATTCACGAAGTGTACCCCGATTGGCAGGAGGAAACCGGCGTTCGCTTGGTTGCCATCTCCATCGACGAGGCACAGAACGCCCAGAAGGTGAAGCCCATGGTCGATGCCGCCGGATGGGAATACCAAGTGTTGCTCGACCCCAACAGCGATTTCCGCCGCGCCATGGGCGTGAACCTCATCCCCCACGTCTTCATCATTGACGGCGAAGGCAAAATCGTGGAAAGCCGCAGCTCCTACACCGAGGGCGGCGAACAGCATCTGATCGAAAAGGTTCGCGAACTCTTGAAATAACATGTTTGGTAGCGGACAGGAATAGCTGGTTTCCGGTGGTGCGGACCAGCTGTCCTGTCCGCATATTTTTTTCATTTTCCCACACAACAACATTACTCACATGAGAAAATATGCCGCAATGGCGGCCATCGCACTTACCTCGGCACTGCCCCTGCAAGCACAGACCGACGACGGCAAGAAGTTCACCCTGCACGGCAGTGTGCAGAGCGACATCCTTACCTTCCCCAATGAGGACGATAAAATCGGTACCGGAACTTATGAGGACGACTTCATGACCAATACCTACGCCGAGCTGCACCTGCTCAATAAATATGTGCAGGCGGGCGCACGACTGGAGTATCTGGACCACCCGTTGCCGGGTTTTGAAACGGACTTCAAGGGATGGGGATTGCCCTACTTCTACCTGAAAGGTACATACAAGGGAGCGGAACTGACACTCGGCGACTTCTACGAACAATTCGGCTCCGGTCTCGTGCTACGCAGCTATGAGGAACGCTCGCTGGGCATCGACAACTCGCTGCGCGGCGCACGAATGGTGCTGAAGCCGGTGAAGGGTATGACGCTCAAGCTCCTCGGCGGACAACAACGCTATTACTGGCACCACCGCAACCTGGACAACTGCTCACCCTGGACTTGGGGCGGCGACATGGAGGTGAACGTGGACCAATGGTTCAAGAAGATGGACGAAAGCGGCACACGCCTCTTGCTGGGCTTCTCCGCCGTGAGCAACCACGCCGGGAAGGAAGCGGACATCTACACCACGCTACCCACCGGCGAGCCTAACGAGATTACAGGCGAGCCCACAGTGGAACCTTATGCCCTGAAAATGCCCAAGAACGTGGGGGCGTTCGACGTACGCGCCAACTTGCAAAAAGGAAACTACAGCTTCTTGGCAGAATATGCCTGGAAGGGACACGACCCCTCAACGGCCAACAACTTCACTTACCAGAAGGGCAAAACGCTCCTGCTTTCGGGTTCTTACTCCAAGCGCGGCATGAGCGTACTCCTGCAGGCCAAGCGCAGCCAAGACATGGCGTACCGTTCGCGCCGCACCATCAGCAACGCATCGTCGGCCTGCTACATCAACCACCTGCCCGCCTTCTCCTATCAGCACACCTACACCCTCGCGGCCCTCTATCCCTACGCCACACAAATGGCTCCGGGCGAATGGGCCTTCCAGGGTGAGCTGGGATATACCTTCAAGCGCAAAACATTCCTCGGAGGTAAATACGGAACCAACCTGAAGGTGAACTTCTCGCACGTTCGCGGCATCGACCAAACCACGGACGAAACGCACACCAACGAGCCGGGCGGAAACGGCGCGGAGTCGAAATTCTTCAAGATGGGTCCCGAAACGTACTACCAGGACATCAACGTGCAACTGGAGAAGAAGGTGAACAAACAGCTGAAGCTGAACTTCATGTACTCCAACCAGCGTTACAACCAGCAGGTGGTGGAAGGACACGGCGAGAAGGCCATCAAAAGCAACATCTTTGTGGCTGAAGGAAAATACCAGTTCTCACCGAAATTCACCCTGCGCGGCGAAGCGCAGTACCTGCACACCAAGCAGGATCAGAAGGATTGGTGGTATGGCCTGCTGGAACTTTCCATATTGCCCCACTTCATGATTTCCATCAGCGACCAGTACAACGGACACGTGCCTTACTTTAAGGCAAACGGCTCGGAAGACGCTTCACGCGGCACGCACAAGGAGCACTACCTGCTCGGCTCCGTGGCCTATACGCAGGGGGCACACCGTCTCCAGCTGAGCTACGGCAAGACGCGCGCTGGCTATAACTGTTCGGGCGGTGTCTGCCGCTTTGTGCCGGCCTCGAAGGGCCTGCAAGCCAACTATACTTTCACTTTCTAACTCTTTTCAACCACAAGCTTTTATTTGTATTCCATGAGAATATTTCCTTTCATAGCAGCCCTGGGCTTGGCGATGGCCGCGCTCACAGCCTGTGAGAATGTCGACGAGAACGAACGATTTAACGGCCCCGTGGACATCACGCCCAAGAAGAATGTGCTCATAGAGGACTTCACCGGACAACGCTGCTCCAACTGTCCGCTCGCAACGGAGGAGTTGAAAAACATACAGAACGTCTACGGCACGGAACACGTCATTGCCGTGGCCATTCACGGCGGTTCGCTCGGGCTGAGCGAGGAGGACCGCCCCACCCTCGGCCTGGCCAATAGCCAGAGTGCCGAACTCTACGAATATTGGGGCGTTCAAGAACAGCCGAACGGCCTGATTGACCGCAAGGGTGGCCTGCAACCTTTCACCAACTGGTTCGGCCTGACCATCAACCGCCTGATTGAGGCTCCCAAAGCCGACATCCGTCTGCAACAACCCACGTTCGACCCCGCCACTCGCAAGCTCAGCCTCCACGCAGAGGTGGAGAGCAACGAGAATGTGGAGGGCAAGCTGCAGCTGTGGCTCACGGAGAGCAACCTGGTGCGCATCCAGTCGCTCCCGCCGGAGTGGGGCGGCGGCAACGACAAGGAGTATGTCCACAACCACGTGTTCCGCGCTGCGGTGAACGACCTCTTCGGCGACGAACTCGTGCTCCAGGCCGGACAGGCGCAGAGCCGCGACTACGAATACACGCTGAAGGACCACTGGGTGGAGGGAAACATGGCCGTCATCGCCATTTTCTACAACGATGCCGACGGCGTGATACAAGTGACCGAACAACCTGTCATTCCATAACACAAATCCATAAAAACAATCGCTTATGAAAAAATTATTTACCCTTTGCTGCTGCGCACTCTTCGGCGCAGCCATGGCCCACGCCCAGCTGCAGGTAACCTGCAACGGTAAAGAAGTGGCCGAAGGCGAAGTGCTGACTTTCTACGCCGCCATGGACGATTTCGGTGAGATGACTGCCGGTCCCGCCATGGACCCTTCGTTCAAAAACACGTCCGATGCCGATTACGACATCACCGTCACGGTGAAGACCAGCGATAATGCCAAAAACGGCGGTCTGAACTGGTGCGGTATCACGATGATGTGCCAGGATATTAAGGGCGGCTCGGAAACGCGCACCGGCACGCTGAAAGTCAAGGGTTTCCCCCTGAGCATGCGACTCCACGGTGTGTTCAAAGAAGGCGACTTCAAGACTTATGAAGCTACCGTTACGGTGTACAAAGGTTCGGAATACCTCACATCGTTCAAGGAAGTATTCATTTATGACGGCGAAGACCACACCGGCATCGAGAATGCGGAAGCCGGCCACCGCGTGAACTTCACCAACAACGCCTTGGCGTACAGCTTCAACACCGTGGCACCGCGCAGCCTCCAGGTGTATGCCGCCGACGGCCGTCTGGTCCGCTCCGCAGCCCTCTCTTCGGCCAAAGGAAACCTCAGCCTCAACGGTCTGCCCCAGGGTGTGTATGTTTACAACCTCACGGAGAACGGCAAGACGGTGAAGAGCCAGAAAGTAGTGCTCGCAGGCAAATAACCACTGCGGCGCACACCCATCATACAGCGGGCTTGCCCAACCCCATTGCGACCCCTCCGGCTTGTACTCCAAGCTGCCGGACGACGCATGGCGGTTGGGCAAGTCCGCTGTTGGGCAGGGATACGTCATGGCCGGCTTCGCGACCGGTTTAATCACCGTTCCACCATACCAAGCCGCACATCCGGGCGTTTTTACTTCCTCAAATCTATTCTAAAAGAGATGAAAAAACGAAAGTGCCCCCTTGGTTTCCCATTGAAAGCACTACCTTTGCTAACTGCAAAGGTTCCGAAGCGCGTGACCCTTGCCGTTTGTATCACCCTCCGAAGCAAGCCAATAACCAATCCAACCATATCGAATCAATGGGACTGATAGAATTTAACAAGTTACCGATAAATACCCTGGTAGGTGCCGACTGGAAAACCTTCCGCCAGATCACGAAGAACCGCGAAGTAGATGGCCCGTGGAAGAAGAAATACCATCTCACGAAGGCCGTGTGCCGCCTGCTCTCCACCCTTGCTCCGTTGCAGGAGAGCCGCTATGCCGCCCGTCTGGCAAGCCAGCCCATGCCGCAAGACCCCGTCTTCATCCTCGGCCACTGGCGTTCGGGCACCACATTCGTACACAATGTCTTCTCCTGCGACAAACAGTTCGGCTACTGCACGACCTACCAGACTGTGTTCCCCCATCTCATGATGTTCGGCCAGCCCTTTTTCAAGAAAAACATGAGCTGGCTCATGCCCGACCACCGTCCCACGGACAATATGGAACTGGCCGTCGACCTGCCCCAGGAAGAAGAGTTCGCCCTTTCCAACATGTGCCCCTACACCTTCTACAATTTCTGGTTCTACCCCAAGTACACCATGGAGTACGCCGACAAATACCTCACCTTCGAGCAAATCACGCCGGCCGAGCTGCAATCGTGGGAAGAAGCCTTCCGCAAGCTCATCAAAATCTCCCTTTGGAACACCGGGGGCACCCGTTTCCTTTCCAAGAACCCGCCCCACACGGGCCGGGTGCGCGAGTTGGTGCGTATGTTCCCCAACGCCAAGTTCATCTACCTCATGCGCAATCCCTACACCGTGTTCGAGAGCACCCGTTCCTTCTTCACTAACACCATACAGCCCCTCAAGCTCGAAGCCTACACCGATGCCCAGATTGAGGAAAACATCCTCGCCATATACCGCAAGCTCTACGACCGTTATATGGCGGACCGCCACCTCATACCTCAGGGCAACCTGGTGGAAGTCAAGTTCGAGGATTTCGAGGCCGATGCCCTGGGCATGACACACCAGATATACCGTAACCTCTCGCTCGAAGGCTGGGACGAAGCCCAGGCCGCCATCGAGCAGTACGTAGGTTCCAAGCGCGGCTACAAGAAGAACAAGTACCAATACGCCGGGCGCACCCGCCAGCTCGTGGAGCAGCATTGGGGCGACGTGCTGCGCCAGTGGGACTACCAACTTTAGAAACACCAGAATCCTATGCACGCACGTTTGCTTTGGGTGGACGATGAGATAGAGATGCTCAAAGCCCACATCCTCTTCTTGCAGAAAAAAGACTACGAGGTGGTGACCGCCTCCAACGGCCCCGACGCGCTCGACCTCTGCCGGGAGCAGCGTTTCGACCTCATCCTCCTCGACGAGAACATGCCCGGTCTCTCCGGCCTCGAAACCCTCATGCGCCTCAAGGACATCGCGCCGCACGTACCCGTGGTCATGGTGACGAAGAATGAGGAAGAAGACATCATGGACCAGGCCATCGGGTCCAAAATCGCCGACTACCTCATCAAGCCCGTCAACCCCAACCAAATACTCCTGGCCCTGAAGAAAAACATCCACCAGCGCGAAATCGTGCAGGAAGTGGCGCAGACAGGCTACCGCCAGGACTTTTCGCGCATCGGCATGCAGCTCTCCGAAAACCTCACCGCCGACGAGTGGAAAGAGCTCTACAAGCGTCTGGTCTACTGGGAACTGGAACTCTCCGAGGCCGACAGTGCCATGAATGACATGTTGCGGATGCAGAAAGAAGAGGCCAACGTCACCTTCGCCAAGTTCGTCCGCAAGCACTACGAAGAGTGGATAGCCCATCCCGATGCCCGTCCGCTGATGAGCCCCGACATCTTCAAGCGTTGCATCTTCCCCCGTCTGTCGCAGGGCCGCAAAGTATTCCTCCTCGTGCTCGACAATTTCCGTTTCGACCAGTGGCGCGTCCTCGCGTCCGAGTTGGCCGACGACTTCGACATGGACGAAGACCTCTACTACTCCATCCTCCCCACCGCCACGCAGTACGCGCGCAACGCCCTCTTTGCCGGACTCATGCCCCTGCAAATCAAAGAGATGTACCCCCAATTGTGGGTAGACGAGGAAGAAGACGAAGGGAAGAACCTCAACGAAGAACAGCTCATCCGCAGCCAGCTCGACCGGTTCCGCCGCAAGGAAGCCTTCACCTACCACAAGATAAACGACTCCTCGCAGGTAGACAAAGTGCTGCCGCAGATTACCTCCGGCACCGTGCCTTTGAGCGTGTTGGTGGTCAATTTCATCGACATCCTCAGCCACGCCCGCACCGAGTCCAAGATGGTGCGCGAACTGGCGGGCAACGAGTCCGCCTACCGCAGCATCACCCTCTCCTGGTTCCGCCACACGCCCGTGAAAGAGCTGTTCAAGCGGCTCGCCTCCTTGGACTACGACATCCTCATCACCACCGACCACGGTAGCATCCGCGTCGATGCCCCCACCAAGGTAGTCGGCGACCGCAACGTCAACACCAACCTGCGCTACAAGCTGGGCAAGAACCTCTCCTACAACGCCAAGGAAGTTTTCGAGGCGCGTCATCCCCGTTCGCTCCAGCTGCCGCAGCCCAACCTCTCCACCGCCTACATCTTTGCCACCGGCGCGCGTTTCTTTGCCTACCCCAACAATTACAACTACTACGTCCAGTATTACAAGGACACCTTCCAGCACGGCGGCATCTCCATGGAAGAGATGATAGTCCCCCTGGTCACCCTCCGTTCCAAGGGGAAACGATAGGACATCCCCCGCCCGGCAACGACCACGCTAAGGATAAAATCAGCATGACGGCCCGGACACACTTCAGACAATGTTTTTGCTTTTCAGCTGTTGTCTGTCGGTGTCCGGGTTGTCGTATGTTTGTGGGAAGACTACAACATGGATAACTAAAGACAGCATTTGGATTAGCCACGTTGTCATCGGTTGTACCTGAAGCTACCTTAACCTATTAACCAATAATTTTCGCAAGTTGCGAAAATTATACCCCTTACTTCCGCAGCCATTTGTCCTTCAGCCAAGCCCGCAGTGGCTCGTCCCACAGGCGCATGGCGGCATAGGCCGTGGCAACCGACAGCAGGAAGGTGGCGGCGGCCACGAAAATCTGCATCCCCAGCGGCGTGTTGTGGTGGGTGTCCATCCAGGTGAAGAAGAGGTAGACGATGGGGTAGTGGGCCAGGTAGAGCGGATAGGAAAGGCGGCCCAGAAAGTCGCAGGTACGCTTCGTGCGCTCTTGCAAGGCCACCCGCCGCGAGCCCAGCAGCACCGTGAACGGACATAGCAGCCCGACACAGAAGAGGTTGAAAATGCCGTCGTAGAGCGGGTGCTCGTAGCCGCCAATCTGGTCGATGCAGACCACGCCCACGATGATGCACGAACAGACGGCGAACACCGGGAAGCGCGACTCCTGCGGCGCGGAGGCGGAGGGCTGACGGCGGGCCGACAGGCGGAAGAGCAGCAGACCGGCAAAGAAGCAGTAGCCCACGCGCGAGAGGGCTATGTAGAACTGTTCCGGCGTGAGCGACCATCCCGCGTTGAGCGAGCAGGGATAGTCGTGCGCCTCGAGCATCCCGAAAAGGTTGAGGCTCAACGCACTGTCCGTCAGCATCAGGCCAAACAGGCCCACCAGCAACAGCAGTCCCTTGCGGCCCAACTTGAACACGAAGAGGCAGAA
The DNA here is from genome assembly GCA_945867195.1 of uncultured bacterium. Classification (GTDB taxonomy): domain Bacteria; phylum Bacteroidota; class Bacteroidia; order Bacteroidales; family Bacteroidaceae; genus Alloprevotella. The sequence goes on along the minus strand of CAMBHR010000001.1, from coordinate 89,628 downwards.
CAGCAGGTTGGCTATGTACTCGAACACCATGCTCCATTGCGGAATGTTCAGCACAAACATCTCGCCGTTGGCGCGTACGTTCCACTCGGGCGGCACGGGTATCATGCAGAAGCCGGCCAGTATTTGCTCAGCGAGGTAGCCGATGCTTGCTCCGCCGATGCCGGCATAGTAGTCGCACTCCTGAAAATAGAACAGGGCGGCACCGAGCAGCACGCCGAAGAGCACCATGGGTTGCAGGCGGACCAGGCGCGCCTTGAGGAAGTCCCGGCGGCTCATCCGGCCGCAGCGCATCCGCTCCTCGTAGGCATAGCCGATGACAAAGCCCGAGAGCACGAAAAAGAAGTCCACACAGAGGTAGCCGTGGTTCAGGTGCTTGTACACGGGGTCGTAGGAGAACGCTTCGCTCAGGTGGAAAATGACTACCATCAAGGCTGCCACGCCTCGAAGGCCGTCCAACACTTCGTAGCGATAGGGAGTCGTGCCGCCGCCTCCCGGGGCGGAAAAAGAGGGATTGGGTGCGGATAAAGCAGAATGCTGTGCTGTTTCCATGGTCAGTGAGTATCAGATGGAACGGTTTCGTTAAGCCAAACGAGCAGAGTTCAAGCTCGCTTGAATATTCTGCCATGGCGAGAAATCGCATTTTTAAGAAGGATTTGCGCCGCAAAATTAGACTCTGGCTTTGAGTTGAGAGGTATAAATGTTAAAAAGTTTAGGGGTGTTCTATAAATTAGGCCGAGCTGGATTTTTAGAGATGACATTTGGATAAGATTGGCTGCGTTCGGCAATTGAAAAAGTAAGTCCTGCGGCTTTGCTTTTTGCCCTGCCTTATCCATTGGCAAAAGCTGCTTTTGGCCAGTACCCCCTATGGGAATACTCCAGTACTCCCCTAAGGAATACTCCGGTACTCCCTATGGGGTACTACAGTACTCCCTATGGGGTACTGCAGTACTCCTAAGGGATACTGCGACAAATCTGCCCTCTATCGCCACGGATGACATTTCAAGTCATGAAAATCCCCTACTTTTGCAGCCAAATCCCCATCCAGATGACATACGCCTCCATCCTTCTACCCTTGGCCCTGCCCGGCTGTTTCAGCTACATCGTTCCGCCCCGGCTCGCCGCCCGTGTGGCGGTGGGCAGCCGCGTGGTGGTGCCGCTCGGGCCGCGCCGCTTCTACACAGGCATCGTCGTGGAGTTGCAGGAGCAGAACCCGCAACCCGAAACGCAGCTCAAGGAGGTGGCCGACGTGGCCGACGACCGGCCATGCGTGCTTTCCGCACAACTGGAGCTGTGGCAGTGGATGGCACATTATTATATGTGTACCGAGGGCGAAGTGATGAAAGCCGCACTGCCGCAGGGGATGAAGCTGGAAAGCGAAACGTGGATTGTGCGCAACGCCGGTTTCCTGCCCGACGGCCCACAGCTCAACGTCACCGACCGGGCCATCCTCCAACTTCTTGACACCGAGAAAGGATGCGAGTTGAAGGAGCTGGCCAAGAAGCTCGGCCTGAAAAATATGCTGCCACCCGTGAAACGCCTCATGGACCTCGGGGCCGTGGTGGTGCGCGAGTCGCTCGAACAAGGGTTCCGGCCGCGCACGGAGAGCCACGTGGAACTCGAAGCGGCGTATTTCGACGAGGCGAAACTTCATGGCGTGCTCGACAGCCTGCAACGGGCACCGGCACAGCAGGCTCTGCTCCTCCGTTACCTCGACCTGGCCCAGGCTCCCGCCGCCCTGCGGCTGCAAAACGCCGGGCTGTTGCTCCCCGTTACGCGCCACGCGCTGTGCACCACGCCGCAGACAGATGCCGCCCTGACCCAGCTGCGCAAAAAAGGCGTGCTGGCGGTACGGCAGGTGGAGGTGCCACGCCTCAAGCCATTTCTCGACGAGGCCGATGGAGACGATGGCGCGCAGCCCCTGTTCCGCCCCAAACCCCTCGGGCAGCAGCAACAACGCGCCTTGCAGGAGGTGGAAGCGGCGTTGCAGCGGAAGCAGGTGTGCCTGCTCCACGGCGTGACGTCGAGCGGAAAGACGGAGGTGTACATCCACCTCATCGAAAAGGTGCTGCGGGAAGGGAAACAGGTGCTTTACCTCTTGCCCGAAATTGCCCTCACCACGCAAATCACCACGCGTCTGGGCCGTGTGTTCGGCCGGCGCATGGCCGTGTACCACAGCAAGTTTCCCGATGCCGAGCGCGTGGAACTGTGGATGCGGCAGGTCGGCCCCCAGCCCTTCCCCCTCATCCTCGGGGTACGCTCCGCCATTTTCCTGCCTTTCCAAAATCTCGGCCTGGTCATCGTGGACGAGGAACACGAAACGAGTTTCAAACAGCAGGAGCCGGCTCCGCGCTACCAGGCCCGCGACACGGCCATCGTCATGGCGGCACGGCAGGGGGCGAAGGTGGTGCTCGGCACCGCCACGCCGGCTCTCGAAACGTATGCCAACGTGCTGAAGGGAAAATATGAGCTGGTGGAGATGAAGGAACGCTACGGCCAGGTGCAACTGCCCGAAATCGTGGTGGAGGACGTGAAGGAACTGCGCCGCAAGAAGCTGATGAATTCGCCTTTCTCGCCCCGGCTGTTGCTGGAGGTGCGCACGGCGTTGCAACAGGGCGAACAGGCTATCCTCTTCCAGAACCGCCGGGGCTATGCCCCCGTGGTGGAGTGCCGCACGTGCGGCTGGACTCCGCGCTGCACGCGCTGCGACGTATCGCTCACGCTGCACCGCCGGCTGGGCAAGCTGGTTTGCCATTACTGCGGGGCAGTGTACGACGTGCCGCAGCAGTGTCCGGCCTGCCAGGGTCGCGAGTTGCGCGACATGGGGTATGGAACGGAGAAAATCGAGGAGGCGGCGCGCCGGGCCTTCCCCGAGGCGCGCATAGCCCGCATGGACCTTGACACGACGCGCTCACGCTCGGCCTACGAACGGCTCATCGGGAGTTTCCAGCGCGGCGAGACGAACCTGCTCATCGGGACGCAGATGGTGACGAAGGGGCTGGACTTCGACCGCGTGCGGGTGGTGGGTATTCTCAACGCGGACCAGATGCTGTCGCAGGCCGATTTCCGCGCCCACGAGCGGGCTTTCCACCTCATGGCGCAGGTGGCGGGCCGCGCAGGGCGGCGGTCGGGGCGCGGACTGGTGGTGCTGCAGACGCGGCAGCCGGAACTGCCCCTCGTGCAGCAGGTGGTGCGGGCGGACTACGCGGCGATGTTCCGCGACGAGATGGAGGAACGCCGCCTCTTCGGCTTTCCGCCAGCGGTGAGGCTCATCAACGTGATGCTGAAGCACCGCGACGAGCAGGTGGCGGCGCGGGCGGCGGAGGATCTGGCCGCGAGGTTGCGACCCGTGTTCGGCACAGGACTGCTGGGGCCGGACCGTCCCGTAGTGGCGAGGGTGCAACTGCTGTTCATCCGCAAACTCATGGTGAAAGTGCCCCTCACGCTCTCCTCCCGCTCTGTGCGCCAGACGCTGCTCGCTGCGCGCGACGCCCTGCTGGCACAGCCGGCCTTCAAGGCGGTGCGCGTGATTTTCGACGTTGATCCGTGAGCACGCTCCCAGCACCTTTCGTCTGGCGGCTGGCCACGGCTTGACCACTTTTATAGAATGAGGTATAAAAATTCCCGGACTGTTTTTCACCACTCGGCGAGTAGGCAAAAACAGTCCGGGAATTTTATGCACGATGTCGCCGCTTGTGCCGGCGACTGGCGTATGGTTTACTCCTTGCGGTGGATGGCGCGGAGCTGGAGGTCGAAGATGAGGGTGGAGTAGGAGGGCAGGAGGGTGGCCGCTGCCGAGCCGTAGCCCAACTCCTGGGGTATGTACACCACCCAGCGGTCGTTGACGTGCATGTGCATCAAGGCGGTGGAATATCCCTCCACCAGATTGCTGACGGAAAAGGCGCGGGGCTGGCTGAAGTCGGGGTTGAACACATAGTCGTCCTCTGCATAAATGCCGCTGTAGTCAAACACGCGGCCTTCGGGGTAGGAGTCGGTGGGGATGAGGCGGCCGATGTAGAACACCTTGACCGAGTCGGTGTAGAGCGGCTTGACGGTTCCCTCACCGCGCTGGATGACTTTGGCACAGATGGAGTCGGTTTGCGGTCCGCCGGGCATTTTCGCGTAGCTGCGGAACACGCGCCAGTCGCAGTGGTCCTCCCACGCTTCGCCGTAGTTCGCCTTGGCCTCGGCTACGGCCTGCCGCGCCTGGGCCAGGGTTTGGGAGAAATAGTCCGCGTTGCGTTGCGTCCAGTTGTCGGTAAATTCCGAGTTGTCCTCCTCGCCGGCATTGTCCTCGCAGGCAGTGAGCGTCCAGAGCGGGAGCAGGAGGCAGAGCAGGGGGAAAAGGCGTTTCATGCGCATGGTGAAAAAGGCATAAAGTCCCCATCCGGTGCCGTAATAGGTTAGGGTGGGGACTTGGTTTATGAAGGTTTTATTGCAATTTCTTGAGCAGGGAGGTGATGCTCACCTTGTCTTCGATGAGCGCGCGGAGTCCTTCCACGGGCACGCGGGTCTGTTCCATCGTGTCGCGGTCGCGGAGCGTCACGCAGTTGTCCTTGAGCGTTTCGTGGTCAATGGTGATGCAGAAGGGCGTGCCGATGGCGTCCTGCCGGCGGTAGCGTTTGCCGATGGAGTCCTTCTCTTCGTATTTGCAGTTGAAGTGGAATTTCAGTTCCTGCATGATTTCGTGCGCCTTCTCGGGTAGTCCGTCCTTCTTGACGAGCGGGAGCACGGCCAGCTTCACGGGAGCCAATGCGGCGGGGAGCTTGAGCACCACGCGGCTGTCGCCTCCTTCGAGCTTCTCTTCCTGGTAAGCGTGGCATACGACGCTGAGGAACATACGGTCCACGCCGATGGATGTTTCGATGACGTACGGTGTGTAGCTCTCGTTCGTTTCGGGGTCGAAGTACTCGATTTTCTTACCGGAGAACTTCGCGTGTTGCGAAAGGTCGAAGTTGGTGCGCGAGTGGATGCCTTCTACCTCCTTGAAGCCGAAGGGCATACGGAACTCGATGTCTGTGGCCGCGTTGGCGTAGTGTGCGAGTTTCTCGTGGTCGTGGTAGCGGTAGCACTCCGAGCCGAAACCCAGTGCCTCGTGCCATGCCAGGCGGAGAGCCTTCCATTTGGCGAACCAGTCAAGCTCTGTGCCCGGTTTCACGAAGAACTGCATTTCCATCTGCTCGAATTCGCGCATACGGAAGATGAATTGGCGGGCTACAATCTCGTTGCGGAACGCCTTGCCTATCTGTGCGATGCCGAAGGGCACCTTCATGCGTCCCGTCTTCTGCACGTTGAGGTAGTTCACGAAGATGCCTTGTGCCGTTTCGGGGCGCAGGTAGATGGTGGAGGCACCGTCGGCGGTGGAACCCACCTCTGTCTTGAACATGAGGTTGAACTGGCGCACGTCTGTCCAGTTGCGTGTGCCGGAGATGGGGCATACGATTTCCTCGTCGAGGATGATTTGCTTCAGCTCCGCCAGGTCCATGGCGTTCATGGCGTCCGAGTAACGCTGGTGCAGGGCGTCGCGCTTGGCCTGCTGCTCCAAGACGCGCGCGTTGGTGGAGCGGAACTGCGCCTCGTCGAAGGCATCGCCGAAACGCTTGCGTGCTTTGGCCACCTCCTTTTCGATTTTCTCCTCATACTTGGCAATTTGTTCCTCGATGAGGACATCTGCGCGGTAACGCTTCTTGGAGTCGCGGTTGTCGATGAGCGGGTCGTTGAAAGCGTCGACGTGTCCCGAAGCCTTCCACACTGTGGGGTGCATGAATATGGCTGAGTCGATGCCCACGATGTTCTCGTGGAGCAGGACCATGGACTGCCACCAGTATTGTTTGATGTTGTTCTTCAGTTCTACGCCGTTCTGTCCGTAGTCGTAGACAGCGCCGAGACCGTCGTAGATGTCGCTGGAGGGGAACACGAACCCGTATTCCTTGCAGTGCGATACAATTTTCTTGAAAACGTCTTCTTGTGCCATGTAGATGGGTTGTTGTTGATTTTGCGGTGCAAATTTAGTGCAAGGCGAGAGCAAAGAAAAGAAAAGCCAGAGGTTTTTCGTTTCTTTGCCGAGCCGCCGCCTGAATTGACGATAAAATTTAGTGCAAGGCGAGAGCAAAGAAAAGAAAAGCCAGAGGTTTTTCATTTCTTTGCCGAGCCGCCGCCTGAATTGCAAGGAATTTCGTTGTCCAGGTTGTCATATATAAAAGGAACACGCACGCGCGAGCCGCCGAAAAGTCGTTTACTGCTGTCCCGGTTGTCGTTAAAAAAACCTTAAACGACGAGTCGCGCCGCGAAACACAGGTTTTATGTATAACTTTGCCCGTGTTTGAACCACAATCACAAAGTCTGAACGCAATGACAGAGAACTATAGTCTGAGCCACCTGAAGGAGCTCGAAGCAGAGTCCATACATATCATCCGCGAAGTGGCGGCGGAGTTTGAAAACCCCGTGATGCTTTACAGCATCGGCAAAGATTCCAGTGTGATGGTGCGGTTGGCAGAGAAAGCCTTCGCCCCCGGCCGTCCGCCCTTCCCCCTGATGCACATCGACTCTAAATGGAAATTCAAGGAGATGCTCACCTTCCGCGACTGGTACGCCCGCGAGCACGGGTGGCAGCTCATCGTGGAGAGCAACGAGGAGGCGTTCAAAGCCGGCGTGGGTCCCTTCACCCACGGCTCGAAGGTACACACCGACCTCATGAAGACGCAAGCCCTGCTCCAGGCTCTCGACAAACACCGCTTCGATGCCGCTTTCGGAGGTGCCCGCCGCGATGAAGAGAAGAGCCGTGCCAAGGAGCGCATCTTCTCCTTCCGCGACCAGTTCCACCAGTGGGATCCGAAAAACCAGCGTCCGGAGCTGTGGGACATCTACAATGCGCGCGTCCACAAGGGCGAGAGCATCCGCGTGTTCCCCCTGTCAAACTGGACGGAGCTTGACATTTGGCAATACATCCGTCTGGAGCACATACCCATCGTGCCGCTCTATTTTGCCAAGGAGCGTCCTGTAGTGGAGCTTGACGGCCAGCTTATCATGCCCGACGACGACCGTCTGCCCGCCGAACTGCGCAGTCGCATCACCACGCGCAAAATCCGCTTCCGCACCTTGGGCTGCTGGCCCCTGACCGGCGTGGTGGAGAGTGAGGCCGACACCATCGAGAAGATAGTGGAGGAAATGATGACCACGACCAAGAGCGAACGGACCACCCGCGTCATCGACTTCGACCAGGACGCGTCGATGGAACAGAAGAAGCGCGAGGGATATTTTTAGGATTTCAACTTTCGTAACCTCCGAAAAATCAGTTCGGAAACGGACCACAACATGGCGCGTGCCGTGTGTCGCCTTTACTGATTATGTTCAGTAAACGCCCACACGGCACGCGCTTTGTGCATCCGGTTACAACGTGTCGGCCTCAGCGGCAAAATCGTTGACGGTTCCGGATTCCGAACTGAAGTTGATGCCAATTTTCACGACGCTTCGTCCGTCGGCACGGAAGGCTGCGGGATAATCGCGCCGGTTAATTTGCTCCATGGCGCGGCGGGCGGAACTATCTCGTTTGAACTCCATGATGTAAGTGTATCGGGGAGTTTGCACCACGCAGTCTATGCGTCCGTGGCTCGTTTCCCGTTCCACCTCCACCGTGAATGTGCCAATCATTCGCAGCACCAAATAAAAACCGTATTGGAAATACGTTTCGCGTCCGGCATCGTCGAGTCCTGCCCTCAGGCGGTAGGATGCGCCGGCAAAGAGTGCTGTAAGCTCCGTGCGGAAAGTTTGCATATCGTTGTGCAGCAGCGCATTGCCCAGTCGGAGTAGGCCCGTGCTGCCCTCGCCGAAGCGTGAGTGGAGAAAATCTTCCGTTGCTGCCATCAGAAATCCGCGAGCCACCTCCTGGTTGGGGAAATCTAACAGGTAAAGTCCTGTTTCCCTGTCGTATTGCTTGATGGTGAAGTAGCCGCTTTGGTAAATCATGGGCAGCAGCTGTTCCACATTGGCCTTGCAATCGGCAAATTGGGCCGGCTCGTAGAATTTCCCTGCCAGGTTCATGAGGTTCTGGCGGCTGTTCGCCATGAGGCGCAGCAGGTAGGAGGGTGTGCCCGTACGGAACCAGTAGTCAGCCACCGCCTTCTCCTTCAGCGCGTTGAGCAGGCTGAACGGATTGTAGACATCCCTCATTTTCCGGCTGAAGTGGTAACCGTCGTAGTGTGCCTTCAACTGGCTGCACATCGCCTCCGCCGTTAAGCCGTTTTGCGTTGCCATTTCCTCGATGTCGTTTTGGAAATACTGGTGCAGCTCTTCCGGCGTGATGCCGCAGATGGTGTCGAACTCGCCCGACGAAGTGATGTCCTCCGGCTGGTTAAAGCCGCTGAAAATACTGATTTGGGAAAATTTCGTTACGCCTGTGAGCAACACGAAGCGCAAATGTTCGTCAGCCAGTTTGAACACCGAGTAGAACTCCTTCAGCAGTTCGCGGTGATCCGCCTCCCGGATTCCCGGCTGTTCGTCTCCCGGCATCGGCTGTTCCGTTTCGAGCACATCGAGCAGCGGTTTGTCGTACTCGTCCACCAACACCACCACCGGTTGCCCCGTGGCAAGGTGTGCCGCCTCGATGACATTGGCGAACCGCAGCGCCGTCGAACACGTGTCCGACTTGCGGCCATAGAGCTTTTCCCATCGGCTGAGCAGGCTGTCGAGCAATTCCTCCAAGAAGCCCGGCCGGGTGAAATTGCCAATGCTGAAATCTACGTGGAGCACGGCGTGTGGGGGCCAGTCCTGCTCCAGACGTTCCATGGCCAGTCCCTGAAAGAGTTCCTTGTGCCCTTGGAAATAATATTTCAGCGTTGACACCAGCAAACTCTTGCCGAAGCGTCGCGGACGGCTCAGAAAGTAGATGCTGCCCTCCGTTGCCAAACGGTAAATCAGGGCCGTTTTGTCCACGTAGACGCATCGGTTGTTCCGAAGCTTCTTGAAATCCTGTGTTCCGATGGGATAGCGTATCATGATGGGGAAAAGGTTTTTGGGGGTGGTAAGTAACAGCCGTTCAATATGCCACCTTGTCGTCCTGTTCCCGCCACGCCTCGAACGCCCGCAGGGCCTCGTTGCGGCTGAGGGCCGACGTGGGCAGGTGGCGGGCCGAGGGCGGCAGCGACAGTTCGCGGTAGATAAAGGCGTCGTCGAAGCCCGCCGCCGCCGCATCGTGTTGCGTGGCGGCATAGAAGAGGCGGCTCAGCCGTGCCCAGTAAATCGCGCCCAGACACATCGGGCAAGGCTCGCACGAGGCGTAGATGTCGCAGCCCGAGAGGTCAAAAGTGTGCAGTTTCGTCGCTGCGGCACGGATGGCCTGCACCTCGGCGTGCGCCGTGGGGTCGTGGTGGGCTGTCACGCGGTTCACGCCCTCGGCAACCACCTCGCCGCCGCGCGCAATCACCGCTCCGAAAGGGCCGCCCCCGTGGCGCACGTTCTCCACGGCCAGGTCGATGGCCCGCTGCATCAATTCCTGCTCTGTCATAAGCCAAAAATGAATAATTACAGGGCGAAGATAGCGGATAGCCGCCAATGTGCCAAGCGTTGTGGACCAAAAAGCCCGTCACGGCGCGAAACGGGGCGGCAAGGTGGGGAAAATGGAAAAACTTTTGCCTTTCGTTTTGTGCGCCGTCAGCTTTGCACTACTTTTGTGAATGGAAAAGCAAAAAAACAGCGCAATATGGATATAGTAGAAAGATTTCTCAAGTATGTGAGTTTCGACACGCAGTCGGCCGAGGATGCCGGCAAAACGCCCAGCACCGACAAGCAGCTCCGGCTGGCCGAGTACCTGACGGAGGAGCTGAAGGCACTGGGCCTGACCGAGGTGGAGATGGATGCCAACGGCTATGTTTACGCCACCCTTCCGGCCAATACCGACCGCCCCGTGCCCACCATCGGCTTCATTGCCCACATGGACACCAGCCCCGACTGCTCCGGCTGCAATGTCAAGCCCCGCATCGTTCGGGACTACGACGGCTCCGACCTCGTGCTCGACGCTGAGGCCGGCATTGTCAGCTCGCCCAAGAAATTTCCCGAACTCCTCGACCACATCGGCGAGGACATCATCGTGACCGACGGCCACACCCTGCTCGGTGCCGACGACAAGGCCGGCATAGCCGAAATCGTCAACGCCATGGAGTACCTCCTGGCCCATCCCGAGGTGGAGCACGGCAAGGTGCGCGTGGGTTTCAACCCCGACGAGGAAATCGGACTCGGAGCGCATAAGTTCGACGTGGAGAAGTTCGGCTGCGAGTGGGCCTACACCATGGACGGCGGCGAACTCGGCGAGCTGGAATATGAGAACTTCAACGCCGCTTCGGCCAAGGTGGAGGTGAAGGGCGTGAGCGTACACCCGGGCTATGCCAAGGGCAAGATGGTCAACGCCGCCCGAGTGGCCGCCGAACTGGCCGCCCAGATGCCTACTCACGAAACGCCGGAACAGACGCAGGACTACGAGGGCTTCTTCCATCTGCTCGGCGTGGAAGGCAATGTGGAGCACGCCACGCTCAGCTACATCATCCGCGACCACGACCGTGCCCGCTTTGAGCGGCGCAAGGCGTACATGGAGAAGTGTGTGGAGTGGTTCAACGTGAAGTACGGCGAAGGCACCGTGCAGCTCACCCTCAACGACCAGTATTACAATATGCGCGAGAAGATTGAGCCGGTGCCCCACGTGGTGGACCTCGTGGTGGAGGCCATGAAGCAGTGTGGCATCCCCGCCAAGGTGAAGGCCATCCGGGGCGGCACGGACGGCGCGCAGTTGTCGTTCATGGGGCTGCCCTGCCCCAACATCTTCGCCGGCGGACTCAACTTCCACGGTCCCCACGAGTTCCTGCCCGTGCCCTCGCTGCGCCGTGCCTCCGAACTGGTGGTGAAAATCATAGAACTTACAGCCGGAAAACAATAACCGGCCTACGATAAGCGAACAAGGTGTGGCTATGGTCCACACCTTGTTCGCTATTGTCCCGAAGGCAGCCCATGGCCTACGGCTCGTTTCCCATTTCCCTCACACCTCACAGCCCATGCCCGACCTCATCTCCGACCTGGCGCTCATCCTCATCTCCGCCAGCATCGTCACCCTCCTCTTCAAACGCCTCAAGCAGCCGCTCGTGCTCGGCTACATCGTGGCTGGTTTCCTGGCCGGCCCCCACATGCCTTACACCCCCTCCGTAAGCGACACGGGGAGCATACAGACGTGGGCCGACATCGGCGTGATATTCCTCATGTTCACCCTCGGCCTGGAATTTTCGTTCAAGAAAATCGTGAAGATGGGCATGGGACCCGTCATCGCCGCCTGTTGCGTGATGTTTTGCATGATGAGCGTGGGCAGCGGGGTGGGCCATCTCTTCGGGTGGGGCAGCATGAACAGCCTCTTCCTGGGCGGTATGCTCGCCATGTCGAGTACCACGATTATCTACAAGGCTTTCGACGACCTCGGGCTGCGGCAGAAGAAATTTGCCGGCGAGGTGCTCTCCGTGCTCATCCTGGAGGACATCCTGGGCATCCTCCTCATGGTCATACTCAGCGCGCTGGCCGTGAGCCGTCAGTTGCAGGGGATGGAACTGGCGGGCAGTTTGCTGAAACTCGCCTTCTTCCTCATCCTGTGGTTCGTGGTGGGCGTGTACGTCGTGCCCCTGTTCCTGCGGAAAACCAACCGGTGGATGAACCGCGAGACATTGCTCGTGGTAAGCATCGGGCTGTGTTTCCTGCTCGTGGTGTTCGCCGAGAGGGTGGGCTACAGTTCCGCCTTCGGCGCGTTCATGATGGGCAGCATCCTGGCCGAAACGGTGCAGGCGGAGAACATCGGGCGCGTGGTGTCGCCGGTGAAGGACCTTTTTGGCGCCATCTTCTTCGTTTCGGTGGGCATGTTGGTCGACCCCGCCGTGCTCGTGCGCTACGCCCTGCCCATCGTGGTCATCTGCCTGGCCATCATGGTGGGACAGGCCGTGTTCGGCTCGTGCAGCTTCCTCCTCTCCGGCCAGCCCTTGCGCACGGCCATCCGGGGCGGTTTCTCGTTGGCCCAGATCGGCGAGTTCGCCTTCATCATCGCCTCGCTGGGCACCTCGCTCGGCGTGACGGACCGTTTCCTCTACCCCGTGGTGGTGGCCGTCAGTATCATCACCACCTTCTTCACGCCCTATATGATCCGGGCCGCCGGTCCTGTGGGCGAATGGGTGGAGCGCATCGTGCCGGACAACGTGCTCGAACACCTCGCGCGGCGGAGCCGTCAGCGCGTGGAGAATGAGTTGCCCGACGGCCGGCGGCTGTGGAAGAAACTCCTCATGGCGCTGCTGAGCCAGGTGGGGGCTTATCTCACCCTCAGCGCGGCGGTCATCCTGATTGCCTTCGGTGCGCTGCTGCCCCTGTGCCGGGGTGCGCTGGGCCACTGGCCGGGCAACGCGGTGTGCGGCCTGCTGACACTCTTGGCGGCGGCTCCTTTCCTGCGGGCCATCGTGATGCGCAAGAACCACTCGGAGGAGTGGAAACAGCTGTGGCGGCTGAGCCGCCTGCACCATCCGGGGCTGTGGCTCACCTTCATCGTGCGCTATCTGCTGGCGGCAGCGGCGGTGTACTATGTGCTCAATTTCCTTTCGCCCTTCCGCTGGTGGTGGCACGTGGCGGCGGCACTCGCCATTGTGGGCCTGATTGTGGCCTCGCGCCGCGTGAAGTGGCTGAGCATCAAGATGGAACGCACGTTCCTGCAAAACCTGCGCTCACGAGAGGTGATGGCGCGCTCGGCGCAGGCATCCTCGCCGGGCTTCGCCGGACGGCTCGACAGCCGCAACATCCACATTGCCGCACTCGATGTGCCGGAAGGTTCGGACTGGGCCGGGAAACGGCTGGGCGAGCTGGGCTTCAGCCACAAGGACGGGGTGATGGTGGCCGCCATCGTGCGCGGCGAGCAACGCCTCAATGTGCCTGACGCGGCGGCGATGATATTCCCGGCGGACCGCCTGGAGGTGATTGGCGACGACGAGAGCCTGCAAGCCTTTTCCCAACGGATGGAAACGGAGCGGCAACCGGTGCAGCAGGCCGGCGGACTGCAGCTCCGCCGCTTGGTGGTGGGCGACGACTCGCCTTTCCTCTCCCTCACGTTGGCGGAGAGCGGCATCCGCAGCCAGTGGCACTGTATGGTAGTGGGCTTCGAGGATGACGGGGGCAACATTGTGCCGGCCACGGCGGAGCGGGTCATCTGTCGCACCGACGTGCTGTGGCTCGTGGGCGAGGACGACGATGTGCGCCGTCTGCTCCGCGCATAGCGACAGCACCGCCTTATGGGAGCAGCAAACGATGCACGGCAATTTGGGATGATTTTGGACAATCTTGCAACATTTCCCCACATTTGAACGCCCACACTGGTCAGTTCGTCCCTTTTTCCTGTCAAACAGCGTCCTAAATCGGCAAGAATGCGTACATTTGTCCGGCTGGCACATCCCCGTACCTTTAATCACTCCTTAATATACCATGAAAATCCTGCTTAACCCCAAATATGAACATCTGCGCAGCTACATGACGCATTTGGAAGAGCACTTTGAGCGCGAGGGCCGCGAAATCCATTCCGGTCGCAACTCCATCCGTACGTTGCAGGTGGAGGGCTTGACGCTCTGTGTGAAGCGTTTTGCCCAGGCCACCTTTCGGCGCGAGGTACAGCAGTTGATTTACAAAACGTCGAAGGGCAAGCAGGCGTTCCTGCGTCCCATGATGCTGCGCGAGCGCGGCTTTGAAAGTCCGGAGTCCGTGGCCCTGGTGCGTTACCGTCACGGCCTGTGGCACACCACGGCCTACTACGTATGTCTGCTCTCCAGTTACCGCTACAGCCTGGACCGCCTCGGCGAGGCTTCGGTGGAGGATCAGCGCGACATCACGGACAGCTTTGCCTGCTTTGCCGCCCGGCTCCATGAGCGCGGTTTTCTGCATCGCGACTTCTCGTCGTCGAACATCCTTTACGACAAGGTGGGCGACCGCTATCATTTTTCCCTCATCGACACCAACAGCATCCGTTGTGGCAGCGGCGTGAGCATTGAGACCGGCTGCCGCAACCTGGCGCAGCTCACGGGCAGCGAGGCCTTCTTTGCCCAGCTTGTCCGCGTATATGCCGCCGAGCGCAAGGCCGACCCTGCGCTTTGCGCCCGGCTCGTCAACGAGGCGCGCGGAGCCCGTCAGGCCGCGCGCTGATGCTCCGGCGGAGGTTCATGGCTTCAGGGGATTTTGTTTTATAGATTACTATAGATTCCTATAGATTCCTATAGATTTCTATAGCTGTCTATCTTTCTAAAAATAAGCAGCCGGCCACGCGAAATCACTTCGCATGGCCGGCTTGTTTTGAAAAAAATTACTTTTTACCTGCGGGTCTACTTACTTACCCCGCAAGTGGGGAAGAAAGGTGCGTGGCGTGAGAGCCACGCACCTTTCAGTTTCTTATCGGGGGAGGAGCATATTACTCGTCCGTCCAGCTGTCGCTGCTCCATCCCTTGCTTTCGGAGAAGGCAGCATCGGTTTCTTCAGTTGTGCTGATGTTCAGCTTTTCGCCGCCGCTGAGGGTAAGGATAGCGTCCTCGATTTGCAGTGCCACGGTGGTGGCGGACGGCTTTATATAGGTCTTTTTCATGATGTCTGAAATTTGAGAGATGGATTACTTAACGATGAATTTCTTTCCATTCTGGATGTAGAGGCCACCCTTCACGGTCTGCATCACGCGGCGTCCGCTGAGGTCGAATACGGGAGCGTTGCTCTCGATGCCTTCTTCGCCGAGCACGGCACCGATGCCGGTGGCTTCACCGCCGAAGTTCATGGCGATGGCGCCCGATGCAGAAGTAATGTCGCTCACGTTCAGATAAGCCTTGTTGGCAGCCAGTTCGGTCAGGGTAGCAGAGGAAACGTAGAAGCCGATCGTGCCGTGTTCGTTGCCCACGCCGAGCACCAGTTTTTCAGAGCTTGCCACGGGACGGCAAGTGCCTTGCAGGCTGTTGCTTTCGATAGCGTTGGCATTGTCCACAATGTTCAGGGTAGTCGTGGCGGCAGCGCCTTTGAGCACCACACCCGTGTTGGCAGGTACCGCCGTCTGTTCAGCCATGACGAGTTCATTGCCGTTGATAGTACCCGTGTAGAGTTTGGTGTTGCCGTCACCTTCCACTGCGAAGGGCAGGCAGAGAGAAGCATAGTATGCGTCGCCTACGTTGTTGAGAGCCACTTCTACGGACGTAACGGGGATGATGTACCATTGAGAAGCACCGGCACCGCTTTCCCAGCCTACAATCTTGTCACCCAGTGAAGCTGCGCTGTGGAGGTATGCGTAACTGGGATTCGCAGTGTTTTTGGTATCTTTCAAGGTGCATACACTTGCCGTTTGGGACAATTCGTAAACGCCCATTTCGGCTTCCGTTTCGGTGAGCATTACAGCGTTACTTGTAGTACATTTACCCAGAGCCTTGCCCTGAACATACAGCTTGTAGTTGTTGCCGTCGGCCACGAACTGTACAATCGTACCAACCTTGCGGTCGATGTTATCAGCCGATTCTCTGCCGAATACGTTGTCTTTTGTGCTTACAGCAGAGCCGGCAGCCATATACGAGTTGTAGTGAGCATTCATCAGTCGGTAGTATTTGCCGGCCACAACGCCTTCGTTCAGTTCGCCGTTGGCGATGCTGGTGTTACAAGCCTCAGCGTAATCCAGCAGGCTGAGAGCTGTTTCCGTATCAAACTTGGCCGAAGCATCGGTGGCGGCAGTGAGTTCAGCGCGGTGGTTCTCGACATATTGGCTGCCGTAGGCTGCACCATCGGGAGCTGCCAGGTACTGCTGCAGCTGTGTGATGTTCACCAAATCCGTCGGAGCATAGAACTTGATGGAGGAACCGTTATCTCTGTCGCCCCAATATGCAACAGTAGTACCCTGCTTGTTCAGGTTGTTGCCATCGCTTTTGGCAAAGCAAGTCCAATTATTTGCTTGGCTTTTGCTGATATACCATTTGTAGTTGGCAGGATTTTCGCGTACTATCGGGTTGCCGCTGCCATAGGCCAGTTTCTTCGTACCTTCGGTGCCGGCAGCCTTGTTGTAGATTTCAAAGCCGTCGAACACGTTCCCTTTGAAGCACCACCAATATCCGTCGCCAGACAAAAGAGTTTGTGCTTTAGCCTTTTCTTGGTAGTTGCGAATATTCGCAACATCGTGGTCGGCAGACAAATTCGTGTCTAAACCCGTATATTGAACAAAAGCATCATGATCTGTGTTCTGGTGCATCAGCATGGCATACCATTTCGGGTCGTTCAGGTCGGTAGTCTTTTCAAAAGGCAGGCCGTCTTCTTGTCCGGATACGTTCACAACCACGTCGCAGGTGATGGCATCGGTCTTGTCAAGGGAGTTCACACGGTAATAGGCAATAGCTTCGGGAGCGGCGGGAGTGGAGTTGGCTTCGGCCGTGCGCGTAAACGTCTTCGTGCTGTTGGCACCGTTCATCTTGTAGATGTACGTTACCGTATACTTAGTGACTTCGCTCAGTGCTGATTCGTCAATGGGATAGAACTCTACGTTATAGAGGGAGTTCGGGTTGGCATCAGTCCATGAACCCATATTGCCACCGCTGTTGTGAACCATGGTTTGTACGGGTGTGCCATTCTCATCAACCATTGTGGAAAGGAGGAATGATCCAGTTGCTGCTGTGGCTGATTTTCCACCCAGAGTTACTTCTTCTTGGTGCAGGGTAAAGGATGCCTTATTGTCGTATGCAGACATAGAAGCTGCATTTAATTTGTTAACTTTCCAAGAAGCAGCATCCCCATACGTTGAAATGCTGATGGTATTGTCATCATTTTTCTCTACATGCCACAGGTAGGCCATGGAGTTTGCGGTACCAACAGGTACTTCTGCTGTAGTGGTCACTCGGCCACCGACAGCCATATTCACGGCTTTGATCCAGCCTCCGCCAGCAGCATCGTTGTGGGTGTTGACTTGCTTCAGCATGTAAGTGCCTGAAACAACATCGGTGGTGCTGGTGGTAGGCAGCGTGGCTACGGTAGTGTACATAGCCTCTTCCACTTCCACGGGGATGATTTGGTACTCGATATTACTGCCACCGTTCCAACCCGTGAAGGAATTTCCTGCACTGCAGTCCCAATAGTTTGCGCCAAGAGAAGATTTCACTTGCCAGTTGCCGTCGGTATTGCCGGTGAATGCGCTGACCGTAAACTTGTCACGATTGTCAGCGGGAACCGTGTAAACACTACCGTTGGGATAAGGGATGTATTTGCCCGAGGGAGCAGAGAAGGAAACTTTTCCGCCCTCTTCAGCATGAGCCTGCCAGATGAAGCTCCATGAGTCGTTGCTGCCGGCAGTAGGCTGATTGCCAGCCAGGATTTGTCCGGTGGTGGCGCTTTCATACATACACTTTTGGAAGTGAACTTGCTTGAGGATGTAGTATCCTCCATCCACGATTGCGTCGGCTGTAGGGATGTTCGTACCAATGCTCTTGATACGCTTTTCCGCCTTCAGCTGCGTTGCTCCAAGACACAGCAGGAGCAACGAGAAAAGTAACGTAAACTTTTTCATTGTTTGTTATTGATTTGAATAAAATTAAGGTTATTCAGCGTAGGTAGGCAACCGGACCTTAGGGTTGTAGGTAGTATAAGTCCTGTTTGCGGCACAAAAGTATGGGAAAGTTGTTAAAGAAGCTAATTGGGGGGGTAAAATTTCTTAAAATGATAATGATTTAGGGAATATTAAGATTTATGAATGCTTTTTGTACGGGCAAGGTGACGTTTTCAGGAGGAACAGGGGGCATGGCCTGAGGTGGACGGTGGAGGGGGAAGCGTGACGGGGGAGGAGAGGCCGTGAAGTGAGAGGAAAAATGAAATCCCTTGGACTCTGCCTTCACAAGTCCAGGACTATTTCGCACTACTCAGGGAGTTGTAAAAAATAGTCCGGGACTTGTGAAGGCAGAGTCCAAGGGGTTCTGGGAGTACCCTTGGGGAGCGGCACGAATGGCCGGTGACAGGCAGAGGGATGGGGTGTGGGTGTGAAGGGTGCGTGACAGGAAGGTTTCACACGCTGTCTTCGCCGGAAAAAGCCCCTCTATATACGTGATTTGTTTCCTGAAAAAATCATTCAAACATTCACGCGGTGTCTGTTTCGCTTTGATAATCAGCTGTTTTCGGTGTGAATGTTTGAAGCCTCAAACATTCACATCTGCCCCCATAACCTTCATTTGCCGGTCATCCGGCGGTGAATGCTTGGATTCTCAAGTGTTCACACCTGAAATGCCTGGGTTTGAGTAGGAAACGGTCGTTCTGTGAAGAGGTGAATACATTTTTGTGGGAATAATTTACGTATAGATGTTTCGGGGGTTATGAGGGATAAGGTGATGAGGTTCCGATGGTTATCGCCATGCTTGGCCTTTCACTGCATACTCCCTACAAAGAAAAAAGTTTAACGGAAGCCGCGCCTCAGGGTGGGGGCGGCCTCCGTTAAACTTCAGTGGTATGAATAAGTGTCGTGCCGAGGGGTCAGGAGAGCTTTTGCTTCACTTCCACCTCCTGGAAGGTTTCGATGATGTCGCCCTCCTTGATGTCGTTGCAGTTGGTCAGCGAGATACCGCACTCGAAGTTGGTGTTCACCTCCTTCACGTCGTCCTTGAAACGCTTCAGCGCGTTGATTTCGCCGGTGAAGATGACGATGCCGTCGCGGATGAGGCGTGCCTTGTCCGAGCGTTTCACCTTGCCGTCCATGACGTAAGCACCGGCCACGTAGCCCACTTTCGAGATGTGGTAAACCTGGCGCACCTCCACGTTGGCGGTGATTTCCTCCTTGATGACCGGTTCGAGCATGCCCTCCATGGCCTCCTTGACATCCTCGATGGCGTCGTAGATGACGGAGTACTGGCGGATTTCCACACCGTCGCGTTCGGCCAGCTTGCGTGCCTGCTGTGAGGGACGCACCTGGAAGCCCACGATGATGGCCTCCGAGGCGGCTGCCAGCGTGACGTCGTTTTCCGAAATCTGGCCCACGCCCTTGTAGATGACCTTCACCACGATGTTCTCCGTAGAGAGCTTGATGAAGCTGTCGGCCAGTGCTTCCACCGAGCCGTCCACGTCGGCCTTGACGATGATGTTGAGTTCGTGGTAGGACCCCATCTTGAGTCGTTTGCCGATTTTCTCGAGCGTCAGCACCTCGCGTGTGCGGAGGTCCTGCTCACGCTGCAGCTGTTCGCGCTTGTTGGCAATGTCGCGCGCTTCCTGTTCGGTGTCCATCACGTGGAACTGGTCGCCGGCCTGTGGTGCGCCGTTGAAGCCCAGGAGTGTGGCCGCCATGGAGGGTCCTACCTCCTTGATGCGCTGGCCGCGCTCGTTGAAGAGGGCCTTGATGCGTCCGTAGTTCGTGCCTGCCAGCACCACGTCGCCCTGCCGGAGCGTACCGTTCGACACCAGCACGGTGGCCACGTAGCCACGGCCCTTGTCGAGCGACGATTCGATGACCGTGCCCACGGCCTTGCGGTTGGGGTTGGCCTTGAGCTCGAGCATATCGGCTTCGAGGAGCACTTTTTCGAGGAGTTCGTCCACACCGATGCCCTTCTTGGCCGAGATGTCCTGGCTCTGGTACTTGCCGCCCCAGTCCTCCACGAGGAAGTTCATGGCCGCCAGTCCCTCCTTGATTTTGTCGGGGTTGGCGTGCGGCTTGTCCACTTTGTTGATGGCGAAGACGATGGGCACGTTGGCAGCCACGGCGTGGCTGATGGCCTCTTTCGTCTGCGGCATGATGTCGTCGTCGGCAGCGATGATGATGATGGCGATGTCAGTGACTTGGGCACCACGGGCACGCATGGCTGTGAAGGCTTCGTGGCCCGGGGTATCGAGGAAGGTGATGCGGCGGCCGTTCTCCAGTTTCACGTTGTAGGCACCGATGTGCTGCGTGATGCCGCCGGCCTCGCCGGCGATGACGTTCGTCTTGCGGATGTGGTCAAGGAGCGAGGTCTTTCCGTGGTCTACGTGACCCATGACGGTGACGATCGGGGCGCGCGGTTCGAGGTCCTCGGGGTTGTCCTCCACCTCGGCTATGGCCTCTTGCACGTCGGCCGAGACAAATTCCGTCTTGAATCCGAACTCTTCGGCCACGAGGTCGATGGTCTCAGCGTCCATACGCTGGTTGATGGACACCATGATGCCGATGCTCATGCAGGTGGCGATGACCTTTGTCACGGGCACGTCCATCATCTGCGCCAGCTCGTTGGCCGTGACGAACTCCGTGAGTTTCAGGATTTTGCTTTCGGCCTTGGCTTCGCGGCGTTCCTCTTCGGCCCGTGCGTGCTGCTGTTCGCGTTTCTCCTTGCGGTACTTGGCGCCCTTGCTGCCCTTCTGCTTGTTTGTCAGGCGTGCGAGGGTTTCCTTCACCTGCTTGGCTACGTCCTCTTCCGAAACTTCCACCTTCACCTCTTTGGCTTTGCGGTTGCGGTCCTTGGCGGCACGCTTCGAGCCTTGCTGTTGGTTCTGGTTGTTGCGGTTCTGGTTGTTTCCGGCGTTGGGCTGGCTGTTGTTTCCTCCGCCCTCGTTACGCCGCTTGCCTTGGTTGTTCTTTCCGGCTTTGGGCTGGTTGGCCGCGCTGTTCACGTCGACGCGTTCGTTGCCGATGCGTGCGCGCTTTTTGCGCTGTCCTCCCTGTCCGGCTGCGGCGTTGGTTGCTCCGGCAGCCGCTCCGGCGGCCTGTGCTCCTGCTTTCCGTTCGCGGCGGCGTTCTTCCTTCGACTTCTTCTTGGGACGTGTGGTCGGGTTGATGGCACTCAGGTCGATGGTGCCCAGGACTTTGGGTCCGGTAATTTCCGTTTGGGTGCGGAGTTTGAACACGCCGTCCTCCTCTTCGCCGATGGCTTTGGCCCTTTCCTCCACGCTGGGTCTGGCGGGTTTGGCCGGTTTTTCCGTTTCCGTTTTGGCGGCGGTCGGGGTTTGCTGGGCCGTTTGTGGGGCGTTGGCCTGGGTAGCTACGTTGGCTGTGGCTTGTTGTTTCGGCTCGTCGTTGCGTGCCTCCTGCTGTTGTGCCTGGGGCGCGCTTTCCGTGGCGGGTTTGTCCGCCGGGTTGTTTTTCTCGGCAGTCTTGGGCCGTTTGTGTGCATCCAGGTCAATGCGTCCCATCTCTTTCACCCTGGGGCGCAACTCTTCGGGCACGACCGTCTCCACCATTTCCGGTTCGGGCTTGGTGTTGTTTTTGGGTGCGGGTCTTTTTTTCTCCTGCCGGCTTTGCATCATCTCTTCCGCCTTGTTCCGCAGGTCTTTGTCCGCCCCGAATTCCTGCCGGAGCATTTCGTATTCCGCTTCGTTGAGCTTCTGGTTGGGGTCGCCCGTGACGGCTACCCCTTTTTTGCTGAGAAACTCCGTGAGCGTTTGGAGTCCGACGCCAAATTCTTTGATTGCTTTGTTCAGTCTGATATTCATGCGGGTTGATAAGTTTTTCTATTGAATTAGGATGCGAGTTTATGAAATTAGGAGTGCGAGGCAAGTCAGGAACGGTTTGGTGCCGGTATGGCGGCTTGTGCCTGTTCGTGCCGGCCTCCATTCCTCTTTTCGTAAGATGGTGCAAGGCGGTTGCAGCGCGGGGCGTGCCTGCGCTTTGCCGTGTTGCGGTCCATCTTGTGTAACATCAGTCCTAACTCTTTTCTTCCGCAGCTTCTGTTTCTTGTTCTTCAGGTTGAGGCAATTCTTCGGCAGCTTCCGTTGCGTCGTCTTGCGTCAGTTCCTCTTCGTTGTCGGGCGTAGGATTGTCCGTTCTTTGTTCTTCGCTTTCAAATTCGGCTTTCAGCACGCGGAGCACGTCGTCGACGGTGTCCTCTTCGAGGTCGGCTTTTTCGATGAGCATTTCGCGGGGAGCGTTGAGCACGTCCTTGGCCGTTTCGAGCCCGATGCCTTTGATGGAGTCGATGACCCATTGGTCGATTTCGTCGGCAAATTCATCGAGGTAGATGTCCTCCGTTTCCTCCTCGCCCTGTACTTCGCGGAACACGTCGATGGTGTAGTTGGTGAGCATGGATGCGAGTTTGATGTTCATGCCCCCCTTGCCGATGGCCAGGCTCACTTCTTCGGGGCTGAGGTACACTTCGGCTTTGCGTTCCTCCTCGTGGAGCACGATGTTCGACACCTGTGCGGGGTTGAGCGCGCGGCGGATGAAGAGCGAGGTATTGTTGGTGAAGTTGATGACGTCGATGTTCTCGTTGTGGAGTTCGCGCACCACGCCGTGTATGCGGCTACCCTTCACGCCGACGCAGGCTCCGACGGGGTCGATGCGGTCGTCGTAGCTCTCCACTGCGATTTTGGCGCGTTCGCCCGGGATGCGAGCGATGGCGCGTATGCGGATGAGGCCTTCGGCCACTTCGGGGATTTCGTTCTCGAGCAGCCGCTGGAGGAAGGCCGGTGCGGTGCGTGAGAGGTAGATTTTGGGGTTGCCGTTCGTGTTGTCCACGCGGTCGATGACAGCGGTGACGGCATCTCCTTTGTGGAAGAAGTCGCGCGGTATCTGTTGCGATTTGGGCAGGTAGAGTTCGTTCTTCTCGTCGTCCATGAGGAGTGTTTCCGACTTCCAGATTTGGTACACCTCGGCGGTGATGAGTTGTCCCACGCGGTCTTTGTACTTGTTGTAGAGCGCGTCGTGTTCCAGCTCGAGTATTTTGCTGGCCAGCGTCTGCCGGAGCGTGAGGATGGCGCGTCGTCCGAAGTCGGCGAAGTGGATTTCCTGTGCCACGTCTTCTCCCACCTCGTAGTCGGGGGCAATTTTCTGTGCTTCGCTGAGAGCGATTTGCTTGTTGGGGTCAGTGACCTCGTCGTCGTTCACTACGGTTCTGTTGCGGTATATTTCGCAGTCGCCCTTTTCGGGGTTGACGATCACGTCGAAGTTTTCGTCCGAGCCGAAGAGCTTGGCGATTACGCTTCGGAAGCTCTCTTCGAGCACGCCCATCATGGTGGTGATGTCGATGTTCTTGTCTTCTTTGAACTCCGCAAAGGTTTCGATGAGACTCGCGGTCTCCGTTTTCTTCTTGGCCATATAAAAATATTGGGGAGAATGTTTTTTACTTAAAGTCAATCAGGTATTTGGTCCATTTCACGTTGGCGAACTCCAGGTGAAGGTTCCGTTCGACGAGTTTGGGCCGTTTGCTTCCCTCTTCGCGCACTTTTTCCTCAAAGGTGAGGTCGAATCCCTCGGGCGTGACGTTTTGGAGCGTTCCTTTGAGCTTTTTTCCTTCCGTGGTGAGCACCTCCACGTTGTCGCCTTGGTGAATTTCGTACTGTCGCAGCACCTTGAAGGGCTGTCCGATGCCGGCGCTTCCCACCTCCAGTTCAAAGTCCTCTTGTTCGCGGTCGAGATGGCTTTCGATGAAGCGGCTCAGCTCCACGCAGTCCTCGATCCATACGCCTTCTTCGTGGTCGATTTCCACCACGATGCGGTCGTCCGTGCTAACCGTGAGGTCTGTGAGGAAATACTCCTTTCCTTCCAGCCATTGGTTAACCAGTTGTTCTACTGTGTTTTTGTCGATCATCCGTTGTTGTTGAGTGGTAATAAAGAGAAGTGAGGAACTTTTCAGAAAGCCCCTCACTCAATCTTGGGGGCAAAGGTAAGAAAAGTTCGTTCACTTTTCCAAATAAATATGCAAAACTTTTCGGCGTTGCGCCTGCTGTGCTTTGTCGGGTTGTCAGTTTGGCGTTTGCCGGAGCCGGTTTGTGTGTCGGTAGGGTCGGTTGGGTGTGTCAGGGCATGGCGTTGAGTTCGGCCAGTCTGCGGCACAGCGTCTGCATTCCGGTCGATGCCGGTTCCGCAATCACCTCCACCTCCCTTCCGGAGGGCACTTTCACCGGTTTCGGGTCGATGAGGAACACCGGCTTGCCCGCCCTGACGTAGCGCACGAGGCCGGCTGCCGGGTACACGTTGAGCGAGGAGCCGATGATGACGAACACGTCGGCCTGTTCCACCTCGCGTGCCGCCGCCTCCAGGTTGGGCACCGCCTCGCCGAACCATACGATCCAGGGCCGCAGCAGGGAGCCGTCGGCAGCCCGTTCGCCGTGGCCCACCTGTGTGCGGCCTGGCGGCAGCCGGCGGATGTAGCGCGGGTTGTCCGGTTCGCGACTGGAGCTGACCTTCATCAGTTCGCCGTGCAGGTGGATCACGCGGGAGCTACCGGCGCGTTCGTGCAGGTCGTCCACGTTCTGCGTGATGACCGTCACGTCAAAATCCTTTTCCAGCTGCGCCACGAGTTCGTGCCCCCTGTTCGGTTTGGCCAGGACGAGCTGCCGGCGCAGCCCGTTGTAGAAGTCCGTCACGAGGTTCGGGTCGGCCAGCCATCCGTCGGGCGTGGCCACTTGTTCCACGGGGTATTTTTCCCACAATCCCCCTTTGTCGCGGAACGTGCTGAAGCCGCTTTCCGCGCTCATGCCCGCTCCGGTAAGAAAAACCAGTTTCTTCATAGTCATTCTGTCGATGGCGTCGGCCCTGTGCCGCCATTCGGTCACGAAGGGTCCGCCAACGGGGCGAAGTTAGGAAAAAACATCAGTATCAGGCATTGCCCTCCAAAAATAATTGTACTTTTGCGCCCTGATTGACTTAGCATCAAACTTTCTACACATTATATAATAAGGACAAACCCTACATTATGGAAAAACTCAGTTACGCCCTGGGCATGGTCATCGGGCATAATTTGAAGGGCATGGGCGTGAAAGGCCTGGATGCCGCACAGTTTGCACAGGCTGCCGCCGCCGTGATCGAAGGCACCGCCACCACCCTCACCGATGCCGAGGCACAGCAGCTCGTGAGCGACTTCGTACAGCGCCAGCAGGCCGAGGCCGGCAAGGCCGTGCGCGAGGACGGCGAACGCTTCCTGGCCGAGAACGCCAAGAAAGAAGGCGTTACCGTGCTGCCCAGCGGATTGCAGTACACGGTCATCAAGGAAGGCAACGGCAGCAAGCCCAAGGCCACGGACAAGGTGAAGTGCCACTACGAGGGCACCCTGCCCAACGGCACCGTGTTCGACTCCTCTTACCGTCGCGGCGAACCCGCCGTGTTCCCCCTCAACGGCGTGATTGCCGGATGGACCGAAGGCGTGCAGCTCATGGCCGAAGGTGCCAAGTACCGCTTCTTCATCCCTTATCACCTGGCCTATGGCGAGCGTGGTGCTGGACAGGCCATACCGCCCTATGCAGCCCTCGTGTTCGACGTGGAACTCATCGAAGTGGTGCGCTGACACCGCCGGCCGCAACGGCTTTTCAAACGGACAACATCAAACAAACATACAAATGAAAAAGATTTTAGCAGCAACATTCGCCGCAGCAGCTCTCCTGAGCTCCTGCAACAACGGCACTCCCAAGGCTAATTTGAAAACGGACATCGATACCCTCAGCTACGAGATGGGTATGGTGATGTCGGCCGACGAACAGGACTTCGCCAACATGCTCAAGCAGCAAGGAAGCGACTCTGCCTACGTTGACGCCTTCCTCAAGGGTTACACCGAAGGCATGAAGGCCGCCGACGACAAGAAGAAGATGGCCTACAACCTCGGTCTGCAGGCCGGTATGCAAATCAAGATGCAGCTTCCCATGATGGAGCAGCAGGTGTTCCAGGGCGATTCCACCAAGAAGGTGAGCGTGAAGAACTTCGTGGCCGGCTTCCTGGCTCAGGCCAAGGGAAAGACCACGCTCAAGGTGGACGGCAAGCTCGTTGACAAGAAAGAGGCCAACAAGCGCATCCTGGCCTATATGTTCGCCAAGCAGCGCAAGGAAGGACAGGAGTTCATCGCCAAGAAGAGCAAGGAGAAAGGCGTGCAGAAGCTCACCGAAGGCGTGCTCTACAAGGTCATCGAGGCCGGCAGCGGCACGGAGCGTTGCGCAGCCACCGACAGCGTGAAGGTGAAGTACGAAGGCAAGCTCGTCAACGGCACCGTGTTCGACAGCTCTGAGCGTCAGGACGGCGGCATCGCCACCATCGACCTCAAGAACGTCATCAAGGGCTGGCAGATTGCCATTCCCCAGATGCCCGTCGGTGCCACGTGGGAAATCTACCTTCCCGCCGAAGTGGGCTATGGCGAAAACGGCACGGGTCCCATCCCTCCCTTCTCCGCACTCATCTTCAAAATCACCAACCTCGGCAAGGTGAAATAACCACTGCCCGGAAACGGTGTAACAGACAAGCACACACAAGCCCGGCCCTGCCCGCCACGCCCCACGCCCTGCGCTCCCCCGAGCCACGGACCAAGGCCTGCGGACAGGGTCAGGCATTGACAGACTACTAAACCCATAAACCGTTCTAAAAAATGCAACTCAGAACCATCGGCTGCCTGCTTCTCGCTGCGGCAGCCCTCCATCCTGCCCTCGCCCAGAAGAAGGGCAAAAAGGCCGCCAAGAAGGCAGCCGTCGTAACCCCCGCCAAGAAGTCCGACATCCCCGCCGCCGTTGACAGCAAGACGTTCAGCTTTGCCATGGGTGTGGCCCAGGGTCCCAGCCTCAAGCAGTACCTCACCGGACAGATGGGTGTTGACACTGCCTACGTAGGCTACGCCATCGAGGCCATGACCTCCCCCATGACCGACGACCAGCGCAAGAAGGCCGTCGCCGTGGCCGCCGGTCTGCGCATCGCCGAGATGAACCAGCGCAACCACCCCATGATCAACAAGCAGGCTTGCGGAAAGGAAGACTCCACCTATTTCGACGCCAAGGAGTTTGAACGCGGCTTGGCACTCAGTGCCATGGGCCGCGAAACGGGACTCTCAGCCGACAGCGCCATGAAGGTCGTGGAACAGCAGTTCAAGCACCAGCAGGAAACCTACAAGCAGGCCAACCTCGACTGGCTGGCCGCCAACAAGAAGCTCAAGGGCGTGAAGACGCTGCCCAGCGGACTCCAGTACCGCGTGCTCGATGAAGGCAAGGGCGCACTGGCCACCGACAGCTCGGAAGTGGAAGTACACTACGAAGGCTCGCTCATCGACGGCACCGTGTTCGACTCTTCCTACAAGCGCGGACAGCCCTCCTCCTTCCGTCCGGATCAGGTCATCAAGGGCTGGCGTGAAGCACTCTGCCTCATGCCCGAAGGCTCGGTATGGAACCTCTACATCCCTGCCGAACTGGGTTACGGCGAGCGTGGCTCAGGCCGTTCCATCCCCGGCAACTCCACCCTTATCTTCAAAGTGGAAGTGCTGAAGGTGAAGACGAACCCGCAGCCGGCCAAGAAATAACGCCGCCCCGCGCAGAGCGACAACCTTCTCTCTCTTTTTGACATCCGCAACCGGGATGACGTGAAACCGCCGTAGCATGTGGCTTCCCGTTGTCCCGGTTCTTTTTGGGCGACAGGCAGTTTGGCGGAGTACCCCGGGCGGAGTACCGGAGTACACCTTGCCGGAGTACCCGAGTACTCCCTGCGGAATACTGGAGTACTCCCCAGGGGGTACTCCGGCTTGGCCGCGTCCCGACCGCCACAGTTGGAAATTTTTCCTTAATTTTGCCGTACAAATCTATTCACCATGAGCGACGAACAGAAAATACCCGATACGGAGGCCGGCCACACCGACTACCAGCCGCAGGAAACCCGCGATGCCGAAGGCAACCTCCAACTCACCGGGATGTACCAGAACTGGTTCCTTGACTATGCCTCCTACGTGATCCTCGAGCGTGCCGTGCCCCACCTGGGCGACGGTCTCAAACCCGTGCAGCGGCGCATCCTGCACTCCATGAAGCGGCTCGACGACGGACGTTACAACAAGGTGGCCAACATCGTGGGACACACCATGCAGTTCCACCCCCACGGCGATGCCTCCATCGGCGATGCGCTGGTGCAGCTCGGACAGAAAAACCTTCTTGTCGACTGTCAGGGGAACTGGGGCAACATTCTCACCGGCGATGGTGCCGCCGCGCCGCGTTACATCGAAGCCCGCCTTTCCAAATTCGCGCTCGACGTGCTCTTCAACCCCAAGACCACCGAGTGGAAGCTCTCCTACGATGGCCGTAACAAGGAGCCGATTTCGCTGCCCGTGAAATTTCCCCTCCTCCTGGCGCAGGGCGCGGAGGGTATCGCCGTGGGTCTTTCCGCCAAGATACTGCCGCACAACTTCGGCGAGCTGTGCCAGGCCGCCATCAGCTATCTCCACGACGAACCTTTCCAACTTTATCCCGACTTCCAGACCGGCGGTTCCATCGACGTGTCGCGCTACAATGACGGCCTGCGAGGCGGAGCGGTGAAGGTGAGGGCGAAAATCGAAAAGCTGGACAGCAAGACGCTCGCCATACGCGAAATTCCCTTCGGCAAGACTACGTCGTCGCTCATCGACTCTATCCTCAAAGCCAACGAGAAGGGGAAAATCAAAATCCGCAAGGTCGACGACAACACGGCGGCCAACGTGGAAATTCTCGTACACCTCACGCCTGGAACTTCATCGGACAAGGCCATCGATGCGCTCTACGCTTTCACGGACTGCGAAATCAGCATCTCGCCCAACTGCTGCGTCATCGACGACAAGAAGCCGAAGTTCCTCACCGTCAGCGATGTGCTGCGCCGCTCTGTGGACACCACGCGCGCCCTGCTCGAAAAGGAACTTCTCATACGCCGGGGCGAACTCATGGAGAGCCTGCACTTCGCCTCGCTCGAACGCATCTTCATCGAGGAGCGTATCTACAAGGATCGCCAGTTTGAACAGGCACGCGACATGGATGCAGCCGTGGCACACATCGATTCGCGCCTCGAACCTTTCAAGAAGGATTTCTACCGCGAAGTGACGCGCGACGATATCCTGCGCCTCATGGAAATAAAAATGGGGCGCATCCTGAAGTTCAACAAGGAGAAGGCCGACGAAATGATTGCGCGCATGAAGGACGAGGTGGCGCGCATCGACAAGGACTTGCAGAACATGGTGGAGGTGACGGCCAACTGGTTCCGCCTGATTTATGACAAATATGCCGCCGAACATCCGCGCCACACCGAACTCCGCTCCTTCGACAACATCGAGGCCACCAAGGTCATCGAGGCTACGGAGAAACTTTACATTGACCGCGAAAACGGATTTATGGGCACGTCGCTCAAAAAGGACGAGTTCGTGGAAAACTGCTCGCCCATCGACGATGTCATCATCTTCTACCGCGACGGAACGTACAAGGTGACGCGTGTGCAGGACAAGGTGTTCATAGGCGATACGGAACGCTCCAAACACGAGCGCAAGAAGAAGGTGGAAATCATCCACATCGCCATTTTCAAAAAGGGCGACACGCGCACCATCTACAATGCCGTCTACCGCGACGGCGAAACGAATGCTTGCTTCATTAAACGCTTCAACGTGACGGCCATCACCCACGACCGTGAGTACGACCTCACCACCGGTACGCCGGGCAGCCGCGTCATTTACTTCACGGCGAACCCCAACGGCGAGGCCGAGACCATCAAAGTGACCTTCCGCCCCAACCCGAAGCTCAAACGCATCAGTTTCGACAAGGACTTCGGCGAAATTCTCGTGAAGGGACGACAGAGCCGGGGCAACCTGCTCACCAGACTCGACGTTCACAAAATCACGCTCAAGGCGCACGGCGCATCGACACTGGGCGGACGGAAAGTGTGGTTCGACCACGACGTGAGCCGCCTCAATTACGATGCACGGGGACAGTATCTCGGCGAATTCCACACGGGCGACTTCGTGCTCGTGGTGCTGGCCGACGGACGGTTCTACACGACGAACTTCGACGCGAACAACCATTACGAGCAACAGGGCATCCTGCGTATAGAAAAATTCAATGAGCGCAAGGTGTGGAGCGCGGTGCTCTTCGATGCCGACCAGCAGGGCTTTCCTTACGTGAAGCGGTTCACCCTGGAACGTGCCCCGCAGCAGCGGCCCCAGAGTTTCTTGGGCGAAAACCCGGCTTCGCGCTTCGTGCTACTCACCGACGTGGCCTTCCCCCGTCTGCGCGTCACCTACGGCGGTCCCGACGCATTCCGCGACCCTATGGAGGTGGAGGTGGCCGACTTCATCGGCTGCAAGAGTTTCAAGGCGAAGGGTAAACGCCTGACCACTTGCACCGTGGAAAGTATCGAGGAGCTGGAACCGCTACGCCAGCCTGAACCGGAGGATGAACCGACGGAGACGGACAACGAGGCGGAGGCTGCCGACGCTCTGTCTGCCGATCCGGCGGATGGTCTTGAGCCGGATCTCTTTGCCGGGCTGGAGGAGGAATAGCTTTTCTTCGCCGCGCAGAAAATTTGCCGCCATGAGTCCGGTGTGTCACGCCGTCCTCATGGCGGTTTGCTGTTAGGCCGTGTCCGTCTGTCGCGCCGGATGCTTTATGGGCTCCACGTGGGTGGTGATGAGCGTTTGCGGACCGAAGCGTTCGCGCAGGCGGTCTTCGATTTCCCGTGTGGCGCGGTGGGCTTCGTCGATGGTGGTCCGCCCGTCCATGCGGAAGTGGACATCAATGGCGCAATAGTTGCCGATGCGGCGGGTGCGCAGATTGTGCGGGTCGGTACATCCCGGTTGCTCGAGGATGACGGCCCGTATTTCATTTTCTTCCTCCTCGGGCAGCGACTTTTCCAGCAGTTCTTCCATGCTCGGCACGAAGAGCTGAACCGCCACCTTCAGGATGAGCAGGCTCACCACGACGGCCGCCAAGGGGTCAAGCACGCGCCAAGCTTCGCCCAAGAGGATGGCACCGCCGATGCCTGCCGTGGTGCCGAGACTGGAGAGGGCATCGCTGCGGTGGTGCCAGGCGTTGGCCACCACGGCGGCAGAACGGAGCCGGCGGCCCTGGCGCACGGTCCACTGGTAGAGCAGCTCTTTCGACAGCAACGACAGGAGGGCAGCACCCAGGGCGATGAGGCCCGGCGCACGCAGCGTTTCGCCTTGCCACCAGCGCACGATTTCCGAACCGCCGCTCCACAACACGCCCAGACCTACACCGCCCAGCATCAGACCGATGATGGCGGTGGCGAGGGTTTCGTATTTACCGTGACCGAACTCGTGGTCCACATCGCAGGGTTTGCCCGATAGACGCACAAAGAGCAACACGACCACGTCGGTCACAAAGTCGGAGAGGGAATGCACGGCATCGGCCACCATGGCCGCACTGCCGCCCAACACGCCTGCCGCGAATTTGCACACCACGAGCAGTAAATTCACCGTACTTCCCCAAAGCGTTACGCGGTAAATGCCTTGTCTGCGGCTGTCCGCCGCTTCTTCTGTTTCAGGCTTCATGACTTTATCAACAAAAGGTTATAAACTTTTAGGTTATGAGGTTACAAAGTTACTATAGCGGCTCAAAAGAGTCCGTTTCTTCGAGCAGTATCTTTATAATCTTATAACCTAAAAACTTATAACCTTATTCTTTTTCTTACACTTCGATGGTGAAGCCGCCTTCCCAGGTCCTTCCGGACTGGACGCACTGTGTGTAGGCGCGGTCAGCAAAACTGCCGTCGTAGCCGATGGGGTCGCAGAGGCCGTACCAGGGCTCGCAGCATACAAAGGGCGTGTGGATGCCTTGGGGGCTCCAGAAGAGCCACACGGGGGCGGAGCTTTCTACGCGGGCCACACGACGGCGGTCGCGGTCGAGCAAGGTGGCGGCATGGATTTGCCGGCGGTCGAAAATCAATGCTTCATGGGCGAACGTGGCTACGGACAGCGGCACCAGACCGTCAGCAGTCAGCGGAACGGGATGGCTTTCCGGCTCCAGACATCCTTGTTCTCCGGCGCGGCGCACGCTTTCCGGTTTTCCCTCTAACAGGAGGTAACCGTCCACTTCCTGCTCCTCGTTCCACCCGGACAGGTTCAGCGCAGGGTGGCCGCCGAGCTGGAAGTGCATGTCGCGTTCGTCAAGATTTTTTACTTCAAATGCCGTTTTCAGGCGGCGGCCTTCGAGCGTGTAGGTAACGGCCAGGGTGAAACGGAAGGGAAAGTGGGCGTAGTCCGCCTCGCTGCCGTCGTACTCCAGGCGTACCCGGTCCGCCTCGTGCAGCGTGCAATGCCAGGGTTGGCGGCGCACGAAGCCGTGTTTCTGCAATTTCGTTTCGTGCCCTTCGAGCCGGTAACAGCCGTTCCACAGTCCGCCCACGATGGGGAAGAGTATGGGCGAACGGCCGCTCCACCAGCGGGCATCGCCCTGCCACAGGTATTCGTGGCCCGTTTGTTCATCGCGCAGGCTTTGCAGCTCTGCGCCCATCTCGCTCACTGTGGCGCAAAGATGGTCGTTGCTGATAGTAAACATGAGAAGAAATAACCGATGATATGCTGTTTTCTTGGAAAAAAGTGTTTTCGCTTTTTCCGAATTTGTTTTGGGGGTAACCGACCGTTCATGGTTTGTTCTTTCCACAATCGGTTGATTGCGACAAATTTAATTTATTTTTCCATTATGGTATGTTTTCGGTGTGGTTTGGTTATTGGGCTGTATCCCTTTTAAGCGTGGTTTGTCTTGGTTTCAGGATTTTTGTCCTAAATTGCGCGCTCAAATCATGGAAGAATGAAAAAGGAACTATTTGTTTTGCTGTTGTGCCTGCTGTCCGCTTCTTTGCAGGCTGGTGGCCAGGAGGCTGTGCCTTACGAGTTGAGCAGTGCGCAGAAGGCGGTGAAGAAGTCGACCACAATGGGGTGCCTGTTGCCTTCGGCGGCAGGTTTCGCCGCTTCTGTCTGGCAGAAGGATTGGGTGGGCCTGCGGCAGTTGGCTCTCACCACATCGGTGGCGTTGGCGGCCAACTATGCGCTGGAACTGTCGGTCACGAAGGATCGGCCTGACCATACGGAACACCACGCGATGCCCAGTACGCACACTTTGCTTGCGTTTAGCGGTGCGGCGTTTGTACAAAGGCGTTACGGCTGGAAGTGGGGTGTGCCGGCCTATGCCCTGTCGGCTTACGTAGCATGGGGCAGGGTGTACAGCAAGCGGCACGATGTATGGGACGTGCTGGCGGGTGCGGCCATCGGGGTGGGGAGTGCGTACGCTTTTACGCGGCCCCTGGGCCGCAATGCAGACTTGACGCTTGCGCCATCGTCCGTCGGTGGCGGCTGCGGCCTGAGTATGGTCATCACCACTCGCTGAGGCCGGCTTATAAGCGGTCTGAAACCCGTTTGTGGATGATTTTGTGAGCTTAAAACAAGAAAAAGGAAATTGTAAACGCCTGAAAAACAAGCAGTTACAATTTCCTTTTGTGCGCCTGATAGGACTCGAACCTACACGGCCTGAACCACCAGATCCTAAGTCTGGCGCGTCTACCAATTTCGCCACAAGCGCATTTGTGGGTGCGAAGATAGGGCTTTTGCAAGGAAGAGCCAAACTTTGCAGAGATAAATTGGAAGACGGTGTTGCGGCAGGGGATTGTGCGGCAGGGGGAAGCCTGGCGGCCAGGGCTGGCGTTATGCCTTGGGCTGGTCGTGGTGGTCGAGTACTTCGTAGCGTGAGTGTTTGCTGATGTATTCCGGTACGATTTGCTTCATTTTGCGTACCGTTTCCATGTCGTTGTATTTTGCAGCGATGTCGCGCAGTTCTTTGAGGTCCTTGTCAGCCTCTTCGTAGCTGTAGCTTCTGACCTGCGCTATGCGTATTTTGCGGTGGAAGGAGGGCAGTGTGCCTTCGTTTTCGCTGAGCACTTCTTCGTAGAGCTTTTCCCCTTCGCGCAGTCCGGTGAATTTGATTTCCACGCCCTGAACTCCGCTGAGGCGTATCATGCGCCGTGCCAGGTCGGCTATGCGCACGGGTTCTCCCATATCGAACACGAATATTTCGCCACCCTTGCCGTGTGTGCCGGCTTCGAGCACCAGTTTGCAGGCTTCAGGAATGAGCATGAAGAAGCGGATGATGTCCGGGTGCGTCACGGTGAGCGGTCCGCCTTCGGCAAGCTGTTTGCGGAAGAGGGGGATGACTGATCCGTTGGAGCCGAGCACGTTGCCGAAGCGAGTGGTCACGAACTGCGTGCAGCCCTTGACTTTTCCCTCCTTGATGGCGTGGTCGAGGCTCTGCACGTAGATTTCGCAGATACGCTTGGAGCATCCCATGACATTGGTGGGGTTGACGGCCTTGTCGGTGGAGATCATGACGAACTTCTTGACACCGTATTTCACGCTCAGGTCGGCGATGACTTTGGTGCCCCACACGTTGTTCTGTACGCTTTCGCTGGGGTTGTCCTCCATCATGGGCACGTGCTTGTAGGCTGCTGCGTGGAACACGTAGTCGGGGCGGAAAGTGCGGAATATTTCTTCCATGCGATCCTCCTTGCAGATGCTTGTCACCACGGTGTGGGCGTTGATGTTGGGGTATTGTTTCTGCATCATGAGGCGGATGTCGTGTTGCGGTGTTTCCGCCTGGTCGATGAGCATCATTTCGGAGGGATTGTAAATGGCGATTTGCCGCACCATTTCGGAGCCGATGCTTCCTGCCGAGCCGGTGATGAGCACTTTGCGTCCGGTGAGGAGTGCGCCCACGGCATCCATGTCCACCTGTATTTCGTCGCGCGGGAGCAGGTCTTCGATGTTCACTTCGCGGATTTGCACGCGTTCCGTTTTGTCGCTCTGGTTTTTCCACTCTTCGGCGTTTTGCGAGATGTAGATTTTCACTCCGGCTTCGATGAGCATATCCTGGAATGCCCGGTTGCGGAGGAAGCTTTCCTGTTTGAGCGGGCTGACGAGTATGGCCTTGATGTTTTTCTCCCGTATGATGGATCGGATGTCCTCGTGGGTGGAATAGATGCGCCGTCCCATGAGTCTTTCCTTGTACTTCTCCTTTTCGTCGCCGATGTATGCATCGATGATGAACTTCACGGGTTTCACGGTGCGCACTTCGTTGGTCAGAGCCACGGCTCCGGCGCGTGTGCCGTAGACAAAGGCGCGTACGGCGGTTTTGCCCACGAGTACGCTGTCGAATACGAGGCGTATGATGATGCGTGAGGCGCAGAGCAGGGCGGTGGTGCCGAGGAAGATGCCCACCAGCATCCGTCCGGTGAAGGGGTAGAATACGTCGGTCCATTCCCAGTGGATGTTGGCGTAGTTGAATGCAAAGGCTATGATGAAGGCCAGGAGGCTGGCGTAGGTGACGCGCAGGAGGTCCACAAACTGCGAGTAGCGCAGGATGCCGGAGTACGTGTGGAAGGCGCGGAAGCCGATAAGGTTCGCGAAGCTGCACACCAGCAAGGTATGGCACACCTTTTGCCATTCGTCAATCAGTTCGCTGGCGGGATGGCGCAGGAGGAATATGGTGATGGCACCGAAAAAGCATAACAGGAAGTCGAATATTACGATGCACCAATAGGGCAGAGTTTTCCGACCGAAATACCAGTTGAAGAATTTGCTGAAAATACTCATATCATCTCTTTTGTTGTTTTTTTGACTTGCGCTTTTTGCCTTCGGGTAGCAGCGGTTTTCCAGGCAAATGGCTATTAGGTTTGCCGTGGCCTACAGGTTTCGTATGTCCTCGGGCGTGGCGGGAGTATAAGGTCCGTCTTTTGCTTCGAAAATGACGGAGGGTTCAAACACCTCCACCGTGTGCCAGGTGTTTTGGGGCACTTGGCATCCGTAGTTCCCCTCGCTGGGGTTGAGGTGGATGCGTGCTGTTTCTTGCAGGTGGCTGTTGCCTTCGGCGTCGGTGGTTTCTTCAAAGATAATCTCGTCAATTTTCCCCTTCAGGCAGATAACCGTTTCGTCTGTGAGGCGGTGTCGGTGAACGGGAACCTTTGTGTCGGGCATGAGTGCGTTGAGCATACGCTGGCTGCTGTCCGCTGCCGAAGTGCGCATATCTTTGCTTTGTCGCAGCCGGGGCGATTGGGATGCTTGTTCCAGGAGCTGATCCAAACTACAGTTGTTGATTTCCATTGTTGGCAGGATGTTAGTCATGAGGTTTGTGCCCCGTTGGAGGGGTGATGCCGGAACATGTGACGGTTGCAATGCCTGATGATTAGCATGACACTTTTCACCTGCTTGGTAGTACAGGCTTTCCGACAAGAGGCGGAGAATACACCAATGAAACGGTACAAAATTAGTGTTTTTTCCTTTTTTTGTATTTGTTAGGACGTAAAAATTATGTGTTAGAGGGTAAAAAATGCAGCTAATGTCACGCTTTTGTTCAATTCAGTGGCCATTGGGGCAAGGTGGGGCTTGGCGGGCGTGTGGTTACCGTTTCTGGGGTGGCCGGTGGTCATTCGTCAGTTTGGCCGTGCTTTTCGGGCAAGTCGGGGTCTGCCGTGAGCGAATCGTAGTCGTTGGTGATGTCCGGTTCCTTGAGTTGCAGTTCGTTGACTTCCGCCTCCTGGATGTGGTAACCTTTGCTGTGGATGTTGTTTGGCCTGTCGGGCTGTTCGGGTGTGCCGTTGTTGTCGAATGGACATGCTTCCGACGGTGCGGCGGCCTTGTCGGCCATAAAATAGTGCATGCCCAGCATGCCCATGTTCACGGCAGCCGCGATGCCTCCTCCCCATTTCAGCTTCTTCTTCAGCCCCTCGTTGTTTTCCTTTTTGGTGGGCTTTGGGGTGGGGTTGGTGCGTTGCGCTTTTTCCGTCGCTTGTCTGTGCTTCGTGCGGGATTCCGTAGGTGCGAGGCAGGCGCAGCCTGCTATTGGCGGGTAGCGCAGCAGCTGCTTCTTGCGTTGCAGCTCGCGCAGGAATTTCAGTTTTGCCTCTCGTCGGCTGACAGCCTCCATTACGGTCCGGGTGAACAGGAATTGTTCTCTCTTTTCCGGCTGCTGTTGCAGTTCCTGCATAAGTTGTTGTTTCTCTTCTGTCGGCATCGAGTCAGGATGGAGCAAGAAGTTGTCAATGATGTCTTGAAAGTCTTTATCCATGATGGTCGTGCTTTAAGCGTTGAGTTCCTTTCTGTACATTTGTCGCGCTGTTGTCCTCAGCGTTTCCATGCACTTGAACTTTTTGGTCTTGAGCGACTGTTTGTTGGTGATGGAGGGTATTTCTCTGAGGATGCAGTCGAGGTCTTTGGATTCGTAGTAGAATTTGGTGAGGATTTCGTAGCATCTTTTCGGCATGTCGGCAAGGATTTCCTCGATGATTTCCAGCTGTCGTTGCCTCCAGTAGTCTTCTGCTCCGCTTTCTGTCGAGGGTTCATCGTACAGTCCTGGAAAGTATCGTGAAAAAATGCTGTCGTCGTCCCATTCATCTTCTTTGATGCTTCTGAGCCATTCCTTGTATTTGTATTTGGCTATGCCCATGAAGTAAGTGAGGAGTCCTGCGGTGAGGGGTTTCCCGTTGGGTCCGTAGATTCGTTGCTCTTTGGCATAGATGCGTTTGTTCTCGATGTGTTCCCATAGGATGGTGAAGCTGTTTTGCATGATTTCCCCGGCCACCTTGTCGGTAGCGAAGAAAATGCCTCTGTAGTGGTCGAAGAAGTACGTTTCGCAGTAATCGTAGAGGCGGGTCACTGCTTTCAGGTCCTTGGCGTAGGTTTCTGCCACCATCATTGCTTCTTTTAGTTGTCTGAATTGGTTGAGTTCTGTTTCCATTGGTAATGTTAGAAGCTGGTGTTTTGGTTTCGTCTGTGATAGTCGGGTGGCCGGAGCCGCTTTTCAACCTGTGGCTTTTCGGGTTTATGTGCCAGGGCCGCCCCGGGTAACCCTTGGGGCGCAGTTTGTTTGCCGGGCGAGTGGCTGCTTATCGTGCCGGTCCACCTTGTTGGCTTCGCCCCGTAGCCGGCTGCCGGGTTTTCGGGTAATGCCGTGGCGAAGGTACGAATGATTTGACACTTTTGCCCCAAAGATAGCGGACAAAGTTGTGGGATTTCTGCCGGCGGTCCGCTTTTCTGTCCCGTCGGTCTCTTTCCGCCGTCCCTTTCCAGGCCTTCCATGGGGTGGCGTAAGGCACCGTCCGCAAGGGTCCGCCACTTGTGTTGAAAAAGTCCTGGACTATTTTTTTCTAATCGGCGAGTAGAAAAAAATAGTCCAGGACTTGTGAGAGCCGTCGCCCGCGCTGTTGGAAACAGGCATTCGGAGGTGTTTGGCGCGGTGCCGTCAGGCTTCGTTGCGCCGGTCGTTTTCGATGAGTGCGAGCAGTTTCTCCACTGCCTCTTCGGCCGGGATGTTCTTCTCCACGCATTCCTTGCCTCGGTACAGGCTCACTTTGCCGCGTGCCGCGCCCACGTAGCCGTAGTCGGCGTCGGCCATTTCGCCCGGTCCGTTCACTATGCAGCCCATGATGCCGATTTTCAGTCCCTTGAGGTGGGCAGTGGCGGCCTTGATGCGCGCAATGGTTCCGGGCAGGTCGTAGAGCGTTCGTCCGCAGCCGGGGCATGAGATGT
Source organism: uncultured bacterium (assembly GCA_945867195.1). Lineage (GTDB taxonomy): Bacteria > Bacteroidota > Bacteroidia > Bacteroidales > Bacteroidaceae > Alloprevotella. The sequence goes on along the minus strand of CAMBHR010000001.1, from coordinate 51,421 downwards.
ATTCCGTCTTCGTGGTGCGCAGGCGTGCGGCCTGGAGGATGGAAAATGCCGTGCCGGCGTTCACCTCAGCCGGTATGGGGCTGTCGCCCTGTGGTGCCTGGCAGAAGAGCATGATGCCGTCCGTCAGTCCGTCGAACATGAGCGCCCCCATGTCGGCTGCCGCATACAGGCGGAACTCCTCGAGCTGTGATGCCCCGAGCAGGTAGTGCTGGAAGAAGACCACGGGTGTTTCGATGCCCTCACGCCACAGTTCGTGAACCAGGGCGCGCTGCTCGCCCAGACGGTTGGTGTGGTTGCTCTGCACGATGAGCACCACGCTGGGGTCGGTGCGGAGCAGTGCCTTCGTTTCGTCGTCGAGCATGAGGTAGGTGAGGAAGAGGAACTTCATCCGGGCGCGGCAGGTGGGGATGAACATCAGCTGTTCCTTGGTGAACACGGGGTATGTGTTGTCCTCGCCCTGCCAGAGGTCGGCATCCACGAGGTAGCCCGGCCCTTGGGGGCGCAGGTCAGCCGGCGGCAGGTTGCGCCCCGTGTAGTAGAAGTCGGGTTCGGTGCGTCCGAGCTGCGGTGCCGGCACTTTGCCGTCAAGCACGGGGACGATGACCACGGGCACGTTGCTGCCGCCCACCGTCCCCACGGCGTGGGTGGGCCGTCGTGTGGGGTTTTCGTAGTGGAAGCCGGGTGCCGCTGTGGCGGGAATGGCCGGGTGGCCGGCACGGCGCACCACGTATTCCGCCAGCTTGTAGGCCACGGGCACTTCCGCCTCGGGCGGTTCGCTCAGGCTCACGCGCAGCGTGTCGCCTATGCCGTCGGCCAGCAGTGCCCCGATGCCGGCGGCACTCTTGATGCGTCCGTCCTCGCCCTCGCCGGCCTCGGTCACGCCCAGGTGGAGGGGGAAGTCCATGCCTTCGCGTTCCATCACGCTGCACAGCAGGCGGACGCTGCGCACCATGACCTGCGTGTTGGAGGCTTTGATGGAGATGACCACATCGCTGAACTTCTGCTTCACACACACACGGAGAAATTCCATGCAGCTCTCCACGATGCCCTCCGGCGTGTCGCCGTAGCGGCACATGATGCGGTCGGAGAGCGAGCCGTGGTTCACGCCGATGCGCAGCGCGGTGTGGTGCTGGCGGCAGATGTCGAGGAGGCGGACAAAGCGTTCTTCCAGCCGTGCCAGTTCGGCGGCGTATTCCTCGTCAGTATATTCCAGCTGCTTGAACTGGCGGGCGGGGTCGACGTAGTTGCCCGGGTTGATGCGCACCTTCTCCACGATGGTGGCGGCCACGTCGGCCACGTTGGGGTTGAAGTGGACATCGGCCACGAGTGGGCGGTCGTAGCCTTCGCGGCGCAGGGCTTCGCGCAGGGGCTTCAGTGCCTCGGCCTCGCGTGTGCCCTGTGTGGTGAGGCGCACGTAGTCCGCTCCCGCGTCGAATATGGCGCGGCACTGGCGGAGCGAGGCTTCGACATCGGTGGTCACCGTGGTCGTCATGCTCTGGATGCGCAGCGGTTCGTCGCCGCCGAGGGGGCGGTTGCCCACGCAGACCTTGTGGGAGCGGCGTGGACGGTAGTTGAACAAGTCCATGTCAGTTGGTCTTGAATGTGTATTTCACTTCGCTGAGTTCCTTGTTGGCCTTCACGATTTTCTGTTTCAGGCTTTCTTTGTAGTGGCGCAGGCGTTCGGCCAGTGCCTCGTCGGAGAGGGCGAGCATTTCCGCAGCGAGTATGGCGGCGTTCTGTGCGCCGTTCACGCCGACGGTGGCCACGGGAATGCCCGGGGGCATCTGTATGATGGAGAGCATGGCGTCGAGTCCGTCGAGCATGCCCTTGATGGGTACGCCGATGACGGGCAGGGTGGTGCCGGCGGCAATCACTCCGGGCAGCGCGGCGGCCATGCCTGCGCCGGCGATGATGACGCGCAGCCCCCTGTCGGCGGCGTGGCGTGCAAATTCGTCGACTTCGCGCGGGGTGCGGTGGGCGGAGAGGGCGTTCATCTCAAAGGGTATTTCCATTTCTTCGAGAAAGCGTGCTGCTTTCTCCATGACGGGAAGGTCGGAGGTGCTTCCCATGATGATGCTGACAATAGGTGACATATATATATAATGTGTATGGGTTTGTCGGGTTCGGGTAGTTGGCGGATGTTGTCGTGGCCGGCTGGCTCCGCGTGTGCCTGGCGGTTGGTGTCAGACGAGGAGGATGCAGGCGAAGCCGCAGAGGAGGCCGATGACCACGCCCCAGCCCAGTTCGCGGAGGGTGTGCTGCCGGAGGATGAAGCGGGCGGTGCATACCATGCCGCTCAGGAGCACGCAGAGGCAGAGCCAGCCCGTGGGGTCGAAGGAGAAGATGAGGGCAAAGGCCATGAGCGCACCCACCACGCCTCCCGAGGCTGCGGCGTGCGTGCTCACCTTGATGACGCTGTTGATCAGGGCGCAGACAATCTGGATGGCCAGCGCGCCTGCTATCACGCCGAGCGTGAAGCGGGGCATGTGGAGCGAGTCGAGCAGCTTGTAGAGGGCGGCGTAGCACACGATGCTCACGGCGTAGGGTACGTAGCGACGCTCGCGGCGGCTCAGCTGGTGGCGGGTCCAACCGTTGATTTTGCGGTAGATGTAGATGAACAGGCGGGGCAGCACCACGGTGAAGAAGTAGACAAAGAGGGTGAGCAGCAACTTTGTCGGCAGCGGCAGCAAGTTCAGGTAGCTGAAGGTGAAGAGGGCGGCGAAGGCCACCACGGGCAGGTAGAAGGGCGAGAAGATGAGCGACACCACCTGCGAGGTAAGCACAATCCATCCGATGCGGCTGTTCATGCGGCGTATGATGGGGTAGGTGGGGCGTTCCGTAGCGTCTGGCATAGGGCTGGTGAGTGAAGGGTTTGGGGTCAAGGGGGCGGGGCGGTTCATTCGCGGCGCAGGCGTGCGGTGGGAAATCCCATGATGTCGCGGTATTTGGCCACGGTGCGGCGTGCCACGTCATAGCCTTGCTGCTTGAGTTTTGCCGCCAGCATCTCGTCGGGCAGCGGGTGCTTTTTGTCCTCCCCTTCGATGAGGGAGCGCAGTGCCGCCTGGATTTGTCTGGCCGAGATTTCGTCGCCCTCGGCGTTGGTGATTTGTGAGGAGAAGAAGAAACGCAGCGGATATGTGCCGTAGTCTGTCTGCACATACTTATGGTTTGTCACGCGCGACACGGTCGAGATGGCCATGTCTCCCCTTTCGGCCACCTCGCGCAGGGTGAGCGGGTGCAGTTGCGTTTCGTCGTCGTCGTTGAGGAAGAAGTCGCGCTGGAAGTGTACGATGCCCTGCATCACGGTGAGGAGCGTTTGTTTGCGTATGGCCAGGAGGTTGATGAAAGCCATGGCCGCGTCCACCTTTTGGCGGGCAAAGGTATAGGCGTCGCGTTGTTGCCGTGAGAGTTTGTCCTTGTGTTCGCCATACTGCTTGATGCTGTCGCGGAAGGCCGGGCTGACGCGCAGTTCGGGCAGGTCGCCCGCGTTGAGCTGTACGGCGATTTCGCCTTCGTTGTTCACGTGGACGAAGAAGTCGGGCACGATGGTAGGCGCGTTGGCCGTCAGCGTTTCGTTGAGCGCGCGTCCCGGCATGGGGTTCAGGTGTGTCAGTTCGTGCAGCACGTGTTCCATCGTCTCGTCGTCCACCTTCAGTTTTTCGCCTATGGCTTTCCATTTCCTTGAGGTGAAATCCTTGAAATAGCGGTCCACCACGGTGAGTGCAAGCTGCGTGTAGGGCGTTCGCCGGTCCGGGTCGGAGAGTTGTATGTGCAGGCATTCCTGCAGCGTGCGTGCCCCGATGCCGCGTGGTTCGAAGGTTTGTAGTATGGCCAGCAAGTGTTCCATTTCCGTGAGGGAAGTCAGCGTGTTGTGGTAGATGGCCAGTTCGTCCACCAGGTCGAGCAAATCCTTTTTCAGCAATCCGCTTTCGTCGAGCGAGCCGATGAGGTAGTTCATCACCTCCTGTTCGTGTTCCGTGAGGTTATGTTCCCCCATTTGGCGTTGCAGTTCTTCGTAGAAGGAGGTTGTTCCTGCGAGTTGTATTTCCCTTTGGTCCTGTGCCTCTTCGGCGCGTTGCCTCAGGTAGTCGGGAATATCGTCATCATTGAGGTAGTCGCCCAATGCATCGTTTTCCGGCGAGAGCGCGTCGTGGTTGTCGTAGTCCTCGTCGTTTTCCGTGCCGTTATTGTCCTGCCGGTTGTCGTCAGCCGGTTCGTTGTCAGTGAAGTTGTCCGTGTCCTTTTCCTCCAGGGCGGCGTTGTCCACCATTTCGTTTTGTATGCGTTGTGCCAGTTCGGTGATAGGCAGCTCCACCATTTTCGACACCGCCACTTGTAGGGCGGAGAGCTGTTGCACCTGTACGTTGGCCTGCGTCTGTACTAATTTTTGGGACATAGTCAATGCATATTTTCGGGGACAAAGTTAGTGCAAGGCGAGAGCAAAGGAAAAGAAAAGCCGGAGGATTTTCTTATTCCTTAGCCGAGCCGCCGCCTAAGTTATGAAAAGTTAGTGCAAGGCGAGAACAAAATCATACTTCTCTCTCCCAGTTTAACAGCGTTTCGCTTATATCGTCAGCCACCCAATCAAGACTTTGGGTATGAAGTTCCTCATATCGCTTGATAAGCCTGCGATGTATCAGTCCTTGCTTTTGTAACCTGTCGTGCATCTCTTTGCCGGAGATGCCCAGCTTACGTGCGCCGCTCTCTATCGCCATGACAGCGAAATGAATGCGCCTGTATGTTTCATTGTCCGCTAAATTCATCATCAATCATAGATTTATACCAAACAAAATTCGTCAGAAATCCACGTGTCTGCAAGTATTTTGCAGACTTCTTTTCCCTTACAATTCCGTTTTCAGTTCATTGTACAAATCCACAGGGCCTAAATGCCAATATTTGGTGCTTTCCGTGGCAAGTCTTTCATACAATTGGGAATGATAGATACGGTCAAGGCATTCCTTGATGGAATATCCGTAATCGTCATGCAGATATTCCACCAACCAGCTGATTTTTCCTGGTATAAGCAGATGGAGGTTATGTTGGTTTATCTGGAACATACTTTTTCGATTTTTGCTGAACATACAAAACGCAGGGCTGTCAGGGCTTTTTCTGTATGAAAGAGATATTGGTCAACCAATTTATAAGTCTTGAGTTCCCGGATGAGTGTTCCGAGGCCGATGGCACCGGCTTCATACAGTCCGAACTGAAGATACACTCTGTCATTGGCTACCGGGCCATACACCACGTCCAGACTGCCGTGATATACCTTCATGCTTACTTGTTTTTCTTGTTGATTTCAATAAATTCGTCAATGTCTGCAACCAGCCATTGGCGACCCTGGGTATGCAGGGGTTCAAAACAGTTGCAAAGATAATCAGTCACGCCATACTGCGAAAACAAGTCAAGTACTTGCTTGCCGCTCATTCCTTTGGCTGCTCCGTATTCTTCAATGCAGAACGCAACGAAGAGTGCAATATCTTTGTCTTTCTTTTCCATGATGAAGGCACAATTAGGGATGTATCCGTTGAGCGTTATTCGGCTTTGCCCAATCTCTTCTGTGAACATAAAGGTCTGCTTGCTTCACTGTCAGCTTTTATTTCACATCTAACAAAATTCGTCAGAAATCCCCGTATCTGCAAGTATTTTCCAGAAAATCGTGTGGATGAGCCCGGATTTCTCCGTTTCCCACTGGCTGCTGCTCCGTGTATCACTGGCTGGCACTCCGTGTATCACTGGCCGGTACTTTTTCCAGAGCAGGTCCGGGGGTGGACTACACCTTTATATATATACGCGCACGCGCAAGGGTCAGGAGGATGAAGAACAGGATGAGGAAGTTGCCGAACGTGAGCCACGCGTCGTACCAGCCGTCGAGCCACTGGTGCAGGCCGTAGCACAGTGAGTCGACAACGGAACGGAAGTTGACCACCTCGCCCAGCATATAGGCAGCAATGGAATTCATGCCGTAGATTTTCAGCCAGTCGAACGGGCGGTGGATGCCGCGCACATCGATGACGTAGTAGAAGGCCGCCATGAGCAGGAAGCAATAGCCGCCGCTGAGCAGGGTCATGCTCGAAGTCCAGATGCGTTTCACCACCGGCATATCCAGCCCCCACAGCCATCCCGCCGCAACGAGCACCGCTCCCGTCAGTAGCAGGCGCAGGGCCGTGCGGACCGTTGCCCCGCCACGGTCCAGGCGGATAATCTGTCCCGCCACCGCGCCGAGCATCACCGTCACGCCGAAGTTGAGGCTGGGCAGCAGCCAGGCGTAGGTGGGGTCGCCACGGTGGCTTCCCATCACAGCGGCATCGATGCGGCAGGCCAGGTTGCCTTCGGGCGAATAGTCGCCGCACAGCATCATGGGTACGCTGTAGGCCGCCAGGAGCACCGCCATGCCTGCCAGCTGTCCGCGCAGCGGCAGCCGGAGCAGCAGCAGCGCGGCGATGAGATAGCCGGCGGCAATGGCCTGCAGCGTGTTGGTGTAATACTGGAAATAGGCCGGGCAGAGCCCCAGCAGGTTGCCCTGCACCACCATGCCCAGCACGAACAGCACCACGAAGCGGCGCACCACCTTGCGGTAGGCGTGGGCCACGGGCCATTCGCCGCGCAGGTAACGGGCAAAGGCGAAGGGCATGGATATGCCGCTCATGAACAGGAACAAGGGCATCACCAGGTCCCAGAAGCGGAAACCCTCCCACACCTCGTGGTCGAAATGGTAAAGCACGGACCGCGCCAGCTCATGGTCGCAGCGGGAGAGTACGGCCCACAACACGGGTTGCAGGAAGACGAGCAGGAAGAGGTCGAAACCCCGCAGAATGTCGAGCGAGGCCAAGCGTTTGTTTTGCATAAGGGAGAAAAATGACTGGAGAAACACGCGCCGCAGCGCGAAAACCTGAAACAATTAGGATGAAAACATACTGAAAGGCGCGCCTGGCTGGCAGGCCGGGCGCGCCTTTGAAGAAATGTGAAGGGGGAAGCAGGGCTTACTTCACCACCTTGCGGTTGTTCTGGATGTAAACGCCGTGGGCGGGGGCGGCATGGAGCCGGCGGCCGCTCAGGTCGTACCATTTGTTCTGGACACCCTCGGTGCCTACGTTGCCGATGCCCGTTTGCGAACCGTTCACGCGGAGGATGGCGTCGACAATCTGGCCGCCGTTGGCCAGGATGCCGTTGCTGCCGGTCGGTGTGCCGTCAGCGGCAAGCTGTCCGGCGGGGTTCACGCTGTTCCAGTCCATCTTGAAACGGATGCGGTAGTCGCCGGCCTCGCCGGGAGCCACGAAGTCGGGGCAGGACATCGTGTTGCGGCCGCCCCCGCTGATGGCCGTGCCGGCAGAGTTCACGCCGCTGGTGTCGTCGCTGAAGCTGCCGCTGTAGAAGCTGAACGAAACGACATCCGTGCCGCTCTGGTCCGTCGAACCTTCATTGAAGGAGAACTGGCCGTCGTTGCCGAAGTCAACGAACACGTAGCCGTTCATCCAGCCACCGGTGATGTCGTACACCACGTTCAGGTTGTCGTTGGGGGCGCAGGTCAGCACAGCCTCTTCGTCGGCGGTGAAGTCATAGTAGCAATGTCCGCTGCCCACGCTGAGCACCTGCGGGTCGCCGCTGCCGGCAGTGAAGGAGATAGTGTTGATGTAGCGGCCCGTATTCGTGGGAGTGGCATCCTTGTCGAAGTTGATGGCATACGGTTCCACCACTTTCGGCACCACGTTGAGCACGATGGAGGCCACGGTGCCCGAACCGTCCTGAGCGGTGGCGGTGATGGTCACCTCACCTTCGGCCACACCCACTACCAGTCCGCCGGAAACGGTGGCCACCGTCTCGTCGCTGCTGCTCCAGAGCAGGGCGGGGAAGGATGCGTCGGCGGGAGCCACGGCAGCTGTCACGACAAAGGTCTTGCCTATCTCCACCTGCTTCTCGGCCTTTTCGGGCGTGAGTTCGAGGCCCTGCACTGCCACGATCTGGGCGGCATCGAGTCCGTCGAAGCAGAAGATGCTGCTGCCGGGCAGGGTTACGGAGAGCTGCTGGTCAACGTCGATGGCCTCACCCTCGGTCAGACCTTCGAGCGCGTCCTGTTCGCCGAACGACTTGCGGAGCACGATGCTGCCCTGCACGTTGGCCGGGATGTTGAGTGCTTCGCGGAGCGTGAAGGAGTAAGTTTCGGCATCGTTGCCGCCGTTGCGCAGGGCCAGGGTGGCCTTCTTGCCGTTCCAGGAAGCCCAACCGTAGACAGCCGTCTTGGCGTTGTTCCAAGGATTGCCGCCAACCCAGTGGGCATCGGGCAGCACGTCGGCGTTGCGCTTCTGCCAGCTGATGCACTCTGCCAGGTCAGCCCAGAGCTTGCCGTTGTTGATGCTGTTCATCAGGGGGTAGTCGTTGTAGAGCTCTACCATGCCCGAACCGCACACGAAGGCGGCGCGGAGTTCGTGGCGGACTGCCTCATAGCTCATGTCCTTGCTCACACTGCCGTACTGCGAGAGGATGAAGCCGTGGGTCATGAGCGTGTTGATGGGGCAGATGGGCGAGTTGGTCACGTAGTTCTGGTAGACCAGGCGGTCGCGGTAGGTAATCCAGTTCTCACGGTCGCTGCTGTTGTTGCCGATGGTGCCGTAGTCATTCTCCTGTCGCCAGGTGGCATCCGTGTAGTGGTACCAGAAGGGGCTGGCCCAGGTGCCGACCGTGGTGTTGAAGAAGATGTCGCGCTTCAGTTCCTCGCGCACGTAACGTTCGAGGCGGATGATGCCTTCGGCATTCTCATTGCCCGTGTCGCCTGCATCAGGACCTGTGGCCGAGAACTGGGCCGAAATGCCGTCAAACTTGAAGAAGCGGAAGTCGCCTTGGTTCTGCGTGAGGTTGTAGGCAGCATCCTTGAAGACCTTGTAGTAGTTAGGATTGGAGAGTACCATCTGTTCTCCTCTGTCAGTCCAATATTTGCGGCGGTAGTTACCGCTGGTGCCATAACCGCCCACCGGACCGAGCCATGCACCGATACCGGCACCCATTTCGGCGGCCGAGGCGGCCATATCCCTCATCTCATTGGGGAAGCCGGCGTGGAAAGTCCAAGTACCGTAGTTGTCCCAACCGTCATCGATGACGAAGCTGTTGGGGGCGACTCCGTAACGGTCGTAGAAGTCCGTCTTCCAGTGGTCGATTACATTGACCACCTGGTCGCTCGACATGTTCTGCGTGGGGTCCAGCGCATTGTTGCGGTTGATGTTCAGCTCATACCAGGAGATGTAGGCGGGATACGGACGCCAGGGTACGGCACGTTCGCGTTCGCTGTAAGCCAGGAACGAGCGGCGCTTCTGTGTCTTGTGAATGTCAGCGTTGCTTTCCGAGCCATCCTGTGCGATGAGTCCTACCACGCCCGAAATCTTCCAGGTTTCGCCGGCGGCGAGTGTGGTGTTGCGGCTCCAGAGGCCCTCAATGCCCACGATGTCGTTCGAGATGACGGCACCGGCCTTCGGGCTGTAGATTTTCACCGTCATGTTGCTTGTGGCATCGATGGACTCCGTCAGGTCTTGGATAAACACGCGGAGCGTGTACGTGCCGTCGTTCGGCGCGATGAAGCTGAAAGTGTTGTCACTCTGGGCAGTGCCCGAATAACCGGCGTGGTAGTCGCTGGCGGCCACCGAACCCAAAGCGTCGAGCATGTCTGCGCCGCCGAAGTTCAGGCGGTGGCTGCCCGAGGTATATTTCACCGTGATTTCAACCTTCTGGTTGGCGGTCAGCGTCACGCCTTCGTGAGTAGCGGCATAGACATTGGGATAACCGGCACCCGTAGCCTCCGTCACGCGGTCCGGCACATTCTCCTCGGCCACCTGCTTCCAGTCGGCCACGGCCAGGCTCACCGCGTCGAGCGTCTGGGACAGTTCCCATTTGTCCTCCTCGCCCGATGCGCCGCCCACCGTGTTGTAGGCCACGGGGTTCTCCAGTCCGGCGAAAATCTTGTTGCTCATCAGTACCGCGCCGCGCGTATTGCCCACCACGGCAGGCGTGGAGCCGGCGGCTTTGGTGTCTACGTTGTAGATGAGGGGGATTACGTTGTACATGTCCACGTCGTCCACGCCCGTCAGCTCCATCTCCGTGCGGAGGTAGTGGCTGCCGTCGCGGAGCACGGCTTTCCAGAGTATGTCAATGGCTTTCTCCTTATAAGTATAGGCGTAGCGCGCCACGAGTTGCTTTCCGGCAAAGTGTTCCGCGCCTCCCACGGCGTTATCGTCCGCCTGGATGTCCTCCATTTCGAGACTGACGAGCTGCATGGCCGAAGCCGGCACGTTGTCGCCGTTGCCAAAAGCCACGGTAAAGGGCTCGGTGCCTGCCTGGAGGTCCATGGCCTTCGAGCCGGCAAAGTAGATGGCCTCACCCACCTTCATGAAGCTGGCGGCCAGCACATGGTTGCTCAGCGTGTAAACGTCGCCTTCCTTCACCAGTTCAGCCGCGCCTACGGCGGTCTGCTGTGCGGGGTAGAGCACGGCCTGCGTATAAGGCTGCTTGTCGGACTGTGAGGGAATGTTGACCACGTTGACCGTGATGGTGTTGGCCACGTCGTTGATGGACACGGCGGCAAACTGTCCCTCGGCCACAACGACCGTCACGTCGCCCTTCTTCAGCGTGCCCTCCACCTCGTATTGGTCGCCGTTGGTGTAGGTATTGCCGTTGATGATGACGCTCACGCCTTCGGGAGCCACGAGCGTGTAGTTGTGCGTTTCCATCACCACCTCGTTGAATGTCCAGCGGCTACCGGCATCCTTCGCGCCGCTGTCCTGCCAGAGTCCGAGCGTGTTCGTGCCGTCCAGCGGGTTACCGCCGATGCCCTCAAACCAGTTCAGGTATTTGGCGGCGGGTCCGGAAGTGTTGTAGGGAGCGATTTCGTAGAAGTCGTCGGCGTAGTTGTTCACGTGGAAATATGCGCCTTCCGTTTTTTCATCAGTCATCTGTACGAAGTCCTTGCCGTTGTTGTAGCCGGAGGACTTGGCAAAGCTGAACCATTTCTTGGCCTTGTAGCTGTAGATGTAGAACGCGTTGTCCGTTCCGTCTACGGCGTAGAATGCAAACAAGCCGTAGTTGTCGGCTGTCTGGGTGGGTGCAGTCAGCGAGTTGGCGTAGTAGCCGGCTCCCGACACCATGGTGTAAAGATGTTCCGGACGACCCTCATTCGGGGGGGTAAAAGATGTTTCCACCTTGTCCGCCCTCATTTGCAGCACGGTGCATAGGATGAGGGTGAATAACGAGACAAATTTCCTCATAGGTAAAAGAATTTAAGGATAAAAGAATAATTCCGCAGCAAAGGTAGTGTTTGGCGCGCGAAGAATGCGTTAAATTTGCCCGGAAATCTGATATAAACCAGCGAATTAACATGAATTGGTTCACAGAAACGATATCTCAACCCTCCGCCGTGCAGGCGGTCATTATCATCTGCCTCATCTGTGCGGCGGGCCTGGCGTGCGGTAAATTGCGCTTCCGTGGCTTCAGCCTGGGCGTAACTTACGTGTTCTTCTTCGGCATCCTGGCCGGTGCGCTCGGCCTTCAGGTCGATGCCCAGATGCTGGGCTATGCCGAGAGCTTCGGCCTGATACTATTTGTCTACACCCTGGGCCTGCAGGTCGGGCCGGGCTTCGTCAGCGCGTTCCGTCAGGGCGGCACGCAGCTCAACCTCCTCGCCTTGGGCGTGGTGCTGCTGGGCACCGCCATGGCCCTGACCGTGGGGCTGGCGGGCTGGCTTCCCTTGCAGGACATGATGGGCGTGCTCTGCGGCGCCACGACCAACACCCCCGCGCTGGGTGCGGCGCAGCAAACCCTCAAGCAGCTGGGGCAGCCCGCTTCGGGCGCGGCACTCAGCTGTGCCGTGACCTATCCGCTGGGCATGGTGGGTGTCATCCTGGCCCTGCTCCTCATGCGCGGCTGGCTGTCGCGCCATGAAAGGGTGTGCGAGGGCGGCAAGGGCAACGAGCCTTTCATCGCCTCCTTCTCCGTGTGCAACCCTGCCGTCTTCGGCCAGACGCTTGGCGAGCTGAGCCGCCTGGAAGATGGCCGCTTCGTCGTGTCGCGCCTGTGGCGTGGCGGCAAGGTCATCCTGCCCAATGCCGAAACACAGCTGTGCGAGGGCGACCGCCTGCTCGTCATCACCACCCAGCCGCTCATCAACCACCTCACCCTCTGTTTCGGGCGGCGCGATGAGGAGAACTGGAACCGTGAGGACGTGGACTGGAACGCCCTCGACTCCAAGCTCATCTCGCAGCGCATCCTCATCACGCGGCCCGAAATCAACGGCCGCCACCTCGGTTCGCTTCAGCTGCGAAACCGTTACGGCGTGAACGTCAGCCGCGTGAAGCGCGCCGGCATACAGCTCGTGGCCACCCCCGACCTCACCCTCCGCATGGGCGACCGTGTCACCGTGGTGGGCGAGGCCGAGAGCATCAGCAAGGTGGCCGAGGAGCTGGGCAACGTGGTGAAGCAGCTCGAAGAGCCCAACATGGTGACCATCTTCATCGGCATCGTGCTCGGCCTGTTGCTCGGCAGCATCCCCTTCTTCGTGCCCGGCATCAGCTATCCCGTGAAGCTGGGCCTGGCCGGCGGCCCCATCGTGATGGGTCTGCTCATCGGCGCTTACGGTCCCCGCTTCCACATGGTGGCCTATACCACCACGAGCGCCAACCTCATGCTGCGCTCGCTGGGCCTGTCCATGTATCTGGCGTGCCTCGGCCTTGATGCCGGTCGCGACTTCCTGGCCACTGTCATGCAGCCCGCCGCGTTGTGGTGGATAGGCATCGGCCTGGCCTTTACCCTGATTCCCGTGGCCGTGATGGGCGTGGTGAGCGTGGTGGGCGGCAAGAACACCTTCGCCACCACCGCCGGAATGCTCTGCGGTGCCATGGCCAACCCCATCGCCCTGAATTACGTCAACGAAACCCTGCCCGGCGACAAGGCCTCGGTGGCCTATGCCACGGTCTACCCCCTCTGCATGTTCCTGCGCGTCATCATTGCGCAGCTCATCGTCATGTTCTGGGTGGGGTAGGGCGTGCCGGAGCCGGGGCGCGCGCTGCCGTGAAGCCGGCCCTTGCGGTGCGGCCTGCACCGGTAGGAAAAGAAAAGGCGGACCGTGAGGCCCGCCTTCATTGTAGGGGTGAGAATGTCATTCGTAGAGAGCTGCCTGCGTTTGGAGGAACACGGTGCGTGCGCGGCCCAGAATGTCGAGCGACTGCTGGATGCTGTATTTCAGCGACTCGTCGCTGTTGAAGAAAAACTCGCACGATGCGCCCACCGTCGTCAGGTTGGCGTCAACGTAGAACTTGGCCATTCTCACCTCGCGTGTGCATTTGTTGCAGATGGCCATGAATTCCGCCTCTTCGCCCTCGTCCACGGCGAGAAGCTGTGGGAACCACACCGTGAGATAGTCGTCCACCTCGGTGCTGGGCATGAAGTAGAACGTCTTCATCTGGTATTTCAGGTACACGTCGCCGTCATCGTCGATTTTCGGCTTGTAGCCCATCTCTTCGAGGATGCTTTTGATTTTTTGTTTCTTTTCGTCCATAGTTTGAAGTGTGAAGTTGTGAGACAGCTGAAGGGTCAGTCTTCGTTTGAGGTCATGTCGTTGTACACCTTGTGGGCAAACATTTTCGAGCGTTCCAGCTGGATTATCATGTGCGTGATGATATCTTCGTAGTCCGGCTCGTCCATCAGTTTGCGTTCGTAGAAGAGCCAGAGGCTGTCGGGCGATGCCGGGTACGCCTTGACGTATTTGATCGTGCTGTTGACTTTGTCTGTCACCGCTCTGACCACTTCGCGGTTGTCGTCGTCAATGTCGAGGATGCCGGGCAGCGAGAGGTTGAAGAACTGTTCGTCGTCGTCGTTGTACAGCCACAGGAAGCTCAGGCCCTCGTAGTGGAACAAATAATAGCCGTCGGAGTCGGGGCAGGCTTCGAGGGTGAAGCCCATTTCCTCAAAGGTTTTCATGAGTTTCTCTTTGATGGAAAGCTCATGCTGGTCGGGTTGGTTGGTCAAATCTTTCATGATGATAATGGTATAATGTGATTAAACTTTCGTAAGAAGGTTATGGTCGCTTCGCTCCCAGGTTATGAGTTTATGGTCGCTTCGCTCCTAGGTTATAAGGTTATAAGAATACTGTTTGAGGTAGTAGCCGCACCGAGTAACTTTATAACCTCATAACCTTATTCCTCATAACCTTATTCAGTGAAATCCGATAGCGGCCTTCCGGTTCTGCGGGTCCTTGGGCGAGAGTTCCCTCCTGACGTGTTCGTATTCGCGCAGGGCGCGCGGGCTGACCGACGGGTTGCGCGTGGCGATGATATCCTCGAGCTGCTGCTGCGTGATGTTGGGGTACGGCTTTTCGGGTTCGCGCAGAGAGTCGTTGAACGTCCGTCTGGCCGCCGTTTTCACGATGTAGCTGATGTCGCTGCAGTTGAAGCCCTCCGTGATTTCGGCCAGGTGGCGCGTGTCGATGCCCTCGTCGGCCGGCAGTTTGCCCAGCGAGAGGTCGAACAGGCCGCGCCGTGCGTCGAGGTCGGGCATGTCGATGTAGATCAGTTCGTCGATGCGTCCCGTGCGCAGCACCGCCTTGTCGATGCGTTCGGGGTGGTTGGTGGCGGCCAGCACGTAGACGCCGCGTTCGGAGGCATTGTTGAGCATACAGAGGAACTCGTTCACCTCGTTGTCGTAGTGCTGGTTGTTTTCCGTGCCCGAGCGGCGCGGCACCATCGCGTCGAACTCGTCGAAGAAGAGCAGGGTGGGCGCTTTCTTCTCCGCCTTGCGGAACAACTCGCCGATTTTCTGCTGCGTGCCGTGAACCCAGGTGCAGGCCAGGTCGTCGGGCACGATTTTCATGAAGTGGATGCCCAGTTCTTCGGCCACTTTTTCGGCGAAGAACGTCTTTCCGCACCCTGCAGGGCCGTAAAACAGCATGGCGGGCGGCTTGATGCCGTAAGCCTCGGCGCGTTCCGGGTGGCGCAGCACATTGATGAAGCCCTCGGTCACCATCTGCTTCAGGCCGTCCATGCCGGCAATGTCGCTGAAGCCGCGTCCTTTTTTCTGGGGCTGGGGTTGCGGTGCAGGGGTAGTGCTTTGGGGTGAAGGGGGTTGGGTAGGGAGGTCGTCGGTTCGTTTCTTGAGTTGTTGGAACCATGCTTTTTCGGCGTTGTGTGTGTTCATGATGGTGTTCCTCCTTGGTTAAATGGTGGGTTTGTTCGGTTTGTTGCTCACGTTAATCTATGAAGATAGAGGGCAAAATGTCACCTTTCTCTATCAGCGGTTTTTCATTTTTTTTCCGGCAAGTGCGGATTTTGCGGGTGTGTATGGTTGGTCAGGGGTGTTTCAGGGCGTTCTTTCCCCGGCAAGTGTGGATTTTGCGGGTGTGTATGGTTGATCAGGGGTGTTTCGGGGCGTTCTTTCCCCGGCAAGTGTGGATTTTGCGGGTGTGTATGGTTGATCAGGGGTGTTTCGGGGCGTTGTTTTCCCGGTGAGTGTGTGTTTTTTTTGTGTGTTTGGTGGTTCAGGGATTGTTCTGAGAGGTTCTGTCGGGGGCAAATGTAGGCAATCGTTCCGTTGTGCCAAAATTTTCGTCAGTTTTTTTGTTTTCCATCGGTTGTCGGGACCTTCAGTCGGGACTTCGGGGCCGGGTGGACATGGGGCGGCGGAAAGGCCGCCCTCCTGTCACTCCGTGCGGTAGGGATGGCTCAGGGCTTCGGCGATGCCTTCCAGACTGTCGGCGAAGCGGATACCGTGGGCCGCAGCCCGTGAGCAGTCCATCACCAGGTTGCGGGGCTGGGCGGCAAACCGCTCCTCGTCGGGCAGCAGCCATCCGTCAGGGTGGGGCAGACCCATCAGCCGCGCCGCCTCCAGGTGGAGCCTATAGCTGTCGATGCGGTTGCCGCTGCCGAAGTTGTAGATGCCGCCGGGCAGCGAGAGCGCCAGCTCCACCTGGCGCACCACGTCCCACACGTAGGTCACGCCCCGGAACTCGTGGGTGGCGGGCCGCAGGGGCGTGCCCTCGTAGCAAGCCTTCAGCAGGTTGGCCGGCAGGTTGCTGTTCATCTTGAGGCGGCAGCCCGGCAGGTCGTACATCCACGTCAGGCGCAGCCCCACGGCATCGGGCAGGTTGAGCCGCGCCCGCTGCTCGGCTTCCAGCTTGTGGCGGCCATAGAAATTGACCGGTTCGAGCGGTGCATCCTCGGCCAGCGGTCCGGCCAGCGGCGTGCCGTTGTACACCTGGTCGCTCGACATGAACACGAACCGGGCACCCGTCAGTTTGCAAGCCTTGGCCAGCCTCACCGTGGCCTGCACGTTCACCCGGTGGGACTCCTCGGGGTGCTGTTCGCAGTACCATGTGTTGCTCAGCGCGGCACAGTGTATCACGGCCTCGGGCCGGTGTGCCTCCACGTAGGCCCTGACGGCCTCCTCGCGCGTCACGTTCAGTTCGCTGTGGGTGGGCAGCAGCAGGTCGTAGCGGTTGCGGAGGCTGTAGGCCAACCGGCTGCCCAGAAATCCGCTGGCGCCCGTAATCATGATTTTTTTCTTCATCGTTTCAGTTGTATGGTCAGTTTCGGGTCGTGGCCGTCCGCCTTCCGCCGCGCGGCAGGGCCGGCTGTGGTTCGTCCCGGGGTTGGTGGCGGCAGTGCGGCGTATGTCGGGAGTACTCCCCGGGAGTACTGCGGTGCCCCGTAGGGAGTACTGCGGTATTCCTGCCGGGGGTACTCGGGTACTCCCCGGGGGTGTACGCGCTAATCCGCCCAGTTGGGTTGTTGTTCGTAGCTGTCGAAGGGCAGGTTGTCCGTCACGCCGGCCTTGAGCAGTGCCTGGCGCACCGTTTCCTGCTCCTTGGGCGGCAGAGCCAGTTCGCCGCGCCGCCGCATGAAGTAGCCGTTGCGTCCGAAGCGGGCCATGCAGCAGTGGCGGAAGGTGGAGTACTGTTCGGGGTACATCTTTTTCTGCATGGACGCGAAGCCCCGGGCGTAGGTCACGGGTTCTGCGTTGCGGAAGTGCGGACACGTGGCATCCTTCACGCACCGGGTGGGGTTCAGCAGGATGAGTGTGGCACAGGTCTTCATCAGTTCCGCGTAGGCTATCTGATGCAGGCAGCGGGATGCGCAGGGGCAGTCGGCGAGTTCACAAACGGGATAATTGACCGCGAGGGTCAGGTGGTCTTTCTTTGGCATAGCTTGGATGATGTAAAAAGTTTGAATGTTTTAAGTGGTGGTTTTGGGAATTTCGGTAGAATGTTTGGCGTGCAGGCCTTCCGTCGGTAGTGCGGCGGCCTGATTGTTTTTCGTGACGTTTCTGTTGTCGTGGATGACCGCTGGTTGGGTGGTCAGCGATGGTTGCCGGTAGTGGATGGTGTGTGTGTTGTTCGCAGGAAACTTTCGTTTGTATTGCTGGAAACCGTTGTTAGTATGTTGCTGGCTGTTACGTTGTTCGTATGCATCTGCCTGCGGGTGCAATATTAGGCATAATGTTTGAACCGACTCCCTTTTCTGCCCTCATTTTCTTCCACTTCTCGCCTCCATCTCCCTTTTTGCGCCGCAAAGGCTGCCGCCGGGGCGGAAAAAAGGCGCAACCGCCGGGGAAGGGGGGTGCGCCTGATGCTGGATGGCCAATGAGGCTGAGGGGATATGGGGGTTGTGGGCTGCACTCCGGCAGCTCCGCGTGGGGTTAGGCCAGCCGGGCTTCGAGATGGCGGCGGATGGCTGCGAGGAAGTCGGCGGAGTTGACGGCGCGGGGGGTGAGGCCCTCCATGAGGTTCACCAGGTCCTTCGTCACCGTGCCCTCGTTGAGCGTGTCGAAGCAGGCGGCTTCGAGTTCCTGACCGAAGCGTACGAGGTCGGGCAGGCTGTCCAGCTCGCCGCGCTTCTTCAGCGCACCGCTCCAGGCGAAGATGGTGGCGATGGGGTTCGTGGAGGTTTCCTCGCCCTGGAGGTATTTGTAATAGTGGCGCGTCACGGTGCCGTGGGCGGCTTCGTATTCATATTTGCCGTCGGGCGATACGAGCACGGAGGTCATCATGGCCAGCGAGCCGAAGGCGGTGGAAACCATGTCGCTCATCACGTCGCCGTCGTAGTTCTTGCAGGCCCAGATAAAGCCGCCACGGCTGCGGATGACGCGCGCCACGGCATCGTCGATGAGGGTGTAGAAGTAGGTCAGGCCGAGGCGTTCAAAGTCGGCCTTGTACTGCTGGAACACTTCGTCGAATATTTCGCGGAAACGGGCATCGTATTTCTTGGAGATGGTATCTTTGGTGGAGAACCACACATCCTGCCGCGTGTCGACGGCGAATTTGAAGCAGGCGTGGGCAAAGGAGCTGATGGACTTGTCCGTGTTGTGCTGGCCCTGGAGCACGCCGGGGCCTTTGAACTCGTGTACCACCACTTCCTCGTGCTGGCCGTTCACACCGTCGAAAACCAGGCGCGCGGTGCCCGGCTCGTTGGCGCGGATTTCCACATTCTTGTACACGTCGCCGTAGGCGTGGCGGGCGATGGTGATGGGTTTTTCCCAGTTGCGCACGGCGGGTTTGATGGAGGGCAGGGTGATGGGAGCGCGGAACACGGTGCCGTCGAGGATGGAGCGGATGGTGCCGTTGGGGCTCTTCCACATTTTGTGGAGGTTGTACTCCGTCATGCGCTGGGCGTTAGGAGTGATGGTGGCGCACTTCACTGCCACGCCCAGCCGTTTGGTGGCTTCGGCGGCTTCGACGGTGATGCGGTCCTCCGTCTTGTCGCGCTGGGGCAGTCCGAGGTCGTAGTATTCGGTCTTCAGGTCGACGAAGGGCAGTATCAGCTCGTCCTTGATCATCTTCCAGAGTATGCGGGTCATTTCATCGCCGTCCATTTCGACGAGCGGGGTGGTCATTTTGATTTTTTCCATGGTGGTTGTTGAAGTGGGGTTGTGGTTTGGGGGAGCTATAGATTTCTATAGTTATCTATAGTTTTCTATAGCTTTCTATAAAATTCTATAGCTCTCTATGATTATCTGAGGCTTTCAGTTTTTGGGCTTCCTATGCCTGTTTGGCGGCGTAGTAGTTCATCAGGCAGCCGTCGGCCAGGATTTGGCGTTCGGCGGCGGTGAGGTTGCAGAAGCGGAGCTTGAGGTCAAAGATGCCGTTGGCCGTGATGACTTTCGCCTCGGCTTCCTCGCGTCCTTCTAGGATGGCCTGGCGGATGTCGGGCACGAAAATGAAGTCGCCGGGTTCGTAGTCGAAGGGCGTACCGGGGTCGATGGTGTAAGGCACGATGCCCCAGTTGATGCAGTTGCTGCGGTAACGCTTCGTGGCATATTCATAGCAGATGTTGGCATCGCCGCCCAGCACTTTCTGGCAGCTGGCTGCCTGTTCGCGTGCTGAGCCGTCGCCGGGCTTGTTGGCAAAAACGCAGGAGCCGAAGGACGTTTCGTCCGCCTTTGCCCCGAGCTTCTCCAGCACTTGGGCCACCCGCTCGGGCACGTTGCCGGCGCGGCGGGCCAGGTCGTCGGCCTGGATGCGCTTGCTGCGATCCACGTACTCCGGCACACGGCGCGACAGGGCGAACTCCGACAGTTTTAACGGGTTGGAGCGGTAGCTTGATGTCTCACCCGAGGGAATCAGTTCGTCGGTTGTCGTCACAGGGTCATGGATGACGGCCGCGAGTTCCAGCAGCTGGTTACGCTCCATGGCGTATATCTTCGGCCAGTCCTTGATATTGGGGCCGTAGCGCAGCGGTTCGTCCGTGTGGGCGTGGCCAAATCCGTAGTAAACACGTTTTTCGTAAATCCGTGCATCGTAGTCATAGGGCTGGTGAGCGTCGGCATATTCCACGTCCGTAGCCGCCGTGATACAGCCGCCGTTGGCCGCCGTGGCCGCTATGGAGCGGGCATCCATGAGTGCCACGAGCGAAATCTGCCCCTGCCCCGGTTTCGAGCCTTCGCGGTTCGGGAAGTTGCGCGTCGTGTGGCGGATGCTCAGCCCGTTGTTGGCCGGCACGTCGCCCGCCCCGAAGCACGGGCCGCAGAAGGCCGGCTTGATGACAGCGCCGGCTTCGAGCAACTCCTCCGCAATGCCGTGGCGCGTCACCGAGAGGTAAACCGGCACGGACTGCGGGAAAACCGACAGGCTGAAGTAGTCATTGCCCACGGAGCGGTCCTTCAGGATGGAGGCCGCCTGGCTCAGGTTGTCGTACGTGCCTCCGGAGCAGCCGGCTATGATGCCCTGGTCCGCCCACAGCTTTCCGTCGTGCAGTTTGCCGAGGAGGTCCACCTGCACCTTGTCGCCGTAGCGTTTGCGTGCGTCTTCTTCCACCTCGCGCAGGATGCGTTCCGGCTCGGCCTGCAGTTCGTGAATGGTATAGGCGTTGGAGGGGTGGAAGGGCAGGGCAATCATCGACTCCTGCGTGCTCAGGTCGATACGGATCATGCCGTCGTAGTAAGCCACCTTGCCCGGGCGGAGTTCGCGGTAGTCCTCGGCGCGGTGGTGCAGCTCATAGTGGTGGCGCACCTCCTCGTCCGTCGTCCAGATGGAACTGAGGCAGGTCGTTTCCGTCGTCATCACGTCGATGCCGTTGCGGAAATCCGTGGGAAGTTCCTTCACGCCGGGGCCGGCGAACTCAAGTACTTTATTTTTTACGAAGCCATTTTCAAACACGGCCTTGACCAGCGAAATGGCCACGTCGTGCGGGCCCACGCCCCGCCGGGGTTTGCCTTCGAGCCATACCAGCACCACCTCTGGTGCCTGGATGTCCCACGTGTTTCGCAGGAGCTGTTTGGCCAGTTCGCCGCCTCCTTCGCCCACGCCCATGCAGCCCAGCGAGCCGTAGCGGGTGTGCGAGTCGGAGCCCAGGATCATGTGGCCGCACTTCACCATCGCCTCACGGGCGAACTGGTGGATTACCGCCATGTTGGCCGGCACGTAGATGCCGCCGTACTTCTTGGCCGCCGAGAGGCCGAACACATGGTCGTCCTCGTTGATGGTGCCGCCCACAGCGCAGAGCGAGTTGTGGCAGTTGGTCAGGGCGTAAGGCAGGGGGAACTCCTTCAGGCCTGAGGCTCGGGCTGTCTGAATGATGCCGACGTAGGTGATGTCGTGGCTCATCATGGCATCGAAGCGGATGTGCATTGCTTTGCCCTGTCCGCCTTGCGTGTCGTGCGAGCGCAGTATCTGGTACGTAATGGTCTGTTCGCGTGCCGCCTCGGGAGCGGGCAGCCCGTCGTTGCTGTCGGCTATGTGCTGGCCGTCGAGCAAATAAACACCGTGGTTGATGAGTTCAATCATAGCGCGATAGTTTGTTAGGTTGTAGAGGGGATATGTTGTTTCGTGATTCCTGTTTTTGTGAAAATATTCACAAAAGTGGGTCGTTGCGAGCAAATGGTCAAGAAGTTAGTTCGGGAATGATTCCTTTGACAAAAACGGTAAGGGAAAGCATGTCCGCCGCACCGCCGGGTGAAAGGTTTTGTGCGGTGAAGGAGCGGCAGAGCGTTTCGAGCGCGTCGGGCGAAAAATCCTGTGCCACGCGGGCCGCTTCTTCGCGGGCCCGGGCCGCCCGTTCCGCTCCGGCGCGGTGGAGCATATTGGTGTCGTCGAGGGTAGAAATAATGCGGAGCAGCAGGCGGTGAAGCCCATGAGGATCGTCGGCATGGCGTTGCAGGAAAGGCAACCAGTCGCTGAATAGCGCGGCATAGCCGCCCAGCGCGTTGCCCAGTGCGCCCCCCACTTTGTACTGCGAACGTACCAGCGCGCCGTGGGTGGCCGGTGGTTGCTTGAAGTCCGCCGCGAGCAGCCGGATGGTCTGTTGCAGCGCGGAAGGCTCCACCCGGCCGTGTTTCCGCAGCAGGTGGGCCGATGCCGCCACCGCCAGGCCGAGCGCGAAGAGGGCACCCCGGTGCGTGTTCACCCCTCCTGTGGCGCGGAGCATCTCCTCTTCGCCCGCCAGCCCGATGTCCATCAGCGTGCGGCACTGCGGCAATTCCTCCTGCCACCCTGCGCGGGCCACCGCCAGCAGTGTGGGGCGCAGAGCGTTGATGCTGCGCGCCATCAGAGCGTGGTCCATGTCGCGGTGCGCCCCTGCTCCCCGCAGGTCCACCAGTCCCGGTTTCGGTGTCAGGTCCAGCTCCGTGCGCAGTGCGATGGTCGCCGCGTGGGCCAGCACATAAGGCACCGCCTGCGGAGCCGCCAGTTGCACCGCCTGCCAGGTACGTCCCTCTTGCAGCGCGCGGCGCAGCGAACTGGCAGATACGGGTGCTGCTTCGGCGGTAGGGGACGGTGAACTCTGGGCCGGCAGCGTCATCCTTTCCAGTTCCACCACCTCGATGCCCGCCGGCGGCAACAGCCGGTGCATTGCGGCGTTGTACTCCGCCGTCAGTTCGTCCGCAGGCTCCGTTCCCACAAAGCGGAGGGAGGCCTGCAACGCAGGGGCAATGTGTCGGGCGAAAATGTTCAGGTCCAATTCGATGTGTGCCGACGAGCGTCGGCTCTTTTCTTTGATAAAATAGGTGGGGAAGGTGGCGCGCGAAACCGTGTAGAGGCTGGCTTCGGCCAAGGTCACGTGGGGAAACTGCGTGACCGCCTCTGCCAGCATGGCGCGCCGTTCGTGGTAGGAGAACAAGGTGAGCGGATTGTCCGCCACGGGGATAATCACCAGCCGGTCGCACCGCCGGCTCGCTTGGTCAATGAGATAAAGATGCCCCTTGGTGAGCGGGTTCGCGTTCATCACGATGACACCGCACGTGCCCTCCTCCGGTCGCAGCGAACGCAGGTGGCCGAGGTAGCGGTCCAGGGCCAGGCGGTCCGTTTCGAGGAGAGCCGCCCCCTCGCTCTGGCCTATCAGGCAGAACCCCATGCTGCGGAACAGCGGGATGTTCTGCGGACGGGTGAATACCGTGACATCGCGCCATCCCTTCTCCAACGCATAAGCCCTCAGGTGCGTCACGATTTTCGCCGCCAGGTTCAGGTGGCGCGCTTCGGCGCATACCGCCAGCCCCTTGATGGTCGAGCCGTCCAGTCCGCCGCACGCCAGCAGCTGGTCATCGTCGTCGAAGATGCCCGCCAGGTAGTCCAGCCGTGGCATCTGCAACCCTTGCGCCAGCAGGAAACTCTCCGCCTGCCGCCGGCTCCAGGGCGAGGAGAGCGGTATGCTGCGGAGCGAGAGCGTGGCCGCCGCGTCGTCGTAGGAGTAGGGATAGGAGTCAGCCCACATAGTCAGCAATCATTCGGTCAACGTGTGCGAGCAAGTCATTGAGCGAGTGCGTATGGTTGCGCATACAAAATCGTGCCGCCTCGTTGCAGAGCATACAGCGCCGTGGCTGTCGGCCCAGGGCCTCGCGGCTTAGCGGGATGCCACCCGGCAACACCACGTCGAGGTCGAAGAGGCGGCCCAGCGGATGCTCGTCCTCCATCCGCAGGGTAAGGAGCTTCGCCGCGCGCGGTTCGAGGTCCACCACGCGGTAGCCCTCAAAACCCGTGTCGAGGTCGTGCTGTTCGGCGTGGAGCGTGAGCCGGGCAAAACACTCGTCGAGTGTGCGCCACGCCTCGCGGGCAATGAGCAGCGACTGCGCGTTGCGCTTCACGCTGCCCGGCAGCACCACGGTGAGCACCACCAGTGCCTTTCCCGGATACTCCGCCATCAGTTCGAGTTGCCGGCTGCGGCGTGCATCGCGTGCGGCGAGGATTTCTGCGAGAGAGGACATACGGGGCTACGGCTTGATTTCCTTGATGACATCCAGCACCGAACCGTCGCGTGCCAGCACCACGCCTACCGTCTTCGGCCCGAAAGGCAACGGAGCCGGTTGGCCGATGATGGAGAGTGCCTTGTCGCGCAGCCAGTGGATGTCCACCACGTTCAGCTTCGCCGCCTTGAGCCGCTCTGCCAGTTCCGGTCGCAGCGGGTTCACCGCAATGCCGTATTCCGTCACGATGACATCCACCGAGCGTCCCGGCGTGATGAGCGTCGTCACCTCGTCGACCACGCAGGGGATGCGTCCGCGCAGCAAGGGGCAGACAATGATGGAGAGTGCCGAGTCTGCCGCCGTGTCGGGGTGGCCTCCCACCGCTCCGCGTATGATGCCGTCGGAACCGACGAGCACATTCACGTTGAAGTTCACGTCCGCTTCGAGTGCAGAGAGGATAACAATGTCCAAGTAGTGCGTGGCCGAGCCCGGCTCGTTCGGTCCGGCATATTCGCAGGCCGACACCTCCTTGTGCATGGCGTTCGTTTTGAGCGACTCCGCCGCCACCTTGTCGAACGACTGCACGTCGACGAGCCGTTCGATGAGCCCCTCTTCGTGGAGCTTCACCATGTGGGCCGTGATGCCGCCCAGGGCGAACGAAGCCTTCACGCCGGCCTCCAGCATGGAGGAGCGCAGGTATTTCACGGCGGCCAATGAGGCACCGCCGCTGCCCGTCTGGATGGAGAAGCCGTTTTTGAAATAGCCGCTGTTGACGATAACCTTAGCCGCCTGCTTGGCCAGCAGGATGTCGCGCGGGTTCTTCGTGTCGCGGATGGCTCCGGAGGAAATTTTCGACGAGTCGCCCACGGAGTCCACCTCCACGACGAAGTCCACATCGTGTTCCGAAATGGCGTTGGGCGTGTTGGGGTAAGGCACGAGGTCGTCGGTGAGGATAACCACCTTGTCGGCATACTGCGCGTCGGGCAGGGCGTAGCCCAGCGAGCCGCAGATACTCTTGGCGTTGGGCGAGCGCGAATAGCCGCAGGCGTTGCCCAAGGGGTCGGCGGAGGAAGCGCCGAGAAACGCCACATCAATGTGCAGTTCGCCCCGTGCGATGGCATCGCCCCGCGCCCCGTGGCTGCGGAATACGACCGGCTCCTCCATGAGCCCCATGGAAATGGCGCGGGCCAGTTCGCCGCGCAGGCCCGAGGTGGAGATGCGGCTGATGACCCCTTGGCGGATATGTTCAATGAGCGGTTCGTGTACGTCGCTCAGGCTCGAAGCCGCTAAGTGAAGGTTCTTGAAACCCATCTCGGCCAGCTTGTCCACCACGAGGTTCACCACCTTGTCGCCGCCGCGAAAGTGGTGGTGAAAGGAGATGGTCATGCCGTCGCTCAGTCCGGATTGGCGAATGGCATCCTCCAGAGAAGTGAGTTTGCTGCTTTGCGCCTGCAGCTCGGCGCGCGGTGTCGTGTTCTTTTCCGGCAGTTCCTCTGGCCGGCACACCGTTTTATGAAGTTGTTGGGCCACTTGTTCCAAGTCGGCAGCCCTTTCTTGTCGTGTGTTCATCTTGTTCCGGTTTACGTAAGCACAATCATTCGTCAGATATCCGTTGCGTCGATGATGCCCGAGGCTATGGCCAGGTCGATGGTGCGCTGGGCCCTGATGACCACGGGCTTGTCCACCATTTTCCCGTTCACCGACACCACGCCCGAGCCCCTTTCCTCCGCCTCCTTGATGGCTGCGAGGATGGTGCGAGCCTTGGCGATGTCCTTCTCCTTGGGTGCGAACACCTCGTTGACCACTTCAATCTGCCGGGGGTTGATGATAGACTTGCCGTCGAAGCCGAGCGATTTGATATACTCCACTTCGGCGCGGAAAGTGTCCATATCGTTGAGGTTGGAGTAGACCGTGTCGAGCGCATCGATGCCCGCTGCGCGTGCCGCCACCACGATAGTCTGTCGTGCCAGCTGCAGCTCGTTGCCCGAAGGCGTTCGTTGCGTTTTGAGGTTGGCGCAGTAATCCTCCGCGCCGAGAGCGATGC
This sequence comes from uncultured bacterium, assembly GCA_945867195.1. Classification (GTDB taxonomy): domain Bacteria; phylum Bacteroidota; class Bacteroidia; order Bacteroidales; family Bacteroidaceae; genus Alloprevotella. The sequence goes on along the minus strand of CAMBHR010000001.1, from coordinate 25,743 downwards.
CCATCATGCGTGAGGAGGCGGTGGCAATGTCGTAAGCGTTGACCACCCCGAGCGCGCTTTCGATGGCCGCCATGATTTGGGTGCGTCCCACGCATCCCAGGCGTTGCTCCACGCGGAGTATTTCGGCCTCCACCTCGCGCACCTCATCGGCCGTTTCGGTTTTGGGCATACGGATGACTTGAACCCCGGCGCGCACTACGGCTTCGATATCCTTTCGTCCGAAGGGCGTGTTGAGGGGGTTGATGCGCACCACCATCTCGGTGTTGCCATAATCCACGCTTTGCAGCGCATGGTACACGAGCAGGCGGGCAGCGTCTTTTTCGGCCAGCGTCACGGAGTCCTCCAGGTCGAGCATGATGGAGTCGGGTCCGTAGATGTGCGCATCGGCCATCATGCCGGGGTTGTTGCCCGGCACGAACATCATGGTTCTTCTGAGTCGCTGCATTTTTCAGGTAGGTTTAAGGTAGGTGCAGAAATGAAGAAAACGGAAAGAGCTTTTTCGCCTCCGGCCTCATCCTTCAAAGAGGCTGAGTCCAGTGGCGCGTTCGATGGCGGCTGCGGTGCGTGCGCGTACAGTGCAGTCCAGCGCGCCTTTGTCAATGGCCTCGATGCGGGCATCGTTCAGTCCGAGGCTGTGGGCTGTTTCGGCTATGACACGTTTGATTTGTTCGCCAAACTGGTAGGCCACGGTGCTGTCGAGCGTGATGTTGATGCCTTCCGTTTCGGCAGGGAAAATTTGGATGAAGATGTCGCCGGATTCCAACGTGCCGGCTTGTGCTTGCTTCACGGTCATGAAGAAAATGGTTTTCAGGTAGAGGATGTAAGGTTTACTTTCGTTGCGGTGCGGCGCAGCATGTGAGCGTTGCTCCGGCACCGTGGCAAAACTATGCCTTTTTTTGCACACACCAAATTTAAGTGTGCTTTTTTTTGAAACTCCTTTCAATAAAGGCATTTGGGGAGGTTTATGGACTATTCGGCGAGGTGTTTTTCGGGGTATAGGACTTGTGCGCAACAAGTCCAGGACTATTTTTTTCTACTCGGCGATTAGAAAAAACAAGTCCAGGACTTGTTGAGATGAGGTCTGGGGAAGGAAAAGGCCGGGGTGGGGCACGAGGTTCTCAGCAGCGCATGGGCAAGTCGCCCGCCAAGATGCAGCCGCCCCATACCGCCGCCTGGCTTTTCCAGCGGTCAGTTTTTCTTATCGGGGGGGGGTAAAATTGGCGTTTTTGTCCAGCCCACCCTGTTGCGCTTCGCGGCGCAGACGCGTCAGGATGCTGCAAAATTCCTGTTCCGTGAGGATGGTTTTAAACGGATTGCGCAACAGCTGCGAACAGTACAGCCTTTTGCGTCCCGTTGCGAGGAGCGCGTTGCGGAAGTCGCTGTTCTGTTCCAGCATTGCCTCGTAAGCATGGCGCACCAAGTGCTGGTAGCCCGTGCTTTGCCGGTCAACGACTTTGCCTTTCCACCATACGATCTGGCTCCTGCGCCAGCGGTGCGTGGCCATCCCTTTCGCTTCGCGGCCATCCAGGTTGCAAAGGTGGCGTTGCTTCTCTTGGTCCTGCCGTTTCAGCGATTGCAGGAAGCCCTCCATGCTGCGGCATTCCACGCCGTCAAAGCAGAAATGGTTGTTGCTGAGGTTGCTCAGCAAGGCCGACGGGCCGGAGTTAAGGTCCGAGATGTCCACTGCCAAGCCCAGCCATACCTGACATTTAATCCATAAGTTTCTGAAGACATTCATATATATAAGGTCGTAGTGCGGTGATAGTTCGGGTTAACTTCTCGTTCTGATGTTTGGGAGTAAGGAGTACGTGCTATCCTTCTGAGTTTGTTGTGTTTTCTCTTGGGGAATACTCACCGCGCAAATATAGTTTTATTTTTTACAGTCAGCATAGTTGTTACGTGTTTTTGAACAAAAAAGCAGAAAAAGAGTGCCACCCACGCGGCACTCTTTCCCATTTACATCAAACTGTCAACTTAAAATTCACTTCTCCACCTGCTGCCTACCATCCCCCTTGCAGCACATACAGCTGTGCGGCAGCAAGGTAAGCGTCGCGCTCCGCTTCGAGCCAGGAAGTGCGGGCGGTGAAGTAGAAGGACGTTTCGAGCAGGTAGTCCAGGAGTGAAATCTGCCCCAGCTCCAAGGAGCGTTGCAGCAGCCTGCTGTTGTCGGTGGAGCGCAGCCCCTGGTGCAGCTCCTCCGCCACCTGCATGAGGCGGCGCGTCTTCTGTGCCAGGATGGTCTGCTCCGCGTCCGCCGCCAGCTGCGTGTCCGCCAGTTCCAGGCGCGATGCCAGCAGCTGCGCCTCGCGCCGGCGCACCTCCGTCCGCTTGTTGCCCCAGAGCGGTATGTTCAGCCCCAAGCTCAGGCCGCTGTAATTGTTCTGGCGGATATATTCCCCTTGGAAACCCACCGTGAACGACGGCCACTGCTGCGCCCGTGCCAGTTTCAGCTCGGCGTCAGCCTCCGCCACGGCGGCCTCCGCCCCTTCCACGGCGGCGGTGCGCGGCAGCGTGCGCGTTTCAGCCGCGCGGCACAGGTCGTCAGCCGGCAGCGAGTACACCGTATCGTTGCACACGAGCGGCAGGCCGCCGTTCAGTGCGCGCAGCCGTGCCGTCACCGCCGCCCGTTCGTCCTCCGCCCGTTGGTGGTCAGCCTTCGCCACCGCCGCGTTCAGCCGCGCCTTGTTCATTTCCGGTTCCGTCAGTTCGCCCTTGTCATAGAGCTTTCGGCAAAGCTCCTCCACCTGCTGTGCCAGCGCGAGGCGCGCCTCCATCTCGGCCACCATGCGGTTGCCGTGGACCAATAGCACGAGTTGTTCGAGCGCATTGCCCATCACCTCGCGGTAGATGCCGCGTTGCCGTGCCGCCGCCGAGCGGTCCGCCGCCTCGGCCAGCCCTTTGCGCCGCCCCGTCAGCACCCCCCAGTCCAGTTCCTGCGTCAGCGATACGTTCGTGCGGTTTGGCACGCCCGAGGGCGAGCCGGCGAGATACGCCACCTCCGCTTCCGGGTCCGGCAGCCGGGTTTCGGCCCTGTTGGCCGCCTCTGCCGCCCTGCGTCCCGCCAGTGCGGCGCGCAGGGTCGGGTTGTTTCGGGCGATGGTGTCGAGCAGGGCCGGCGACTGCGCGTGCAGTCCCGCCGCCGCCAAAAGTCCTGCCGCCACGAGCAGCGGGCGGCGCAGGGGGAGCAGCGGGCGGCACAGCCTGCGTGCCACTCCTTTTATATAGTGCATGAAAAACACAGTTTTGTCAGTCATCATTTTCTTCAACCTCCGAAATCGTTTGTTGTAATCTTTTCTTTTTGAAACAGCCAATGCCGCCGAACACCACCGGCACTACTACCAGGTTCAGCAGCGTGCTCGTCAGCAGTCCGCCCAGCATCACCTGTGCCATGGGGCTTTGGATTTCGTTGCCAGGCAGCGCACTGCCCAACGCCAAGGGGATGAGTGCCAAGGCCGACGACAGGGCCGTCATCACGATGGGCAGCAGGCGGTCCTGCGAACCCTGGAGCACACACTCACGGGGCGGCAGTCCACGGCTGTACAGCTCGTTGTAGCGGTCCACCAGCAGCATACCGCCGCGCGTGGCTATGCCGAATAGCGAGATAAAGCCGATCACGGCGGGAATGCTCACCACGCCGCCCGTCGCCACCAGGGCCAGCACACCGCCGATGAGGGCCAGCGGCAGGTTGAGCAGCACCACCACGGCCTGCCGCCACGAGCGGAACTGCAGGTAGAGGAGCAGGAAAATCACCACCACGCTCACCACAGAGAGAGCCAGCAACAGTCGTGAGGCGGCCTCCTCGCTCTCGAACTGGCCGCCGTATTCGATGTGGTACCCCTCGGGCAGCTCCACCTTCTCCTCAATGGCGCGGCGCATATCTTGCACCACGGAGCGCATATCGCGGCCTTCCACGTTGGCCGATACCACCAGTTTGCGCTGCGCGTTCTCGCGGCTGATGGTGTTGGGCCCTGCGGTCGACACCACGTCGCACACCTCGCTCAGGGGCACCTTCTGTCCTGTGCCCGTGTCGATGAGCATTTGCCTGATGCGCTCCGTGGTCGCCATGTCGTGGTCCGACATCCTCACCGTCAGGTCGTACGTGCGGCCCGCTTCCTGCACTTGGCTCACCACCTCGCCTCCGAGCGCGGCGTTGACGTATTCCGAAAATTCCGGCAGGGTGATGCCGTAGCGCGCCAGGAGTGTACGGCGCGGACGCAGCACCAGTTGCGGGCGTTCAATCTGTTGTTCCACGTTGAGGTCGGCCACGCCCTCGACCTGCCGGGCCGCTTCCTGTATGCGCAGGCCCAGGCGGTGCAGTTCGCCCAGGTCCGGGCCGAACAGCTTGATGGCGATGCCCGCTTTCGTGCCTGAGAGCATGGCATCGATGCGGTGGGAGATGGGTTGGCCTATCTCGATGTTCACTCCCGGGATGGTGGACAGCTTCTGCCGGATGTCGGCCATCACCTCCTCCTTCGTACGGTCCTGCAGGCGGAAGGGCACTTCTATTTCGCTCGTGTTCACGCCCAGGGCGTGCTCGTCCAGCTCGGCGCGCCCCGTTTTGCGTGCCACGTGCTTCACCTCCGGCACCTGCATCAGGAGCTGTTCGGCGCGCAGGCCGATGCGGTCGCTCTCCTCGAACGAAACGCCGGGCAGGGTGCTGACATTGATGGTGAAGCTGCCCTCGTTGAACGGCGGCAGGAAGCTGCGGCCCAGGGTGAAGAAGAGACCGACGGTGAACACCACCAACACGGCGGTCGTGCCCAGCACCCAGCGGCCCGGACGGCCTGTCACGGTGCCCAGCAGCCGTTCGTAGCCGCGCTTCATGGCGCGTACCCAGCGCGGTTCGTCGGTCTTGTCATTGCCTTCTCTGACGCGCAGCAGGTAACTGCACAGCACGGGCGTGAGGGTCAGGGCTACCAGCGTCGAGGCGAAGAGCGAAACGATGAAGCTCACGCCCAGCGGGGCGAGCATACGGCCTTCCAGGCCAGAGAGGCAAAACAGGGGGATGAAGCTCACCACGATGATGAGCGTGGAGTTGAGGATGGGCATACGCACCTCGCGCGATGCGTCGTATATCACCTCCATGCGTCCGCGCCGCTGCGCTGGCGGCAACAGGGCGTTGAGGCGCAGCCGCTTGTACACGTTCTCCACGTCCACAATCGCGTCGTCGACCAGCGAACCGATGGCTATGGCCATGCCGCCTATGCTCATGGTGTTGAGCGTCAGGCCCATGGCCTGCAGCACGAGTAGCGTGACGAGCAGGGAGAGGGGAATGGTGACGAGGGAGATGAGCGTGGTGCGCGCGTTCATGAGGAAGATGAACAGCACCAGCACCACGAAGATGCCGCCCTCAATGAGCGACTTGCGGATGTTCGAGATGGAACTGTCGATGAAGTCCTGCTGGCGGTAAAGCTCGGTGTTCACCTTCACGTCGGCAGGCAGGGCGGTATGCAGTCGGGCAATGGCCGTATCAAGTGCCTCGGTCAGTTCGAGTGTACCCGTGGAAGGCTGTTTGGTCACTGTGAGGAGCACGGCGGGTTTGCCGTCGACCGAGGCGGTGCCCATCTTGGGGCGTTTGGCACCCAGTTCCACGTCGGCCACGTCGGCCAGCACCACGGGCAGTCCGGCGGGCGTGGTGCCCACCACGGCCTGTGCCATCTCTTCCGTGCGGGCCGTGGCCACCACGCCGCGCACGATGTATTCGTTGCCGTATTCATAAAGCACGCCGCCCGCCGCGTTGCGGTTCATCTGGCGGGTAGCGTCGAGCACCTGTGAGAGCGTCACGCCGAAGTGGCGCATCCGTTCGGGGTGCAGGCGGATCTGGTATTCCAGCACGTCGCCACCGAGCACCGTCACCTGTGCCACGCCGCCCGTGCTGAGCAGCCGTGGGCGCACGGTCCAGTCGGCCAGCGAGCGCAGACGGCCCAGGGAGGTCGTGTCGGCGGTGAGGCCCACGAAGAGCACTTCGCCCATGATGCTGCTCTGCGGCCCGATGGTGGGACTGCCCACGCCTTCGGGCAACTGGTCGCCCAGCGTGGCGAGCTTTTCGGAAACAATCTGGCGGTCGCGGTACACGTCGGTGCCCCAGTCGAATTCCACCCACACCACGGAGAAACCCGTGGTGGACGAGGAGCGCACGCGGCGCACGTCGGTGGCGCCGTTCACGGCGGTCTCGATGGGGAAGGTGACGAGCCGTTCCACCTCTTCGGCGGCCATGCCCCGGGCTTCGGTCATCACCACCACGGTGGGCGCGTTGAGGTCGGGAAAAACGTCGACCTCCATCCGCCACGCCGTCCAGCAGCCCACAGCGAGCAGCAGCACGCTGAAGAACACCACCAACGGACGGTTGCGGAGAGAAAGGGAAATTATCTTGTTGAGCATAAGGTTTGAGGTTTAGGGGTTGGAGCGCTATAAAAGGCTATAAGGAGCTATAGATTACTATAGATAACTATAAATTACTATAGAGCTCTATAGAAAACTATAGCAAGCTATCTCCGGCGGCATAGGCCGCCGCTCAATGGCTGTGTCCTTCGGGAATCACCGTGGCGTTGGCCGCTAAGCGCACCTGCGTGGCACCTTGCGCCACCACGCGCTGGCCCGCCGTCAGGCCCGAGCGGATTTCGGTGCGGCGGCCATCGGTCGCGCCGACGGTCACCTCCTGCCGCTGATACCTTTCAGGATGGATTTGCACATACACAAAGAAAAGCCCCTGCGCCTCAGTAAGTGCCTCGTTGGGCACCGTGATGACCCCCTTCCGGGCTGCCCCCTGCAGATACACCTGCGCGAAACTGCCCGATACGAGCCGTCCCCGGTTGGGCAGCTCGAAGGTCACGGGAACGGAAAAGCCCGTCGCGCTGCTCGCCCTCCCCTTGGAAACAAGCTTGCCCCCCATCTCGCTCACGCAGTGCGCCGTTCCTTCCGGCTCATACGACAGGCGGAACGTGGCATCCTGGATTTGCGGCAACAGGGCAAAGTGACGTTCGGGCAGGTCCGCACTCAGCTGCAGCCGTTGGCTCTGCGTGACCGTGGCCATCGGCTGTCCCGGTTGCACGTAGTCGCCCGGGCGCACCATCACCTCCTTCACGTAGCCCGTGAAAGGCGCGGCCACGGCGCGTGTCCGGCTTTCGTTGCCCAAGCTGCGGGCCGCCGCCTCCGCCGTGTGGTAACGGCTGCGCGCCTCGTCCAGTTCGCGTTGCGGCAGCAGTTTCTCCGCCGCCAGCTGCTCGGCGCGTGCCAACGCCTTGCGCGCCGCTTCCAGTTCCGCGCGCGCCGCTGCCGCCGGGTTGCCGTCCGCCATGGCCGAAGCGTTGATGACAAACAGCGGCTGCCCCTGACGCACCGACGCGCCGTCAGTCAGGTGCTTCGTTGCCTGGCTCACGATGCCCGCCATGGTGGCCGACACCGTCGCCTCGTCGCCCTGCGCCGGCAAGAGGCGGCCCGTCACCTCCACCACCTCGGCAAATTCGCCCGGCTCCACCGTGACGAGTCTTAGTCCGGCGGCTTTCGCCTGCGCCTCGGTGAAAGTGATTTCGCCGGAGTGGCCCGCGTGGTCCTCCGCGTTGTGACCGTGGTCGTCCGCTTCGTGGTTGTGGCCGTCGGCCTCGGCCTCGTGGTCGTGACCCTCCGCTTCGTGGTTGTGTCCCTCCGCGCTGTGGTCATGGCCGTCGTGTGCGTGGTCCGAATGGCACGCACCCAAGAGCATAGTCCCCATGAGGGCTATGCCGAAAAAGCATATTTTTTTCATGAAAATGGCTTTATGGTTTTGGAAAAGAAAGAAAATCACACCATAAAGCAGGGCGGTCCGCGCCGCCGCAGGTGCCGGTCCGTCAGACCGGCCAAAAGCGGAATTTGCTTCCTATTATATATAGGAGTGGTCAGGGATGGGAAAAACAGGTTCAGCACGAAAGCCGCCCAAGCCCCCACCCAGAGCCAGAAAGGCAGCGTTCCGGCGGTGGCGGCAGGCACCTGGCACACCTGTTGCGGTGTGAAGTCCACCGAGCAGGTGTGCGAAGCCGGAAGGCCGTGGTCCGAATGTTCCACCGGCAGTTCGTGGGGGTGCGCATCGTGGGCGCACAATTCGAGTGCCCAGCAGGCAGCCCCTCCACGGTGATGGTGGTGGGGAAGCAGCACGACCATGAGCAGTAGCGCAATGGCCATGACAACGCGGAATATGCCTTTGCTGTTTTTCACGCCGCGAAGATACGCATATTTCTCCAAGAGCCTGTGGCCGCCCCCCTATATTTGTCCCGAAGCCCCCTTCCTCCGTTCCTGAGTCGGCCTTTGTAGTTTCCGGACCGGCCTTCGCCTTTGCTGAACCAGCCTCTGCCGAGTTCCCCCCCTGAGGAGTACTGGAGTACCCCGGCGGGAGGATTGCAGTACCCCCTTAGGGAGTACTCGAGTACTCCTTAGGGAATACTGCAGTACTCCCAAGGGATACTCGCGTACCCCTCGGGGGTGTACTGCCGAAGCCCGGCCCCGATGCCGCCGGAGCGGCTCCCGAAACGATAAACCGCCCCTGCCATACAAAAAAATGGCTCTGCAAACAAAAATGCAGGCTCCGGAAGCCCCCAAAACGGGCTTCGGAAGGCCCAAATCGGGTGTAATAGCAAAATATTACACCTCCCGACGCATTTTTTCCGCTTTTTCCTTGCACAATTCAAAGTGCCGCTCTACTTTTGCGGTGTACTATTAAACTATTACACCGAATTAAACTTTTTCATCATGTTACAGATAAACGAAATCGACTTCAGCTACGGGCGGCGCAAGGCCCCCGTGTTCGAGCACTTCAGCCTGCGCTTCGAGCCGGGCCACATCTACGGACTGCTGGGCAAGAACGGCACCGGCAAGAGCACCCTGCTCTACCTCATGAGCGGACTGCTGCGCCAACAGCGTGGCACGGTGCTGTTTGAAGGCACCGACGTCAGGCTGCGGCGGCCCGAGGTGTTGCAGGAAATGTTCCTCGTGCCCGAAGAGATAGAGCTGCCCCACCTCAGCATGGAGCGTTATGTGCAGCTCAACGCCTGCTTTTATCCGCACTTCGACTACGAGGTGCTGATGCACTGCATGACAGACTTCGACCTCGACCCGAAGGCCAAGCTCGACAGCCTGTCGATGGGACAGCGGAAGAAAGCCTTCGTATGCTTCGCCCTGGCCACGGGCACCCGCCTGCTGCTCATGGACGAGCCGACCAACGGGCTGGACATCCCCTCGAAGAGCATTTTCCGGCAGGTGGTGGCGCGCCACATCACCGAGGACCGCACCCTCATCGTGTCGACCCACCAGGTGAACGACGTGGCGATGCTCCTGGACCACGTGGTGATGCTCCAAGGCTCGCACCTGCTGCTCAACCGCTCCGTGGCCGACATCTCGGCCGCCGTGCGCTGTGAAGAGCGTGCCCTGGGCGAACCCACGGACGACGCGCTCTATGTGCAGAACTCGCTCCAGGGCCATGCCGTGGTGGTGGAGAACGACGCCCCCGACGACGAAACGCCGCTGGACCTCGAACTCCTCTTCTGCTGTGCCGAAGCCGGCAAACTTCCCCAAAGTCTCACCTGTTAATCCCCCTCCCGAAACAATGAAAAACTTCAGTCTGAAACGCATGGCGCAGGTGATGCGCATCACCTTCTGCCAAAATCATAAATGGTTCCTCAACATAGGCATTGCCTACCTCTTGGCCCACTTCGTCGGCCAGGCCCTGGTTTTCTACACCATAAGCAACAGCCCGGAAGCCCCGGATTGGTACATCGCCGGCCGGATGCACAGTGCCACCGGTGCCTTCGTCATGATCAGCGCGTTGCTCATCCTGGGCGGCATCTCCTTCACGTTCGACGTGCTGAAGGACAAGAACAAGCGCATCGCCATCCTGATGCTGCCGGCCAGCAACGCGGAGAAATTCGTGGCGCGGCTGCTGATCTGCACGGTGGGCGTGTGGGTGCTCAACGCCGTTTGCATCCTGCTGGCCGACGGTCTGCGGCAGCTCGTCTACCATTGGTCGGACACCCCCTTGGGTTCGGCATTGCCCGCCCTGTGGGAGTTTATCGGAAACAACGGCACGGTCTTCTCCCGTGCGATGAGCGAGCCTTTTGTTGCCGGCCAGTCCACGGGATGGTGTGCCGTGGCGTTCGTAGTGTCCTTCGGCTTCATGACCTACAGCTTCTTCCTGCTCGGTTCGGCGGTGTTCCGCAAGCAAGCCTTCATCCTGACGGGCCTGTGCGGCCTGGGTCTCACCCTGGTGGGGACTTACGTGGCCGGCACGGTGGCCGGGCTGTTCGAGTACTCCTTTACGGAAAAGGAGGTGTTTGCTTTTCTCGTCAACATCGTGCCTGTGGGTGCCGTCGTGCAGCTGTTGGCAGGTGCAGGCTTCGTGTGGCTGAGCTACCGCCTGTTCGAGCGCATGACCGTGGTGCGGCGCAAATTGTTCTAAACCAAAGTCTTTATCGTATTCCTTAGAAAGAACCACAACATGACGTTTAAAGAAAGCCAACCTATCTATGTGCAAATGGCCGACCGCCTGAGCGACGAGATACTCCACGGTACGTATGCGCCGGAGAGCCGCGTGCCCGGCGTGAGGGAGTATGCCGCGATGCTGGAGGTGAACGTGAACACGGCGGTGAAGGCTTACGAGCTGCTGGCCCGCAGGGGCGTGATTTACCAGAAGCGGGGTATGGGCTATTTCGTGGCGGCCGACGCGCCGCAGCTCATCCGCTCCGAACGCCGCGCCTATTTCCGCGAACACGCCATGCCGCAGTTTTTCGCACAAATGAAACTCCTCGACATCACGCCCGAAGAGATGGTACGGGCGTACAACGCCTATCTCGAAAATACAAACAAAGCATGAGCCGGGGGCCGTGCGTCTCTGTGCTCGCCCCATTTTCCAACAAAAAATACTGACCTTATGAAAAAGCATCTGGAAATCATCATAGTGATTGCCGTATTCATCATGCTGCTGCCCATCGGGCTGCAAGTGAAGGCACAAGACCACCGGGCCGACAGCCTGCGAACCCTCAGCGAGGCCGGCGTGACCGTTTACCGGCCCGTGGCGAAACTCAAGGACGGCGCGATGGTCACCACCATAGAGAACACGCCGCTGGCCAAGGCCGGCACCGCCGAGGACGTGCTCAAACAAGTGCCCGGACTCATGCAGAAGGGCGATAAGGAAGGCACCATCGAAGTGATAGGCAAGGGCACGCCCATCTTCTACATCAACGGGCGGCAAGTGCGCGACCTTTCCGAACTGAAGCAGCTGTCCAGCGAGGAGGTGAAGCACGTGGAGGTAATCCAGACACCCGGGGCGAAGTACGACGCCAACGTGGCCGCCGTGGTGCGCATACGCACGGTGCGGCGCAAAGGCGAAGGCTGGGGCGTGGATGCCATGCAGGAGTACCGACAGGGACGCTATGCCAACGACAATTCCCGGCTCAAGGTGAACTACCGCCGCAAGGGGCTGGACATCTTCGCCGTGGCCGGAATCAATGGCGGACGCTACTTCTGGAACTCGCCCTCCGACCAGCTCACCGTGACGCCCGACACGCTGTGGTACCTGCCCATGGGACAGAACATGAAGGGCAAACAGCTCTATGCCGACTACACCGCCGGCTTCAACTACGACGTGGACGAGAACCACTCCTTCGGACTGCGCTACCAGGCCAGACAGACTCTCAAAAGCACGGGCTACTTCAGCCTCGACAGCCGTATCCTGGCCAACGGCGAATACTACGACCAACTGCTGAGCCAGGGCGAGGAGGACAATGATGCCGACTTGCAGCACGACCTCAACCTTTACTACGTGGGCAAGCTCGGAAAGGGAGAACTCTCCACCGACCTCAGCTTCTATGCCAACGGCGACAACAAGACGAACGTGACGAACGAGACGAGCCAGGAGCATGACGACCGCTACGTGCCCTCTGTGAGCCGCACCCGTAACCGCCTCTGGGCGGCCAAGGTGGCCTACGAATGGCCGTGGCTGGGCGGTAAGGTGAGCCTCGGCACGCAGTACCAGCTGACCAACCGCCACGACGACTACTACATCCCGCTCAACAACTTCGGCCTGCAGGCCACCAACACCAAGCAGGAGGAAAAGAACGTGGCCGGCTTCGTGCAGTGGAGTGCCGTGCTGGCACGCCGTTACCAGCTCTCCGCCGGACTGCGCTACGAGCACGCCGCCTACGACTACTCCATCGAGGGCGTTCACAACCCCGACCTTTCGCCCACGTACAACAACCTCTTCCCCTCGCTCTCCCTTGCCACGGCATTCGGACAGGGGGCGAAGGCACTCCAGCTGATGTTTTCCTATACCGCCAAGACACAACGGCCGCAGTACGGACAGCTGTCCAACAAGGTGACGTACGGCAATCGCTTCCTCATGCAGAGCGGCAACCCCGACCTCAAGCCCACCATCATCCACTCCGTGAACCTCACCCTCGTGCGCGGCAGCTGGCAGGCCGTGGCCATGATGGACCACTATCAGGACGGCATCCTGTTCTGGGGACGCTCATTGCCCGACCACCCTTCCATCACGAAAATATCCTTCCTCAACAAATCGTTCACCCAGCTGCAGGGCATCCTCACCTATGCGCCGCGCTTCAAGTACTGGCAGCCGCGCTTTACGGCGGTCTACACGCAGACGTTCTGCGAGCTGCCCGTGATGAACGGTACGCGCAAGTTCAACAACCCGCTGTTCCACTTGGCCACGGTGCAGGTGTTCAAACTCCCGGCCCGGATTGACCTCACGGCGGTCTACAGTTTCCAGACGAGGGGCAACTACCAGAACGTGAAGGTGGACAAGCAGATGCACTACACGGAACTGTACGCCTCGCGAAGCTTCCTCAACGACGCGCTCACCGTGACGCTCGGCTGTCAGGACCTGCTGCACAACGTGGGCTCGCGCAACCTCATCTTCATGGAGAACTCCCGCTTCCTGCAGTCCGGCGAGGGCGACACGCGGCAGGTGTACCTCAAACTGCACTACAAGTTCAACGCCATGCGCGACAAGTATCGCGGCAAGAGCGCGGTGGAGGAAATCATCAAGCGACTGTAAAAGCGCAAAAAGGTAGACAATAAATAGTTGAAGGGCGCAACCCCGTTGCCGGAGGTTGCGCCCTTTGTGGCGGATGATGGGGAGGAGCGGCAGGAAAGCCGGGCTATTCTGTTTCGGAGAGCCACACGCGGCCCGGCGCACCGTCGGCATAGGGCACAGCCAGGAAAGGCACGCGGGGCGCGGCAGCATCCTGCGGCGTGCCGGCGTAGCGGAACATGTCGCCCTCCACCTGCTGGCGGCCCGAGGGGGCAGGGTGGGGGGAGAGGCGCAGCGCGTCGTGCGCCACAAAGCCGCACCCCTCGGTCGGCGTAGTGACCATGTAGACCACTGGGCCGAGTTGCAGCGCCAGCGCGCCGCGCCGCGTTGCACCGGTCGCGGCCTCGGCGCGGCGCACGTACTGCGGCACCAAGGGAAAGTCAATGTAAATCTCGTCGAGCGAGCGCCACGTGCGCTCTATCACCACGTAGCCGTCGGCATCCGCCTTCAGCGGCTCTATTTCATGGCCGTTGACATAGACGCGCGGCAGGCAGGCCGTGGTGTCGGCATAGGCGAAAGCCGTCAGGGGCAGCCGCCGCTTGCAGGCCCAGTCGGGCAGCCGCAGGTGTACCCGCAGCGGCAAAGGGTGCGCCAGGCGCGACACGCGGAACTTCACCTGGCCGCTCCAGGGCATATCGGTAATCTGGTCCAGCGCGAAGCGTTCGTGCTGCAGGCAGAGGTTGGCCGTGGCATTGGTGTAGAGGTTCACGTACAGGTCGCGCTCGTCGGCCGTGGTGGCATACACCACCCCCGGCACCCCCATCAGCGTTTCGGCCACCGCCCGCAGGTCATCGGGCCGTCGGGCGAGCGTGGAGTCGGCCAGCGTGCGCAGCACGGCATTGAAGAGGCTGCGCTCCATCATGTCGGCGTGGGCCGCGCGTCCTGTGAGGAGCAGCATCAGGCCGTTGAGGTTAAAGCCATAGGCGGCAGGCAGTCCCTGGCCGTAGGACAGTTCGTCGTCGCCGCCGCCCACCACGTTTAGCTCCGGCTGCACCTGCTGCCACAGCTTCTCCACCTTCTGTCGGTAATCGGCGGTGCCGGGCGGCACAGCCAGCTCTGCGGCGCGCACGCCGGGGCACAGGTCCTGCGCCATCATCGGGAAGCCCTGGCCGGCGTAGGCCCAGGTGAACACACTGTCGGCCGGCACGAAGCGCAGGGGCAGCGAAGTTTGGCCCGCTGCTGACAAGGCCGTGACGAAGCCGACGATGAGGAAAAAGAAGCTATTCCATGTTTTCATGTTTTCTGAAGTTTGATGCGCCCACGCTTCCGGCGGGCGTTTTCCTTTACATTTCTGATACCTTTTGGCTGGTTCAGCGCGGCAAAATTAGCATTTGCCCCCTTTACTTTGCCTTTATTAAAAACAAATTCAACATTACCGTCCCATTTTCTGCCTACATTTGCAGCGACTTCTTACTGAAAATTCATGAAACGATTTCTCTTCTTCTTATGGAGTGCGGTCTGTGCCCTGTCCGTGTGCGCCCAGACCGACGACTCCTCCCGCCGTCGCGAGTTTGACGACGCTTTTATGCACGCCCCGTCCGACAGCCTGCGTGAGGACACCCTCAAGGCGGTGGCTGCCGTGCCGGATGCCGTCCTGTCGTTGCCCCTGCTGCCCGCCACCCCGACCCCGCTGTTCTGTTCCCCGCTGGGCTATGCCTGGGCACCCGACTATTGGGGCGGCACGCCGTGGCGGCTCCATGAGGGCATGAACGCGCAAGTCGGCATGAGCCTCAGTGTAGGTTTGGGCAAGCACGCCCCTTCGGGTGTCGGCTTCGGGCAGTCGTTGGCCATGGCCTATGCCCTGCCCCTGAACGGCCGTTTCACCGTGGCCGCCGGCGTGTATGCCCACCACATGGACTGGGGAGGCTGGCGCAGCACCGATGCTGGCGTGGCAGGCATCGTGGGCTACAAGGTCAGCGACATCGTTTCGCTCTATGCCTACGGCAGCAAAACCTTCCTGCCCAAGGAAAACGACCTGCGTTTCCGCCACAACGCCTTCCCCCTTTACTGGGGCGAACCCAAGGAGCGCGTGGGTGCGGCGGCGGAGTTCAAGCTCGGCGAGAACGGCCTGATTGGCGTGAGCGTGGAGCACAGCTCCTATTGACAACCCATCCCTCAGCATGACACCTTTATCCTTAGAACAACAATACCGGCTGCTGCAAAAGGAGTACGAATGTGAGAAAGCCGCCTTCCGCCGCGACACGGAGATGATGGGCATTGACCGCAAGGTGAAGCGCGGCGACTGCTGGTTCCCCATCAGCGTGGGGCGCGGCTACTACAACTCGCTCGACCGCTTTGTGGTGGAGATCACGCGTGCGGCCGACGACGAAACGGACCACAACTTTGAATATGGCCGCCAGGTGTGTTTCTTTTCGCGCACCGGCAACGGCGAGTTGCGCTATCTGGAATTTCAGGCCACGGTCAGCTTTGCCGAAACAGGCCGCATGGTGGTGGAGCTTCCCGGCGAGGAAGCGTTGGCGCGGCTCCAAGGGTTGGAGATGGCCGGCGTGCAGCTCAGTTTCGACGATTATTCCTACCGCACGATGTTTGATGCCCTGCAACGCACCATCGGTGCGCGCGGCAACCGCGTGGCCGAGCTGCGCGACCTCTTCCACACCCCGGCCCCGCTCCGCTTCGGCGCGCCGCAGGCCGTGCCCCTCAGTCTGCCGTGGCTCAACCCGTCGCAGGAACAGGCCGTGCGCGACGTGCTGCGCACCCGCGACGCGCTGATTGTCCACGGGCCGCCGGGAACGGGTAAGACGACCACGCTCGTCGAGGCGGTGTGTGAGGTGCTGCGGCGCGAACCGCAGGTGATGGTCTGTGCCCAGAGCAATACGGCGGTCGACTGGATTTGCGCCCAGCTGGCGGCGCGCGGGCTGAGCGTGCTACGCATAGGCAACCCCAGCCGCGTGACCGACGAGATGCTGGCCTGCACCTACGAACACCGTTTTGCCGCCCATCCTGACTACCCCTTGCTGTGGCAGGTGCGGCGCACCATCCGCCAGCTCTATGCCCAGCGGCGCAAAAGCCGGCCCGAGAATTTCCACCAGAAGACAGCGCGGCTGCGCGAGCGGGCCGACGAGCTTGAAGCCCGCATACGCCATGACCTGTTTAACGCTTCGCGCGTGATAGCCAGCACGCTGACGGGAGCGGCTCAAGCCCTGCTCTGCGGACAGCACTTCCACACGCTCTTCATCGACGAGGCGGCACAGGCACTCGAGGCGGCGTGCTGGATAGCCCTGCAACACGCCGACCGCGTCATCTTTGCCGGCGACCACCAGCAGCTGCCGCCCACGGTGAAAAGCCGCGAGGCACTGCAAGGGGGGCTGGGGCGCACGCTGATGCAGCACCTGGCCGAAACGAAGCCCGACTGCGTGAGGCTGCTCACCGTGCAGTACCGCATGAACGAGGCCTTGATGCGCTTCTCGTCCGAATGGTTCTACGGGGGCAAGCTGCAGGCTGCGCCGGAGGTGAAGCACCGCTCGCTGCTCGACGAGCTGGACGCGCCGCTCGTATGGGTGGACACGTCGAAGGAGGCGGTCGCGGACAACGGTCAGGCCGAGGCCGGAGAGCAGCCTGTCCACGAGGAATTTGTGGGCACGAACTACGGACGTATCAACCGCACCGAGGCGCAGCTCACCTTGCGCGCCCTCCACGATTATGCCACGCGCGTGGGTCGCCGCCGGCTCTTGGATGAGCGGGTGGACATCGGCATCATATCGCCCTACCGCGCACAGGTGCAGTATTTACGTTCGCTGCTGAAGAAGGATGATTTCCTCCAACCGCTGCGCCGCCAGATTACCGTCAATACGGTCGATGCCTTCCAAGGGCAGGAGCGCGACGTGATACTCGTTTCGCTGGTGCGCGCCAACGAGGAGGGGCAGATAGGCTTCCTCTCCGACCTGCGGCGCATGAACGTGGCCATGACGCGCGCTCGCTACAAGTTGATTATCTTGGGCAGTGCTGCCACGCTTTGCCGTCACCGCTTTTACCGCAAGCTCTTCGAGGCTTGCCATGCCTGATATGCAGCAGCAACCCGCAGGACAGACAGTGCAGTCCTGCGGGTTGTTTTTACAAGTCCAGGCTTAGGATTTACAAGTCCAGGCTTAGAAAAAAATAGTCCAGGATTAGTTTTTACAAGTCCAGGCTTTGTTTTTACAAGTCCAGGCTTTGTAATGGCCATGCCTGCGGCTTCATATGACAACAACTTGGACAACCTGCGACAACTTTGGGGGAGTTGCCGAGGGTTGTCCAAGTTGTTCATGTTTTCCGGGGATTGACGGATCCGTTACCGGATGTCAAGCTCGTCGAGCACGTACTTGGCACCGCCGAACTTGTCGATGATGAAGAGCACGTAGCGGATGTCCACGTTGATGCAGCGTTGCAGGGTGGGGTTGAACTGGAGGTCGGACGAGAGGCTTTCGATGTTGCCGTCGAACGCCAGGCCGATCAGTTCGCCACGGGCATTCATGACGGGCGAGCCGGAGTTGCCGCCCGTGATGTCGTTGTTCGAGAGGAAGCAGGTGGGCAGTTTGCCGTCCTCGCGGGCATAGCGTCCGAAGTCCTTCGCCTGGTAGAGGCTGCGCAGGCGTTCGTTGACGAAATAGTCGCTCTCCGTCTTGCTCTCCTTTTCAAACATACCGTCAAGCACGGTGCGCCAGTCGTAGCGCACGGCATCGCGCGGCTTGAGGTCGCACACGTGGCCGTAGGTCATGCGCAGGGTGAAGTTGGCGTCCGGTGCCTTGGCCCACTGGTACATGTCGCAGAGTCCGCACACGTAAATCTTATCCAGTTCGTAACGCTGGAGCGTGTAGGCCGCCACGGCGGGCTGGAGCGCCAATTCGGCGTAAGCCCCGAGGTTGGCGAGCATTTCGGTCAGCGGGTCCTCCGTGAGCAGCCGGGCATCGTTCTTCCCGAGAGCCTGGGCCAGGCGTGCGCTGTCGGCGAATACCGACTGCGTGTACACCTTTTCCACCAGGGCTTTCCAGTCCTTGCCTTCGGCGAGGAAGGCCGGCACGCAGTCCAGCTTGTGGTACTTCTCGAAGTAGGGGATGAGCAGTTCCGTCTGTTTGCGGTCAATGTCCAGGTTGACGGGTTTCACCTCTTTTTGCCAAGTCTTCATGATTTCCTCCTTGGCCTTCCGGATTTCGGCCTCCTTTCCCTTTTTCAGAGCCTCGTCATACTCCATGATGAGGCCGATGGGGAAGCCGAATTTCTGGGTGTGGAGCGTGATGTACGCCAGTGTCTGGTCGTGGAGCGTGTCCTTGTAGGCCGTGCAGAGGCGTTCGATGCGGTCAATGATGTCGGCGTATTCCGGCTTGCCCGACTGGGCGGCGAATTGGCGGAAGAGCTTTTCCTCGGCCCGTTTCTGCTCCACCAGGTGCCCCTTCTCCACGGCCTCGTTCATGCCGCCGAAGTTCTTGATGGAGTTGCCCCAGCTGAAGTAGTCGTCCTCCAGGAGCAGGCGCAGCTCGTCGCTCTGGTCCATCAGTTCCTTATAATATTTCAGGAGCGGGTTGCCGGCAATGACGAACGGCTCGTTCGAGCTTTTGCAGCGCAGTTCCACCTCGGCGGCGGTGAGGTAACGGCTGGTGCGGCCCGGGAAGCCCATGACCATGGTATAGTCGTTGAGGTTCGGGCCTTTCAGCGAGATGGGCAGGTATTTCTTCACCTTGAGGGGCACGTTGTCCTCGCTGTAAGGCGCGGGGTCGCCGTTCTTGTCGGCATAGATGCGGAACATGGCGAAGTCCGCGTTCTGGCGCGGCCACATCCAGTTGTCCGAGTTGCCGCCGAACTGGCCGATGTTGTACGGCGGGTTGGCCACGAGGCGCACGTCGAGGAAGGTCTGCTCATAGATCAGGTAGAAACGGTTGGCACCGTAGTACGAGGCGATGTGCGCCTCGACGCCCTTCCGCTTCTTCAGGTCGCTCTTCTTGAACAGTTTCTCGGCCAGGGGAGCCAGGAACCGTTGGCTCTGCATGGTGAAGACGTCCACCTTCTCCTTCCGGGCCTGAGCCAGCACCTTGTCCGTGACATCCTCCATGCGCAGCACGAAGGTAAAGGTGAGGCTCTCGGGGGTGCGCAGCTCTTCGGCCAGGCTGTGGGCGAAATAGCCGTCCTTCATGTAGTCGTGGCCGATGCCGCTCATTTCGTGGACATAGCTGAAGCCGCAGTGGTGGTTGGTCAGCACAAGGCCGTTGGGGCTTACCACCTCGCCCGTGCAGCCGCCGCCGAAGATGCCCACACACTCGCGCAGGCTGGGCGACGTTTCGCTGTAGAGGGCCTCGGGCGGCAGTTGGAGGCCGGCCTTGCGGAGAGAGTCGGCAAGGTGCTGCTCCTCCATCAGTTTCAAGAGCCACATGCCTTCGTCGGCGCGGGCTCCTGCAAGCCCTGCGAGCAGGGCAAGGCAAAGAACAAAGATTTTCTTCATGTCAGTGAGATGTTAATTCGGGGGCAAAGTTAAGGAAATTGTCAGTTCGGGGGTGGAAAACCGGCAGGCTTTGCTGCGCGGCGCGCGGTGGGGGCTTACTCCGCCTTTGGCGCGGAGGGGCGGCCGACGGTCCAGCGCGGCGCGGCCTGCGCCCCGGAAAGCACCAGGGCGGCGCGGAAGGGCGGCAGCAGACTGCCCGCTGCGGCACGCACAAAGGCGTTGCGCGAGGAGGAGAAGAGGTGGATGCTGCCGCCGGACGAAGGGACGGGCCAGGGACGGAACACGCCGCAAAGGCAGGCGTCGTTTGCCGTGGCGGCGGTCAGTTGGCACGCCGTGCAGGTGAAGGCGACACTGCCCGGCTGCAAGGCGCGGAACAAGGCCGGGCGGCCCGCCGTGAGCCGGTCCTGCACGGCCAGGAAGAGCGTGTCGGACTGCAACGAGGAGGGCGTGAAGATTTCGGCCTCGGCACTGACGGCCTCGAAAGGCAGGCACAGGCTGTACCAGCCGTCGGCCTTGCAGTCAGCACGGACGTAGGTCAGCTGGCCCGCTTCGGCACGGATGGGACGGTCGGTGAAGAAGGAGGCTTTGTCCTTCAGGCAGTAGGGCCGCAGCAGGGCGTTGACGCTGCCGTCGCACGCCACGACAAACGGCCACGAGTCCGGCACCGCACCGGCCCATGCCTCGGCCACGAAGATGGGGAGGTTGACCGTGTCGGGCTGGTGGTCGAAGGCGCGGGCGTGAAGGGGCAGTGTGATGCGCGTGAGGTCGAGGCAGCGCACTGTGGCCAAGGTAAGTGAGGCGAGCGAGGGGGCCGACCATCCGCCCTCCAGGCAGCAGACACCCGTTTCGGTCAGTGTCAGCGTGGGGGCGGGGGCTACGGCGGCCAGCGCGGCAGGTTGGGCCGACAGGGTGTCGGTGGTGACGTACCATTGCGCCGCTGCCGCATCGAAGGCTATGTAGCGCGGTGCGGCCTCGGTGGTGCGCAGCCAGCCTTCGGCCACCTGCCACGCGGCAGGCTCGCTGACAGGCTCGAGACCGTGGCCCAGGTAGAACTTTTCGCGGCGCAGGGCGAAGGACGTGGGGCTGAGGCTGTCCACGGTCCAGATGTCGAGGTCGCAGAAGGGGGCGACGGTGCTGTCGCACAGCCAAAAATCCCGCCCCTCGGCGGCCCGTCCGTCGGTGAGCCGCAGCTGCGTTTCGTGACACAGCGTCACGCGGCTGCCGCCCGGGGGCTGGCGGTCCGATGGCTCTTCCGGTTCCTCACCGGGCGGGACAGGCGGTTGCCCGGTCTGCTCCATGAGGTAGAGCACGAGGTGGGGCGTGTCGGGGGTGGAATAGAAGTCGAACTTGTACTCATATTTCTTGGTTTCCGGGATGAAATCAGTGTACACGCTCAGCGTGCGTTTCGTCAGTCCCGGGGCGTACCAGAAGGTTTCGCCCATGGCGTTGAACACCAGTTCCCAACGGGCCGGTGCATCGGCCTTTTCCACCCACTTCAGCCCCAGGCCGTCGTCGCTAAGGCGCGAGAGCCGTTGCTGCGTGGCGGGGTTGATGAGCAGGAAACCGCCTGTGGCCTCGCGCTGCAGCTGCCAGAGGTCGTCCGCATGGTCAATGACAATGAGGCCCGTGCCGTCGTCGTCGGGCAGGGTGCGCGTGCCCTTCAGCTTGCCCTTGCCGTTGAGGTTGTGCGACATGACGGCGCGCAGCCCCTGGGCGGTATGGCCCACCAGGGCATACAGTCCGCCCTCCTCCAGCTGGCTTTCCGAACAGACGCGGCGGAAGGTGGCGGGCAGCCCATCCGCAGCGTCCTGGGCGGGCGCGGCACAGGGGAGGAGGAGGGAAAGGATGACGAGGAGGAACGGTATTGGCCTCATGACCGTGCGATTTGTACAGGTTATGAAACAGGTGTGCGCCGTAGCCCTGCACGGACTGCTTGCGCACACCTGAATGTTCAGTCAGGGGTCTGTGTCATTTGACGCTGACCTTGAGATTGCTCACCTTACTCTTGAAGTCGCCTGCCTTGCGCAGGGGGAAGACCAAGGTGCGCTGGTAGTTTATCTTGTCGGTGGGCTGGTAAACGATGGGTTCAAAGCCCTTGTCGGCATCGGTCTGGTAGTGGGCGCGGTCCTGGTCGCGCATGACGTAGAGGGGTTTGGCCCCCAGCTCTTCGCGGAGCTGGCCGTCGACGAGCAGACGGGTGCAGCGGTTGTCGCCTTCGATGGTGAGCGTCACCTTCTTGCCCGGTTCGGGACGGTAGTTGAAGGTGGTGAGGTAGTTTTCGCGTTGGAATCCGAGCTTGCCTTCGCGCGGGTCGGCGAGGTAGAACACGGCGTTGGCCGAGCGGAACAGTTCGGTGCCCTTGGCCTCCTGAGCGGCCTCGAGGGTGAAGCTGACGGAGTAGTCGTAGCCTATTTCCTCAGCCGGCAGGGTGGCGCCGGGCTTCACTTCCTGCATCTGCAGGGCGGTGGTGCCGGGCTTGCCCAGACGGCCCAGCTCGTTCACGCCGGGAGCCTCGCTGAGTTCGTGGCGCAGGGTGTTGAACCGTTCGTAGGGCAGCTGCGTCTTCACGCCCGTCCAGCATTTCACGGCCAGGGTCTGGAGTGCCGGGAACACGCGGTGGTGGATGTCCTTCACCGTGATGCCGTTGCCCACGTGGTCGTTCCAAACGGCGAACATGCCGCCTTCGATGGCCGGGTCGTTCTCGTCGAACTTCTGGTTGCCGATGACAGCCGGGGTCCAGTGGTTGTAGAGGTAGTCCGTGTTGAGGTAGTCATAGTAATAGCCGGCGGCGGGCACGATGTAGACCAGTCCGTCGGGGATGCTGACGAGGCGGTAGCCCTGCTTCTTCATTTCGGCAGGGTCGGCAAAGCCGTTGTACCAGATGTCCATCAGCACGTTTTCGGACTTGACGGGGGTGTCGCCCTTGGCATGGGTCAGTGCCCCCCAAAGCACGGCCTGCTTGCCGAAGCTCTCGACGTAGCGGATATAATGGTCGGTAAATTCGCGGAACTTCTCCACCACTTCTTTCTTGGCATTGGAGTATTCGTCGGTGCCGATGTGGACGCGCTTGCCCCGGAACACGGGGTCTTTGCCGCTGAGGTATTCCTTGAACAGGCCGTCGAAGAAGGTGTAGACCTCGGGGTTGAAGAGGTCGAGGTGGTCCATGCCGTACTCTTTGCTGCCCAGCTCGGGCTTGTAGTGGGAGAAGGCCAGGGAGTGGGCCGGGATGTCAATTTCAGGAATAATTTCCACTCCGTTGGCCTCGGCTAACTGCTGCAGCTCGATGAACTCCTGCTTGGTGTAGGAGCCGTCCTTGGCGGTGAGTCCGGGGTAGGTGTCGCACTCCAGGCGGAAGGCGGCCTGCGTCTTGCCCCAGTCGCCTCCGAAGTACTGGCGGAAACCGTTGTCGTTGAGGTGGATGTGCAGGGTGTTCATTTTATAATAGGCCAACACCTTGGTGAGCTGGCGCAGGTAGTGCATGGGGATGTATTTGCGGCCACAGTCCATCATGAAGCCGCGCAACTTGTACTCGGGCACGTCGGTGGTGCTGCCGCAGGGCAGGGAGCGGTCGGCCGATTGCTCGGTGAGCTGCAGGAGGGTGCGGGTGCCCCAGAAGAGGCCGCGCGGTGTGGCGGCGGTGAGCCGCACGGATGCGGCAATGTCGAGGCGGTAGCCTTCGTCGCCCAGGGCTTTGTCCTTCTTCAGTTCCAGCACGATGTCGCCGGGCCGGGCCTTGCCGCTGCCGACGGTGAGCCGGCGGCCGAACATCTCGGCATAGTCTGTCGCAAGGGCTTGTGCCACGGGCTGAAGGGCACTGCCTTTGGCTACGATGCGGCCCGAGAGGGACAGGCTGCCCTCGGCACCGGTCCAGGTCTTGAGCTCGGGCACGACAAAGGGCTTGGGGTTGACTTCTGCCCACAACGCTCCGGACAAGCCGAACAGCAGGCAGGCCAATACGAGTATTCTTTTCAGAAATTTCATAATTTAAGGTTTTGGAGGTTTGTTTACGGCGACAAATCTACATATTTTTCTTTTTCGGGTGGATGTGGCCGGGATATATTTCTGTTTTCGTGGGCTGTGGCCACGGCTCAGGGGGTGTTTGGGCGCACGGAGGGGCGACTTTTCGGCGATGTGGCGTGCCGTAACGCCGCTTTGCCACAGTAACCCATAGGGAGTACTGGAGTACCCCATAGGGAGTACTGGAGTATTCCGTAGGGAGTACTGCGGATAAGCGGCGATCAGGGATGGTGGGTGTGGGATGAAACTGAAAAAACTCTCACTTTGCACGGCTTTTCATTTTTCTCTGCACTCGCCTTTCACTAAATTTGGATAAATTAGGCTGCGGCTCGGCATAGCAAAATGAAAATCCTGCGGCTTTTCATTTTCCTCTACACTCGCCTTTCACTAAATTTGGATAAATTAGGCTGCGGCTCGGCATAGCAAAATGAAAATCCTGCGGCTTTTCATTTTCCTCTACACTCGCCTTGCACTAATTTTGCAAACAAAACAACACTTAACGGAATAGTAACGTCTATGTCGACCATTTGTGCCATAGCCACACCGCCGGGAGGAGCACTCGGCGTGGTGCGCGTATCGGGTCCGGAAGCCATCCGGGCAACCCAGGCTGTGTTTGTGCCCCAAGGAAAAAAAACGCTGGAGGAGAAGGCGGGCAACTCGCTGACCTTCGGACACATCGTTGACCCCACGACCCACGAGGTGGTGGACGAAGTGCTGGTGAGCCTCTTCCGCGCTCCGCATTCCTACACCGGCGAGGACAGCACGGAGATTTCCTGCCACGGCTCGGCCTATATCCTGCAACGTGTCGTGGAACTTCTGCTGCAACAGGGCTGCCAGATGGCACGGCCGGGAGAGTACACGCAACGGGCGTTCCTCAACGGCAAGATGGACCTGAGCCAGGCGGAGGCGGTGGCGGACCTCATCGCCTCGACCACGCAGGCGAACCACCGCATGGCGATGAACCAGATGCGGGGGGGCTTCAGCCGGGAATTGCGTGCGCTGCGCGACAAACTGCTGCACATCACGGCTCTGCTGGAACTGGAACTGGACTTCTCGGACCACGAGGACCTGGAATTTGCCGACCGCACGGAACTGCTCTCGCTGGCGCGCACCATTGACGGCCACATTGCCCGTCTTTGCGCGTCGTTCCGCTTGGGGAATGTGCTGAAGAGGGGGTTGCCGGTGGCGATTGTGGGGGAGACGAACGCGGGGAAATCCACGCTGCTGAACGCGCTGGTGGGCGAGGAACGGGCCTTGGTGAGCGACATCCACGGCACTACGCGCGACACGGTGGAGGAAACGGTGGTGGTGGGCAACACGCTGCTGCGCTTCATTGACACGGCGGGCATTCGCGCCACGCAGGACACGGTGGAGCGTATGGGCATCGAACGGACCTTTGCCAAAATCCACGAGGCGGAAATGGTGCTCTGGCTGATTGACGCTACCCGATGGGAGGAGCAGTGGCGGGAACTGCATCACCGCATCCTGACACGCTGCGACGGCACGGCCTCTCTCTGGCTGCTGTTCAACAAAACGGACTTGCTCACACCGCCGGAACTGGAGGCTTTGAAACGCGACTCCGCCGACCGGATTGCGCAGGTATTCTCCGCCGACGCAACCGGCGCCCCGGCCTCCGGTGCTGAAGTAGGGGGTGCTGTTCCGGAAAATCATGTTTCCGCCGACGGAGTTGCAGCTTGTGTTTCGGAAGATAGTGATACAGTTGATACGGTTGAGGGTTCGGCTTCCGCCTCCGGGGCTTCGGTACCTGTAGTTTTCTTCAGCGCGCATTCTGCCGCCGACATCGATCGTCTCCGCCACCTTTTGTCAGAGCACGTAGGGCAACTTTCGCGTGCCGCCGACACTTCGCACGTCATCGTCAGCAACCTCCGCCACTACGAGGCACTCTCGGCAGCCGGCGAGAGCATCCGCCGCGTCATCTCTGGCCTACACGACAACCTGAGCGGCGACTTCGTCAGCCAGGACCTCCGCGAATGTATCCACCACCTGAGCGACATCATCGGCGAGGTGACCCCCGAAAGCGTGCTCCACTCCATCTTCAGGGAGTTCTGCATTGGAAAGTAGGACGTGAAAACAAGAGAAAACAAATATGGAAACCACGGTATATCACATTGAAAATCAGTGATTTGCAGAAGCAAGAACACCGTTTCTAACAACGGCTCAAACTCTGTTCCTGTATTGTGTTCATATCTGATTATCAGCGTGT